>NZ_JBFTSH010000005.1:0-390469 GCF_056399925.1 Cupriavidus sp. 01L43
AACTGCAGGATGGACTGCGCCAATACATTCACTACTACAATCATGACCGCATCAAGCTCAAACTAAAAGGGCTGAGTCCCGTGCAATACAGGACTCAGCCCTTTCCGGCCTAGCCATCAACCGTCCAACTTCTGGGGGTCAGTTCACAATAGCGGGCGTCTTTTCATAGCAGCGGGCGTACCCGTTTCTGCGTGGGCGGATTACTCCGGCTGGATGTTCGCCGACTTGATGATCCGGCCCCATTTGGCCGATTCCTGACCCTGGAACTTGGCCAGCTCGGCCGGCGTGCTCGTGAACACCTCGGTCCCGGTTGACTGATAGAACGTGGACGCGGTGTCGCTCTTCGCCGCCTTCACCAGCAGCTGGTTGAGCTTGGTCACCACCGCCGGTGGCGTGCCGGCCGGTGCGTAGGCCGCGAACCAGTAGCTCATCTCGTAGCCCTTCACCCCTGCCTCGTCGATGGTCGGCACGTCCGGCGCCAGCGGCGAGCGCGCCTTTCCCGACACGCCCAGCGCGCGCAGCTTGCCCGACTTCACCTGCGGCAGGCCGGTAGCGGTGTCCGTGATCATCATCTGGATCTGGTTGCCGAGCAGGTCGGTAATCGCCAGCGGATTGCTCTTGTAGGGCACGTGCAGCAGCTGCACGTGTGCCATCTGCTGGAACAGCTCGCCCGCGATCCGCGACGACGAACTGCCGCTGCCGAAGCTCAGCTTGCCCGGCTCCTTCTTGGCCAGCGCGATGAACTCGCCCACGGTCTTGGCCGGCACCTGCGGGTTCACCACCATGATCTGGCCGCCCCGGCCCAGCGCCGTCACAGGCGCGTAGTCCTTCACGGGGTCGTAGGGCAGCTTCTTGAACAGGTGCTCGTTGGCCGCGTGGGTGGTGTTGGTGGTGATCAGCACCGTGTAGCCGTCCGGGCTGGCCTTGGCGACGTCGCTGGCGGCGATGAAGCCGTTGGCGCCGGGCTTGTTGTCCACCACCACGGTGACCTTGCTGTCCACGGTAATGGCCTGGCCCACGGCGCGCGCGAGCTGGTCCGTGGCGCTGCCGGCCGCGAACGGCACGACGAAGCGGATCGGCTTGTCGGGGTATTCGGCCCAGGCGCTGCCGGCCGGCAGGGCCAGGCAGGCGAGCGCGACCAGGGTAAGCGGGCTGCGGAATCCGTACATCGTTGTCTCCTCGATTTGTTGTAAGAGGTCGCTAGATCAGAAAAAAGCGAAGAATCGATCAGGAAGTGCCGGCGGCAAGGCGCGGCGGCACGGGAATCGGCAGGCCCAGCAGCAGGAACGCGAGCGCCTTGCCGTGCGTGTCGAGATTGAGGGCGTCGTTGACGCCGCCGTCGAGCACGCCATCGATGACAAAATTCATCGCCTGGATGGACGGCACGACGTAGCGCTTCACCGCCGTGGGCTGGCGGTGGGCGAACAGGGCCCGCACGGCGTCTTCGGTCACATGGGTCACGAGGTGATCGAAGTCGCGCGCGTCGTAGGCGATGACGCTGATATTGGAGCGGTCGCCCTTGTCGCCGGTGCGGCCGTGGGCAAACTGGTAGAGCGGGGCGGTGGCGGCGGTGGTGGCAGTCATGGCGGTCTCCGGTCAGGCAACGAGGACGTGGGTGGGCGACACCGCATCGCGCGGCACCAGGCACGACATCGCATTGAGCCGCGCGCGCAGCGCGGTGCGCACGCCGCCGCCGCCGGCCGGGCCGCAGGTGTAGAGCGCGTTGACCTCGCGCAGCAGCGTCTGGGCCACCGCCTTGTCCTCGTGGGCGAGCGCGGCGCGCAGGCGCACGTCCTGCGCGGCCGCCTCGCCCGGCTGGGGCGCCGCCAGCATGGCGCCGCCATCGTCGGCAAACACGCTCAGCACGCCAATCAGGTCGAAGCGAATCGGCACATCGTGGCCGAGGCCCTGCATCCGCTTGCGCAGGATGTCGGCCGCCAGCCGGGCGCGCGCCGCCGCGTTGGGCCCCGCATAGGAAATCTCGCCCTCCGCGAACCATCCGCCCTGATAGAACAGGTTGGCCTTGAGCTGCTCGGGCCGGGGGTGGCCGTGGATGTTGCGCACCGCCACGCGGTCCGGGCCGATCTGGGACACGGTCACGGCGCCGATGTCGGCCACCACGTCCGGCGTCAGGTAGGCGCTCGGGTCGTGGACTTCGTACAGCAGCTGCTCCTTCACCGTGCGGAGGTCCACGCAGCCGCCAGTGTTGGCCGCCTTGAAGATCTCGATGCGGCCGTCGGCGTCGAGCTGGGCGATGGGGAAGCCCACCGCGTGCACGTCGGGCACGTCCTTCATGCCCGGATCGGCAAAGTAGCCACCGCTGACCTGGGCGCCGCATTCGAGCAGGTGGCCGGCCATGGTGGCGGCGGCCAGGCGGTCCCAGTCGTCCCAGGCCCAGCCGAAGTGCGCCATGGCTGGCCCCACGGCCAGGGCGGGGTCGGCCACGCGGCCGCAGACCACGACCTGCGCGCCGTCGCGCAGGGCATCGGCAATGCCGCGCGCGCCGATATAGGCGTTGGCGCAGACGAAGCGCGCTTCCGGGAAGGACGGGCCCACGATGCCGCGCAGCACGGCGCGGCCGGCGTCGTGCGAGAGGTCGTCGCCCTCCACCACGGCCACGCGCGGTGCCGCGAGGCCAAGCTGCGCCGCCAGCGTGCCGATACGGCGCGCCGCCGCGCGCGGGTTGGCCGCGCCGAAGTTGCCGACGATGGGGATGCCGTTGCCCAGGCACAGGCCGAGCACGGGCGTCAGGAGTTGGTCGAGCAGCGGCTCGTAGCCATGCTCGGGATCGCTGCGCCGCGCAAGTTGCGCCAGCGCCAGCGTGCGCTCGGCCAGCGTCTCGAAAATCAGGGCCGCCGGGCCGCCGGCGGCGATCAGCGTGCGCACCACGGGCAAGGCGGCATCGGTACGGTCACCGGAGAAGCCGGCGCCGGAGCCGATCAGCAGGGGAGCAGTCATGGGCGTTCGCGGAAGAGGGGGGAAGGCGATCCGATTCTAGGCTTCGCCGCTCCCACCATCAAACAGATCATTTGGATTAATCTATCGGTTCTGTGGATAGATCCAGCCCGCCATGATCCCGAACCTGTCGGTCAAGCACCTGCGCGCCTTCGTGGCGCTGGCCACGCACCGCAATTTCACGCGCGCGGCGCAGGCGTGCCACCTCTCCCAGTCGGCTTTCAGCACGCTGGTGCAGACGCTGGAAGAGCAGGCCGGCAGCCGGCTGTTCGAGCGCACCACGCGCCATGTGGAGCTGAGCGCGGACGGCCGCCGCTTCGAGGAAGTGGCGCGCCGCCTGCTGGCCGACTTCGAGACGGCGTTCGAGGACCTGCGCGACCACGCCGAGCGCCGCAAGGGCCGCGTGGCCATCGCCGCCCTGCCCTCGCTGGCGGGCGGCGACCTGCCGCCGCTGCTCGCGGACTTCCATCGCCGCTACCCCGGCATCTCGCTGGAGTTGCACGATCAACTGGCCGATGGCTGCATCGATCTCGTGCGGCGCGGGCAGGCGGACTTCGCGCTGGCCCCGGCGCCGGCCCAGGATGCCGACCTGCGCATCGAGCCGCTGGTCCACGACAACTTCCATCTGGTCTGCCCGGCAGACCATCCGCTCGCGGCAAAGCGGCGCATCGCGCCGCAGGCGCTGGCCGGGCTGCCCTTCATCCAGCTCTCCCGCACGAGCAGCGTGCGCCAGCACCTGGATGCGGCGCTACACCCGCTGCGGGTCAATGGCGTGATGGAGGTGGAGCATCTGGCCACAGTGGCGGCGCTGGTGGAGGCGGGGCTGGGGGTGTCGGTGGTGCCGGCGCTGGCGCTGTTCCAGTTCCGGCGCGAGGGGCTGGCGGTGCGGCCGTTGCAGATGCCGTCGCTGGTGCGCGACATCTGCCTGGTGCGGCTCAAGGAGCGGGGCGATTCGCCCGCCGCGGCGGCGATGATCGACTGCCTGCGTCAGAAGTGGCCGAGGTAGCCGCCATCGACGGCCAGCACCTGCCCGCTGACGTACGATGCCGCCGGTGAGGCGAGGAAGACCGCCGCGCCGGCCACTTCGTCCGGCTGGCCCCAGCGGCCCAGCGAGGTCCGGTTGCGCAGCCATTCGGCGACCGTGCCGTCCGCCACCATCGACTGGTTCGGCTCGGTGGCGAAGTAGCCGGGCGCGATGGCGTTGACGGTGATGCCGTGGCGGCCCAGATCGGCCGCCATGGCGCGCGTGAGGGCGTCCAGCCCGCCCTTGGTGGCCGGGTAGAGCACGTCGTTGGCGCGCGCCACCTGCCCGGCGATCGACGAGACATTGACGATGCGCCCGTACTGCCCGCGCTGCATCAGTTGCGCAGCGTGGCGGCACAGCGTGTAGGGCGCGACAAGATTGGTCTCGAGCATGGCGCGCAGGTCACCAGCGTCGAGATCGACCATGGAAGCGCGGTTGCGGGTGCCGGCGTTGTTGACCAGGATGTCGAGCCGGCCCGGCCGGGTGGCGAGCGCCGCGAAGGTGGCGGCGACGGCGGCTTCGTCGGTGATGTCGAGCGGCAGGGCTTCGGCGCTGCCGCCACTGGCCTGCAACTGCGCCACGGTGTCCGCCACGCGGTCGGCGCTGCGCGCGCAGACCAGCACGTGGGCGCCCGCGGCGGCCAGGCCGGCGGCAATCGCGCGGCCAAGGCCCTGCGCGCCGCCGGTGACCAGCGCGACGCGGCCATCGAGAGAAAAGGGGGACGGGGAGACTGCGGTGGAAATCGGCATGCGGCGACTATACCGCAGCGCAGCAGCCGGAAAAACACCCCGGCATGGCGCCGGGGGTTCCCTGATGCGTCAGCGAATCAGCTTGCCCGTCGACGAGACGATCGACATCTCGACGAACGACGAGCCGGTGTGGCGCGTGGCGCTGTAGCTGATCAGGATGCCGCCGAGGTCGTAGTCGCGCAGGCCTTCCAGCGCGGTCACGAGCTTCTCGCGCGTGGGCTCCGCGCCGGCGCGGCGCAGCCCTTCCACAAGCACCTTGGCCGACATGAAGCCTTCCATGCCCGCGTTGCTCGGCTCCACGTTCTGGGCCTTGGCCATGCTGCGGTACTCGCTGGCGATGCTCATCTGGCTGGAGTTCATGCCCGGCACCACCTGCGTGATGATCAGCCCGCGCCCGTCATCGCCCAGTTCCTTGATGAAGGAGTCGGCGGCGTTGTTGGAGAGCGTGACGAACTGCGCCTCGCTGCCGGCGCGCTTCAGTTCCTTGATGATGCGCGCGGCTTCCGAACCCGAGCCGATCACCATCACGGCCTGCGGATTGGCCTTGTGGACGTTGGCCACGCCCTGGCCGATATCGCCCATCGGCCGGTTGAACGAGGCCGCCGCCGCCGGCTGCACGCCGCGCGCCTGAAGGGCGGTGGTGAAGCCTTCGAACACGTCCTGCCCGAAGCCGTCGTTGGCGTAGAAGATGGCGATCCGGCTCATGCCGGAGGTGGCGAGGTGGTTGATGGCGCGGGCCACTTCGTCCTGGTACTTGGCGCGCACGTTGAACACGTAGCGGTTGACCGGGCGATGCAGCGTGATGGCGCCGGTCAGCGGGGCCACCAGCGGCACCTTCTCCGCGCCGATGATCGGCAGGATGCTTTCGTTCTGCGGCGTGCCGCGCACCATGAACAGCGCGAAGACCTTGTCCTCGGCAATCAGCTTGCGGACGTTGTCGGGGGTGCGCTTGGCGTCGAAGCCATCGTCGTAGGTCACCAGCTCGATGCGGCGCCCGGCCACGCCGCCGTTGGCGTTGACGGTCTTCAGGTAAACCTGCGCCCCGGCGATCTGCTCCTTGACCGAGCCGGCTACCGGGCCGGTCACGCCAGCCGACTGGCCGATGCGGATGGTGCCCTTGCTGATCCCCGGTTCCGCGTGCGCGGTGTGCACCGCCACGGGCGCGACAAACCCCAGCGTGGCGGCAAGCATGCCGCACGCAAAGCTCCTTGCGTTCATTGTGACCCCTCCAAAAGCTGCTGGCTGACTAGTAATTTTTTGCCGCTGCGGCACACGGCGCGCCCCGTGGGGACGACCGTGCGATGCCCGCAACTTACCTCAACGGGGGTAAATGTTCAAACATCCAGGGGGGGAGGGTCGGGAGGGGTGTTGCTGCGGCAGCACACCGTTTGCCGGGAAAGCTCCGGGTGACGGCGCGGGTGTGGCCGCAGCATGGCGCACGACAAGCCGTGCGCCGGGGCGCGCCACGGGGGCGCGCAGGCTAAGCGTTGCAATGCAGCGAAGCGTTCCGTGAAGAGCCCAGGAAGGGCTCAGGGGAACGCCGGCACTGCGGGGTCCATCCCGGCGAAGCGGGCTTCCGGATGGGCGCGCTGGAGCAGCATCTCGATTTCCTCGATGCGGCCACGCGGCACGTCCACCATCAGCAGCAGCTTGCCGTCCTCGATGTCCTTCTCGAAGGCGCGCAGCCGGCTGTTGGGGGCCGAACTGCCGATCATGCTCGAGGCCCAGGCCCCGAACACCGCGCCCAGCACGGCCAGCACGCCGACCAGGCCCCACTGCGGCGTGTCGCTGACGATAGGGAACATCGCCACCACCACACCGGCCACGATCCCCACGCCACCGCCCACCATCAGCCCCATCTCGGCGGCGTGGACGATGTCGGAGGTCTGGAACAGGTTCGCCTCATGCAATCCGGTCATGTCTGACCCATCGCGCGCCACGAAATGGATGTGGCTATTCTCGATGCGGGCCAGCAGCAAGTCGTCCATGGTGCGGCGGGCGCTTGGCAGGTCGGGCAACAACCAGAAGATGCGTTTGCGCATGGCTAGTCTCCTCTTCAGGCTCAGGCCGCCCCGGCTTGGGTATCCGTCGGTGCGGGACGGGATAGTTCGTTCTACTCCGTTCGCAGACCGGTTGCAAGGCGCGCTGCGGCACGCTCCGTGGTGACGCGCGCTTGAAACATCGCGCATGCGCGCCGCGCGTCACCTCGCGCTATCTGCCTGCGTCAGAATGTGATCGGCAGACGCAGCGTGACAGTCAGGTCCGGCGTGTCGCGGGTCAGGCCGGCGCCCACCGACAGGTTCAGGGTATAGCGTTGGCTGAAGCGGTACGAGTAGCCCACCAGCAACGTGCCCTGCGTGATGCGCACCGAGCCCGGAATGGTCTGCCCGTTCTGCTTGGTCGGCCAGATGATGCTCTGGTCATAGCCGATACTGAACGAGGCATGCTCGTTCAGCGAAAGGCCCATGCCGAAGTTGAACTGGAAGATGTCCCCCGGGGCGATCTTGCCCAGCGACTCGGTCTGGCCGTTCAGCACGGTGCGGCTGACGTTGTCCCGCGCGAAGTTGTGCAGGTAGCTGAAGGTGCCGAAGAACACCGCCGGATCGGTCGGCAGCAGCCAGGTCACGCCCGGCTGGATCGCCTGGAAGCCGGTACCCGTCGGCATGCCCAGCGGCAGGCCGGTGCCGGTGGTATTGCTGACGCAGCGCGTCACGCAATCGGTCACCACTTCGAACGGATCTTTCCCGGTATTCGACTTGTAGCGGAGCCAGCCGATGAAGTACGGCATCTTCTCGTTGCCGTAGTTGAGCTGGTAGCGCAGCGTCGCCTCCACGTCGCCCAGGCCGTTGCCGCTGGAGTTGAACACGTTGTCGAACGCGCTGCCGGTGAAGACTTCCCGGCTCACGGTCTGCGACTTCGCGCTGACGTAGGGGACCTTGGCTTCGATCTCGAGCCGCTTGGTCAGGCCGTAGCGGAACGCCACCGCGCTGAGGTAGGTGGTGGTCTTCACCTCGCGCACATCGATCAGGCCGATCAGCACGGCCGGGATCACCGTGTAGCCGACCAGCGCCACGCGGTTGTTCGACGAATAGCCGTACTGGAAGCTCGGTTCCACCACCAGGCTGCCCTGGGCCGTCAGCACGCCAGGCTGGTCGAAGATCGGGGCGATCTCGGGCGGACGGCCGTCCGACACCGGCGCGCGGCCCACCGGCTCCTCGGCGCCGGCGAGGGACTCGCCCTGCTGGGCGCCCTGCGCCACGTTGTCTGGCGGGGCCTGGTTCTGCGGATCGCCCGGCCCCGCAGGCTGCTGCTGGGCCTGCTGCTGCATGCCCTGCTGCACCGTGTTGTTGATCTGGGTGGCGCTGCTGCCGGCGGCCGCGGCGGCCGAGTTGGTGGACACATCGGCGCCGGTACGCTGGCCGCCGCGCTTGCGCGCGAGGGAGTCGGGGCTGATGGTATTGCGCAGCTCGCGGATGGTGGCTTCCTGCTCCGCCAGCGCGCGCTTCATGGCTTCGAGCTGCCGGGACTGTTCGGTCAGCTCCTTCTGCAGCGTCTCCAGCCGGGCGGCGGCCGGTGGCCCCGCGTCCGGCGGTGTCTGGGCGTGGCTCATGCCGCCCAGCAACAGCATCGTCGAGCAGCCGGCAAAACGGATGCCCTGCAGCGAACGCTTCTTCATGACGTCTTCCTCCCCCGGGGACGGCGGGCTGTCTCGCAGGAGCCCGCAACCTGTACCGCTTGTCCGCGTATTCGCGACTTACCTCATGCTGGCTGTCCTTTGGATGACACTGTTCAGCGCAGTATTTGCCATCTGCGTGCGGAACGCCGCCAGCGTGTTCACGCTGGCGTTGATTGTCATCAGGCTCTGGATGCTCTGGTTGTTAAGCGTATTCTGGATCACCGTGCTCGGCATGTTCGCCATCGCACCAACGTTGGCCGTATTGCCTGCGCCGTTCTGCACGACGTTCGACAGGCCATTGGTGGTCACCGTGCCGGTGGCCGTGGCCACGGCCTGCGAGGCCATGCCCGCCGCGCCCTGCGCCGTGGCATTGGCACCCTGCGCCGCCGCGTTGGCGGCTGCCTGGGCCGTGCCTGCCGCGCCCTGCGCGCTGGCCGTCGCGCCATTGGCCGTGGCGGTGGCCGACTGCCCCGCCGCGCCCGCCGCACCCTGTGCATTGGCGGCCGCGGCATTGGCGGCTGCCACGGCGCCGGTGGCGGCGTTGTTGGCGTTGGCTACGGCAGCCGCCACGCCGCCCAGCGTGGCTTGCAGCTGCTGCGCCTGCGCCGCCGTGATGCGGCTCACATCGGGAATGTTGATGCTGGTCGCCACGGCCAGCGCGCCGTTGACGAAGACCGCGCGGTCGATGCCGAAGCTGACCTGCAGGCCGGCCACGTCAAACCCGCCACGCTGCTTGTCTAGCCGCGCCTGCGCCACCGGTTTCCATTTGGCCATGCCGCCGCGTGCATCGGTCACCGGCGCGTCGGGGTCGCGCGTGGCAACGGTCATGGCCTTTGCCAGCGGATCCTCGGCTGCGCGGTGCTTCGCCGTGGGGGCCCTGGCCACCGGTCCCTCGGACGCAGGCGCTTGGGCAACAGGGACAACAGGGTTAACGGAAGGTGCCGCCACGCGTTCAACGGGCGGCGGCACGGGGATATCGGCGGCCAGCTCCACTTGCGTGGGCATCGCTGGCAGATCGATGGCATGGGACACGGCCACGGCCGGGAGTTCCGGCGCTGCGGGCACGGTAGGGACGTCGGCGGTCGCGCTCAGCGCGATGTCGATTGCCGTATCGGGCATGGGCGCACCCATGTCGGCGTAGGCATTGCCGGCGCAGGCCAGACCCGCGCCCAGCAAGGCCATCGCCGCCGCACTGCCGGCTCTGCGCCGGAGTGCGGGTGAAGCGGTTGTCAGGACCATGACTGCTCCTCGACTCAGAAATCGTTCACGCCATGCTTGGGCATGACGGTGAAATACAGGCTGTCGCGGTTGATCCCCGAAGAGTAGGGGCCCGAGGGCGCGACGCGCCAGTCGGACACCAGATTGAAGCGCGCGTTTTCTGTGCGGTTGTGGATCACGAACAGCAGCTGGCTGTCCCAGATCCGCTCGAAATGCTCCCGCTCCAGCGCGCGCGTGCCACGTGCCGGATCACCGATCAGCACGCGGTTGCCCTTCACGCCCTTCACCACGACGAAGTGGTGATAGCCGTTCTCGACGATCAGCACGATCGCCGGTACCTGCGTTTCCTCCAGCTTGGAGAGCGGCAGTTCGTAGCCATCGGCCAGGAACCCGCGCGACTCCAGAAAGCGCTTCATGTCGAGCAGCGAGAACCCTTCGGCCCGAATCTTGGCCTGGTCGCCGTTGACGTACATGTTGGCAAAGACCACCTGCTCCGTGACCGGGTAGCCGTATTGGTAGGTCAGCAGCGTCGCGATGGCGGCCGAGCCGCAACTGAAGTCGAACTGCTGGCGGATGGTGGTGCGATACCGGGCCTCGCGGAGGCTGGTGACCGGCACGTAGTAGTTCTTGCCGCCGTCGGCGGGCACGTTGATGTAGTCGGCGCGGGCAGCGGAGAAGCTCCCCAGCGTCGCCGCCACGGTAGCGGCGGCCAGCAACAGGCGGCGCATGATCATTTGAACTGGACGTTGAGGATGGTCGCGTTCTGGATCAGCACGTTATTGCCCGAATTCTGGATCACGGTGGGCAAGCCCGCCGCGTTCGAGAACGCGCCATCGGAAACGATGTTGCTGCCAGACAGCGTGTTGATGGCGGCGTTGTCCGCCACGGTGCCGTGCAGGCGCATGTCGTTGACGACGAGTTCGGAGCCGCCGCGTACGCCGTCCAGCTTGTCGCTGCCAACCGCGCGTGCCGTGGTGCCGAACAGATTGTTCCTGGGTGCCGCGTCCGGCTTGACCGCCGTGACGCTTGCCGCTGCGCCGGCCACCGCGGTGGCTGCGCCCGATTCACTGCTGGCCACCGCCACGGCCGATGCCTCGGCGGTCGGTGGTCCTGCTACAGCCTGGGCGAACGGCCAGGCCAGGAGAGCTGTCGTGACTGCCATGACAGCGGAGCGATGCGAACACATGGTGCGTCTCCCTCTTGTTCCGACCTCGCGGCTCCCATCCGGGCCACGGTATCGGACCTCCCAGGCACCTCGACAGACAAGCATCCCGGCCCTTGCAGGCGCCGGGATACCCGTCATCTCGAATGCCAACCGTGCAAGCCTCCGGCCGAAGCCGGAGGACTCACTCGGACTTAGCGACCGGCATTCACGTTCGCCTGGACGTTGACGCTTTGCTGCACCAGCGACGCCATGCCGCTGTTCTGGCTGGCGATCATGACGCCTGCGGCGGATTGCCCGACGCTGGTCATGGTGTTGGACATGTTGAAGGCGCCAGCATCGACGACGTTGTAGCCGCCGTTGCCGCCAGCGCCGCCGACTGCACCGTTGCCGGTACCGCCCGCGCCGCCATTGCCCACGCCACCGGCGCCGCCTGCACCGCCCGTGCCCGATGCGGCACCCACAGCGCCGTTGCCGGCCGTGGCGCTACCGTTCGAGGCCGACGATGTGGCGCTGCCATTGGCCGCCGCGCCGCCCGTGCCGCCGTTGCCGGCAGTGCTGGTTTGCGCGCCGCCTGCGCCGCCCGAGGCCGTTGCCGCGCCAGCCGTGGCCGTTGCCGCACCGCCCGTGCCTGCGCCGCCGGCGCCGCCCGAGCCCGTGGCCGTGCCGCCCACTGCCGTCGAGGTGCCCGTGCCGCCGGCCGCGCCTGCGCCGCCCGTGCCCGAACCCGAGCCGCCCGTGCCGCTACCGGCACCACCGCTCGCCGATACCGCACCGGTCGTGCCCGTGCCGCCTGCGCCGGCCGTGGCCGTGCTGGAGCCACCAGCGCCATCGCCGCGCTCTCTGGCCGCGCTGCCGGCACCGCTGCTGCCGCCCAGTGCCGCGGCTGCGCCCAGTGCCCCGCCGCCAGCGCCCAGTGCGCTGCCGCCGGCGCCCAGTGCGCCACCGCCACGGCCACCGTCGCCGCCAATCGCGCCGCTGTAGCCGCCGCCAGCACCCGCAAGGGCCGAGCCGCCACGGCCACCCACGCCAAGGCTGGCGCTGAGGGAGCTGCCGCCGCTCGCGCGGGCGTTGCCGCCATCACCGGCGCTGCCGCTGGCGTTGCCGCCACGACCGCCATTGCCTGCCGTGGCGCTGCCATTGGTGGCACTGCCGTTGTTGGCGCTGCCGTTGGTGGCGCTGCCGCCCGAACCGCCCGAGCCGCCATTGCCGCTATTGCCGCCGTTGCCGCCATTGCCGCCGCTGCCGCCTTCGCCGGTGCCGCCAACCCCACGGCCGCCTGCACCACCCGTAGCGCCATTGGCATTGCCGCTGTTGGTGGCATAGTTGCCGATGTTGCTGATGGTATTGCCGGACACCGTGCCGCTGAGTCGGCTGACGGCGATGGCCTTGGTCGAGTTGAAGGAGTTGGCGATCGACGACGTGGCCGTGCCGCCATTGGCCGCCGCGGCATTACCGTAGCCATCCACGCTCTGGCGAACGCGGGTGCTGACGCGGGTGGACGTCTTGTTGAGCGTCAGCGTGGCGGTCCTGTTCGAAGTCCTGTTGGTGGTAGTGGTGCTGTTGTCCTGAGTCGCAGTGGAATTTTCGTTGGCGTTGGCGCCATCGCCTTGGGTGGAAGTTGCGGTGGCGGTCTGCGTGTTGTCGCCCTCGCCCGAGTCGTTGTTGGTTGTCGGGTTCGCATAGGCCTGGCTACCAAAGAAGGCCAATGTGATCGCCGACGCCAGTAATGTCTTTTTCATACGATGCTCCCAGGAAGTTTGTGCTGCGGCTCAGCCTCCGGCCGGCGCTCTCGAGAACATCGGCTGGAGGTTCAGGTCCGGCACGGGACCAGACCAGCCTCCCCTTGCGCACAAACAGTGCCAGCGGGCGCCCCGCGCCGTGTAATCCGTTGAAATACAAGGGCTACCAACCGGTGACCGGGAACTTTTCTAGCGGCCACCCATCTCCGGCGATGCTGCGATGCTGTGAACCGCAGTAGACATGTCACACCGTTGAGACACCGCCAGCCGCATGGCTGCGTGGGGGACCCGTGCAATTGCGAAAAAACCGTGATTTTTCAGTGGCTTGGCGCGGCGCCTAGGGGAACCCCGCAACGCTGCGGCCCGTTACGGCGGTGAAACAGCCGGGCCGAGGTGACCGCTACGCAATCACATGGCCTGTGCGAAGTGCCTGATATGTCAAGAATTGCAATCCCTGATAGGCACCCTACCCCGCGCCCCGGCGCCAGTGCGACGTGAGCACCGGCTTTCAGAGGGAATCCCGCCCGGCGGCGGGCCTTTCTTGCGCGCGCCGCGCCGGCGATGCGGGACCGCAACAAATGCGGGCGTACGGAGTGCTCAGAGCGCCGCCAGCCTGTTTCATGCTAGGCTCTATGTCTGATTTAACGTACATTAGTCTCGTCTAGGACTTGTCAGCGCATCCGCAAGGGAAACCATGAGTGAAGCCGTCGTTCCCCTGTATCACCAGATTTACGTAGTCCTCCGCCAGCAGATCGTGGAAGGCCGTTTCGGGCAGGGCCCGCTGCCGGGCGAGATCGACCTCGCCAAGCAGTTTCACGCCTCCCGCGTGACCATGCGCCGCGTGTTCGACCGCCTGGTGCAGGAAGGTCTCGTGCGGCGTCATCGTGGCCTGGGGACCTTCGTGAACCCGCATCCGGTGAAGCCGGCCGCCACCGAAGAGCGCACCACCAGCCTGCTCGGCAACATCATCGACATGGGCGAGAAGACCGCCGTCAAGGTGATCTCGATCGACGAAGTGCACGCCACCCCCGATGTGGCCGAGGCGCTCAAGATCGAACCGGGCGACCCCGTGGTGAAGGTCGTGCGCGTGCGCCACTACCGCGACCGTCCGCTCTCGCATATCACCGTCTACCTGCCCGTGGACCTGGGCCGCCCGCTGCAACGCAAGGATCTGGAAGGCACGCCGATCCTGCGCCTGCTGGAGGCCGCCGGCGTGGAGCTTGGCCGCGCCAGCCAGGTGCTGACCGCGCGCCTGGCCGACGTGGTGGTGGCCCCGCTGCTGGACGTACCCGTGGGTGGCGCGCTGCTGGCCGTGCGCCGCGTGGTGCTCGACAAGGCCGGCCGCCCGGTGCAGCTGCTGCTGGGCCAGTACCGGCCCGACCGCTATGAGTACCGCATGGACCTGTCGCCGATGGGCGGAGACAGCGCCAACGTGTGGGTGGAAAACGAGACCCGCACCGGCCTGCGCGACTGACCCCCCTCCTGTCCACTGCCGCGCGCGGCGGATTCCGGGCGATACTGCGCACTCCTGATCACACTGTCGAGGAGCTACCGTCATGCCAGTCGTCCGCCCGCGCGCGCACCAGCTCGCTTGTCCGCCTGCCTGTCCGCCCGCCCGCGCTGCTGTTCTTCGCCCCTTCCATCGTCTGTTCCAACGCCTTCCCGCCGCGCTGATGGCTTCGGCCTCGGCCTCGGCGGCGCTGTGCGTGGCACTCGTGCTGCCCGCCGGCGCGCACGCCGCGGTAGCCGGCGGCAAGCCGATCCGCATCCTCGTGGGTGCGCCGGCCGGCGGCACCACGGACACCCTCGCGCGCACCATCGCCCAGGAAATGTCGCAGTCGCTGGACCAGCCGGTGGTGGTGGAGAACCGTCCCGGCGCCGGCGGCAACATCGCGGCGGAAATGGTGGCCAAGAGCGCGGCCGATGGCAGCACGCTGCTGATGAGCTTCACCAGCCATACCATCAACGCCACGCTCTACAAGAAGCTGCCGTTCGATCCGATCCAGGATTTCACGCCGATCACGCTGGTGGCCACGGTGCCGAGCGTGCTGGTGGCCACGCCGAAACTGCCGGCCAACAACATCCCCGAACTGATCCGGCTGGCCAAGTCCGAGCCGGGCAAGCTCAATTTCGGCATCGGCTCGGTTGGCTCGTCGGTGCATCTGGCCGGTGACATGTTCAAGATGATGACCGGTACCTATATCGTCAACATCCCCTACAAGGGCACCACGCCGGCCATCACGGACCTGCTCGCCGGGCAGGTGGACCTGATGTTCGCCAGCACGCTCAACGTCGCCCAGCACGTGAAGGCGGGCAAGCTCAAGGTGCTGGGCGTGACCAGCCCCGCGCCGCTGCCCCAGTTCCCGGGCGCGCAGCCGATTGGCGCGACGGTGAAGGGTTTCGAGTCCAGCGCGTGGTTCGGCCTGTTCGGACCGGCCAACCTGCCGCCGGAGGTGACCCAGGCGCTGTATCAGGCCGCGCGCCACGGGCTGGAATCGCCAGCGGTGCGCAAGCGGCTCGAGAACGACGGCGCCCAGCCGAGCGCGATGGCGCCGGACGCCTTCGCCACCTTCGTCAAGCAGGACGTGAAGCGCTGGGCCACCGTGGTCAAGTACTCGGGAGCCCAGCCGGAATGACGCTGCCGAGCGGCCACGCCGCCGAGCCCCCCGCCCCCCCGCCGGCCACGCTGGCGCAGAAGCTGGTCGCCCGGGCCGCCGGCGTGGCGCACGTCACGCCCGGCACGGTGGTGATGTGCAAGGTCGATCTGGCGATGGCGCACGACTCCAGCGGCCCGCGCCGCGTGGCGCCGCTGCTGCGCGAGCTGGGCGTCAAGGTGTGGGATCCCACGCGCTTCGTGGTGGTGACCGACCACTACGTGCCGGCCGCCGACCCCGACGCCGAGGCCGAGGCCATTGTCCAATTTACGCGCGACTGGGTCCGCGAGGCCGGCATTTCGAACTTTATCGATGGCCAGGGCATCTGCCACGTGGTGCTGCCCGAGCAGGGCCACGTGCTGCCGGGCCGCTTCATCGTCGGCGGCGACAGCCACACGCCCACCGGCGGCGCGTTCGGCGCCTATATGTTCGGCATCGGCGCCACCGAGATGGCCGGCGTGCTGGCCACCGGCGAGATCTGGCTGCGCGTGCCGCAGACCATCCGCATCGACTGGCGCGGCGCGCTGGGCGCCGGCGTCTGCGCCAAGGACATGATGCTGTTCCTGTGCGCGCAGCTCGGCATGGCCGGCGGCCACTACGAGGCCATCGAGTACACCGGCGCCGCCGTCACCGCCCTGCCGATGCAGGAACGCATGACGCTGTGCAATATGAGTACCGAACTGGGCGCGCAGACCGGGCTGGTTGCGCCGGACGCCACCACGCTCGCATGGCTGGCCGAAGCCGGCGTGGATGCCGCCGCGCTGGCCGCCATCGACACCCGCCACTGGCGCAGCGACGCCGGTGCGCCGGTCCTGACCACCCATTGTTTCGATGCCAGCACGCTCGCGCCGCAGGTGGCCGCGCCGCATTCGCCGGCCAACAGCGCGCCGGTGGAAGTCAGCGCCGGCCAGCCGGTGGAGATTGCCTACCTGGGCGCCTGCACCGGCGCCAAGCTCGAGGACCTGCGCATGGCGGCCAGCGTGCTGCGCGGGCGCAAGGTGGCGCCCGGCGTGTCGCTGCGCGTGGCCCCGGCCTCCCTGCGTGACCAGGAACAGGCCGCGCGCGAAGGCACGCTGCAAGTGTTGACCGATGCCGGCGCCGCGCTGCTGCCCAACGCCTGCAACGCCTGTGCCGGCTATGGCGCGAGCCGCTTCCCGGCCGGCAGCCACGCCATCGCCTCCACCGCGCGCAACTTCGCGGGACGGATGGGCGATGCCGGCAGCGAAGTCTGGCTGGGCTCCCCGATGACCGTAGCTGCCAGCGCGGTGACCGGGCGCATTACCGATCCCCGCACGCTGCTCGCCTGACTCGCTGCACCCGCATCATCCGTAGCATCCCCATAAAAACCAGAAAGAGACAGACAACGCGTTACATGCCCCCCGCCCCCGAATTCCCCCTGCCGCAAGCCGGCCGGATCTGGCGCTTTGGCGATGATGTCGATACTGACGCCATGGCGCCCGGCACCTATATGAAGGCCGGCATCGACGTGCTCGCCCAGCATTGCCTCGCCTCGCTGCGGCCGGAGTTTCCGGCCTCGGTGCGGCCCGGCGACCTTGTCGTGGCCGGCAGCAACTTCGGCATGGGGTCCTCGCGCGAGCAGGCCCCGCAGGCGCTGCGCCACCTCGGCGTGGCCGCCGTCATCGCGCCATCCTTCGCGGGACTGTTCTATCGCAACGCGCTCAATCTTGGCCTGCCGGTGATGGTGTGCGCCGAGGCGGCGCTGCTGGCCGATGGCGCGCGCGCCACGCTGGATCTGGACGGCGCGCGTATCCGGCTCGAAGACGGCACGCACCTGGCGTGCGAGCCGATGCCGGACTTCCTGCGCGCGCTGCTACGGGCGGGTGGGCTGGTGCCGCACCTGAAGGCCCGGCTGGCTGCCCGCGGCGGTGATCGCTGACAACTGCGCCTCACGCAGCAGGGTCAGCGCCTCTTCGTCACTGGTCTGCGTGAAGTCGAGGTAGAAGGCGCCCACGGCGCCGAAACTGTCCGGGGTCTTCAGGCACACCACTTCGTCGGCCACTTCGCGCAGCGAATCGAGCCCGTCCGCCGCCCCGACCGGGGTGGCCGCCACGATCCGCGCCGCGCCGGCGGCCCGCACCGCGTGCAGGGCCGCGCGCATGGTGGCGCCGGTGGCCACGCCGTCATCGACGACAATCACCTGCCGCCCCTGCATCGCCGTCACGGCGTGCCCGCCGCGATAACGCTGCTGGCGCCGGCAGATCTCGTTGAGCTGGCGGCCGCGCTCGGCATCGAAGGCGCCGGACTCCACCGAACGCTGCGCCCACGGATCGTCATTGACCACGGTATGCGGCTCGCCGCCGCTGGCATCGCCCTCCACCACCGCGCCCAGCGCCAGTTCCGGGTAGCCGGCGGCGCCGATCTTGCGCACCAGCAGCACGTCCAGCGCGCCGTCCAGCGCGCGCGCCACCTCGAAAGCCACGGGTACGCCACCGCGCGGCAGCGCCAGCACGAGCGCCGGCTGGCCATCATCGGTATGGCCCATCCCGCGTTCGGCGAGATCCCGGCCCAGATAGATGCCCGCCTCGCGGCGGTCGGCATAGCACGGCGGTAGTGTCATGGCGTGCTCCCGCAGGCGTTGGCGGTGACTGGAAGGACAGGGGGACAGGCGCCGCGAGGGAGCGGCTCCCCAGCCCACTATAGACCCGTCACGGGAAGGCGGCGGCGCTTTCTGGGGCGAGTGATGGGGGAAGGGTGGACCCTATCGGCCCGATAGGTCCCGACGATTGATGGCGATCGTGAAATAGTGTTTTGAGGCGCGCCCCGATGATCGATACGCATTGCTTGCGTAGGATTCAACCCGTGGCGGCGATCCCGCCCGTCGAACTTCCAGACCCCGGCGCCCAGAACGCGTCATTGACTTGAGCGAGCGTTACCGTGAATCCGCAACAGACTTCCCGCACCGACGACCAGACCGCCCAGCACGACCTGGACCTCGACATCCCCTTCGGCTCGCTCGACGCAGCCGCCATGGCGGAACTGCCCTACACCTTCCGCCAATCGGGCCATTGCACGCGCTACTACAACGAGTTCTTCGGCTGAAGCCAGCCTCCGGGGCCCTAGGCCTCGCGTGGCCGGCAGATCATGAAGACTTGCGAACTGAGCCACCACGGCAGCTGACGCAGCGGGCTGGTGGATTCGGCTTCCACGTCGAAGCGCGTGCTCACCTGCGCGCGCAGCTTGCGGAAGTCGAAACCCTTGTGGGTATGGCGGGGATTGTCCGGCCGCGTGACCGGCAACCCCATCAGCGCCCGCAGTGCCTCGCCCGGCGTGTGATCCATGCGTAACGTGCGCTCGCTGACCATGCCGTTGAGCAGCTTCGGCACGATGGCGACGCCATACATCACCGGCACCGAGATGATCAGCGTGCCGCTGGGGCGCAGGATGCGCAGGGCGTCGTCGAGGAAGGTGTCGACCTCGTCCGCATAGAGGTGCTCGCAGACTTCGAACGCGGTCAGCATGTCCACCGAGTCGGCGGGCTGGGCGTCCATTTCGGCCAGATAGCGGATCTCGGGGTAGTCCGGGGTCTTGTAGGGGTCGAGTCCGGCCAGCGACAGGTCAGGCCGCGCCTGGCCAAGCCGGTGCAGGAACAACCCCGGCCCCGCGCCGAAGTCCACTACCGTGCCGCCGTGCGGGCAGCGGGCGGACACCATGCCGAGGCCCAGCGCGATCCGGCTCCGGTGCGCAAAACGTGCCAGCGGGTTGGACGCGTTGATGGTCTGCTTGTCGTAAGTGATCTGCATGGCCCGTGTCTCCCCCTGGGTTGCCGCATGGCAGTTTCCTGCATTCTGGCGAGGGGAGGCGCGCGGCCTCTGTGCGATCCGACACACGGAAATGCCGGGGCGGCCTGCCCGCCCCGGCGCCCTTCAATACGTCTTGTAGGGCAGGAACTTGCCGGACATCTCGATCCGGACGCGGTCCCCGTTGGGGTCCGCTTCGCGCTGGAGGTCCATGCGGAAGTCGATGGCACTCATGATGCCGTCGCCAAATTCCTCATGGATCAGCGCCTTGAAAGTGGTGCCGTAGACGCTGACCAGCTCGTAGAAGCGGTAGATCAGCGGGTCGGTGGGGACCTGGGTGGGCAGGGAGCCCTTGTAGGGCACGGTACGTAGCCACGGCTCGGCTTCGGCGGGGAGGTCGAAGATCTCCATCACGGCGCGCGCGCCGGCTTCGTCGAACACCATCTGGCCCAGGCACGCGGCCGTCGTCCATTCCTTGCTCTTGCCCACGCGCTCGGCCACCTGCGCCCAGGAAATCCCGCGCCTGACCTTGGCTTCGATGATCAGATCGGTCACGTCACTGCGATTCATGTTCCCTCCGTTGGTATTTGGCATTGGCCCGGGAGAGAACGGCGGATGGGGTCACGGCACGCTGGAGCGCTCCATGACCGCGACGGCATCGCCCCTGTCTTCGAACTGCATCCGCGCGAAACGCGGCACCGACAGCGGGCTCAGGCCTTCGAGCGCCTGCAGGATCAGCACGATGAACATGACCGGCATGACGTCCTCCCTCGGGAATACGGCGAACAGACTGGCGCAAGCTTCGTGCCACGCGCGCGGCCCCGGAATCGGCTGCCGATGACGCACCGTGGGGCGTTTTCGGAGACCGGCGAGGGCGTCGGCGCGGGGTGCGCACCGTTGCGGGGAAGCCCGCCGTGCGGGGCGCACAGGCTGAAGCGTACCCGTTTCTGCGCGAAGCGTGGCGACGTCAATGGATCAGGACAGCGCTGCCCCCGGGCAAATCTTTGCAGCAGACATTTCCGATGTAACGCCACATTACCCTGGGCCTTCCAACCAGCCACGCCGCGGGCGTAGGCGTCACTTCGCCGCAAAGCCTTATCCGACAAGGGCTGGCGGGCGATGGGCCAAGCCGATTGGGAGGCGTTTTCGCCGCATCCGGCGCGAAGACTGCCTTACAAGTGCAACCGCGCGGGGCGGGGGTGCGTCGCTACAGTGAAGCCGTGTTCAACGCGAACCGCCACCGAGCGAATCGCATACGGAGTCCCACATGAAACGCGCCATCGCCCTGACCCTTTTGCTGGCCACCACGAGCGCCCTGCTTTCGGCCTGCATCGTCGTGCCGCCGCGCGGCGGCCATTACCACTACCACGACCGCGGCCGCTATTGATCGGCCACGGCGTCGGACTTCATCGAACAAACCCAATCCCGCAGCTTGCTTTACCTGACCGGATGACCCGGTAGAAGGAGAACCACCATGAAACGCCAACTGATGCTTGCCGCCGCTGTCCTTGCCGCCGGGAGTGCCTTCGGGCTGATGTCGCCCGCCCAGGCCCATGGCAATGGCTACGACGACCGCCCGCCGCCGCCGCGCCATGAAGTGCGCCCGGCGCCGCGGCCCGGCAAGGTCTGGGTGCCCGGCCACTACGACCGCGTGCAGGGCAACTACGCCTGGCGCGGCGGCTATTACCAGGCGGCGCGCCCCGGCTACCGCTATGTGCCGGACCGCTGGGTGCAGAGCCCCCGCGGCTGGGTGAGGCGTCCAGGGTATTGGGCGCGCTAAGCGTAGCCATTGAATAAGGAAACGGGCCGGACCATGGGCATGTGGTCCGGCCCGTTTCCTTTTCGTTTCCCTTCCTTTTCCTATTCCGGCAATCGGTCCATCGGGCTTTCAGCCCTCCCCCGGGAGGTGGGGTGTATCCCCACGAAGGTGGGTGGCAAGCCGGGCGCCGCCCCCTTAACACCCTCGATTACTTTCCTCCGGAGGTGGGATTTCACTCTCATCCTTTTGCACTAGGCCACGAGACTCCCCACGAAAGGAGAACTGCTCCTGCCGCCATCCGCCAGTCATTTTGTAATGGTTGCAAAACTGGCGCATAAAGCAGACTTTCGTTAATGCCATACCCCCCAGTCGGGTGAGCTTTTTCCATTTATCGTGTGTCTTTTATTCAATATGGTTGCAGTGATGAAACATATTCGGGACCGCCTGTATCAGGCCTGCAACCGGGCGGCCAGCCTGTGCCAGATGGCGTTTGGCGAACATCGCCGCCCAAACGCATGAGGGGTGGCTCGGTTTAGTAACGGATTATGAGTTCGTTTTCATTCCACCTCAGCAGACGCTGAATTCCACCCGCTTGCTTTCGGATGAACCAGCCCATAAGATGAATTTAAGCCGAATTTAGGAGCGAGATTTTTTCGGGTTAGGGTTCGGGTCAACCTTCCGGTCGCGCGGCAAAGTCCAATCTCACAACTGGACATCGACTGACACGGAAGCACGGGGTTCAAGCGGTCTTCGCGGCATCTGTCATGGGTGGCCGCCCTGCCGGTGATATTCCCTTACGCAAAGCGCCCGCAGCTCACCCGCCAACGGGGAGTGAAGAATAATGAACGCCTTGCTGATCGAGGAGCATCCACTGCTCCGCCTCGGGCTGTTGCAGATGCTCGAAACCATCCAGGAATCCGGACATGTACTGGCGCTTGCGCCGGCCGACATCGGCAAACTGGACACCCCACACCGCAATGCCGACCTGCTGGTCTTCGGTATGCCCGCCGACGAGTTCGCCGGCTGGACACAACTGGAACTGGCGCGCGAACGGCTTGCGCCGCAACGCATCCTGGTGCTGTCCGACCAGCTGCCGCTGCATGCGCCCACGGCTGACGCCGCGCGGGGTATCTGCGGCTGCCTGCCGAAATCGGCCTCGCTGGCCGTGATCGAAGCCGCCATCCGGCTCGCCATCTCCAGCGTGCAGGGCCTGATGTTCGCGGGCGATGCCCTGCCGGCCGCCGTGGCGACCGCCCCGGCCGCCTCGCGTTCGGCGCTGCCGGCCACGCTGTCGCTGGCTTCGGCTGCGCCGCTGCCGCTGACCGCCACGGTGCAGACCGATCCGCACGCGCTGGCCGCCTGCGCCGCCACGCCCCGCGCCGCAATGGGCGCCCTGCGTGCCACGGCCCAGCCGCTGACCGAGGACGAACCGAGCTACGACGAAGCCGAGATGCTCAAGATCACGCCGCGCCAGTACGAGGTGCTGGTGCTGCTGGCACGCGGCTATCCGATCAAGACGGTCAGCCGCATGCTCAATATCTCGGTGGCCACGGTGAAGAGCCACGCCTGCACGCTGTACCAGCGCCTGAAGGTCAAGAACAAGGGCGAAGCGGTCTACGCCGCGCTGCAACGCGGCGCCACGCTGGACTGGGTCAGCGGCGACGAGCGCGCCACGCGCGCGGCGCCGGCGGTACGGCGCGAGGCGTCCTTCCCCACGCAGCCCGGCATCTGAGCCGCGTTTGCTCCCCCCTCCCCGGGGCTCCCCGCGCGCAGGCGCGGGAGCCGGGGAGTGAGTGAGCGAGCGTACAGACCCCGGTGGCCGCGCCTCCCAGACTGACGAAGACAGCCGCACAGGCTGCAAACGACGATACGGGCACCAGCCCGACGGGAGAAATCGCCATGTCAGCCAGCTTCCTGCCGACGTTCTCGCTGTGCATCTGCACGCGAAACCGGCCCGACGACCTGCGCCGCGCGTTGCAATCGGTCCAGACCTCCACGACGCCCGTGCACCAGCTGATCGTCTCCGACGACAGCACGGATTACCGCACGCGCGACATGATGCTGGGCGAGTTCCCGGCCATCACCTACGTCGAAGGGCCGCGCCGCGGCCTCTGCGCCAACCGCAACCGCGCCCTGGCTGCCGCCACGGGCACGCACGTGCTGTTTATCGACGATGACGCCACGCTGGGCGAGACCTTCCTCCAGCAGATGGCCGAACGGCTGCTCGACGACCACGTGCACCACGTGGCCGCCGGCGGGCCCGCCAACCGGCTGATCCTGACCGGCACCGAGGTCTGCCACGGCGAGCGCGTCCGGCCGCACAAGGGCGCCTTCCTCGGCTTCCAGCAACACAACTACCGCTGCGGCGAGCGCATGTACTCGATCGTGATCAACAGCACCGTGTTTCCGCGCGAGCTGTTCGAACACGTGGCCTTCGACGAGCAGCTGGTTTATGGCTACGACGAGATCGACCTGGCCAGCCGGGCGGTGTTCAAGCACAACTTCCGCATCGAATGGCTGGCCAGCGCGGCCAATCATCATTTCCCGTCGCCAGCCAACCGCGACTACTACCGGCCGTTCCTGCACGCCTCGCGCATCTACACCACGTTCAAGCGCTATGGCTGGAGCGAACGCCGCCCGGCCAAGGCCGCGGTGTTCCTGATGGCGGCCGTGTCCCACAACCTGGCCCACAACGTGCGCCAGCAGGGGCTGCGCGGCGTGGCTGAGGCGTGGCGCACCACGCGGCTGGCCTGCGGCTACATCCACCGGCACGCGCGCGGCGCGGGCACCACCGGCGGCGTGACCCCGATAACCGCCGACTCGGCGACCGGTTCGGCAACCGTTTCGGCAACCATCACGCCACGCTGATCTATCTAATTAGTCAGGAAGGAAGTCAGACGGCGGGCGCGTCCTGCGCCACGCCGTCTCGGCGTGCCACGTCGGCCACGATGCGGTCCACGGCCGTGAGCATGGCCTGGGGGGAGAAGCGCGCCACCGCTGCCGCGCGGGCGCGGACGCCCATCCGGTCGCGCTCGGCGGCGTCAGCCAGCCGGGTCAGGGCCGCCGCGAGCGCCGGGGCATCGTCGCAGGGGATCAGGATGCCGGTCTCGCCATCGTCGACGATCTCGGTGACACCGCCGGCCGCCGTCGCCACCACCGGGCGCGCCGCCAGCATGCCCTCCACCACCACACGGCCGAATGGCTCGGCGCGGGTCGAGGCATGCACCACCACGTCCATGCAGTGCATGAGTTCGGCCACATCGGCCCGGAAGCCGGTGAAATGGACGCGCCCCGCCAGGTCCGGCTGCGCCGCGCGCTCGCGCAGCGACGCCTCGTAGGCGTGCTCGCCGAACAGCGCCCCGCCCACCACGACCATGGTGGTGTCGGGCATGCGCGACACCGCATCCATCAGCACGCGATGGCCCTTCCAGGACGTCAGCCGGCCGAACAGGCCGACCACCAGGCCCCGGGCGGGCAGGCCGTTCGCCACGCGCAGCGCCATGCGGTCGCGCTGCAGCGCGGCGTCGAACGGCGCGGGATCGATGCCGTTATGCACCACGTCCACCGGCACGCCTTCGCCGGCCAGCCTGCGGAACGCGTCCGCGCTGGCCTGCGAGTTGGCCACCACGCGCGAGAGCCCGCGCGACAGCCAGCGGATCGCCAGTAACTGCGTGCCGCCGAAAAAGCTGTCATCGACGATATCGCGCAGATGCCAGACCACCGGGCGGCGGTGCAGCCACTTGCCGAGCACGCAGACCGCCATGGCGCGCTGCGTGTTGGCGTAGACCACGTCCGCGCCAGCCGCACGCCGGGCCACACGCCGCACCAGGGAGGGCAGCGCCAGCAGGCCGCGCAGCGCGCTCGCGCCGAATCCGCGCTGGCGCAGCGCCGCCACGGCGTCGCTCGCCTCCACGCGCACCACCACGCCCTGCGCGGCCAGGCGCTCGCGGAACGGGCCGTCGGCGAGCAGCACCACCTCGCTGTCATGCCGGCGATGCCGCGCGATGTCGAGCAGGCTGAGCTGCGCACCGCCGATCTCGCCGCTCTGGTCGACGAACAGCACGCGCCGTGCAGGCGACGGCTGATGGTTGCCCGTCCTGGCGCCATGGGCCAGCAGGTCTACGTGCAGCATACGTGGGGGGTCCTGTTCAGCCATGGCGCGCAAGCTCCTTGGCGGGCTCGGTCACGCCGGCGACGGGAAGGGGGGCATGGGGGGCGTGGGGGCCGTGCTGGGGCGGTCGCGCCTCCGCCAACTGCTCGGCCAGCAATTCGGTGTAGATGGCGCCGTAGTCGCGCTCCACGCGGTCCACGCGCAGCCAGTCGATGTCCTGTGCGGCGCGCGCGCGCCAGCCGTCGAGCGTGTCGCGGTCGCGCAGCAGGCTCGACAGCGCCTCGCCCAGCAGGCGGGGCCGCTGGGCCGGCACGATCAGGCCCGCCGCGCCGTAGCCGAGCGCCTCGGGCACGCCGCCCACCGCCGTGGCGACGATGGCGCAGCCCGCCTCGCGGGCTTCGCTCAGCACCAGCGGGAACGACTCCGAGTGCGAGGCCAGCACGAATACGTCGGCGGCCCGCATCCACGGCCGGGGGTCGCGCGCGAAGCCGGGCAGGTGCACGGCGTCGCTGACGCCCAGATCCTCCGCCAGCTGCACGCAGGCGGCGCGGTCCGGGCCGTTGCCGACCAGATAGAGCTGCGCGCCCGGCACGGCGCGGTGCACATCGGCGAAGGCATCGATCAGATCGAGCACGCCCTTGCGCGCGTAGAGGCCGGATACCGTGACGATCGACGGCCCCGCCAGCGTCTTTCGTGCCGCCGGCAGGCGCGCCAGCCGCGCCGAGCCGATGGTGCCGTTGCGTACCACGCGAATCTTGTCCGCCGGAATGCCGCGCCCGATCATCGACGCCGCCACGGCGCCGCTGACGGCCACCACGCGGTCGCCCAGGCGCATCAGGTCCGAGCTGCGCTGGAATTCGTTATGGACCGTGGTCACCAGCGCGTAGCGCCCGCCGCCCGCGCGGCGCGCCAGCGCGCCGACCAGCGCCCCGGACACCATATGCGCGTGGACGATGTCCGGCGTGGTCTCCCGCGTCAGGCGGCGCAGTTCGCGCACCGCCAGCGGCAGCGCGAGCGGCTTGCGCTGCGCCAGCGTCACGTGCCGCACGCCCGAGCCGGCCAGCAGTTCGCCAAACCCGCATTCGGCGGAGGCGATGGTGACCGCGTGCCCGGCCGCGGCCTGCGCCACCGCCAGGTCCACCATGACGTTCACGATGCCGTTGCCGACATCGCGGGCGTGGTTGGCCAGGTGAAGGATCCTCATGTCTTCCCTTCGTGGTTAGCGGGCGCGGCGACATCCGGTGCCGCGCCATCGGGCGTGGGGCGCGGCGACACGCGCCGCCAGGCCGACTTCGCCACATCCCGGAACGTAGCCGAGCTGTGCAGCGACCATCCCATGTTGCAAAGGGCGAGCGCCGTGCCCGCCGCCAGGCAAGGGAGCCAGCCGTCCACGTGCGATGCCAGCAGCAGCGCCAGCGAGACGAACACCAGGTGCGGCGCCATCTCATGCACCAGCGGCCTTGCGCGCATGCCGCAGAGCCGCAGCAGCGCCGCATACTCGGCCACCCCGCGCACCAGCACCGCCATCACCGCACCCTGGATGCCGAACACGTAGACCCCGCCCCACAGCAGCAGCGCAAACGCCGGCAGCAGCAGCAGCGACACGTGCGCCACACCCGCCTCCTTGCCTTGGGCCAGCATGAGGTTGCGCGCCACGGTCGTCTGTCCGCCAAGCCACACACCCAGGATCATGATCCGGCCGATCTCGCCCGAGCTGGACGACAGCTCCTGCCCCACCCACGAGCGCAGGAACGGCTCCAGCACGAACAGCGCGCCAATCGTCACCGGCGTGAGCAACGTCTGGAGAAAGCCGAGCGCATGATGGGCGATCTCCACCGCCTCCTCGCGCGGGGCGGCGGCCAGGCGCGGGAACAGCGTGCGCGAGAGCGCACCCGAGAGCAGGTTCAGCCGGGACACCAGGTTCTGCGGCACCGCGTAGTACGTGACGAAGCGCGGCGGCTGGAGCGCGCCGACCACCACGCGGTCCAGCGACTCGCCGATCATGTTGGCCGCCACGGTCAGCTGCAGCCAGCGGCCGTAGCCGAACAGCGCGCGCACGCAGGCGCGCTGGGCCCGCTGGACGGTGTCGATCTCCAGCACCCGCACCGCCGCCACGCCCAGCATCAGCGCACTGATGGCCCGGGCGATCACCGCCGTGCACAGCGCCACCTGCAGGGTTGGCGCGAACACGAAGGCCGCCGTCACCGGCAGCACCTGGAACATCACCGTGCCGATGGTCTGGTTGATGTTGAAGACCGAGAAGCGCTCCGCCGCGCTGATGGCCCCGGCGAACACCAGCGCCACGTTGCCGACCGGGATCGACAGCGCGATCCACGGCAGCGCCCGCGTCACCTCGTTCAGCAGCGCCTCGGGCGCGTGCGTGGCCCAGTGGAAATAGGCGCCGGCCACGCCCCACAGGATCACCGCGCCGATCAGCCCGGTGACCAGGCTGGTCCAGAGCGCGCTCCAGAACGTCAGGGCGATGTCGGCGCGGTCGGCGACGGCCAGCGCGCGGGCGATGCGCTTCTCGCCGGCCAGGCTGATGCCGAAGTCGCACAGCGTGAAATAGCCCACCAGCACCCAGACCAGCGTCATCACGCCGAAGCGGTCCACGCCCAGCACCTTGATATAGAGCGGCACGGTGACCAGCGACACCAGCGTCGGCAGGGCGAGCCCGGTCAGGTTGATCAGCAGGTTGCGCCGCAGGGTGACGTCCATCATGGCCGTTTCGCCTCCCCGGCCGATGCCGCCGCCACCGCCGCCGGGCGCCACCGGTACATCAGGTTCTTGCCGCGCGCGTCTTCCTCGACGAAGACCACATACTCGCCATTGGGGCGGCGCAGCGCGGTGATGCCCATCGGCACATCGACCCAGCCGCTCTCGTTGCCGACCTCGCCGCCCGGCGTCATCACGCCGATATGCCGGCCGGTGCGGTTCTCCAGCACCCGCACATGGGCCTTTTCGGCCTCGACCAGGAACATGTAGTCGCCGGCCACGGCGATGCCCTCGATGCCCTGCGTCGGGCGGCGGCCCGGCAGGCTGTCCAGCTCCACCACGTAGCGCGGCTTGCGCACGGTGTTGCGGCTGGTGCCGCGCCAGTTGTCGTAGCGCGCCACCACGCGCCCGATCGAGTCCCACTGGCCGGGGTCATAGGGCTTGGCGGCCGTGGCGCCGGTCAGGTACATGGTGTCGGTCTCCGGGAAATATTGCAGGCGCTGCACCTTGGTGAACGGCGCCGGCATCGGCTCGCGCTCCACGGTGTCGAAGCTGTAGTCGGGATTGCCCTGGCGGTCCAGCCCGCGCAGGCGGAAGCGGCGGATGCCCTGGTCGTAGGAGCCGGCCCAGACGTCGCCCCGGTCGTCCACCCACCAGGCCTGCATGGCGGGCGCGTCGCGGCCGCTGTTGCGCTCGAACTCGTTGGCCTGGAAGCGGGAATCGCCGTTGTCGTCGTGCCAGATCCATTCGCCCGATGGCGGCTGGAACGGCGGCCAGTTGCCTTCGATGCGCCGGGTCGAGATGAACCCCGCCGGCACGGCCAGTTCCGAGCGGGCCGGATCGAAGCGATAGATCTTGAGGTACTTGGCGTGGCGGTCCGTGAAGAAGCCGAACAGCCGGCCCTGGATGCGCCGCATCAGCGGAAAGCCGCGCCCCTCGGGGCCCGCCGCGAAGGCGGCGTCCTGCGGGTAGCGGAACGGGTCCTGCGTGATGCCGGTGTAGCGCCACTCGCTGCCGGGGTCCATGTGGTCGAAGTCGAGCCGGAAGCGCCGGGTGCCGGTGTAGGCCCAGCCGGGGTCGCCCGGATCGACATGCACGGTGTCGAGGAACAGCAGGCCCTCCAACCGCCAGCGCGGCTTGGCGTCCGGCGTGTAGCTTTCGAGCACGGCGCCGAAATGGTAGGGGCGATGGCCCACCGGGCGCGGGCCCATGCCGCTCATCGCCACGTAGATATTGCCCTTGCGATCCAGGCCCACGCTGGTCAGGCCCTGGAAGCGCAGCGGCCCCACGCTGCCCGCGCGCGCGCCGTTGCGGGTGCTGTAGGCGCCGCCGCGCTCGCCCAGCTCGCCCGCCGGGGTCACGGTGTTGCCCTCCACCTGGAACCAGAGCAGGTTCTGGTTCGGGCCGTTGTCGGCGATCAGCAGGCGGCCGTCCACGCCCACGGCGATGTCCACCGGCAGGGTGCCGGCCGGCAGCGGCACCTGCGCGGTGCGCTTGCCGTCGGCGTCGAAACGCACCACCTGCCGGCCCTGCGTGCCCGCCGTGCGCAGGATCACCCACAGGTTGCCGGCGCCGTCCGGCGCCATCTTGCCCGGCTGCTCGGCCTCCCAGGTGCCCAGCCGGCGCATGGTGCGCGTGTCGAAGCGGTCGACGCGGTTGCGCAGCGGCGTGGCCGCATAGAGCACGTTGTTCTGCACCGCCAGCCCGCGCACGGCGGCGTCCTCGCCCTCGCGCACGGCGGTGATACGCAGGAAGCTGTTCAGCACCGGGCTCGGGTTCACGTCGTCGGCATTGCCCACCCCGCCCTCGAACGGCGCGCCGCGCGACAGGTGGTCGAGTTCGCGCCGCATCAGGCCGAACCAGACCGTGTTCTTCTCGGGATAGCCGGGCCGGTTGGCCAGCTTGCCGCCGGCATTCTCGATGCGCGCCGCCGTAAAGGCGTAGCCGTCGCCCACGGCGATCGCGTCGCCGCCGAAGTTGCCCCAGCCGTGGGTGTGGTCGCCCACGCCATCGACCTTGCCGTCGCGGATGAGCGTGATCTCGCCGCCGGCCTCGTCCCACTCGGTGTTGGTCACCACCACACCCTCCGGCGTGACGGCGATGTCCTCCACGGCGTTGGGCACCCAGCGGCCATTGCCGAACCCCAGCGTATTGCCGACCCAGGACGTGCGGTAGTCGAGCCCCACCGCGCCCACTGGTGTGCACAGCAGCAGCAGGACGATCAGCCCCAGCGTGGCGAGGAAGGAACCGAGACAGGGACCGAAACGCGTCTGGCCTGGCCGGGGCACGCACGCGGGCGGCACCCGGTGCGCATCAGCCATCGCGCCACCCCGCAAAGCCGTCGAGCTGGTCATCGCGCACGGGCTGGGAGGCATCGTCGCCCCCGCCGGACGACTTCCCCCCGGCGGCGATGGCCCGCGCCCGCGCCACGAAGCCCAGCAGCGCCTCGCGGAACTGGTCGGCCGAGAACTGCTCGGCGTTGAGCCGGCAATACTCGGGGCGGAACAGTTCGGGCTGGCGCTCGAAGCGCTCCACGGCGTCGATAATCGCCGGCACGGTCTGTTCGGCAAAGAACAGCCCGGTGGGCATGGCGCTTTTCTCGTCGCGCACCGTCTCCAGCGCGCCGCCCCGGCCATAGGCGATGACCGGCGTGCCGCAGGCCTGCGCCTCCACCACCGAGATGCCGAAGTCCTCCTCGGCCGCGAACAGGAAGGCCCGGGCGTGCTGCATGGTGCGGCGCATGGCCTCGAACGGCAGGTGGCCCATCACCTGCACATTGGGCCCCGCCGCCTGGCGCACCTTGTCCAGCTCCGGGCCGGTGCCGACGATGATCAGCTTGCGGTCCGGCATCTTCGCGAAGGCCTCGGCGATCAGCGGCACGCGCTTGTACGGCACCAGCCGCGACACCGTGACGTAGTAGTCCTCGCGCGGGCCGCCGGGAACGAAGGCTTCCACGTCCACGGGCGGATGGATCACGCTGGCATGGCGGCCGTAGATCTTGCGGATGCGCCGCGCCACGAACGCGGAGTTGGCGATGTAGTGGTCCACGCCATCGCGCGTGCGGGCATCCCAGTTGCGGATGTAGTGCAGCAGCATGCGCGCCAGCACCGAGCGCAGCCCGTATTGGAGGTTGCTCTCGCGCAGGTACTGGTGCTGGAGGTCCCACGCATAGCGGATCGGCGTGTGGACGTAGCTGATATGGAGCTGGTCGGGGCCGGTCAGCACGCCCTTGGCCACCGCGTGCGAGCTGGAGATCACCAGGTCGTAGCCGGACACGTCGAGCTGCTCGATGGCGAGTGGCATCAGCGGCAGATAGCCGCGGTAGCGCGTGCGCGCGAACGGCAGCCGCTGGATGAACGAGGTGGTGACGGGCCGCCCCTGCAGGAAGGCGCGTTCCTCGGCGAAGTCGATCAGGCTGAACACGTCCGCCTCGGGATAGCAGCGCAGGATCTGCTCGAGCACCCGTTCGGCGCCGGCGTAGGCCACCAGCCAGTCATGGACCACTGCAACTTTCATCTTTACTCCCTCGATCCTGCTGGCCTGTTCATTCGCATTGATTGACCGCCTCGCGGTACACCTGGGCCACCTTCGCCGCGATGACCGGCACGTCGAAGCGCTCGCGCACGTAGCGGCGGCACGCGTAGGCGTCCGGCAGCCGCAGGTTGCCGCGCAGCGCATCGGTCAGGCCGGCCGCCAGCGCACTCATGCCGCTGGACGGCAGCACCAGCGCCTCGGACAGGTCGCGCACGGCCTCGGGCAGCCCGCCCACCGGCGTTACCAGCACCGGCGTGCCGGCCGCCAGCGATTCCACCGTGGTCAGCCCGAATCCCTCCAGCGAGAGCGTGGGCACCACGCTCACGTCCGCCGCGCGGTAGATCAGCGGCAACTGGGCATCCGGCAGCGCGCCAAGCAGCCGCACGTGATCCTGCAGGCCGATGGCGGCGACGCGCTCGCGCAGTTCGGTATCGAGCGTGCCGCGCCCGACGATCAGCAGCAGCGCATCCGGCACGCTCCGGCGCACGCTCGCCATCGCATCGATCAGATCCTCCAGCCCCATGCGCCGCACCAGCCGGCGCAGCGTCAGCACGATCGGGCGATCGGTCGGCAGGTTCAGCGCCTGGCGCGCGGCGCGGCGGTCCATCGGCACGTTGAAGCGCGCCGCATCGACGCAGCCCGGCACGATGCGGATCCGCGCCGGGTCCACGCCGTAGCGCGTTTGCAGCACGCGGCCGAAGGCCATCGACAGCACGATATGGAGCCGGCAGCGCGCATAGACGGCGGCCTCCACGCGATGCTGGATGCGGCTGGCCGCGTCCGCCACGCCCTCGGCCTGGTTCTCGGCGGCCCAGGGGCCGTGGAAATGCATCACGGTCGGGTAGTCGCGGATCAGGTCCAGCCCGGGCAAGGTGTAGAGGGCGAAATGCGAGGCGATGACATCGGGCTTCTCCTGCGCCAGCATCGCGCGCAGCGTCCGGCGCGCACGCAGCAGCCGCATCGGCACGCTCGCGTCGGCCGGCGCGAACGCCTTGATGGCGCCGTGGGTGTCGGCCGCCGCCGCGCCGGAGCCGGCCAGCATGCCGCGCACCTCCACCCCGGCTGCCGGCAGCGCGCCGGTCAGCGCGTGGTACATGCGGTCCAGCCCGCCCGCGCGCTCGGGAAACCAGTGCATGCCGATCTGGAACGCGGACAGCGGCGGGCGCGCGGCTTGCGCGAGTTGTGCCGCCAGCGTCTCGGGGCCGGCGTCGTTCGCGCCCGGCTGCACGCGCAGCGCGCCAGGGGGATGATGCGGTGCAGTCAGGTCGCCAATCGCCAGTCGTGCGGTCATCGGGTCTCTCCCTTCAGCGTCATGTCGGATTCCTCCGATCGGATGGGTACGGGCCGCACGGCCAGGCGGCGGTAGAGCTGCAGGTAGTGCTGGCCCATCGCGTCCCAGCCCTGCGCCAGCATCGCGGCGCGGCCGACCTGCCCCATGCGCCGCAGCGCACCGGGGTCGGCCGTGAAGTGGCGGATCGCGGCGGCCAGCGCCACGGCGTCGTCGGGGTCGTCGATCACGATGCCGGCGCCGTCCGGCACCAGTCCGGCCGCGCCCGTGGAGCGCGCGGTCAGCACGGCCATGCCGCTGGCCATGGCCTCGAGCACCACAAGCCCCATCGGCTCGTAGCGCGACGGAAACACCAGCGCGTCGCAGCTGCGCATCAGCGTGGGCATGTCGGCCACATGGCCGAGGAAGTGCACGCGGTCAGCCAGCCCGAGTTCGCGGGCGCGCTGCGGATAGGGGCTGCCTTCGGCGTTGCCGGCCACGGCCAGCGCCACGGGCTCCGGCACCTGGGCGAGCGCCGCCAGCACGGTATCCAGGTTCTTGCGCGGCGTGCGCAGGTCGCCCGCGAACAGCAGCAGCGGCACGCCCACCGGCAGCCGGAAGCGCGCGCGGCAGACCTTGCCCGGGGCGAACTCGGCGGTGTCCACACCGTTCGGGATGACCTCGATGCCATCCACCGGCACGCCGGTCGCCCGCAGTTCCGCCACGATGCGCGGCGACACCGCCACCACCGCCCGCGCGCGGCGGAACGCCATGCGCTCCAGCCGGGCGTTGAGCCGCGTGTAGGCCCATTGGTAGGCGGCGCGCGCGCCGTCGCGCAGGCGGTAGGGGTAGTAGCCGGAATGGAGCCAGCCGTGGTGCACGAAGTGCGCCGTGTTCACATCGGCATGGGCCCAGGTGATGAAGCCGTTCACGTGGACGATGTCGAACTGCCGGCGGTGCCGCGCCAGCCACCAGCCACTCGCCACGGCGAAGGCCTGGTAGCGCAGCAGCGCCGTGGGCAGCCGCGCCTCGGGCACGGCGTGCCAGCGCACGCGCGGATGCTCGCGCCACATCGCCGCCACCTGGCTGGCCACGAGCGTCACCTCGCAGCCCGCCGCCAGCGCCGCCGCCACGATCTCGTGGTTCACGCGGCCCTGCCCGTCGTTGCGGTCCACCACGTGCGTGACGATGGCGACACGCAGCGGCGGCACGGCCGACACTGCCGAGGCCCCTGTGGCGGATGCCGGCATCATGGCGTGGCCCCGCCCGATGCGGCCAGCATGCGCGCGTAGCGATGGCCGATCACGGGCAGCGTCACGCCGAGCTGGAACAGGATGCCGTCGAACGCGTTCAGCGTGTTGCTGAACACCAGCATCGACACCAGCGCGATCGACGTCCCCACGGCGGCGGCAAGCAGCCGGTTGGACTTCATCGCCAGCCCGCGCTTCATCGCCCGGCCAATCATCCACAGCAGCCCGGTGAGGTAGAGCAGCGTGCCGGGCCAGCCCATCACGAACGGAATCTCCATCAGCCCGCTGTCGAACACGCCGAACTTGCCGAGCTGGCTGGTGGCGGAATCGAGCTTGGTGCCGATGCCGACCGAACCCATGCCCGCCCCGGCGATGTCGCTGGTCGCCGCGGCCAGGAAGGACTCGTAGAAGCGCATGCGGATCTGGAAGCTGCGGTCGTCCTTGATCGAGGTGACGCTCTCCATGCGGTCCAGCACCGGCTTGGCGAACTCCTCGACGGCGAACATCGGGACCGACAGCGCGGACACGATCAGGATGGCGAGGATCACCCGGGCACGCGTGCGGGCGTCGATGCAGGCCAGCGCGTAGATCCCGCCGATGATCAGCCCGCCCCAGGCCGAACGCACGGCGGTGAGCATCAGCACCACCAGCCCGGACACCGCGCCCACCCAGACCACCTTGCCGCGCCCGGCCAGCATGAACAGCAGGCCGCCCATCAGCACCGTGGCGAGCGGCCCCGGCGAGTTGAGCGTGCTGAACACGCGGAAGCTGAACGGCAGCGGCTCGCCCACCGAGCCGATGCCCGATTTCAGCATCCACATGGCGTCCCAGGGCGGCATCAGCACGTACTGGATCACCCCGTAGATGCCGATCACGAACATGCCCCAGCTGAACGTGGAGACCAGCACGCGCGAATAGACCGGGAAGTGCTTCCAGGTGGCCAGCACATGGAAGCCGACGAAGACCGGGATGATGGCGTAGCCGAACGAGAACAGCGCGGACGGCACCGAGTTGCGGATGCATCCCACCACCAGCGCGTACGTCATCGCCAGCACGATCAGCAGCGACGGGAAGGCGCGCTTGGTCGCCACCACGCGGTAGTGGGTGAGCACGGTCAGGCCGCTGAGGATGGCCACCAGCACCGGCGCCATCTGGATCGGGCTGATCGGGTTGTAGGCGCCGTTGAAGAAATCGGCGATGCGGCGCACCTCGGGCGAGAGGAAGTAGAGCCAGCACATGAAGGACACGTACTCGGCCGGGTTGCGCCGGTAGCACATCAGCCCCACCAGCACGGCGCCCACCGGGTACGCCAGCTCCACCACGCGGCCCAGCCTGAGCAGGATCAGCACCAGCACGAAGGCGAAGAACAGCCCCGGCACCAGCGCCGGGTGGAGCTGGCGGTTGGCGCGGCGGGGGCCGTCGAGGGCGAGGGTCATCACGGGCGGGCTCCCGGGAGGGGTGCGTGGTGTGCGTGACGTGCGGGGCGGCGCATCAGGCGGGCTGCCCGGACGCGCGCGCGAGCGTGTCGCTCAGGCTGTCGGACTGCGGCACGGCCTCGCCGACCACGGTGTTGAGGATGCCCCCCACCACATTGCCGCCAGCGCGCTTGAGCCGCTTGACCGCATCGACGATCTGTTCCTCGGTATGGGCGCCCGTGCGCAGCACCATCACGGTGGCGCCAGCCAGCGCGGAGACGGCCATCGCATCGTTGTGGTCCAGCACCGGCGGGGTGTCGATGATGACGAGGTCGTAGGTGCGCGAGTAGGTGTCCAGCGCCTGGCGGAAGCGGGTGTTCATCAGCAGCTCGGCCGGCGTGGCGCCGAAGTTGCCGGCGGGCACGATCCAGAGGTTCGACACGCCCGTGGGCACCACGGCCTGGTTGGCGTCGATGCGGCCGCCCAGCATTTCCGAGAGGCCCATGCCGGCGGCCCGGTTGAAGTAGCCGGACAGGCGCTGGCGGCGCAGGTCGCCATCGATCAGCAGCACGCGGCGGTTCGACTTGGCCAGCAGCGTGCCGAGGTTCGACGTGACGAAGCTCTTGCCGACCCCGGAGGTGGCCCCGACCATCGCCACCACGCGGTGGCCCATCTGCTCCAGCGTGAACTGGAACTGGGTGCAGATGCCGCACAGCGCCTCGATGGCCTCGTCGTGCGGCCGGCTCTCCGCCAGCACCGGACGGGTGGCGGCGGGCAGCCATTCCTCGGCGCGCTCGGGCGTCACGGGCACGTGCTCGGCGCCGGCCAGTTCCACCGGCAGCGGCAGTTCGGGCGGGGCCGTGGCCTCGAGCCGCGAGTAGTCCTCCAGCCAGCTCTGCGCCGGGCTGAACGGAATCTCGCCGAACATCGGCAGCGCCAGGCGGCGTTCGATCTCCTCCATCTCGTGCATGCGGCCAAACACCGCGCGGCGCATGAACACCGTCAGCACGGCCAGCACCAGCCCGAGGATCAGCCCGGCCGCGATGATCAGCGCCCGCTTGGGCTTGACCGGCGACGACGGCACCAGCGCCTCGTCCAGCACATGCACATTGCCGACCATGCCGGCGCGGTTGATCATCAGCTCCTGCGTCTTGTTCTGCAGCGAGATGTAGATCTCCTGGGCGATCTTCACGTCGCGCTCCATGCGCACGCCGGCCTTCTCGGACGCGGGCATGTCGTGGAAGCGCGATTCCAGCTTCTGTTGCAGCGCGCGCAGCTGCCCGAGCTGCGTGTCGATGGTCTGCACCTGCGGATGGCCCGGCATGAAGCGTTGCAGCAGCTGCGTGCGCTGCAGGTTCAGCTGGGCGATCTGGCGATCCAGCTCCAGCCCGCCCGCGAGGTAGGACTGGGCTTCCGACGTCGGCTTCACCGCGCCCTGGCGCTGTTGCAGCGCGGCCAGCGCGTCCTCGGCCTTCTCCAGGTCCGCGCGCACGCGCGGCACCTCGGCGTTGAGGAAGTCGAGCGTGCGGGCGGTTTCCTCCTGATGCCGCTCCAGGTTCTGCCGCACGTAGGACTGCACCACCGCGTTGGCGATCTGCATGGCGCGCACGCGGTCGCTGCTCTCCATCGAAATCTGCACGATGCCGGTCTGCTTGCCCTGCTCCAGCACCAGCAGCGACTTGGCCAGCCCGCCGATGGCGGCAAGCTGGTTCGAGCGCGTGACCGTGAACTCGGTGCCGGGCCGCGCCACGAGCTTGCCGATGCGGATCTGCAGCGGACCGTCGTCGGCAATCTCGCCCACCTGCCCGGTCAGCAGCTTCACCCCTTCGGGGTCGTACAGCGCGAAGCTGTCGTTGCCGAGCGCGCGCAGCGTCAGCGGCACCCCTTCCAGCGCCGCCGGCACGCCGAGCAGTTCCAGGTCGATCTGCTCGCCGCCCCAGGCGTAGCGCGACAGGCCGAACCAGGCCGGCGCCGGCTCGCCCGACTTGGCGAAGCGCCGCGCCAGGTTGCCGAGATAGGGCATCACCACCGGCGACACCGAGACGTTGAGTCGGAACGCGTTCACCACCGGCTCAAGCACCGAGCGGCTGCGGATGATCTCGATCTCGGTCTCGGTCCCCAGCTGCGAGGTGCCGCCCATCACCTGCGAGGCACGCGACAGCGGGCTGTCCGAGTTCTTCGCCTGCACCTGGAGCAGCGCATCCGCCGCGTAGATCGCCGGCAGCGAGTAGGCGTAGAGCGTGGCCACCGCGGCCACCACGGCCGTGATGCCGATCACCCAGCCAAGCTGCTGGCGCACCATGCGCACCAGATCGCGCAGGATGAACTCGTCGTCCTCCAGGGGCAGTGGCGTACCGTAGGGACGCTGGAAAGGGGTATTCATGTCGGCTCCGTCCTGACGAGGCTAGCGAGCCAGTTCCACTGTGAAGAACAGGGTCTGGATGGTAGGGGTGATCTGGTCGAGCACGCGGTTGAAGCGCACGGCGTCCGAGGTGCCGACATAGACCACATCAAGTGGCTCGAGCCGGAACTGCGTGGACAGCAGCATCGCGTCCACCTGGGTCATGTCCAGCCGGTACACGTCGGGCGTCTGCGGCTTGTCGCGCATGCCACGGATCACGAAGATCTGGCGCGGGTCGGCCGCCTTCACGTCGATGCTGTTCACGCCTGCCAGCGCGTCGGCCAGCGACAGCCGTCCCTTGTTCATCAGCAGCGACTGCGGGCGCGCCACCTCGCCGAGCACGAAGATGCGGCTGGACAGGCGGTCCGGCACGTAGACCACGTCGCCGCCGCGCAGCAGGAAGTCATGCGCGCCGTTGCGGCGTTCGATCAGCGCCTCGAGGTCGAACTCGAACAGCTTGCCGTCACGGGTCAGGCGCACCTTCTGCACGTCCGCCTCCGGCGCGAAGCCGCCGGCCCGCGTGATGGCGTTGACCAGCGTCACCGGGACGTCCGTCACCGGCAGCATGCCCGGCGTGCGGACCTGCCCGGTCACGTCCACGCGCTTGCTGCGGTAGGCGATGACGCGCACATCCACGCGCGGGTCGCGCACGGTGTTCTTGATCGCCCCGGTGATCATGGCGCGCACCTGGTCGACGGTCTTGCCGCCCACGCGCAGCTTGCCCACCGGCGGGTAGTACATCTCGCCGGTACGGTCCACGCGGTAGCCGCTCTGGTCCGTTGGCAGCCCGGTCGGGGTGACCTGCGGCACGCCGGGCACGGGCGCGGTGGCGCCGGTGACCGGGGCGGTCAGCAGGCCGGAACTCATCTCGGGGTGGTCGAGCACGGTCACGCCGACGAGGTCTTGCGGTCCGATCAGGTATTCGTAGCCGTCGAGGTCGTCGCCCAGCTTGCCCGTGCGGGCCGGCGAATCGGGCACGGCGGCGGCCAGCGCGATGGAGTCCGGTTGGGCGCGCACCACGTCGGCGGTGATCAGCTTGACCGGATAGACATCCGTGCCGGTCTTGGCGGACAGGTCGTCCTGGATGCGGCTGCTGTCCAGTGCGGGCCCCGGTGCCCAGGTGCAGCCGCCAAGCGCGGCCAGCATGGCCAGCGTAACGAGGCGGGGGAGGAATCGATTTACCATGGCAGCTTCTCCTTGTCGGCGCCTGCGCGCCCTTGTTGCTGCATACCGATGGGAGTCATTGAAGCGCCGCCGGCATCGGGGCGGACGTCTGTTTCCGCACGTTCGGGCACACCGGACGTGGGCGGCACCACGTGGGGCATGCGCCGCATGGCGTCGGGGGCATGCAGCGCCATCAGGGCGTCGGCCCGCGCCCGCTGCGCGAGCGCCATGCGCCGCCACGCGCGGCCACCCTCGCCGCCCAGGCACAGCGCCAGTGCGCGCAGCCAGCCCGGATAGTTGCGCGAGCCCGCCAGCACCTGCCACGCGCCCGCCATCGCCCGGCGGCTGGCCGGCACGCCGGTGGCGCGCAGGTGCTCGTCGAGTACCAGGTGGAGGTTGTAGCTGGCGTTGTAATAGGACTCGGCGTTGAAGACCGCGCGCTGGTCGGCATCGGCACGCGGCGCCGGAAAGTGATCGACACACAGCGCCGGGTCGTACAGCAGCCGCCAGCCCGCACGGCGCACGGCCAGGCTGAAGGCGAGGTCGTTGTGGACCTGGGCGCCCGCGCCGCGCAGCCGCGTGTCGAAGCGCAGCCCGGCCACCGCGTTGCGCCGCCACGCCATGTTCACGCCCTTGAGCACGTCCACGTCGCGCGGCGCGCCGGCGCCGATGTGATGATTGCCGATCACGCGGCCGTACCAGCGCACCTGGCCCACGCAGTTCGCCGCGCCTTGCAGGACGCGGCCACCTTCGTGCACGCGGTCACGCCCGCCCACGCCGCCGAGGCTGGCGTCGCGCGCGAAATGGCCGCCGATACGCGCCAGCCAGTCTGGATGCGGCGCGGCGTCGTCGTCGGTCAGGCACAGGATGTCGCCGCGCGCAGCCGCGAAGCCGCGGTTGTTGGCGGCCACCTGGCCCGGCTCGTCCACCGTCACCAGGCGCAGGCCCGGCAGGGTGTCGGCGCTGGCCGTGGAGAGCCAGCGCGAGACCAGCGCCAGCGTGGGCGCGTCGTCGGCGCGCGCCACCACCACCACCTCGTCGGCGGGGCGCTGCTGACGCGCCAGCGCGCGGAGGCAGCGGTCCAGGTCGTCGCAGCGCCTGTAGCTGGGAATGATTACCGATAGGTCCATCTTGGCGTCCCCCGGCGGATCAGCGGGCGGGCTCCATTGCCGCGCTGCCTTGCCGCCACATCACATACCGTGTCTCAGTACGCCCGCGCTGCTCTCAGTAGGCATTGCGCCGGAGCAAAATGCACGCCGGCGTGCGCAGGATGATCTGCATGTCGAACCAGAACGACCAGTTCCGGATATAGAACAGGTCGAACTTGACCCGCGTTTCCATCTTTTCCACCGTGGACGTCTCGCCGCGATACCCGTTCACCTGCGCCCAGCCGGTCAGGCCAGGGCGGATGCGGTAGCGGTGCATGTAGCCCTCCACCAGGTTCTTGTAGAGATCGTCGTGCGCCAGCGCATGCGGGCGCGGCCCCACCAGCGACATCTGTCCGCGCAGCACGTTGAGCAGCTGCGGCAGTTCGTCGATCGACAGCGCCCGCAGCACCGCGCCCACGCGCGTCACGCGCGGATCGCCGCGCCGCGCCTGCGTGACCGTGCCGGGCGCCTCGTCGTGCAGGCACATGGTGCGGAACTTGAGGATCTCGAACTCGCGGCCGTCGTAGCCCTTGCGGCGCTGGCGGAAGAACACCGGCCCGTGCGAGGACTGCTTGACCAGCGCCGCCACCACCACGAACAGCGGCACCAGCGCCACCAGCGCCAGCGCAGCCGCCACGCGGTCGAAGATCTCCTTCGGCCAGAGCTGGTATTCGTCGGCCGGCGAGACGGCCAGGTTCAGCGTGGGATAGCCGAGCACCTTGTCCACCGAGCATTGCAGATGCGGCAGGCCGCGCAGGTCCGGCATGTAACGGATGTCGACAAAGTCGTTGCGGAACTCGCGCACGAAGCGGCGCACCAGATGCTGGTCCGCCAGCGGCAGCGCCAGCCAGATCTCGTCGATGGCGCGCGCGCGGACCATGCCGGCAAAGTCGCGGAAGTTGGCGCAGACCGGCACGTTGTGCAGCCACTCGGGGGCATCGTCGCTCTCGTCATAGACGCACACCGCCCGATACTGCGCGCCCGGCGCGTGGGCCAGCTGCGCCAGCATGTTGCGGGCATGGGCGCGCGTGCTGACCACGGCCACCGTGCGCGTGCGCGTGGCCGCCCGGCCCAGCCGCCGCGCCACCCAGCCCGGCACCAGCCGCGCCAGCACCAGCATGCCCGCCGAGGCGGCGGTCACGGCGATGAACCACGAGGTCGGCACGTTCTCCAGGCGCGGCGTGCACAGCAGCGCCATGCCGGCCAGCGCCACCACGCCGCAGGCCGCCAGCACCCGGTGGGTGAGCTGGCTGAGCGAGCGGTCGCGCCACTGGCCGTAGACCCCGAACGCGGCGAACAGCACCACCGCCAGCAGGGCGTTGAACAACACCAGCATGGTCTGCGTGTCCGACCAGGCCAGCGGCAGGCCATGGCCCGGCAGCGCGGCGGGCACCATGAGCTGGTGCACCAGCAGCGCGCTGCCCGCCACCAGCAGCAGGTCCAGCGCGCAGGCAATCAGCCCGGTCATCGCGGCATCTCCTTACTTGCGGCCATAGTTGTCCTCGAAGCGCACGATGTCGTCTTCCCCCAGATAGGCGCCCGACTGCACCTCGATGATCTCCAGCGGCGTCTTGCCCGGGTTTTCGAGCCGGTGCAGCGTGCCGATAGGGATGTAGGTCGACTGGTTCTCGCTGAGGATGCTGACGGTCTCGCCGCAGGTGACGCGTGCGGTGCCGCGCACCACCACCCAGTGCTCGGCGCGGTGGTAGTGCATCTGCAGCGAGAGGCTGGCGCCCGGCTCAACCACGATCCGCTTCACCTGGAAACGGTCGCCATGGTCGATGGCGTCGTAGCAGCCCCACGGGCGGTGCACCTTGCGATGGTTGACCACCTCGCTGCCATGCTCGGCGCGCAGGCGCTGCACCACGTTCTTCACGTCCTGCACGTGGGCCTTGTCGACCACCAGCACGGCGTCGGCGGTTTCCACCACCACCACGTCATGCACGCCCACGCAGGCAATCAGCCGGCCTTCCGAGTGGGCGAGGCAGGCCGTCGCGCCATCGAACACCACGCGGCCCCGCGCGGCGTTGCCAAGCGCATCCTTGGGCGCGATGTCCCAGATCGCGGCCCAGGAGCCGACATCGGACCAGCCCGCATCGAGCGGCACCACGCGCCCGGGCACGTCGGGCAGGCTTTCGAGCTTTTCCATCACGGCGTAGTCGATGGAATCCGACTGGCACGCGCCGAAGGCTTCGCGGTTCAGCTTGTACGTGTCGCCGCCCGCCTCGCCAGCCTCGTAGGCGGCGCGGCACTGCATATACATCTCGGGCTGGAGCTGGCTCACCGCGCGCAGCCACACTGCCGCGCGCACCACGAAGATGCCGCTGTTCCACCAGTAGCCGCCCGAGTCCACGTAGTAGCGGGCCAGTTCCAGGTGCGGCTTCTCGACGAATTTTTCCAGCGTGTAGGCGCCATCGACCGCCGTGCCGCCGGCGCGGATATAGCCGTAGCCGGTTTCCGGCGAGACCGGCACCACGCCGAGCGTGACGATGGCACCGGCGTCGGCATGGCGCACCGCCGTGGCGAGTGCCTGGCGGAACGCCGGCACGTCCGTCACGCTGTGGTCGGCCGGCGTCACCACCAGCACCACATCGCCTCCGTCCGTAGCCGCCATCGCGTGCAGCGCCGCCACGGTCAGCGCCGGGGCGGTGTTGCGGCCGCAGGGCTCGGTCAGCAGGCGCGCGGGCTTGCCGGCGCGCTTCATCATGTCCGCGATCATGAAGCGATGTTCCTCGCCGCAGACCACCAACTGCGGCGGCTCGATGCCGGCCGGGCGGCCTGCCAGCACCGCCACGCCGTCGAAGCGGTGCGCGGTGGCCTCCAGCAGCGTGTCTTCCGCCACGAGGTTGAGGAGCTGCTTGGGAAACTGTTCGCGCGAGAGCGGCCACAGCCGCGTGCCGGCGCCACCGGCCATGATCACGGGCTGGATCGGAAACTGGATGACGGGCAGTGCCGCGGTCACGGGCGGCGCGAGGGCTGCGCCGAGCGTAACGGGCGGCAGGCCCACCGGAATCGGTTGGTTCATGGAATGCTCTCCCGGCCGGGCCGCATGCGGCTCAGCGTGTCAGGCGGAACAGCCGGGCGCGCGCGCGGGGCGGCTGCCAGACCATGCCGATGAAATGCGTACCGTGTTCCAGGTACGGGCCCTCGCGCTTGCTGAAGCCGAACCCCTCGCAAAATTCGCGCAGGTAGAACGGCACCTGGATGCCCACCGGCGCACCGGGCCAGCGCGTCTGGATGGCCTCCTGCGCGCTGCGCATCAATGCCTCGGCCGTGCCGTCGCCGCGACGCGACATGCGCGTGAGGAACTTGTCGATCCGGATCTCGCTGCCTTCCCCCTTGAGCAGGCGGGCGTAGGCCACCACCTGCTGTGTGTCCTCGGCCGGCTCCACGCCGAGCACGTGCGTGCCGACGATGTCCTTGCCGTCGACGTCGAGCAGCAGACTGCCCTGCTCCACGATGAAGACCTCGCTGCGCACGCGCAGGATCTGATACAGCTCCCGCGTGGTCAGCTCGCTGAATTCCTTGTCCACCCAGTTCATGCCCGCCTTCCTGGTCTGTCCAAAGGCATGGACGGCGCTGCGCACTGCGCTCACGCTCCCCATGCTCACCGCTGTCTCTCAATGCGCGCGCCGCAACGCTGGCGGCACGCGTCCCAATCCATGAGTTGCAGTGTAGGAACGGCCCCTCGCCGTCTCTGTACGCTTCCGCACACCTTGCCCGGCGTGCGGTGGCGTGCCCATCAGAGCGCGAAAAGGCCGGGAAAAGTGCCACTGCCTGCACGCGGCCTGCCCCTTGCCGGTGCCCCGCCAGCATGCGCGCAAACGTGCACCTTGCTGCGGCGCCTGTGTTGCCTCGCGCACCAATCTTTGGCGCGGTTGGGGCTGTAATGGAGACCGTCTGGCCGCGCCCGGCTGCGCGGCATGCCTACACAGCGGAGGAGAATCCATATGAATGTCACGGCGACCCTGGCACGCAGCACGCCGCAGCCCGCGCCGCATGCGCTGCATGGCGAGGACGTGATCTGGCAGGAGACCAACTGCTACATCGACCTGTGGATCGAACTGCTCAACGGCTGGGGGCTCGAACCGCGCGCCGCGCTGCCGTTCACCGTGACGCAGGACTTCGAGGGCGATCACTTCACCTTCTTCAAATACCCGACCAACGACATCGAGCGGCTCTACGGCACCGTGGTGCAGGAGATGGCGCTCTACGATGCGCTGGAGGCGCATCTGGTCGAACAGGTCGGGCGCGGCCACACGGTGCTGGTGGAGGTGGACAGCTACTACCTGCCGGACACCAAGGCCACTTCCTATCGGCAGAAACACGTCAAGACGTCGATCGGCGTGGACATGATCGATGCGCAGGCGCGCCGGCTGGGCTACTACCACGGCCTGGGCTACCACACGGTCAATGGCGACGACTACGAGGGCCTGCTGCGCCTGACGCCCGAACTCTCCGGCAATCCGGACCTGCTGTTTCCCTACGCCGAGTGCGCCAAGCGCGTGCGCGCGCCGGTGGCGCCGGGCATGCTGGCCGATGCCTCGGTGCGGCTGCTGCGCGAGCATCTGGCGCGGCGCCCCGCCGCCAACCCGGTGAGCCGGCTGCGCGCGGTGTTTCCGTCGCATATGGAGCGGATGCTGGCGCGCGGCGATGCCTACTTCCACCAGTACACCTTCAACGTGCCGCGCCAGCTCGGCGCCAACTTCGAGATGCTGCATCACTACCTGACGTGGCTCACGCGGCAGGGGCACAAGGTGCCCGAGCCTGTGGTGGACGCGGCGCACAGCATCGCCACGGAAGCCAAGGTGCTGCAGTTCCGGCTGGCCCGCGCGGTGGCGCGCGGCCGGACCGATGCCTGCTCGGACTGCCTGGATGTGCTGGAGTCCGCCTACGACCGCACGCTGTCTGGCCTGGTGGCCACGTTCGGCGCGGCGGGGCCGGTGCACGTCCATGCGGGTGCCTGAGGGCGGCGGCGCCATGGGCGGCGCGGGCGACGGTCCGAACGAGGACGGACACGGGGACGGACACGGCGGCCACGGGCCGCATGGCCCGGGGATGGTGCACGCGGTGATGGAACCGCTGCTGTTCGACGGGTGCTACGGCTGGCTGCACCGGCCCATCGTCCCCCTTGCCCCCCTTTCTGCCGATCCCTGCGGCGTGGTGCTGTGCAACCCGTTCGGGCAGGAAGCGATCATGACCCACCGTGGCTGGCGCTACCTCGCCACGGCGTTGTCCGCCAACGGCATGCCGGCGCTGCGCTTCGACTACCACGGCACCGGCGATTCCGATGGCGACGAAAGCGATCCTGCTCGGCTGCAGGCGTGGACGGCCAGCATCGTGGCCGCCGTGCGCGTACTGCGCGAACGTACCGGCGTGACGCGCGTGGCCTTGTGCGGCATCCGCCTCGGCGCGCTGCTGGCGGTGCTCGCCACGCAGGAGATGGAGGCGGAGGCGATCGACGCGCTGGTGCTGCTGGCGCCGGTGGTGCGTGGGCGTGACCATCTGCGCGAACTGCGCGCGTTGCAGAGCACCGCGCGATCGTCCCCGGCCGACCAGCTCGATCCGGCCGAGACCGAAGACTTCATGACCGTGGTCGGCAACCGCTTCTACCGCGACACCATCGACGCCATCCAGACGTGCGACCTCGGCAAACCCGGGCAGCTGCACCAGCGCCCCGCCGCACGCATGCTGATCCTGTCGGCCAGCACGCTCGACGGCGCCGGGCGGCTGGCCGAGAGCGCCGCCGCGCTCGGCTGCGACGTGACGCAGGCGCCGTTCGACGAATACGAGACCTATGTCAGCTACCCCGAGCTGAACGACCTGCCCTGGCAGGCGTTCCGGCACACCACGGCGTGGCTGGCCGGCGTACCCGAGACCGATGTGCGCGAGCCCGACAACGCGCGCGTGCGCCGCCTGTCCGCCGACGACGCGCCGGTGCTGCACGGCGACCGCTTCGTGGAGCGCCGCGCGCACTACGGCGCCGACGGCCTGTTCGGCATCCTGTGCGAGCCGCCTGCCGCCGCGCGCGGCGACGGCGCGCCGGTGGTGCTCATCATCAACACCGGCGCTGGCCATCATGTGGGCGATGCGCGCATGGGCGTGCTCTGCGCGCGCTACCTTGCGCGGCGCGGCATTGCGTCGATGCGGATGGATCTGGGCGGGATTGGCGACAGCGTCTCGCTGGCGCTGCCCCAGTACGCCTTCCAGCCCTACGGCAGCCACCTGCGCCGCGACGTGACCGCCGCCGCCGCGTGGCTGGCCGCGCAGGGCTTCGGCCGGGTGGTGCTGTTCGGCATCTGCTCGGGCGCCTTCGTGGGGCTGCACGCGGCCACCGGCAGCGAGCACGTGGCGGGCGCGGTGCTGGTCAACGTGCAGAAGTTCCAGTGGCCCGAAGGGCTCGGCATCCAGGACGTGGTGCAGCAGCGCCCCAGCCCGCGCCAGGCGGCCACGCGCGTGTATCTGACCGCCGCGCTGGACACGCAGAAATGGGTACGCGTGTTCAAGGGCGACGCGGAAATCGGCTCGATTGCCATGGAGTTGAGCCGCCGCATCGTGGCCCGCGTGCGCACGCGGGCGCAGACACTGGCCGCGTGGATTACTCGCGCTGATACGCCAGTGCGTCAGGTGCACGGCCTCATTCGTCGGCTCGATGAACGCAGCGTGCCGGTGTGGCTCGTCTTCGGCGGCTACGATCCGGGCCTGGGGGAACTCGCCACGCACTTCGGCGCGCGCGGGCGGCAACTGCGGCGCTATCGTCATGTGAAGTGCGTGATTTCGGATGAAGTGGACCACGCGCTGCGGTCCTACGCGGCGCGCGAGGCGGTCTACGCCATGCTCGACCAGTACCTGCGTACCCATTTCTGCGAGGACGCGGACACCATCGCGGCCCTCGTGGCCGGCATCGATCCGGAGCCGGCGCTGCGCTGAACCAAGGCGGTACAGCGGTCGATCGGGCGCCCGTAGCCGGGCGCCCAAGGCACTCAGAACACGAACTCCCGCCGCACGTGGTCCACCACGGTGACCGTGCCGGTGCTGGTCATATGGTGCGAGCCGATCAGCCGCCGGCCGAAGTCCGGGTCGATGCGGCGCACCTCGCGCTCGCGGTACGCCTCGTCGGAGACCGCCAGCACCTCGTTGACGATCAGCCCTTCGCCGTAGCGGTCGAAGCCCTGGCGCTGCGCCAGCCGGTAGATGCGCCCGCCGTCCATGATCAGGCCGGCATTGCGCCCGCCGGCCGGGTCAATCCGCACCGGGTTGGCCGCGCAGGGCGTCCAGTCCGTGCCGAGCGGGGACGGCCCCGAGAACAGGTACAGCTCGCTGCAATGGTCCTTCACGTCGGCGGGGTCCATGCTGGTCAGCATCCACCATTTGCCGTCGCGCGGGAACAGCACGGTGTCCGCGGCGGAGACGTTGTCCATCAGCACGGCGGCCAGCTCCCACTTGAGCGGGAATTCGGCGCACCGATAGACGCGGATCTGTCCGGACCCCGAGCATTCGGGGCACATATATAGCGCCCCTTCGTACGAGAACAGGTACGGGAACGACATGTGGTACGGCTCGACGATCACCGCGCCAAGGTCCACCGCGCGATGGCCGACGATTTCCAGCGCCGAGATATGGGCGCGGCCGGTGGCGTAGCGGTAGTCCTCCACGAAGCAGACCACGCGCCCATCGGGCCCGGTCCACAGGAAGGGATCGGCCCAGAAGCGGCCACGCGGCGCGGTCACCTCCACGGCCTGCCGCAGATCGGCGTTGCGCCAGGAGCCTTGCAGGATCGAGATGCCGAACTTGCGCCGCATGTGCAGCGCGCGCTGGGTGCCCTTGATCGCCGCGCGCTTGAACAGGCGGCCCGCGTAGCCGACGAGGTCGCGCGCACGGGGCCGGGCCAGCCCGGGAACCGGCGCGCCGGCCGGCGAGGGCAGCGTGCCCGTCGTGGCGATGCCCGTCAGCAGCGCGCGCAGGTGCACATCGGCCTTGCGGTACAGGTGGGCCTGGTTCTCGAGGTAGCTCACGCGCGTGCCCACCCGGCCCGCGCGCAGCACGCGGCGCGTGCCGTCGATGCGTTCGATGGCGAAGCCGGTGGCCGGCTCGGCGTGCCGGCATTCGTCGAAACCGGCGGCTGGCGCCACGCCGCCCCGGCCATAACGCATCCACAGCGTGCCGATGCGCGCGGCAGCCGCAATCCGCGCATCGACCGTGGCGGGGCCGAAGCCGAGCAGCAGGTCCAGCCCGAGGGCGCGTACCTGTTCCACCGCGGCGACGTCGAACTGTATGTGACCGTTGGCGCCGGGCATCGGCGCGGCAATGTCCAGGCGCTCGGGGATCGAGCGCGCGAGGTCGTGGCGGGTCAGGTGGCCGCGATAGGTACCGCGCAGCACCGTGCCTTCGGCCCGCATCAGGCCGCGCAGCGTGGCCGCGAGCAGGCGGTCCCACGGCGAGACGCCGCCCTGCACGGGCCCGTGCACGATCAGATGGGTGATGGCCAGGCCCGGCTGCTTGCGGGCCCAGAGCACGAGCTGGTAGAGGTGATGCAACGCCTGCGGGCTATCCAGCAGCAGGCCGATGCGTAGCGGGACGACTGCCGCCTGGGCGTCGCCGCCCGGCTTGGCATCGAGGTCGGGCAAGTCAAGCGAGGTGACCGTCATAGCGGGCTCTCCGGTTGGCGCAAGGATCCTTCGGCAGGAATGCGATGCGGCGCGGCGTGATGCCGCGCCGCATCGCCCTGCGGAAATCAGGCTTGCACCAGCGCCGGCAGCAGGCGGTCGTACTCGCGCTTGACGAGCTTGTAGCATTCGCAGGAATGCTTCTCCAGCCCGCAGCGATCCAGCACCGTGATGTGGCCACGGCTATGGTGGATCAGGCCCAGGTCCTCGAGCTTGCCCGCCGCTTCGGTCACGCCCTCGCGGCGCACGCCGAGCATGTTGGCGATGACCTGCTGCGTGATCACCAGTTCGTTGGAGCTCATGCGGTCGATGGCCAGCAGCAGCCAGCGGCACAGTTGCTTGTTGAGCGAATGGTGGCGGTTGCAGGCGGCGGTCTGCGCGATCTGCGTCAGCACGGCCTGCACGTAGAGCAGGGTCACGCGTTGCAGGGCGGGCATGTGGGCCAGTTCGGCACGCAGGGCGCGGGCGGGGATACGGTAGGCGAAGCCGGGGCTGCGCACTTCCACGCGGCTCGGCATGGTGTCGCCGCCGGTGACCACGGGAATGCCGACGAGTCCTTCGTTGCCGACGGCCGCGAATTCCACCGTGGCGCCGTCTTCGAGCAGCGACAGCAGCGAAACCACCGACGTGGTCGGGAAGTACACGTGGACGATGCGCTGGCCCGAGTCGGTCAGCAGCTCACCGGCGCGGAGCCGGACCAGTTCGAAATGCCGCGAAAGCGTTTCCCATTCGTGACGCGGCAACGCGTTGAGCAGGTGATTGACATGCAAGTCTGATCGATGCGTAATCATGGTGATTCTCCTCCCTCTGACCCGGGAGCAGCATCGGTCCTCCACCCCGCATGGCAATCTCCATGCAGGCTGTGACCCGATCTCGCCGCTCCACCCGTTTGCGTTTTCTGGCGATCTCTGGCAGCCCCGTAGCTGCCACCCTCTTTACCCCCGGCACCTCGCGGGCCCCGGTTTTGCTATCTCGTTGTTGACTCTATTAAGGGCCATGCAGATCAGAATCGACAGTAGGCAGACGGTTGGTGCGGCGGTCATGCTTTGGGAGGGAAGGAGGATGCAAACGGCGGAGAGGTGGGGATGACGCGGGGATGACGCGCGACGGGCCGGAGCCGGCGGATATGCCGCCCTGCCGCGCCGCATATGGCGCAGCGGGCAGGGGTTGAGAGGATGAGATCAGGCGTCGTAGGAGAGCGGGCGCTCGGCGTTCAGGGCGGAGATCTCGCCTGAAGGAATGGCGTCCGACCCGCCCCCTCCCCCGCCCTCATTCATCAGGCGGATACGCCGCGATTCCCCCGGTCCGAGGTGGAACCAGTCCTGCTCCGGGCGGTACGCATGGTCCTCGATGTGCACCCAGCGTGCAAAGCGCTGCGCGCTGACGGTCAGCCACCACACGCCCTCCACCTGTTCCACCTGGGCACTCAACCCTGGCGCGCGCAGCGCGGCGGCGCGGCGGTCCGGCAAATACGCCGCTTGGCTGAGCAACGCGTTGCTGTCCGCGGGGTCGTGCAGGGTGGCCAGGACGACGTCGTGCGCGGGCGGGCCGAAGCGGTAGGCGTAGGTGAAATCGAAAAAGTGATCGATGAGTTCCGCCGCGACGAGCCGGCGCGTCTCGCGCGGGGCCAGCGTGAGCGTTTGCGTGGCGTGGACGGTGGCGATTTCGCCATCACGCAGGCAGCGGAAGGTCAGTTGCACGGTGCGCGGCGTGGCCGATTCGTTGACCACGTGCACGTGCAGCCCGTTCAGGCCCTCGTCGGTGATCAGCACCTGGAGCGGCTGCCAGACCTGCCGCAGCGCATGCCAGGCCGATTTCGGCCGGCCCCGGGCATCGACGATGCCCCAGCCGGCGCCCGGCAACAGGTCCTGGAGCTGCCAGACCAGCCCGCCCATGCAGGTGGAGCCGGCGCGGCGCCATTCGCTGAAGACGTCGGTCATGATCTCGGCCACCACGGCGCGCGAGAGCGCGAGGTAGCGCGCCGGCTGCTCGTAGCGCAGGCGGGGCGGATCGACCTCGTACAGCGCCCGCAGGTAGAAATCGCGGATGTCCTCGAAATCCCAGGCGGAACCGGCGTCGCGCGGCACGCGCGCCTTCCAGCGCGGGTCGTGCAGCGGCTGCGAGAGCCCCGCCTCGGTCAGCGTGCGCGCGCACGGCACGTTGGCGAAGGCCAGGCACTCGGAGGTGAAGCGCACGTTGGCCAGCCGGGCATCGGCCAGCGGGCGCTGGTAGGCGCCCACGCCGTAGTAGTGCGTGATGCCGGTATCGGGCTGGAACGGCCAGGCGCCTTCGCTGGGCGAATTGCGCACATAGACCACATCGGGGCGATGCTCGGCCACGAGCGCGGGAATCAGGGTGTAGAACAGCGGCTGGCGCCACGCGCCGCGCGGCGTGCCGAGCATGGCCGCCTGCTGCTCGGCCTCGCTGCCGCCGCAGAGCACGGCGAGGCTGGCATGGGCGCGCGTGCCGGCCAGCCACTGGGCGACCTCGCGCGCGGCGTCGTCCATCAGGGCCGGCGACGCGCTGGTCTCGCTGCCATAGTCGAAATTGGCGAACATGAAGTCCTGCCAGACCATCAGGCCGAGGGCATCGCACTGGCGGTAGAACGCTTCGCCGGGATAGCAGGTCACGCCGCTGACGCGGACCATGTTGGCGCCGGCATCGCGCGCCAGCCGCAGCCAGTTGGCCACGGCGTCGTCGGTGTCGGCCAGGCCCGGCAGGTCGTGGCTGGAGACGCAGGCGCCCCGGCAGAACACGCGCTCGCCGTTCACGCGCAGCGCAAACGCGCCGGGCTCGCCGTCGCGATCTTCGGTGATGGTGCGGAAGCCGGTCTGGCCGCAGGGGATGGCATGGCCACCCACTTCGGCCTGCACGCGATACAGCGCCGGCTCGCCGTGGGTATGGGGCCACCAGCGCCGGGCATCGGGCACGCGCAGGGTGCCGGCCAGCGAATGCGCGCCCACACGGCGCAGTTCGCCCTGCCAGACCCCGCCATCGGACCCTTCGGCCCGGAAGCTGCCCTGCATCGGCGCCGGGCCGGGAAAGTGGAGTTGCAGTGCCACCACGCCGTCGCGGCCATCGAGATGACCGGCCAGCACGGCGCGCGCGCCATGCACGACGTCCGCGCCTTCGGGGTGCAGCAGTTCGATGTCGCGCCACGGGCCCACCGCGTGCACGGGCGGGCACCAACCGGGCATATGGCCGAGCAGCGTGGTGCGCACCGCGCGCAGCGTGGGCGGCTGGATCATGCGCGGCTTCCAGCGCACCGCGCCGCGCTGCGTGCGCAGCCACGGATGCAGCGCGCGGAAGCAGATATGGAGCACGTTGTCCGCACCCTGGAGTTGCACCGCCACCTGGTGCGCCACGAACATATGGCGCGTGGTGAGCACCTGCACGCCGTTGAGCCAGACTTCGGCCAGCGTCGCCAGCCCGTTGCAGCGGAGCACGCGGCGGCCACTGCCGGCGAAGTGGAGCCGGTACCAGTAGTCGTGCTGGTGCAGCGGGGGCGGGGCGGACTCGTCCCACCGGCCGGCGGCGCGCAGCGCGCTGGCCACCGTGCCCGGCACCGGCGCGGGCAGCCAGTGCCCGTCCTCGCCCAGTTCACGGGGATGCGTGGCCGCGCCGGCCAGCGTCTCCAGGAAGGTCCAGTCGCCCTCCAGCCGCGCATCGCCCACGGCCACGCCGGACCACAGGACAGGTTGCAGCGCCGGTTCCGGATCACGCGCAGTCATGAGACGGTCTCCCCGAAATAAGCGGCCAGCGCCGGCACGGTGCCTTCGTACGACAGTTCGAGCTGGTCGAGGCAGTCCTGGCACGGGTCCGGCTTGTGGCTGATGACGGCGCGCATCAGGCGGAACTGCATCACCATCGCCTCGGACGCCATCGTGTAGCAGGCTTCGCAGATCGCGTCGGGCTGCGGCTGGCCGTGCTCCGAGAGCCAGCGCAGATAGCGCCCCAGCAGCTCGAAGTTGGCGCCAAGCTGCCGCAGCACGCTGGCCGCGTAGACCTGGAAGTTCGGCTCGCCGCGCGCCATCAGTTGCTCCAGGTGCGCGGGAAACGCGCTGCGGAACGCGGTGATCGGGTTCTGGCGGGGCCGGCACGCCAGATGATGGCGCAGCAGTTCCAGCGAGGCCGCGACCAGCGCCTCCCCCGCCTGCGCCGGAAAGCGCCGGCGCACGACCTCGGCATGGGGGAACGCGGGCGCCTCCCACTCGGGGGCGATGGTCGCCTGACGGAAGATGGCCGTGTAGTCGTCCCCGCTGGCCGTGTGGTAGCCATCGCCATGATAGAAGCCCACGGCATTGGCCTCCGGTACCAGCACGTCGATGCCGATGGCCGAGCGCGTGTGCTGGCGGCGGTAGGCATTGGGCGGCTGCGGCAGGTAGAAGCCGTCCACTTCGAGCAGCACCACGTTGCCCCGGCAGGTCTGCGCGGCCACGTGGGTCTCGAGCTTGTCGTAGGTGGACAACTCGTTGGTGTGGATGCCGTACAGGCGCTCAAGATCCCCAGGCGGAAAGCTCGACAGCGTGAACTGGTCGCCCTCGAAATCCTGTGTCACGGCGAACGGCAGGGCCGCCACGGGCTCCAGCTCCCATCCATGCAGCAGCTCGACCCAGAGATCGATATGGCGATTGGCGTGTGCCCACACCGGATTGCCACCATGCAATGCCGGGCCGCCCCGCGGCCGAAGCCTGCCGTCACCGTACATTTACTGGCCTCCGAGCGTTTCCCGTACCGACTGCGGCCAACGGGCCGGATCCAGCCCGTGATGCTTGAGCAGCGCCAAGGTGAGACGCTCGATGCCAAAACCCACGCAGCCGGTGTGCGCCGTGCCGCCATCGGCGGTGCGGATGCCCCACAGCGCGCCGAAGTGGTCCATGTGGTAGTTGAAGCTCACGCAGGCGGTGGGCCCCAGCCCGTCGTTCACCGGAATCAGCAGTTCGAACTTGAGCTTCAGCTCGCGCTGGCTGTCCGCCACGATCTTGCCGCCGCGCCCGAAGAACGGGTCGTTGGCCACCTCCACCTCCATCGGCAGGCCCAGCGCCTGCACCACGGCCTGGCCGCGATCCATCCACAACTGGCGGAACGCGATGATCTGCTCGGGCGAGCCCATGCACACGAACTCGTGCTGGCGGAACAGCTGCATGCGGGTGGGCTCCAGCGACGGCTCGTGCCGGTAGCAGTAGGACATCACGTTGATGATCTTGCCCTCGGGCGGCAGCGGCCCGCGCCGAGCGACGACCGGATACACCGGATAGCAGGCGGCCGGCGTCAGCACCACGCCGGTGGGCTGCTGCTGGTCGGTCCAGTCTTCCTTGTCCTCGAGCCGGGCCAGCAGGCGGCGATGGCCGCGGTCGTCGCCACAGAAGCTGTGGATGGTGCCGGCGAGCTGCGGAAAGCTCTTCAGGTACTCGCTGGTCTCGAAGTCGTGCTGGCCGATGGCCGGCGGGAAGCGTAGCGTCTCGGCATGGTGATCCGCGCCCAGCCGCATCACCATGCGGTTGAGGCTTTCGGCGATGGCCTCGAAGGTCTCGCTACGGCCATACAGCCCGAGCACGCCGCTGGGAATCAGCAGCCCGGCCTCGGTCAGCTGCTCGAGGAAGGTGGGCGCAGCCGCGCTGCCACCGGCTCCGCCGATGGCCTGCGCGTCTGCCGTTACGGTTTGGGCGTCCATGGAAGCTCCTTGTTTCGACTTCTCTCAGGTCCGGTCGGCCAGCAGCAGGTTGGCCGTGTTGGACAGGATGCGATCGTTGTTGATCATCAGCGGCGCCGACCACAGGTCGCGCAGATGGCGCCCCAGGCTGAACGGCGTGCCGTGCTTGTAGCCGGCCATGCCGCAGACCAGCATGGCCTGCTGCACGACTTCGAGCGCCATGGTGGAGACGGCCGTCTTCAGCCCGTTCATCTCGGCGGCCAGGGTGAAGGACGACACCCCCTGGGCCACATGCCGCGCGCGCTGGTGGGCGAGCGCGAGGTCCAGCCGGGCCTCGATCATCTGGAGCAGGCTCACGGCCTCCGCCACGCGCGGCGCGGACGGCGGCATCGAGCCCGGACGCGCGCGCGCCTGGCCCTGGAAGAAGGTCTTGGCGCGCTGCACGGCATCGCCGGCAATGCCGAGCCAGAGTGCGCTCCAGACGATGTGCGACACCGGCGTCATGGTCTCGTCGGCAATCTGGCCGAACGGCACCGGCAGGATCTGCGCCACGTCGCCCGCCGCTTCGAGGCGGAAGCCATTGCTGCAGGTGCCGCGCATGCCGAGCGTGTCCCAGGTGTTCAGGCTCTGCAGCGTGTAGTCAGCCTTCAGCGCGCAGACCAGCACCTGGTCGGACGGCGCGGCGTCGGCGCTGCGGCGTGCGGTGATCAGGATGCCGTCCGCGTGCGCGCCGTACGAGATCGTCGGCGCCATCTTGAGCAGGTGGAAGCGCTCGCCCTCGGCGTTGACCGCGCAGCCGCTGTTGCGCAGCGCGCCGCCAATGGCTTCCTCCGAGGTGGCCGAGGCCAGCAGCAGCTGCTCGCCCGCCACGCGGGACAGCAGGCCCTCGTGCCACGGGCTGCCCATGCCGTGCTCGAGCACGCACGCCACCTGGATCTGGTGCATCGCGTAGACCATGCCGGTGGCGGCACAGGCGCCGCCCAGCACGCGGCAGATGGCGGCCACGGTATCGAGCGTGGCGCCGGCGCCGCCGAGGTGCGTCGGGATCATCGCGCCGAGCAGGCCGTGCTCGCGCAGCGTGACGAAGGCTTCATCCGGGAAGCGCGCGTCGCGGTCCACCGCATCGGCATGCGTGGCGGCGACGGCGGCGGCAGCCTGGGCGGCGGCGATCAGGGCGGCGGGGTCCGCCGGTGCGGGATGCGGCGACGCCTGGTCCACCGCGGCGAGAACGGGGTTCATCACGCAGCCTCCTGCAGTTGCGAGGCCGCCGCCGCGAGCGAGTTCACGCTCTTGAAGAGCTGGCGGGTCAGCATGTGATCCGGAATCTCGATGTTGAACGCGTTCTCGATGGCCAGCATCACGTGCACCGTGGCCAGCGACGACAGGCCCGCCTGGTAGAGGTCGGCCTGATCGTCCAGCGTCTCGATGGGGACGTCGAGGCGGGCCACTTCGGCAAGGATCTGTCGGATGGTTTCCTTCATGGCATATCTCCTGGTCAGAAGGCAGGTGTGGCGGCGGCCGTGGCGGGCGCCTGTTTAGGATCGGTTCCTGCTCACGGTGCCATTGGGCCGCAGCGGGGGCACGGCTTCGGTGCGGTGTCCAACAAACTCCCCGGGGCACGCGCGACAGGTCACATTGCCGCGCCGGGTCAGCCGTCAGTAGGCGTCCCGGCCGGTCCAGCCGTAGACGGCGGTGTGGCCGATGATGCGGAGGTCCAGGACGAAGGACCAATTGCGGATGTAGAAGATGTCGAACTCGGTACGCCGGCGCATTTTCTCCACCGTGTCGGTGCGACCCCGGCAGCCGTTGATCTGCGCCCAGCCCGTGATGCCGGGCTTCACGCGGTGGCGCAGCATGTAGCGGTCCACGATCTCCTTGTAGAGCTCGTTGTGCTCGATGGCGTGCGGGCGTGGGCCGACCACGGACATCTCGCCGCGCAGCACGTTCAGGAACTGCGGCAGCTCGTCCAGGCTGGTGCGGCGCAGGAAGGCGCCCACGCGCGTCACGCGGGGGTCGCCGGGCGCGGCCTGCGTCACGCCGGCATCGGTGTGCGCCACCATCGACCGGAACTTGAAGACGTGGAACGGCTGGCCGTCCATGCCGAGCCGCGCCTGCCGGAACAGGACCGGCCCCGGCGAGGACAGCCGCACGGCGAGGGCAATGGCGAGCAGCAGCGGCGACAACCCGAGCAGCACCGCCAGCGCGAACACGCGGTCGAAGCTGGCCTTGACCAGGCCGGTCACGCCCGAGTCGGGCGGGCTGTTGAGGTCGATCACGGGCAGGCCCATGAACTCGGAGAAGCGATGGCCGAGCAGCTCGACGGACATGATGTCCGGCACCCAGCGGATATCGACAAGATCGTTGCGGAAGTGGAAGACCACGTCGTAGAGGTCGCGGCAGGCCGCCATCGGCAGCGTCAGCCAGATCTCGCGCACGCGGTGGGCGTGTACGAAGGTGCAGACCTGATCGAGCGAGCGCAGCGGGGCCACGCCTTCGGGGAGGTCGTCGGTGCCGGCTTCGTCGTAGATGCCCACCACCTCGTAGCCGGCGCCCGGAATCTGCGCCACGCGGCGGAACATGTCGTGCCCGAGCGGCCCGTAGCCGAGGATCACCACGCGCTTGGCGTTGATGCCCTGCTGGCGCACGCTGCTCAGGGTGCCGTAGAGCACCACGCGCGAACTCACCAGCCCGACCGCCGACCACGCCACCCAGAGCACCGACCACAGCCGCGACACGCCAGCCACCTGGTGCAGCAGGAAGGCCGACACCAGCGCCAGCAGGCAGACCACGCTCCAGGCCGCCAGCACGCGCACGGCCAGCCCGGCCTTGCTGCGTCCGCGCCAGGACCCGTACAGGCCGCAGGCGGGAAAGATCAGCAGCGCGCCCAGCGCGCAGAAGGCGGTCAGGAAGCCATGGACCGGCGCGGCGCCGCGCAGGCCTTCGGGGAAGACCAGTTCGCCGATGGCAAAGCCGGTGGCGCCGATGACGAGGGCGTCGGTCGCGCGATACAGGTACTGGAAGGTTCCCTGTCGCCCAGCGACGAAGGCGCGCACTGCTGACATGTTGGTTCTCCTGCCGGGGCGGAGCGGGCCACCCTGTCAGGTATCGTCGTGCTGCCGGGCGGCCGGGTCTGTTTGGTGGCGCACACAGCGCGCGGCATCGCCGGTCAGCGCGGCAGCGTGTCCCTGTCGCGCTTCATGCCTGCCGTGCCCACCCAGCCCATCGTGCCATTCGCCGCGCCGGTAGGGCTCCTCCCGCCCGGCGAGATGGCTGGCGATGCGCTCGAGCATGCCATGCGTCGGCAGGCTCACCGACGGATGCGGCGCCGCCAGCGCCAGCAGCAGCACGACGCCCGCCACCACGCGCGGCGCGGCGCGCAGCGGCCGGGCGGACCAGACCAGGAAGCTGGCGCTCGCGCCGAAGCCCAGCGCCAGCCCGGCCACGATCTCGGCCGGCGAATGTACCTCCAGCGCCAGCCGCGACACGCCCACCACGATGGCAACCGCCACGCTCACTGCCACGGCCACCACCGCCATCACGCGATGGCGCTCCGGCACCAGCAGCCGCGCCAGCACCGGCAGCACGGCGGCGGCCATCGTGCTGTGCCCGGAGATGCCGGTGAAGTCGAAGGCGCGGCTGCCGATGCCCCAGCCCATGAAGGCCAGCTTGCTGGCCACGACCAGCGCCACGGCGCCGCCGAACGTGAGTGCCCAGCGCATGGCGTTGTCGCGGTCGTGCGGGGCGCGGCCCGACTGCAGCCACGCGAACACGACGAGCGCGCAGGGCATGAGCAGTGCGCTTTCGCCAACGCGGGAGACAAGGGGCCAGACAGACATGGTGCGGCAGCTCACAGAAAAGGATGACGGGGTTAGGCCGGCTGACGGAGGTTCGCACCGTCGCGCCCGCAGTGTGCGACGCAATGTTCAGCCGCCTCAACCAGCCAGAAGGTGGAGACGGTGCCGCGCGGCGTGCCGCCGGCGGGCGCGCGCCCCGCGCGGGGCATGCGTTTGCGCGGGAAGGTGGAGGCCCGGTGACCGGGGCGTGCGCCCCATGCGACGCGTGATGCTTCTGGCCAATACGCCCGTTGCCGGCGTTTGGCTATCGTCACATGAATGGCGCACGTCCAGGACGGCGCCATTTCAAAGCCCGCATGGTCCCCCGGTCGGCGGGCTTCTTTTTTGGCGCGACGCCTCGTCGTCGTCCGCCGCGATCATCGCGCGCGCGGTGGCCATGTGCCGGGTGGCCTCCCGCTCGCCGAACTCGCACGCGGCGAGGACGGCGGCCGCCTCGGTGGCGAAGCACCGGCCGTGCAGCTCGCCCCGAAACAACAACGGCCCGCCTCCTGCGATGGCGAGCCGAATCTCGAAACAACATGCCCACTTGCCCCGGCCCTCGCGCACGGCAAAGCCATGCACGACCAGGATATTGACTCCGTGTTCCATACGACCCCCTGCGTCGCCACGGCGGCCGGCCTCTCAAAGGCACCGGCTTCAGACCGTGGACTTCTCGCAAGCATAGGTCGCGCGACGCGGCCGCGCCTTCATCCGGTTGCCGTAGTGCCGTCAGCGGAGTGGGGGTGGGGGTAGAGGTGGGAGACGGGCGCGGTGCCGGCATGGCGCGGCTGGGCGCGCAGCAGCGCCAGGGCCGCGCGCGGGAAGCACTGGCCGCCGGCCCAGACCAGCGCGGCGGCGGCACAGACCAGTTCGATCGGGGCGGGCACGGCCAGGCAGCCGCTGGCGCCGATCTGCGCGGCGTAGACCATCAGCGCGGCATCGAGCGAATCGGACAACACGAGCCAGCGATGCGGGGCCAGCCGCTCGCGCACGCGGTCCAGCAGCGCGCGGGGGTCGCCCTCCACGCCGCTGCAGTCGACGATGGCCATGTCCACCGGGGCGTCCGGCACGGTCTCGGAGGCGTCCGGATTGTCGATGGAGGCGGCGCGCGCCTCCGGGTCCGGGGTATCGAGCAGCCAGTCAGGCGCGTGCCATCGCACGGGCATGGAGATGTCCTGCCCCTCCATGCGTCTGGCGAGGATGCGGCACATCATTTCGTTGCTGGCGATCAGGTAGGTCGTCATCGACAGAGATCGGGCATGTTGGACGTCTGCGCGGCGCGGCGTGGGTCACCGCTGGCGCGACGGTTATCGGACGTCGGTTCACTGAACGCGTGCCGATTGGGCACACGCACGACCTACCCGCGCGGCAGGCGCAGCCGGGAAGGCACAGATGGCAGGCTGGGGATGGATGACGGTGGCGGCGTGCGTCGGGTGACGCCGTCCGCAATGGGTCTGCAAATCGGCCTGCAATAAAGCTAGCAACCGCAGCCGGTCACCGCCTCATGCTTTCGGATGAGGGCGGGCCGGCAGAAGGGGGACGCGAGCGGATGGCTGCGCGACCGCGCTCAGGCGGCCTCACAGGCCTCCCGGGACTGCAGGACGGCGGACGGGCGGATCGAGGCCGGCGCGGTGACCGTCGGCCCTTGCCAGTTCAGCGTGGCACCGCGCTGGAGCGCGACGTAGACCGCCTCGCCCTTGTTGCGCACGTGCAGCCGCTGATAAAGCGTGCATGCATGGGTCTTCGCCGTGGCCACCGAGATATTGAGCAGCCGGCTGACGGTCTTGATCGGATAGCCGCGCGCGAGCAGGGCCAGCACTTCGTACTGTCGCTCGGTGATATTGAGCAGATGGGCGCCTGCCGTCGGGGTTTCCAGCGGCGTGGCGTGCGACTGCGGGCCGTGGCTCGGCACACCGTGCAGCGGCACGACGATCGGCGCGGCGGCATGGCGGCTGTCGCGGCCGTCGGCGTAGGCTGCCGGCACCGGCACCGGCACCGGCGCGGCGTGGGCATGCTCGCCGCCAAGATGGGCGTACGGATGGGCAGCCGGCTCGGCGCCACGCATGACCGGGAGCTGCGACGGGAAGCATTCGCCCCCGGCCAGCACCAGGCGGATGGCGGCTTCGAGCGCCTCGGCGGAGCAGGCTTTCGCCAGCAGGCCGCGCACGGTCTCGGGCAGGCCGAATTCGGGCAGCGGCGCCGGCACGTGTTCGGCCAGCACCAGCACGCGTTGCGGCTCCAGCCGCTGGCACAGGCCGGCAAGGCCAAGCCAGCCGGCTTCCGCATCGGCGGGCAGGCCATAGATCAGCAGATCGGCGTGGTGCGTCCAGGGATCCGGTTCATGCAGGGACTGGGGGTCGATATCGACGAGATCGCCGGGAACATGCGCCTGTGCCAACAGGTGGCGCAGCCCAAGGCGGAGCAAAGGATGTGGCTCGAGCAACAGGATGGTGGCCATGGCCGCTCACTTCTTATTGGCGCGCGCGGATGCCGCGTACAATCCACTGCGCGCTGATTGGACATGCTCCGCTTTTGGCACGGCTGCACGCCCATACGATAGGTATCGCCTCCTGAGCCTCGCAGCGTTTCCCGTCCTGGCTCGCTGCTGTCCTGCCCGGCCCTCCCTCGGAGGATGCCTACCGCCCCGTTTCGCGTATGACACGCGTTAGATGCTTCGCAACTCAGATTCAAATTAAATTGAATTCTGGTGTTCAGCATAGGAAGCACGCGGAGTGATTGCAAGCGAATGCTGCATTGCGGGGGTTTTCCCGTGTTGGGTTTTTGCCTAGGCTGCTTGCGGCACAAAATGCCTCATCAAGCACTTTCATAGCGGGTGTTTGCCATACATCACATGTATGACACCCGCGCTCACCACGTATATTTCGCCCCGATCCGGGCCGCATACTGGTGGAAACTTTGCGCCCCCCAGGCGCCCGACACGTTGGCCCAGCCGGTCCAGCGCGTCGAGATCGACAGGTTGAGCCCCAGCTTCAATTCATAGCGATTCGACGGATACAGCGTGCCGAGCGGCACCTCGTTGAAGCGGACGCTGCTGTCCGTGCTGGTATGCCACCAGTTCACAGTCACGTACGGCTGCCACTTGCGCGCGTCCGCACGGACATAGGTGCGATGCAGCCGCACGCCGAGCCGCGTGATGAGGCCGGTGGAGTCGGCACCCGCGATACGCGTGCCGTTGGGCTCGGTAATGTCGTGTTCGCGGTAATCGACGTAGATCAGCTGCCCCTGCGGCTCGATCACCCAGTCGTGGCGCAGCGGCACGGCGTAGCCCAGTTCGCCCGAGACCGCCCAGCCCTGCGCGTGGTACTTCACGGTGGGCAGGGTGTCGCCTTCGACCTTGTTGTCGAACCAGCCGTACTGGAACCACGTATCTATATAGGTACCGAGCTTGCGTTCGTCGTTCTGGTACCAGGTGCCGTACGCGCCCACGCTGAAGCCCTCCACCTTGCCGCTGGCGGACGCCGGGTTGCCGGCCGCCTTCGCGTCGCTGCTGGCATAGCCGTAGCTGCCCATCAGCCCCAGATGCAGGCGGTCTTCCTCACTCGCCACCTTCCATTTGGCGAATTCCGCGCCCCCGTGCAGCAGGAAGCTGTCGGTATCGACCTTGAAATTGCCGTCCTGGCTGCGGCTGCCTTCCCATTTGCCGACCACGCGCAGCCATCCCGAGCGCGGCTTGTCCTCGGCCTTGTCGAACGGCTGGCCTTCCACGTACTGCGGCTCGCCCAGGCGGTCGTGCAGGCTGTGCACGAACATCTGCCCGGCCAGGCGCTGGTTGGCGAGATAGGCGGCCACCTCGGGGCGGAACAGCGCCTGCCCTGGCGTGGGCGGCCCCGGCGGGGGCGGATCGGGTGACGGATCGCGCTCGGAGCGCAGGTACCAGGCATCGGCCTGACTGCCGTCCAGGCTGCCCCGGTACAGGCGGTACTCATAGGGGCCGGCCACGGCGCGGCGGGCCAGCGCGAAGCTGCCGGGAGCGGTGGTGCCGCCGTTGACTGCATCGACGACCAGGATGCCATCGCGCTGCGTGATCGCGCCGGTGCCGCCGGCGTTGGTGATCGTCAGCCCGGTGGTGCCGGACGCGGTGCCGGTGTCGATGACGAGCCTGTCCGACGGTGCGTTGTCGCCGGCCAGCACCGTGTTCAGGCCGATGCCGCCCGCGGCGCCCGTGTAGGTGTTCACCGTCAGCGTCTTGAACGTGCCCGCCGACGGCGGCGTGAACAGGATCTGGCTCGCGGCGTTGGTGAGCGTGGTCAGCGTCGAGTTGCCGGTGAGGTGCCACGTGGTCTGGTCGCGCAGGGTGACGATGGACGTGGTGCCCGGTAGCGTGGTCGCCGCCCCGGTCAGCGTTGAGGCCGAGACATCGACGGTGGCGACATCGCCCACGGCCAGGGGCTTTTTGATCGCTGGCAGGGGGGCCGCGAGCGGCGCGACCGAATCGGACGGCGGGGTTGAGGGATCGTCGACGGACGGCAGCGGCTCCGGCCGGGCGATGGGGGCCTCGGGCGGCGGCAGCGTCGGAAAGTCCCCAATCGAGCCGACGCGGAGCCACTCGACGCCCGAAACCGTCGAGCCGGCCAATGTCACGGTGCCCGGCCCGGCCACGGCGATGGCCGGGCCGCTCCGGCTGGTCAGCGCGGAGGCGTTGAAGTCCGCGCCGGTGGGCACCTGCGCGGTGAACGTGTCGTTGTAGCCGGCCACGTAGAGCGCGGCGGCGTCCGCGTTGGTGGCGGTCACGGTCGCCCGGTTGCCGCTGACCTGGCCGGCGTCCAGCGCCACGGCGCCGTGCGCGCCCACGCCGCTGGTGCTCACGGTGGCGTTATCGATCAGGACGAGGCTCAGCGCGTTGCGCGCAAAGGCGCCATGCGCGGCGGCCCCTTCGGTCGTCACGCTGGACCCGGACAGCGCCTCGACCCGGCCCTTCGACACGGCGCGCAGCCCCATCGCGCCCGTGCCGTGCGTGATGACGGTGGTGCCATTGGTCAGGGAGACCCGCGCGGGCACGTCGAGCACGGTACGCGCCTGCGCCAGCGCGCCGTGGGCGATCTCGCCCATCGTCTCGATGTGGGACGCCGTGGCTACCACCGTTGCCACGTTGGGCTTGAGCGGGTCCACCCCCGCGTAGACACCGATGCCGTTGCGGCCGTCGGTGAGTACTGAGGTCTGGTTGATCTCGATCGTGCCGCCATCGTCGGCGGCCACGCCAATCGCCTCGTCGCCCCGGTTGTGGATGGCGAGGCCATTGGTCACGAGCCGCGCATTGGGCAAGGCGGCCGTGACGCCCTTCACGCGCTGGGCGCGGGCCGTGGTGCCGAAGGTATCGACCGTGCCGCCGTTGATCGTCGCCAGGCCGTCCTGGGTGATAGCGATGCCGGGCGCGTTGGCGCTGCCCGTGGAGACGATCGCCACGCCCTCGGTGGTCAGGGTCGAGCCCACGCCGCCGACATTCACCGTGGGCACCTGCCCGCCACTGCTGAGGGTGCCGCGCGTGATCGACATGCGCGAGCCGGACCCCAGCGCGATGGCGGCACTGCCCGCGCTATCGACCGAGACGTCGGTCAGCATGGCGTCGCTGTTGCCAGTGACCGACACGCCGCGATAGGTCGGCGCGCTGACCGTGCTGTTCGTCAGGGTCGCAATGCCGCCCAGGTCGACCGCGACCCCGGCGGAATTGTTGCCGCTGGCACGGATCGTAGCCTGGTCGATGGTGGCCGAGGAGCCGGTGCCCGACACGAACACGCCGTGCGCCATCGTCGCCGGCCCGCCGGTGAGCAGGTTGCCGCTGCCGCCAATGGCAATGCGACCGCCCGAGACCGCGGCGGCGGCGGCCACGGGGCCGCTCGCGGCATTGCCAGTGCCGGTGGCCGTGAGCGTGCTGCTGGACAGCTCGATGGCGCCGCCCAGTTCGGCGCGCGCGGCATTCGAGAAGTTGGACGCCACCGCGACGGTGTTGCCGGAACCGGTGATCAGGCTGCCCGCGCCGGTGGCCACGAGCCCATGGTTGAAATTGCGCCCGCTGCCGGCGGCGCCCACGGTCAGGTTCGATTGGGTCAGCGTCACGGACCCGCCGCCTTCGGCCCGTACGCCCTGCATCGACACCGAGTTGGCCGGCGCCAGGTTGAGCCGGACGTTATCGGCCACCACGCGGGAGCCCGCGCCAACGGCCTTGAGCCCAACCTGGCTGGCCGCCGCCGCACCGTTGGAGGTGGTATTGATGGCGCCGCCCGTCAGCGAGACCCGGGCCCCGCTCAAGGCGTTGACGCCGTTCGCATTGGCCACGCCGAGGCTCAGCGTGACGCCGGACGCCGTCACATCCGCACCGGCGCCGGTGCCGGTGATCGCCACCGGCGCCGCTACCGTGGTGCCGATGGCCGAAGCGCTGACCGTGCAGGCTGTGGTGGCGGATACCTGCCCCGTGCCGATGGTCGGGCAGGCCGCCTGCCCGTGCGCGGCGGGAGACAGACTCGCCAGAACGACGCCGCCCACGGCGCCCACGCCGACGCCGGCCTTTCTCCGCCTGCTGACCATGGGTCGCCTCCCTTCGCCCGCTTGGTCTTAACACTGACCAGCGAGGTTTCCTCATTCTGGAGACTGGGCTGAAGAACGGAAGTCAAATGTTTGGCGGTCTGTTTTAAGCGTTTCAGCGAAACCGGCAGACGGTGAGCCCAGGGGCCATCCCGGGCAAATCCCTTGGCTTCCCATCGAAAATAATTTACATTGCACTTTGATATTCAAAAGTGCCTGGTACGGATTGGCACTCCGCTAAAGTTGTTATAACTCAATCACTTACCACCCCTTCTTCATGAGCACGGATCCCGACACGCTCGCCGCTACCAAGCTCACTCGAACCGAATTTGCAGTGGTGCGGGCGTATGCCCAGGGCATGCGGCCGGTGGACATCGCCAATCGCTACCTGCTCGATCCGGACGATGACGATGTGCTGACCGAGCATCAGGCGGTACAGCGCATCCTGACGCTGCGCGACCGGCTGGTGCAGTTCGCGCTCCAGCACGACCGGCCCGATATCGCGGCCATGTTCGAGGCGCTGCGCGGGCGGTCTGACGCCGGGATGACGCGCCGGGTGGACGCGTTGTCGTCCATCGAGCGGCTCGGCCAGGGCCGGCCGCTGCCGGGGCATCAGGTATCGCTGTGGTTCCGCCCCAGCCTCGCCCGCCGGCTGGCGACGGGGGGCGTGCGCACCATCGCCGATTTGACTGATCTGGCGAACCAGCGCGGCAGTAGTTGGTGGCGTGCCGTGCCACGCATCGGCCAGCAATCCGCCGAAGTCATCACACGATGGTTGGGTCAGCAGCAGTCGGTGATCGCGACGGCGGTGCGGCCATATGTGCTTTCACCGTCACAATACCGGAGCAGACCCGCACTGGTCCCGGAGCGGCTGGGGCCGGCGATGCGCGAACCCACTCCGCTCGAACACATGCTGGCGCCACCGTCTGGCGACCCCGGCGCGGCGGTGCTCCGGGATGACCTGCGGTTCATTCGGGACTGGGTAGCCCGCCACAGCGGCTCCCCGCATACGGCCGGGAGCTATCGACGGGAGGCGGAGCGGCTGCTGCTCTGGGTCGCCCAGCAGCGTGGTTCGGTCCGGGGGCTGGAGACGGATGATCTCGTGCGCTACCGCAGCTTTCTCGCGGATCCCCAGCCGGCGGCCTTCTGGTGCGGCCCGGCGGGCGCCCGAGACCGGGCGCACTGGCGGCCGTTCGAGGGACCACTCGGCGCGAGCTCGATCGAGGCTTCCCTGCGTGTGGTTCGCGCCCTGCTCCGGGCGATGGTGCGGGCGGGGGTGCGGCAAGGCGGTGCGGCTGTACCGGCCGGGGGCGTACCCGTTGCTGCGTCGGAATCTATCGAAACGAATCGCTCGAACTTGCTTGCGCCCGGTGTTGTCGATGACTTCCTGGCATGGCTCGGGGCGGTGGAGGCCTCCCCCAGACACCGGGCGGCACGGGCGACGGCGCTGCTGGTGCATCGGCACGGGGTGCGGATTTCGGCACTGCCGGCGATGCGGCTGGGGGATGTCCGGCTCGCCGGACGCAGCGCGCGGCTGCTGCCCGGGGCCCGAAATGAATCCGAAGATTCAGGTTTGCTGCTCGATGAAGACGTCTGGATGGCGCTGCGCGCGCACTGGGCCGATCGCGGGATTCAGGTGGAGGCCGGCTGGAACGCCGACGCCGCCCTGCTCGCACCAAGCGAATTTCCGGCCACGACGCGGGGTCGCGCCAAGCAGGCGCAGGTCCGTGCGGGCTACGCCGCGAGTGGTTTGGACCAGTTGCTACGGGGTACCTGGAAGCGCTTCGCGGCGGGCCGAGAACTGGCCGAAATTGGGTTCACGCCGCGCCTCCTGGCGCTCGCCGGGCGTCCGTTGCCGGACGGCCCAAAATGACCCCGAGCGTACCTTTTGCTGCGATCCAAATGTTCGATGAAACAATGAGTTAGCGAACGCGACTGCAAAAAACTCAGAGTAGCGTTTTATCCAATCCGAAGCGTGCCTTAAGGACTTCGAGCAGGTCCTCCCGGGCATTGCGGTCGGACAGCTGAACATCGAGCATTACCCGGCCCGAATCCCACTCCTTGATCGTGCCGAGAAGCTGCCCCGACTCGGTCCGGATCTTGTACTGCCGGCTGATTTCCTTGACCTTGCGCGACTTCCCTTCCTGCGCATGTTTACGGATCGCCTCGACCTCGCGGCTGGACAGGCCGTCGTTCATGATGCGCGTCGCCAGATCACGCGTGCGGTCTTCGCCGGCGATCTTGCAGAACAGCGTCAGCTCGTAACCGGCGGCAATCCCGATGGCGCTCGGTCGCTCACGCATCACGCCGAGCACCGAATCCGGCAGCTTCAGCAGCGCCAGGGTCTTGTTAACCGTGCCCGCCGACATCCCGGTCAGCTCGCAGATCTCCTCCTCCTTCTGGACCTTGCCTTCGTCCAGCAACTGCCGCCAGGCAATCGCGTTGTCGAGTGCGGACTGGTCCGAGCGCTGCTCGTTGAGCAGGAACGAGAGTCGGTAGAAATCGAGATCGCTGAGGTCGCTCTCGATAAAGCATTCCATCTCGAGCTTGCCGGCCGAGGCCAGGGCGCGCTTGCGATAGTGACCATCGATGAGGATGTAGTGCCCGGGGCGCACCGGGTCCGGCGCCGCCAGACCGGGCGTTTTCTGCCCATGCGTAGCGATCGACGCAGCACGTTCCTGCACCACTGCGGGATCATAAATTCGACGCGCATTGAAAGGATTGTCGTGCAGTTGCGCAATGGGGATCTTGATCAGCGTTCGACCCGTTTCCGTCGGTTCCGCACTTTCAGCGCTGAAAGTTTGGATTTCGGCAACTACCGGACGTTCCGGACGCTGGGTCTGGAGCAGGCCATTCGGGTGCTGGGAGATCGCCGCTTCCGCCCTGGCGAAGCGATCCATCGTGTCGTTGCGGGTTTTCTCCGCCGCCATGCCGGCCAGCATGCCGGCCTTCAGGCTTTTCAGTTTCGTTGCCATGGGAATTACTCGATCAGGGACAGGATTTCGTCGACCATCATGTCGACCTCCTGCACGGCCTCGCGGGCGCCCGGCACACCGTGCACGGTGCAGCCAATGGCCTGGCATTCCCGGAACGCCGAACGGGAGCCGATCAGGGCGTTCAGCAGCGGCACATCACCGTCATCCCCCAGGATCTCGATGGCCTGGCGGGCAATCGAGACGCGTCGCTGGACCATATTGGCCATCACGCGTATCTGAAGGGTCTCATTCTGGACCTGGGCATGCTGCGCAAGCGTCTTCGCTGCGACGGCCGCCCACAGGTCAGGCGGCGACGGCACAACCGGAATGATCGCGAGGTCGGAAATCAGGAGCGCGCTCGACGGCGCGGCCGAATGCACGGCGGGCGGGCAGTCGACAAGGATGTAGTCGTAGTCGTGGATGAACTTGCGGACTTCGCGGTGCATCGCGCCGCCGGACGGCGCCAGGCCGATCACGGAAGCGGGAAACGGGCGTTCGTCGGTCGCCTGTGCGGCCCATCGCGTGGCGGTGCCCTGCTCATCCATATCGACAAGCATGGAACGGGCGCCGCGCAGGCCCAGCGTGCCAGCCAGGTGCATGCTTACCGTGGTCTTGCCACAGCCGCCTTTCTGGTTGAACACGGTAATGATTTTTGCTGCCACACTGGCCTCACTTTCAGCGCTGAAAGCGCACATGACGAGTTCTCTACAGGCGGAACTGTAGCCAAATCGGCAGTGCGCTACAACCCATTTTTCATTATTCAAATTTTATGTCTCGTAGCGTGATACCTCCACGCCACGGTGAAAGGGTAAACACCGCCTACCTCAAATTTGCGGAGATTTCCTCTTGAAAAGAGGCAGAGAATCCGCCTAAAGTAAAGATAGTGCGCATTACCCCGCACATGACACAGCAGAACAAACTGGTTATGATGCGCGCTACAGTCGAGTCAAGTCGTGTCAACCTCGTTGGCTTCCGTTCGGTATCTACGAGACCTCAACGTGCTTGAACGGTTGTTTGCGTTGTGTACAAGAACTTGCTTCGAAAGGAAATTCCTATGGCAACCGGTACGGTCAAGTGGTTTAACGAGACCAAGGGCTTCGGCTTCATTACCCCGGACGACGGTGGTGCAGATCTGTTCGCGCACTTCTCGGAAATCCAGGGCTCGGGTTTCAAGACCCTGAAGGATGGTCAGCGTGTGACGTTTGAAGTGAAGCAGGGCCCCAAGGGTCTGCAGGCATCGGCGATCAAGCCCGCCTGACCCTGTCTCACTGAACGTCCTGCCATGCGCGCAAGCGCGTGACGGGTAAAAGAAAAAGGCAAGCGCTCGTCGCTTGCCTTTTTCGTTCCAGCGGTCAGATCGCCTTCAGGCCAGCTTGCGAACGCTCGTGCGGGACGGCTGCAGGACCAGGGCTTTCGACGAATCGGCGTCGACCTTGGCGCCCGGATACACCACCAGCACATCCTTGAGCGCCTTGCGGAACAGCGCGCGGAACTTGCGCTCGCTCTCGGTCTCGGTACCGAACTGCATCTGGAGCGCTTCCCAAGGGATCTCGGTGCGTCGTTGGATCGTGAAGAACCGGTAGGTCAGCCACGAATACACGTCCAGTGCGAACGGCGACTGCTTGAGCGCCTTGAGCGCGCGCATATCGACCGGTACGGGACGGTTCACCAGCTCGTTGAAGAACGGCTCGGAGAGCACCACGAAGCTCTCGAACATCGAGCCCTGACCGGGCTGCATCGGGTCCCACCACGTCGACAGCTGGTCGGCCAGCAGGTAGCCCACGCGGTCGATCGACAGGGGTTCGTGATTCGGCGTCTGATTGGGCGTCGGCGTCGACTTGTTCTGCACGATCGCAATGGTCGCCGAGAACAGCCGGATCATTTGCTGGCGCACCAGCGTCATGGTTCCGCGCTTGCCGCCGGTGGCCATCGGAATGCCGAGGTTGTACATGAATTCCGACAGCGAATTACCGAGCGAAATGCGGCGGTCCTCGACCGTGCCCGTAAACTCGCCGCGCTTCTTCTTCGCCATGATTTCCTTGCCGATCCAGGCAAGCATCAAACGCGGATAGGAGCCGTACGGATACCCGAGCGACACGGTTTCGGAGACAAGCTTCTGACGACCATTGGCCGCTCGTTCGGAGCGCTGCTGCGTGAAGTAGCCCGGCTGGATCATCAGCGAGATGTTGCCGCTGGTGCGCGTCCACACGGGCGGCGCGCCCTTCGGGGCGCGATACGGCAGGGTTACCTGCACGCTGGCGCGGCTCAGGAAGCCCACTTCGCCACTGTGCCAGGCGTCCTCGCGCTCCATCGCCTGGGCCTCGTCGAAGAGGCGCTGGAATTTCTCGGACGGAACCAGGACGTTCTCGTTACCGGGAACGATGATGCGGGAAGGCTCGTGATCCCCTTGCAGGACGGAGCGATCCCCCTCGGTGGCCAGGGAGCGTTTGATGGGCATATTGACGGGCTTCGGATTACCCGCCTTTTTACGCGAACCCGTAAACGTTGTCACGCAGAAACAGGTACGTATACGTTCTTTGTGTGTTTTGGCTGTCCGGTCGCGTTGCCCCCGAGCTTGCGGTTCCCTGTCAGCGCTGACGGGCTTCTCTGCAAGCGATCTGTTTCGGGTGTCGGGTTTCTCACGACTGGCAGGATGGCCGGCATGCGGTGGGCAACCCGCCAGGGTTGTCCACGGTTGGCGGCGCATCAGCTACAAGTAAACGATACCGTTACGGGTTAACTACTTGTAAACCGTATACGGAGGGAAAACGCCGTTGATTTCAAAAGGGAAAAGTACGCCCCGCGAACCCGATTCTGCGTGGAAGCGTACTCGATTCTGCGAAGCCCCGAACCCGAATCTGCGGCTGGGCGAACCCGTTTCAGCGGAAACAGCGAACCGGATTCTGCGGGGATAACTCACTGATCCCACAGGCTTTTCCACAGCGGGATGGGCAAAAAGCGTACCTGTTTCTGCGCGAACCGTACCCGACGGCCGTTTCCCTGCGTGGAGGGGCTGTGAACAACCGCGTTATCCCCGCAGAAATGGGTGCGCCGTGAGGTTTCCAGCCAGTCGATGCGTACCCGATTCTGCGGGCCAAGCGGCTCAAAGCGTACCTATTTCTGCGCTGGGCAGGTTCGAAGCCTCCCAGCCTCGTTGCGTACCAGTTTCTGCGGCGTACCCAATTCTGCGAGTTGGCAGCATTTTGCTGCGCTGCCGGCAACCGTACCCATTTCTGCGGCGATTCCAGCGCCAGCAAATGCCAAGTGCGTACCCAATTCTGCGCAAATTGCGGGCGCAATACGTCAGCCTGCAAAACCGGTCCGACTATAGCATTAGCTTTGCTTAAAAGCCAGTACTCACTCTCAACGTATGCCGAATCAAACCGAGGAATCCGCTGCGTACCCGTTTCTGCGCTACGTTGACGCCCCGCAGTGCCGCTCGGAACGTATACATCTCCCGCGCCCTGAGCGACCGTACCCGTTTCTGCGCGTGCGTCCACACCTCCGACGTCACCTGCTGCTGAAACCGTACCCATTTCTGCGACCCCATATGAGGCTGCGGACCGTATACGGTGGGCTTTCGCGGCGTACCCGATTCTGCGGGGACAACTCGCGGCGGATTCCCACCCTAGCCAGGCAAAAATCGAAGGAAACCGGCCTCGAGCGATGGGACGCCACAAGCCAATGCGTACCCGTTTCTGCGTGCGATAGCGGCCTGCCGAGGCGACGGCCAGCCGCCAGCCGTACCCATTTCTGCGGAGATCAATCAGGAAGGCGTACCCGTTTCTGCGGCGCGACTGCGCGGGGCACGAAAAAAGACGCACGATAAATTGAAGCCGGTCGACCTGAAGCCCGATCCGGCGGAAAACAGGCGAAAAAAAACCCCGCCAGTGATGGCGGGGCTCTTTCGGTTGCTGGCACACCTTGCGGCGTGCCGGAGCTACCTTGGCTTACAGCGGCGTGATGTTCGCAGCTTGCAGACCCTTCGGGCCGTTCTTGACTTCGAACGACACGCGTTGGTTTTCCTGCAGCGACTTGAAGCCGTCGGCGCGCACTTCGGAGAAGTGGGCGAACAGATCATCACCGCCTGCGTCCGGCTTGATAAAGCCGAAGCCCTTGGCGTCATTGAACCACTTGACGATACCGGTTTGCATGGTATTGCTTTCCAAAAAAAGATAAAAAAGAAACCGATGGTGCACACACCATCGCACTGCCAACTCAAGGAAAGGACACCATGGACAACCGAAGTACCAACGGTGGCTAACGAATGAACTGTTGCCTCGTCGCTTGAATCTAGCTGTGGTTTATACGGGGGATTCGCGGCTTCGTCAAGGTGGGGATTCCCCGCCAGGGGCTGGCACCGTCACGTTGGCCTATGGGATCATCCCGCCTTTTGCCTATTGTCTGTCATGCAGCCCATGGCTGCCGCCCGGGCCGGGCGAGCCAGACGAAAGCAGGCGCAACACATTCCAGGAGACCCTACATGTCCCTACCGGACCCCGCCGAGCGGCCGGGCAGCGATTCCGCGCCCGCCTTCCAGTCCAGCCAGGCCAGCGCCAGCCTGGCCGAGCGCCTGTTCCGCCTGGCCGAGCACAACACGAACGTGCGCACTGAAGTGCTGGCCGGCGTGACCACGTTCCTGACGATGGCGTACATCATCTTCGTCAATCCGAGCATCCTCGGCGATGCCGGTGTGCCCAAGGACGCGGTGTTCGTCGCCACCTGCTTGGCCGCGGCCATCGGCACGCTGATCATGGGGTTCTTTGCGAATTATCCGATCGCGATGGCGCCGGGCATGGGCCTCAACGCCTACTTTGCCTATACAGTCGTCAAAGGCATGGGCCTGCCGTGGGAAGCGGCGCTCGGCGCGGTGTTTATCTCGGGCTGCCTGTTCCTGCTGGTCACGCTGTTCCGCATCCGGGAGATGATCGTCAAGGGTATCCCGCATGCGATCCGGGGTGCGATCACGGCGGGCATCGGGCTGTTCCTGGCGATCATCGCGCTGAAGAACGCCGGCATCATCGCGGCCAGCCCGGCCACCCTGGTGACCATCGGCGATCTGCACCAGCCTCCCGCGATCATGGCGACTATCGGGTTCTTCGTGATCGTCGCGCTGGACCGCCTGAAGGTGAAGGGTGCGATCCTGATCGGCATCCTGCTCACCACCGTGCTCAGTTTCCTGTTCGGCGGCAACACCTTCCACGGCGTGTTCTCGGCCCCGCCGTCGATCGCGCCCACGCTGTTCAAGCTCGATATCGCCGGCGCGCTGTCCATCGGCATCATCAACGTGGTGCTGGTCTTTTTCCTGGTCGAGCTGTTCGATGCCACCGGCACACTGATGGGTGTGGCCAACCGCGCCGGGCTGCTCAAGGCTGGCAAGATGCATCGGCTCAACAAGGCGCTGATGGCCGATAGCACTGCCATCATGGCCGGCTCGCTGCTCGGCACGTCGTCGACCACCGCCTATATCGAGAGCGCGTCTGGCGTGCAGGCCGGCGGCCGCACCGGCCTGACCGCCGTGACCGTGGCCGTGCTGTTCCTGGCCTGCCTGTTTATCGCGCCGCTGGCCGGCACGGTGCCGGCATATGCCACCGCGCCGGCGTTGCTCTATGTCTCCTGCCTGATGCTGCGCGAGCTGGTCGACATCGACTGGACCGATGTCACCGAGGTCGTCCCCGCCGTGCTCACCGTCCTCGGCATGCCGTTCACGTACTCGGTGGCCAATGGCGTCGCGTTCGGCTTTATTGCCTACGCGGTGCTGAAGCTGCTGACCGGCCGCGCGCGCGAAGTACCGGTCATGGCGTGGATCATCGCCGCCGTGTTTCTGTTCAAGTTCTATTACCTGCCGGGGCACTGAAACCGACCGAAAACGTCCGACGCCGTACCCGATTCTGCGTTAAATGTGAGCGCTCATTAACCTGACGGATGGCCTGCAGTGTGAGATTCTGATCTCACACTAAAGTATGAGACATGGCTGAAACCGATCACTTCGGGCTGGACAAACCGTCTCAAATGCACTGAACTAGAGGCGAAGTAGAAGAAGGGCGCGTGAGAGCGCCCTTTCTTGACTCCGGCCTATATGGAGGGCCGCGGCCCGCGCGCGGAGGCCGCCATCGGCCGAGAGCGTCCAACGAGACCGTCTTGCAGCGGCGGCGGGGCCACCAGGAAGTCACAGAAGTCATAACAGACCACACGGCCGACACGTGTGGCAGACAACAGACAGCTCAAAACCAAACATAGACAGTGGTAATCGTACGCAGTGCCGGGGGTGTTGTTCAACGGGGAACAAATCATGACCGCAGGAGAGATCCGGCGTCCCGAATTCGGGCCCATCAGTGCATCCGCCAGTCGATCGATTCACCGCGCGCCATTGGCCAGTGACGCGTCCGATATTTCACTACGGGACGCCGACCTAGGCGGCCCGGACACCGAAGTCGCCGTGCTGCTCGCCGAGGACACGGAGATTTCGCCGCGCACGCGCCAGGCCGTCGAGGCCCTGATGCAACGCCATCGCATGCTGGCCGAGGAACTCGCGCGCCAGCGCACGCTGCTCCAGGAATGGATCCTGAGCCAGCTCACCTACAAGGCGCTTTACTTCCAGTACTCCGGCCAGTCGCCCGAAGCGCCCAGCGTGGACCTGATGCGCGAGAAAGACATGGTGCGCCGCCGCATCCGCGACGAACTGCACGCCGGCCGTGACTACGACAGCGTGCTCGAAGAACAGTCTCGCAGTCTGTCCAGACCGTGATGCCGACGTTGCGCGCGGGGGAGCCCCCGCAGCCGGCGGAAACCAGCCGGGCCATGTGGCCCGCTTCCGGCGCGATTGCCGGGGTGGCCGCCGCGAACAAAAAGACAAACGTCAGGGAGAACGGCATGGACCGACTGTGCAAAGCGTCGACACGCTCCGCACAGATCGTGCTGGTGTCGCGTTTCGAAGATTTTGGATTCAGTGCCGAGCAATTCGGCCAGGGCTGGGAGATCCGGCGCGTGCAGCAGGTGCGCGACCTGGAGCGCGTGGTGCGGGGCAGTGCCCCCATGGCGGGCATCCTCGACCTGCAATCGACCTATTCCGATGCGGAGCTGACCCAACTGGAGCAGGGCCTCCAGCATCTGCACGTGACCTGGGTGGCGATCACCTCCAACGAGATGATCGAGGACGAACGCATCCGCCGCATGATCCGCGACTATTGCGTGGATTACGTGCGCACCCCGTTCTCGTTCGATGAACTGGCGTACACGCTCAAGCACGCCCACGGCATGGCCAGCCTGCATGGCGTGCGCGCGCCCGAGCATGTGCCGCACGGCCCGATGATCGGCGACTGCAATGTCATGCGCGTGATGTTCCGCTCGCTGGCCAAGGTGGCGCACAACGACGCGCCGGTCTTCATCTCGGGCGAGTCGGGCACCGGCAAGGAACTGGCTGCGCAGGCCGTCCACGAGGCATCGAGCCGCCGCAAGGGCCCGTTCGTGGCGATCAACTGCGGCGCCATCCCCTCGCACCTGGTGCAGTCGGAACTGTTCGGCTACGAGAAAGGCGCCTTCACCGGCGCCAACGCGCGCAAGATCGGCTGGATCGAGCAGGCGCAGGGCGGCACGCTGTTCCTCGATGAAATCGGCGACCTGCCCCTCGAGAGCCAGGTGGCGCTGCTGCGCTTCCTGCAGCAGGGCTGCATCACGCGGCTGGGCGGGCATCAGTCGATTCCGCTCGACCTGCGCATCATCTCGGCCACGCACGTGGACCTGGTGCTGGCGCAGACGGACGGCCGCTTCCGCTCCGACCTGTTCCACCGGCTCTGCGTGCTGACGCTGACGATTCCGCCGCTGCGCGATCGGGGCGAAGACATCCTGCTGCTGGCCAACGCGGTGCTGACCGAGCACGGGCACGAGGCCCACCGGCGTATTCGCGGCTTCTCCGCGTGCGCCACGCAGGCGATGATGCAGTACGCCTGGCCGGGCAACGTGCGGGAGTTGATCAACCGGGTCCGGCGCGCCATCGTCATGACGGACAACCGCAAGATCACTGCGGAAGACCTGCAATTGCATGGGGGCGTGGAGTTGCCGCGCAAGACGCTCGATGCCATCCGCGAGGAGGCGGAGCGCGAGGCGATCCGCACGGTGATGGCCAGCCACGGCTTTCACGTGGTGCCGGCGGCGCGAGAACTCAATGTGTCACGCGTGACGCTGTACCGGCTCATGCACAAGCACAACATCCGCGTCGATTCGCAACCGGGCGCCGTGGCGGAGTAATTCGCCCCGGGCACGCCCGTGCCGAAGTGCCAGGGGGAACCCGGCGACGTCCGCTCGCCGGACCCCCTTCGTCCCACCGCCCGGACAGCAGCGGCAGGCTAGCGCGGCCTGGCCCGCGCGGAGATCGTCCTCAATCTTGATCGCACACAAGAATCGTTCCTGCCTCCCTCCCTTCGTTCCTTAGTCCATTCAACTCATGCTGATCTTGTCGCGGCGGTGCCTTGGCGGCGTGGCGTCGACTGGCCCGCGCGTGGGCAGCGGGTCGCGCGGCTCGGCGCTGTCGCGCGCCTGGCGCTCGTCGGGGTGGTTCGCGCTCTGGTCGGGCGCGAAGGTCAGATCGCCCCAGGCCCAGGCGAAGCTGCGCACATAGCTGTCATTGCTGAGGGCGGCGTGACTGTTGAGGTTGGCGCAGTCGGGCCGGTCGAAGTACGCGTAGTTGCCGGCGAACGCGGCAGTCGTCGCGGTCGAGAGCAGCGCCAGCGCGATGATGGCGGGGACTCTGGCGTTCATGGGTGGCTCACTCCCTTGCTGGAAAAAGGTGCCCGCCGGGGGACGGAGCACGTAAAGCTTTCAAATACTGCAAGCAATGCCGATGTCGGCTGTCATCTCATGTTGTCCCTGCGGCGTGCCCTCAGCCTGCCGGCAACCCGTTGCGGCGCCGGCTGGCGGACACCGCCAGCGTGCGGCTGGCCGCGGCGCAATACGAGGCGATCGGGCGCAGTGGCTGGCGGGGCGACGGAAGCAGGGGCGGCGACAGCAGGTCAATCACGGACGGTGCGGGGCCCGCCAACCGATGGGCGCGCCTGCGTGCCGTCATTCGCGCGGGCGGATGACGCATGGCGGAGGTTCCTCCTGCGTGTCAGTCGAATAGTTGTCTAAGGCGCGTGCTTCTCCCTGCCCGGTACAGAGCGACAAGTGTGCCAATGCGCGCCGAACGCTTGTTTTATAGGGGCTGCGCGACGTCGGCACCTGTGCCAGCCCCGGAACGGGACGCCAGGCGGCGTCGATCGGTTTCGCCGCTGTAACGCAAGCGGACGGAGGCGCGCGTGGTCGTGTGACATGTGGCAGGGCGGCTGGGGCGATCGGCGCGTCATCGCGCGTTGCCCGGGCCCTTGCCAACGCTGCCAAGGTGGGAGGCGGCAGCACATGTCGCCCCCGAATGACCGCGCGGCGGCACGCCGTTGCGCGTGCCGGTGGGGCGGCAGGGCCGATGGCGCGTCCTGATGCGCAGCCCGGACGCGCCCGCACGGAGGCGCGGCACGCGTGTGCACCCGGTTGCAGGGCTGAAACATGAGGGTGGCGGGGAGGATCGACGCAGAAACGGGTACGCTCGTCGGGCGTCGAGCCGGCGTGGCAGGGCAGGGGAGGATGGGCGCGAGGCGCCGGCGGCTAGCGCGGGGTGCCCGACGGGACCGATGCGCTCGGCGCCATCGGTGCCGGACGGTCGCCCGGGGTCACATTGGACGTGGCGCCGGAAATGGGCTTCGGCCCCGGCTGTCCACGCTGTTGTTCGCAGCCGGCCAGCGCCAGCAGGCCAAGGCAGAGCGCGGCAACGGGGCGCCTGATCGAGGTGCGGATCACGGAAGTCTCCTGTTCCTGGCCGGGCGCGGCGGGTCCGCGCGCCGGCGGGTGTGCCTGAACTTACTGTAGCAGGTTGCACCGGCGCCGCTCCGGATGCGCATTATCATGAACGCAGGTCGGACGCGCGCGGACAGACAGCCCCGGCCGCGTCGTCCATGCTCTGAACGTGACGAGGTCATCACCCTCCACCATCCGAGATCCGGCATGCCTCCTGAACAAGCTTCCCGGCCGCCCGAGGGCGCGCCGCCCCGGCCCCAGCGTGGACGCATCCTGCCCGACCGCCACACGGCCGCGCGCACCTTCCGCGTGGTCTCGGCCGCCATCCAGTCCTGGTTCGAGCACCGCGCGGCCAGCAAGGGCGCGGCGCTCTCCTTCTATATGTTGTTCTCGCTCGCGCCGATCCTGGTGCTTGTGATCTCGATCGCCGGCCTGTTCTTCGGCGCCGAGGCTGCGCGCGGCGAGATCTTCTCCCAGCTCAACGGTCTGGTGGGCGAGCAGGGCGCCGCCGCCATCCAGGGGATTCTGGCCGCCACGCACCGCGCCGGGGGTAGCGGCGTGGCGGCGACCATCGCGTTCGGCATCCTGATCGTCGGCGCGACGAGTGCCTTCGCCGAACTCAAGAGCAGCCTGGACGACATCTGGCACGCCCCGCCCCCGGCTGGCGCGGGCTGGAAGAAGCTGCTCCGCGCGCGGATGTTGTCGTTCAGCATCGTGCTGGCGCTGGCCTTCATGCTGCTGGTCTCGCTGGTGGTCAACGCGGCCCTGGCCGTCATCGACCGCTTCTGGGGCGCGCTCTGGACGGCCTCCTGGTTCGCCCCGGTGGCGGACGCTATTTCCACGGTGTTCTCGTTCTCGGTGGTTACGGCCCTGTTCGCGGTGATCTTCAAGATGCTGCCGAACGCGCGCATCGCCTGGCGGGATGTGACGATGGGCGCGATCATCACCGCGCTGCTGTTCGCCGTGGGCAAGCGGTTGATCGGGATCTATCTGGGGAACAGCGCGGTGGCGTCGTCCTATGGCGCGGCCGGCTCGGTCGTGGCGCTGATGCTGTGGGTGTACTATTCGGCACAAATCTTCTTCTTCGGCGCCGAGCTGACGCGCCAGTACGCGTTGCAGTTCGGCAGCCTGCGCGGGCGCGATCCGGCGATGGAAAACCGCGCGGGGCCGGGTGCCGCGCACGGCGCCACCCCGCCGGGGGCCGCGAACCGGTAAAATACCGCCCCATTCCCTGTGCCCCGCCCGGGGCCCTCCACCCGATCCTGCCTGTCAGTCACCAGATTCCGTTGCCGTGAGCTCGCTCGTTTCCGAAATTGCGCGTCGTCGCACCTTTGCCATCATCTCCCACCCTGACGCGGGTAAGACCACGCTGACCGAAAAACTGCTGTGGTTCGGCGGCGCCATCCAGGTGGCCGGCGAAGTGCGTGCCCGCAAGGCCGACCGCCACGCCACGTCCGACTGGATGGAACTGGAAAAGCAGCGCGGGATCTCGGTGACCTCGTCGGTCATGCAGTTCCCGTACCGCCGCCGGCCGGACGTCCCCGAGAACATCGTCAACCTGCTGGATACCCCGGGCCACGAGGACTTCTCGGAAGACACCTACCGCACGCTGACCGCCGTCGACTCGGCCGTGATGGTGATCGACTCGGTGAACGGCGTGGAAGCGCAGACCATCAAGCTGCTCAACGTCTGCCGCCTGCGCGACACGCCCATCCTGACCTTCATCAACAAGCTCGACCGCGAAGGCCGTTCGCCGATCGAACTGCTCGATGAAATCGAGGACGTGCTCAAGATCCAGTGCGCGCCGATGACCTGGCCGATCGGCATGGGCAAGGCGTTCCGCGGCGTGTATCACATGATCGAGGACAAGGTGCAGCTGTTCGACCCCAAGGGCGAGAAGGGCACCGCCGCGATCCTGGACGGGCTGGACAACCCCGAACTCGACCGCATCCTGGGCAGCCAGGCGGACGAGTTGCGCGTGGAAATCGAACTGGTACGCGGTGCATCGCATACCTTCGACAGGGAAGCCTTCCTCTCCGGCAAGCAGACCCCGGTCTACTTCGGCTCGGCGATCAACAACTTCGGCGTGCAGTCGATGCTGGACGCGCTGTGCGAGCTGTCGCCCCCGCCGCTGGCCCGCCAGACCGAGAGCCGCGTGGTGGAGCCCGAGGAAGCCAAGTTCACCGGCTTCGTGTTCAAGATCCAGGCGAACATGGACCCGCGCCACCGCGACCGCATCGCCTTCGTGCGCGTCTGCTCGGGCAAGTTCGACCGGGGCATGAAGCTGCTGCACGTCTCGGCCGGCAAGACCGTGGCCATCAACAACGCCATCACCTTCATGGCGCAGGACCGCAACACCACCGAGGAAGCCTACGCGGGCGACATCATCGGCGTGCCGAACCACGGCACGATCCGCCTCGGCGATGTGTTCACCGAGGGCGAGGGACTCAAGTTCACGGGGATTCCGTCATTCGCGCCCGAGTTCTTCCGCCGCGCGCGGCTGAACAACCCGCTCAAGGTCAAGCAGTTGCAGAAGGGGTTGCAGCAGCTGGCCGAAGAGGGCGCGACGCAGATGTTCCGCCCGCTGGCGTCGAACGATCTGGTGCTCGGCGCGGTCGGTATCCTGCAGTTCGATGTGGTGGCGCACCGGCTGGAGCACGAGTACGGGGTCGATGCGATCTTCGAATCGCATGAATGCGCCACGGCGCGCTGGCTGCGTGGCGATGCTGCCGAGATCGAGAAGCTGATCGAGAAGGCCGGCCACAACGTGGCGCTGGACGGCGCCGGTGACCACGTCTACCTGGCACCCAGCATGGTCAACCTGCGCCTGACGCAGGAGCGCTTCCCGAACCTCCAGTTCCTGGAAACGCGCGAGATCGTCTGACCTGGGGAAGTGGGGATCGCGCCGCTGGCTCAATCCCTCTCCCCCGGCCCCTCTCCCGCATGCGGGAGAGGGAGCAAACCGGCAGCGTTTGAGCTGCCAGCACAATCGCTCAATACGCCAGCGATGCCTGGATGTAGAACGTACGCGGCATGCCCACGTACTTGCCGAAGTTGTTGTCGGTCGAGCGCGTGAAGTAGCGGCGATCGAACACGTTCTTGATCCCCACTGCCAGCTTCAGGTTCTGCGCCGACTTGCCGAAGTCGTAGCCCAGGCGCATGTTCATCAGCGCGTAGCCCGGAATATCGCCCAGCCGGCCATCGGCCGTCTCCGCCGTCTGGTAGGCGGTGGCCGTGGCGGGGTCGCCCGGCGAACGCTGCTTCGACTGCGCGAAGCCATCCAGGTTGAACGCCCAGCGGTTGCGCGCATAGCGCATACCCAGCGTGGCCACGTGGCGCGAGTAGAACGGCAGGTCGCGGCCGGCGAAGTTGCCCTGGTTGTACGTGGCGTCGGTGAACGTGTACGTGGCGTACGCGCTCAGGCCGGCCAGCGTCTTCGACAGCGTGCCGAAGTCATAGCGGATCGACGATTCCACGCCCCGGTGCGTCGTGGCGCCGAGGTTGGTCCACGCGTCCGGCGCGCCGCCCGTGCCGCCGCGCAGCTGCAGTTCGTCGTCGAAGTCGATGTTGAACAGCGTCAGCTCGCCGCCCCAGCCGTTGGTGCTGTTGAAGTGCGTGCCGACCTCGTAGGTCTTGGCCTTCTCCGGCACGAGGCCGTTGGTGGTCGAGGCGATCTGGAAGTACTGCAGCGGCCCGAACGACACGCCGGCGTTGGCGAACGCGGTCCAGTTGTCGCTGATGTGGTACAGCACGGCCAGCGACGGCAGCGGCTCGTTCGACGACACATCGGTGCGCACGTTGGTGAAGCGGTCGGTCAGGTCCGAGCGGATGAATTCGTAGCGCAGGCCGGGCGTGATGGTCCAGTTGCCGAAATTGATCGTGTCATCGATATAGACCGCATTGGCCGTGGTGCCGCCCGTGCGCCACTGGTAGACCGGCGCGGCGAGGTCCGGCGCGTTCACCGAGCCGGGCCGATAGAACGCCGTGCGAGTGGCTTGTTCATCACTTGCTTCGCGCAGGTAGCGGTAGCCCACGCTCACTTCGTTGCTGACGCTGCCGGTACGGAAGAGCTGCGAGTAGCGCGGCTCGAAGGCGAACACGTGGTAGTTACGCGGCGCCGTGGTCAGGCGGCGTTGCGCGGCCTGTGCGCCCGTGCCCTGCTGCTCGATCGTGCTGCCGCGGAAGCTGTCGGTGTAGTACGTCAGCACCTCGAACTTGCGGTTGGCGTCGTTGTGCGAATACTTGAGCGAGATATCCGAGCGACGGCCCGAGAAATCGTCATACGGGCGATCCGACTGGAACGGATTGGCCGCGTACTGCGCCGAGGTCAGCCCGCCCGGCATGCCGGCGTGGGCTTCGTAATAGTGGAAGGCCGCCGAAATCTCGTCGTTCTTCGAGATCCGGTACGCGCCCTTGAGCATCAGGTCGTCGATATCGACGTAGTCGTTGCTCTCGCGGTAGCCATTGCCGTGCACGCCCGAGTACAGCAGCGCGCCGCCCAGGCCCTGCTCGTTGGTGCCGCCGATGAACGCGGTCGGATTGGCCTTGGCGTTGCCGCCATGGCTGTAGATATCGGTCTCGATCGAGGCATCGGCCGCGAACGTCTTGGGAATCGGGCGCGACACGAAGTTGATGATGCCGCCCACGTTCTGCGGGCCGTAGCGCACCGAGCCGGCGCCACGCACCACGTCGATCGCTTCCAGGTTGCCGAGCGACAGCGGCGCCATCGACAACTGCGGCTGGCCATACGGCGCCACAGCCAGCGGCACCCCGTCCATCAGGATCGTGGAGCGCGGCGAAAGCCGCGAGGTCAGGCCGCGCACGCCCACGTTCAGCGAGATGTCGCTGCCGCCCGTACCGTTGCTGTCCTGGACCTGCACGCCGGGAATGCGGCGCAGCACATCGCGCACATTGTTCGCGCCGGTCTCCTTGATCGCTTCGCGGTCGACGATGGTCCGCGCGCCCGGGTGCTCGAGTACCTTTTCCTCGTTCGGCGCCTCGAGCCAGTTGCCGACCACCGTCACGGCGTTCAGCGTGCTGCCGTTGGCAGGGGCGTTCGGGGTTTCGGCGGATTCGGGAGCGGTTTGTGCCGAGACCGACACAGAGAGGCAGAGCAGGGCGACGCCAGTGGCGGCGACGTTGAGGCGAAATGCGGGCAGCACGATGAGGTCCAGGGAATACTTGCAAAAAGTTGCCCGGATTATAAATACGAATGATTCCCATGACGGCGCAATTTGTCCCCGGCGTGGCGGGAATGCATCAACATTGATACATGGAGAATTCAGCGCCCTCGGGTCGGGTCGGCTAGAATTCTCAGCTTTGTACGATGACCGACGAGCCGCGCGCCCGTTTGCCATCACGTGTGTCATCCGGCGCACATCGCATCCCTTCCTGCCGCCCCCCATGTCCACCGTCACACCTGTGCCGGCCGCCGAGCCGGACACCGTTTTCCGCGATCCCGCCTTCCGACATTTCTGGTTCGCCAGACTCTGCACGACCATCGGCTACCAGATCTTCACGGTGGCGGTGGGCTGGCAGATGTACGACCTCACGCGCGATCCCTTCATGCTCGGCATGGTCGGGCTGGTGCAGTTCCTGCCGTCGATCGTCCTGCTGCTGATGTCCGGCCACGTGGCCGACCGCTTCGACCGCCGGCGGATCGTGCGTACCTGCCAGGCGCTGGAAGCGGTGATTGCCGTGTCGATGGCCGTGGCGAGCTTTTCGGGCGGGATCACGCGCGAGTACATCTTCCTGTTCGTGGCGGCCATCGGCGCCTGTCGCGCGTTCGAGACGCCCACGCTCCAGGCGCTGCTGCCCAGCGTGGTCACGCCGCGCCAGCTGCCGCGCGCGGTGGCGCTGGCCAGTTCCGCCAGCCAGACCGCCATCATCATCGGCCCGGCGCTGGGCGGCTTCGCCTACGTGGCGGGCCCGGGCGTGGTCTATTCGATCAGCGCCGTGCTGTTCGCCATCGCCGCCGTGCTGGTGGCCACGCTCAAGCTGCGCCAGGCCGCGCAGCGGCTGACCACGCCGGTCAGCATCAAGACGCTGTTTGCTGGATTTGCCTATATCCGCAGCCATCAGGTGCTGCTGGGCGCGGTGTCACTGGACCTGTTCGCGGTGCTGCTCGGCGGCGCCACGGCGCTGCTGCCGATCTATGCGCGGGACATCCTCCACACTGGCCCGTGGGGGCTGGGGCTGCTGCGCTCGTCGCCGGCCATCGGCGCGCTGGTCACGGCGCTCTGGCTGGCGCGGAACCCGCTGAACCGGCGCGTGGGCCGCGTGATGTTCGGCGCGGTGGCGCTGTTCGGCGTGGCGACGATGGTCTTCGGCATTTCCAGCTGGCTGCCGCTCTCGATGGGGGCGCTGGTGGTGCTGGGCGCGTCGGACATGATCAGCGTGGTGGTGCGCCAGACGCTGGTGCAGCTCGATACCCCGGACGACATGCGGGGTCGCGTGGGGGCGGTCAACTCGGTGTTTATCGGGGCGTCGAACCAGCTTGGCGAGTTCGAATCGGGCGTCACGGCGGCGCTGCTCGGGCCCGTGGGCGCGGTGCTGCTGGGCGGCGCCGGCACGGTGCTGGTGGTGTTCGCGTGGATGCGGCTGTTCCCGGCGCTGGCCGACCGAGACCGCCTGCACGATCATCCCCACGACCGCCCGGCCCCGGCGCGCTGACCGCTTCCGATCCGGGCAAAGCGTACCCGTTTCTGCGCCCACCTTCCCGCCGGGCCCTGCTGCCCGCGCTCTCCATGCAGGGATTACAACGGCTCACGGCCGAAAGTTGTAATCACTGCACTCCCTCTGCCTTTCCTCCCCCGACTGTGATGTAAGCGGCGCGCCGTGCGGGCCCCCGTGAGCCATTGCGTGGCAACGGCCCACGCAGAAACGGGTACGCTTTGGGATTGCCCGGCGGGCTGGCTGGCACGTCCTTCGCGAGTCGGCCCGGGTTGCACTGAGGAGCGAACGCATGGAATTGCCGTATATCGACGCCGACAAAGTCCAGGCCACCTGGGCCTATCTCACCCAGTTCGCGGTCAGTCAGGGGCTGAACTGCCTCGCCGCGCTGGCCATCCTGCTTGCCGGCTGGTGGCTCTCCGGCCGCGCCGCGCGGGCCGTCAGGCAGGGCCTCCATCACACCCATGTGGACGACACACTGCGGCCGATGCTGGCGAGCGTGGCCCAGTGGGTGGTGCGGGTGCTGACCGTGGTGCTTGTGCTGTCGCAGTTCGGCGTGCAGACCGCGAGCATCATCGCCATGCTCGGCGCCGCCGGCCTGGCCATCGGCCTGGCGCTGCAGGGCACGCTCCAGAACATCGCCGCCGGGATCATGCTGGTGCTGCTGCGCCCGTTCCGCGTGGGCCAGTACATCGACGCCCAGGGTGTGGCCGGCACCGTGCGCGAGACCGGGCTGTTCATGACCGAGCTGACGACTTTCGACGGGGTCTGCCTGCGCGTGCCCAACGGCAAGCTCTGGGGCAGTTCGATCATGAACTACAGCGAGAACGTCACGCGGCGCATGGATATCGAGATCGCCGTGACCTTCGACAGCCCCGTGCAGGCTGGGCTGGATGCCCTCAAGGCCATGCTGGCCAAGGAGCCGCGGCTGCTGGCCGAGCCCAGGCCCGAGGTCATGGTGACGAAGTACACCGACCGGGGCATCGCGCTGAACGCGCGCTACTGGACCTCGAATGACGATTTCTGGAACGTGCAGTTCGGCTTCTTCAGCAAGCTGAAGCCCACGCTGGAAGCCGCCGGCTGCCGGATCGCCGTGCCGGTGCAGGAAGTCCACGTGCCGGAGGTGGATGAGGAGGCGCTGGCAGACGGGGCCGACAGCGATGGCAAGGCGGACCGCTACGACGCCCGCCGCACCCCGCCGCGCCGGCCGAACTAGCGCGGCTCCACCCCTTCGTCCGCGAACAGCGAGCACGCGCCGGTCTCGGCCGTGCTCACATGGGCGCGGAAGCCGCCGAACAGGTCGCGCCCCACGCCGTGCCGGTTGCGCGAGAGATCAGGCCGATCGGCCTCGCGCACCGCCAGGTCGGCATCGGCCAGCTTTACGGTCAGCACGCCGGCTGGCGCGTCCACACGCACGATGTCGCCGGTGCGCACCTTGCCGAGGGCCCCGCCCAGCAGCGCCTCCGGGCAGACGTGGATGGCCGCCGGCACCTTGCCCGACGCCCCCGACATCCGCCCATCCGTCACCAGCGCCACGTGGAAGCCACGGTCCTGCAGCAGCGTCAGCGTAGGCGTGAGCTTGTGCAGTTCGGGCATGCCGCACGACGCCGGCCCCTGCCACGGCAGCACCGCCACGAAATCGCGCTCGAGTTCGCCGCGCTTGAAGGCGTCCAGCAGGTCATCCTGCCGTTCGAAGACGATGGCGGGCGCCTCCACCACCTGATGTTCGGGTTTCACGGCGGATGTCTTGATAACACATCGCCCGAGATTGCCGTCGAGCAGCTTGATCCCGCCATCGGGCGCGAACGGCTGGTCGGGCAGGCGCACGATGGTGTCGTCGAGCGAGGCCGTGGGACCGTCGATCCAGGTCAGCTTGCCGTCGCGCAGCACCGGCTCGCGCGTGTAGTCGGCCAGCCCCTTGCCGGCGATGGTGGTCACGTCGTCGTGCAGCAGCCCCAGCGTCAGCAGGCCGCGAATCACCACTGCCAGCCCGCCGGCCGCCTGGAACTGGTTCACATCGGCCTTGCCGTTCGGGTAGACGCGCGCCAGCAGCGGCACCACGGCGGAGAGTTCATCGAAGTCGTCCCAGGTCAGCTGGATGCCAGCCACGCGCGCCATGGCGATCAGGTGCAGCGTGTGATTGGTGGACCCGCCCGTGGCCACCAGCCCGACGATGCCGTTGACGAACGCGCGTTCGTCGAGCACATCGGCCACCGGGGTGTAGCGCTCGCCGCCATGCACCAGCGTCAGCGCGTGGGTGGCCGAATGGCGCGTCAGGGCCTCGCGCAGCGGCGTGCCGGGGTTGATGAAGGCGGTGCCCGGCAGGTGCAGGCCCATGATCTCCATCAGCATCTGGTTCGAGTTGGCGGTGCCGTAGAAGGTGCAGGTGCCCGGGCCGTGGTAGGACCGGGTCTCGGCTTCCAGCAGCTCCACGCGCCCGATCTTGCCTTCCGCGTAGAGCTGGCGGATGTGCGCCTTCTCCTCGTTGCCGATGCCGGTGGTCATCGGCCCGCCCGGCACGAACACGGCCGGCAGGTGGCCGAAGGACAGCGCGCCCATCACCAGGCCGGGCACGATCTTGTCGCAGACGCCCAGGTACAGCACGCCGTCGAACATCTGGTGGGACAGCGCCACGGCGGTGGCCATGGCGATCACGTCGCGCGAGAACAGCGACAGGTCCATGCCGTCCTGGCCCTGCGTCACGCCATCGCACATGGCCGGGGTGCCCCCGGCGAACTGCGCCGTGCCGCCGGCGGCCAGCGCGGCCTCCTTGATCCAGCGCGGGAACGCTTCCAGCGGCTGGTGGGCGGACAGCATGTCGTTATAGGCCGAGACGATGGCCAGGTTGGGGCGCTCCTGCGCCTTGAGGCGGATCTTGGCGTCGTCCGGCATGGCGGCCACGCCGTGGGCGAGGTTGGTGCAGGACAGGTTGGCGCGCTCGACCTTCTGCCCGGCCATGGCGCGGGTGCGGTCGAGGTAAGCCTGGCGCGTGGCGTGGCTGCGGGTCACGATGCGGGCCGTAACCCGCTCCAGGACAGGGTGGCGTGGCATGGAGTGTTCTCCTGTGAGGCGTGGGGCGCTTCGTGCGGCGCTCCATCAGCGTAGTCCAAATCGGCCGGATGCGCCCCGGGGCGGCTGGGGCGCGAAGTGAGCGGATACAGGTCGGATCGCTCACACGCCCGGATGTTCCGCGCCGGCCTGTGACAACGGTGTGAACCCGCGGTGCGACCCCCGTGTGCCGTCCGCGACGCTACGCAGAAACGGGTACGCCCGGGGTCCGCCCGCCGGCCGAATCCGCCCCGCCCACTGCCCAATCCCGGGCGAGTGACGTAACATGGCCGGAACTTATCCGCCCCTCGCCGGCACTCAGTAGAGGCCGGGGCGCCCACTTCCCCCCGCAAGGAGCCCAGGGTGAGCATGCCCGATTTCGACATGGTGCTGTTCGGCGGCACCGGTGACCTGGCACGGCGCAAGCTGCTGCCGGCCCTCTTCGACGCCCACCGCTGCGGCGTGCTGCATCCGTCCGCGCGCATCCTCGCCACGGGCAGTCACGCCCAGACCACCGAGCAGTACATCGCCACGCTGGAAGACACCGTGCGGCCCGCGCTGGAGCACGCGCCGCCCGACGCCTGGGCCTCGTTCCTGCAACGCATCTGCTACGTCCAGGCCGACGCGCGCGAGCCCGCCCACTTCGACGCCCTCGCCGAGAAGGTGCTGGCCCGCAAGCCCGAGGTGGTGGTCTGCTACCTGGCCACTGCCCCCCATATCTTCGTGCCGATCTGCGAGCAGCTGGGCCGCACCGGCCTGAACACGCCCAACGTGCGCGTGGTGCTGGAGAAGCCGCTGGGGCACGACCTGGACTCGTCCGAGGCCATCAATTCCTCCGTGGCGAAGTATTTCGCCGAAGACCAGATCTATCGGATCGACCATTACCTGGGCAAGGAATCGGTCCAGAACCTGATGGCGATCCGCTTCGGCAACGCGCTGTTCGAGCCGCTGTGGCGCCGCGAATGGGTGCAGGACGTGCAGATCACCATCGCCGAGGAACTGGGCGTGGAGTCGCGCGGCGACTTCTACGACCGCACCGGCGCACTGCGCGACATGGTGCAGAACCACCTGCTGCAACTGCTGTGCATGGTGGCGATGGAGCCGCCGGCGAGCCTGTCGGAAGACGCCATCCGCGACGAGAAGATCAAGATCCTGAAGGCGCTGCGGCCGATCCAGCCGCAGGACGTGGCCGAGAAGACCGTGCGCGGCCAGTACCGCGCCGGGGCGGTCGGCGGCAAGCCGGTGCCGGGCTATATCGACGAGCCGGGCATCGCCCCGGACAGCCGCACCGAGACCTTCGTCGCCATCAAGGCCGAGATTGCCAACTGGCGATGGGAGGGCGTGCCGTTCTACCTGCGCACCGGCAAGCGCATGCAGTCGCGCGTGGCCGAGATCGTGATCCACTTCCGCGATGTGCCGCACGCCATCTTCCCCAAGCCGCTGACGCTGTCGCCGCAGAACCGGCTGGTGATCCAGCTCCAGCCCGAGGAAAGCATCAAGCTGTATTTCCTGGTCAAGCAGCCGGGCGATACCCTCGAACTGACCCCCACCTCGCTCGACCTGGACTTCGCCAACTCGTTCAAGGTGCGCCGCGCCGGCGCCTACGAGCGCCTGCTGCTGGACGTGATCCGCGGCCGGCTGGGCCTGTTCGTGCGTCGTGACGAGCAGGTGCAGGCGTGGCGCTGGGTGGAGCCGATCATCGACACCTGGGCCGACAGCACCGTGCCGCCCAAGTCGTATACCGCCGGCACCTGGGGGCCTGCGGCGTCGTCGGCGCTGATGTCGCGCGACAAAGCGCTCTGGCACGAGGAAGTCTGACCCACCGCCTGTCTATATATAAAAGGGACCGATCATGCGCCAGTACGAACATGCCTCCGTGATGGATCAGGCCGAATCGCTGGCCCTCTCGATCGGCCATGCGCTGGATCTGGTGATCCAGGCCAAGGGCTGGGCGGTGCTGGCGGTGTCCGGCGGGCGCTCGCCGGTGCCGATGTTCGAGCGGTTGCGCTATCGGCCCATCCGCTGGGACGCCGTGACCGTGACGCTGGTGGATGAGCGCGCGGTGCCGCCGGACCATCCCGACAGCAACGGCGCGCTGGTGCGCCACAACCTGCTGCGCGAGGCCGCGGGCGTGGCGGCCTGGGTGCCGCTGGTGGAGGATGCCGCCGAGGCGTCCCAGCCGGAGCGCGCCGTGGCGCGGCTCAACGAACGCTTCCAGCAGCCGGACGTGGTGGTGCTCGGCATGGGCGAGGATGGGCACACGGCGTCGCTGTTCCCGGAGGCGCCCGAGCTGCAGACCGCGCTGTCCGAGCCGAAGCCCGGTTTCCTCGTCACCCATCCGACCAGCGCGAACCACGCCCGCGTGACGCTGAACCTCGCCGCGCTGCTGGCCGCCGAACGCACCTTCCTGGCCATCACGGGCGAGAAGAAGGCCGAGGTGCTGGCCCGCGCGCTCCAGGCGCCCACGCCGGCGCTGCCGGTGAGCCTGGTGCTGGCGCGCCACCGCCATGGCGTGGACGTGTTCCGTACCTGATCGCCCGCCAACGTTCGTTTTCGACAAAGGGTCCCGATGTCTCCTCCTGATTCGCAAGCCGACTCGTTTCCCCGCCTGCTGGCCGACGTGGGCGGCACCAACGTGCGGATGGCGCTGGAGACGGCGCCGCTGCGAATTGGTGCGGTCACCGCGCTGAAGGTGGCGGATTTTCCGTCGCTCGAAGCCGCCATGCAGCAGTACCTGCGCGGCCTGCACGACCTGCCGCGCCCGCGCCATGCGGCCATCGGTCTGGCCAATCCGGTGACCGGCGACCACGTCAAGCTGACCAACCACAACTGGGCGTTCTCGATCGACGCCACGCGCCGCGCACTCAACTTCGACACGCTGGTCGCCATCAACGATTTCACCGCGCTGGCGCTGGGGCTACCCTACCTGCCCGCCGAGGACCTCGCGCTGGTGCGCGACGGCACGGCGGTGCCCACGGCGCCACGCGCGCTGCTGGGGCCGGGCACGGGGCTGGGCGTCTCGGGACTGGTCCCCGCGCCCGGCGGCGGCGCGGTGGCGCTGGCCGGCGAGGGCGGCCATATCGAAATCATGCCGGACACCGACGACGAGTGGATCGCCTGGCGCTACGCCCATCAGCATCTGGGCCGGGTCTCGGCGGAGCGGATGCTGTCGGGCATGGGCCTGTCCCAGATCCATGCCGCGCTGGTCGCAGAAACGGGTACGCCTCTGGCCCAGCCACTGACGCCGGCCGAGGTCACGGATGGTGCGATCAAGACCGGCGACCCGCTGTGCCAGCGCGCCTTCGCGGCGTTCTGCGGCCTGCTCGGCTCGGTGGCGGGCGATGTCGCGCTGGTGCTCGGTGCGCGCGGCGGGGTCTACCTCGGCGGCGGTATCGTGCCGCGTTTCGTCGATGCCTTCCGGGCCTCGCCGTTCGCCGCGCGCTTCGCCGCCAAGGGCCGCATGGGCGCCTATCTGGCCGACATCCCGGTCTACGTGATCACGGCCGCCTACCCGGCGCTGCCCGGGCTGGCGCGCGCGCTGGCAGACCGCCTGGAGGGCGACATGCGCCATGCCGGCGCCGCCCACCCCTGACTGATTGATCCCGACATGCGTGTATTGCTGGTGGAAGATGACGCCATGATTGGCGAAAGCGTGAAGGTGGCGCTGCGCCAGGAGGGCTTTACCGTCGATTGGGTGCGCGATGGCGATGCCGGCCTCGACGCCGCGTCTGACCAGCACGGCCCCCGCGCCGACGGCGGCTACGACCTCGTGCTGCTCGACCTCGGCCTGCCGCGCCGCTCGGGCCTGGAAGTGCTCAAGACGCTGCGCGCCCGCAACGTGCGCACACCGGTGCTGATCCTGACCGCCCGCGACGCCGTGGCGGACCGCGTGGCCGGCCTCAACGCCGGCGCGGACGACTACCTCGTCAAGCCCTTCGACCTCCAGGAACTGGCCGCGCGCATGCACGCGCTGGCGCGCCGGGCCGAGGGCCGTGCCGAACCGCTGCTGCGCTACGGCGACATCGTGCTCAACCCCGCCACGCGCGAGGCCACGCAGGCCGGCACGGCGGTGCGGCTGTCCGCGCGCGAGTTCGCGCTGCTCTCCGCGCTGATGGCGCGCCCCGGGCAGGTCTGGTCGGTGGCGCAACTGCAGGAGCGCCTCTACGGCTGGGACGACGAGGTGGGCAGCAACACGGTCGAGGTCTACATCCACGCGCTGCGCCGCAAGTTCGGCGCCGCCCTGATCCGCAATATTCGTGGCGTGGGCTACATGGTGCCGAAGCAAGACGGCGCCGACGAGGAGCATCTGTCCTGATGCGCTCGATCCAACGTACGTTGTTGTGGTGGCTGGCCGCCGGGCTGGCGGCGGGCATCGCCGTGGCCACCGGGCTGATCTACGCGCAGGCCCGGCAGGAGGCCAACGCGCTGTTCGACTACCAGATGAAGCAGGTGGCGGCGGCGTTGCCGAGCCAGTTCCCGAGCCCGATGGCGCCGCCGTTCGACGGCGGCAATGGCAGCGGCGCCAGCGCGGACCTGCTCCATGCGGACGAGGACGTGGTCATCCACATCTGGGACGGCACGGGCCGCAGTCTCTACCTGTCTCACTCCCACCCGGTGCTCCCGCCACGCGCGGAACTCGGCTTCTCCAGCGTGCTGACGGATTCCGGCGAATGGCGCATCTACAGCGTGCAGCTGGGGCCGACCGTGGTCCAGATCGCCCAGCCGATGAGCGCGCGCCGCACACTGGCCGCGCATATGGCGCTGCGCACGGTGGCGCCGCTGTTGCTGTTGCTGCCGCTGCTGGCATGGCTGATCTGGATGGCGGTGGGACGGGGTTTGCGCCCGCTGCGCGAGATTGCCACCGAGGTGCGCGCGCGCGACGCCAACACGCTGGCGCCGCTGGCCTTGCGCCAGATGCCGGACGAAATCGCCCCGCTTTCCGACGCGCTGAACCAGTTGCTGGCGCGGCTGGCGCAGGCCATCGACACCCAGCGCGCCTTCGTGGCCGACGCCGCCCACGCGCTGCGCACGCCGCTGGCGGCGCTGCAATTGCAGGCGCAACTGGTGGAGCGCGCCGACAGCGCGCCGGCCCGGCAGGAAGCCGTGTCGCAGTTGCGGCAGGGGCTGGAGCGGCTGACGCACCTCGTCGCGCAGTTGCTGACGCTGGCGCGGCAGGAGCCCGGCGCCGCGCCGCCGCCGCATGAGCCGGTGGACCTGCGCGCGCTGGCTGCGGGGGTGATCGCGGAAATGTCCCAGGCGGCCATCGACCGCGATATCGACCTGGGGCTGGAGGCCGATGCTGCCGAAGGCGCCATGGTGCGGGGCGATGCAGACGCGCTGCGCATCCTGCTGACCAATCTCATCGACAACGCCCTGCACTACATTCCGGCCGGCGGGCGGATCGATGTGCGGGTGGCGAGGTTGTCTGATGGCGGCGTGGAACTGCAGGTCAGCGACAACGGCCCGGGCATTCCCGCCGACGAACGCGCGCGCGTGTTCGACCGTTTCTACCGCGTACCGGAGGCGCCCACGGGCGGCAGCGGGCTGGGGCTGGCCATCGTGGCCGAGATCGTCCAGTCGCACGGCGCCCGCGTGGCGCTGGAAGACGCCGCGCCGGGGCTGCGCGTGCGCGTGACTTTCCCCGTCGCGGCCTGAGCCTGTCGGTGCTTAGCCGACCGGCGCGAACAGCGGCTCGCCCGCGAAGTGCCGGCGCGCGTTCTCCAGGAACTGGCTGACCGACGCCAGCACCGCTTCCGGCGACCAGCCGGCCATGTGCGGGGTCAGCACCACGTTCGGGCAATCGAACAATTCCTTGGGCGGCAGCGGCTCGCTCTCATAGACATCGAGCCCGGCGCCGCCCAGCTCGCCGGCGCGCAAGGCATCGGCCAGCGCCGCCGTGTTCACCACGCTGCCCCGCGCGATATTGACGAGGTAGCCGTGCGGCCCCAGCGCGCGCAGCACCGGCGTATCGACCAGATGCCGCGTCTCCGCGCCGCCCGGCGTGGCGATGATCAGATAGTCGGCCCACTCGGCCAGCGCGCCCACATCGGCAAAGTACGAAAACGAGACGTCCTCGCGCGCGCGGCGGTTGTGATAGCCGATTTCGAGGTCGAAGCCCTGGCCGCGCTGGGCAATGCGCCGCCCGATGGTGCCAAGGCCGACGATGCCGAGCCGCTTGCCCGAGAAGTTCGGCGGCAGCGGCAGCGTGTTGCGCCAGATGCCGTCGCGCGTGGCGTGGTCCAGCGCCGGCACGCGGCGCACGGTGGCCAGCAGCAGCGCCATGGCGTGGTCGGCCACGCAGCTGTCGTTGGTGCCCGCGCCGTTACCCACGGCAATCCCGCGCGCCCGGCAGGCGGCCAGGTCGATGTTCTCGTAGCCGGCGCCCAGCGCGCACACCACCTCCACAGCCGGCATGGCCGCGATCTCGGCAGCAGTCAGGCCGACCGTGCCATTGGTCAACACGGCGCGGAACGTCTTGCCGTGCGCCGCCACCTCCGCCGCCCGGCCCTCGGCCGTGGGCGCGTAGCGGACGTCGTACTGGGCGGAGACGAGTTCAAGATGAGCGGGTTCGAGCTGGATCAGGACAAGCAGGGCGGGCTTCATGACGTAACGGCGAGGGAAGTGAATGGAGGATGCCGGCGGACCGACGCGACATTCTATGCCCGACGCCGGATCAATGCTTGACCACGCAAGGGTCGGGGCGCGCAGAAATGGGTACGGTTTGGGGGCGGGGGAGGCGGAAGGCGGCGGAAACGCCTGCGCAGAAACGGGTACGCTTTGGCCCCATCCGGGCCGGATCAGGCGACCGCGAGATCGGCGTCGAGTACCTTCTGGGCCAGGGTTTCCGCACGCCGCAGGAACTGCGCGGCCAGCGCGGGATTGGCGATCTGGCTCGCCACGCCCGCATCGACGAATCGCGTCATTTCCGCGTGGAACGCCTTGGCCGTCTCGGGTTGGGACAGGAGCGCCAGCCGCTCGCGCAGACGGTCTTTGTACGACGGCACGGTCCAGCCATAGTCGATCAGCTTCCTGCCGATCAGCGCCATGTCAGGCGTGAGCTGGCGGTCCGTCAGGAACTTGATGTCCCAGACGTCGCGCGCCTTGATGTAGGGGCGGGCGCCCAGTGCCACCATCTTGTCGGCAAGGATTTCGCGCGGCGTCTCCGCCGTGACGATCATCTGGCGGAGGGGTTCCGGCAAGTGCGGATAGTTGGCGCTGACCGCGACCAGATCGGGATCGTGCGCCGGCACATTGGTAACCTCGATATGGATGACCTGACCCTGCGGCACGCTGCGGTCGGCCTGTGGCATCTGCACGCGTGCGCTCCAGCGCGCGACGTGAACGTCCGACGGGGCCGCATCCTTCGCGGGCGTGCGGATCTCCACCTCCAGGCCGTAGGCATTGGCAATTTCCCGCCGGAGCAGGGCCTCGAACGGCGCCATGACAGTAGGATCGAATGCGCGTCCGGCAACGAAGTCCAGGTCCTCGGAATAGCGCGTGCCCTGATAGCAGAGCCGCAACGCGGTGCCGCCCTGGAAGGTCAGCGCGGCGGCCGCGCCGCTCTGCAGCAGGGCGTAGAGGATTTCGTAGTGGAGGATTTCCTTGGCGATCGTGCCCGCCGGCACGCGCCGCTCGGTGGCGTATCGGCCGGCCAGTGCCAGGAGATCAGTACGGGTGCGAAATGGCATGGTCCGAATGGGGAGACTGCGAGGGAATCTGCACGAGATCGACATTGCGCCCGGCGCGGCGCAGGTCCTTCAGCGCGCGTTCGGGCTTGGCGACATACATTTTGCGCCGTGCATCGAAGACGAGATCGTCGCGCAGGGTGTCGATGTGCCGCGCCGTATGGGTGAATTCGAGCGTCCCGTACGGCGTGTGGAACGTCTGGCTGCGGCCTGTCGTCATCAGCGTCAGCCGCGAAGGGAGTTGCGACAGCCATCCCGCCTCGGATAACGCCGATTCGAGGCTCAGGTAGTTAAGGTCCCACGGGCGCAGGAACGCCGGCAGGGCGCTGAGCACGTCGGGCGGCAGGGAGCGCGCCCGCGGATTGATATAGAGCCCACGGGCGATCCGCTCGATCATCCCGGTGCGCTGGTGACGGGACAGCGACTTGTTGAGCGTGTCGCCGGACTCCCCAAAAAGCTGGCTGAGGACGGGAAGCGAAAAGCTCCAGATGCCGGCGCGATCCCAATGCTCCAGGGTGGCCAACAAGGCACTGAGGATCATTATCTCTACGATAAATGGACAGATTTGGTCATTATATGTGCAGATCCTGCGGGTGCCCAGCTTATCTATACAGTAACAGGACATAAATAGGCGGTTTTCGTATAGATACCATGCCTTCACCGCACGGTGGCGTCCGCGCCACTATGCTTGGGAGCATTCGCGTCCGGAATCTCATGTCCACCCTCCTCACCACTCCCCGCTGGCGCTGGCTGCCCGCCCCTGATACCTGGCAATACCACGCCCTGCTTGGCGCGGCGGGGATGCTGGTGCTTGGGCCGCTCGGCTGCGTGGCGGCGGCCTATATGAACTTCTCGCTCGGGTTCTTTATTGGCGGGCAGGTGCTGGCCGGCATTCTGGGTTCGGCGGTGACGGCGGGCTATGGCGCGGCGGGGCGGCATGGGGCGAACTACATCCAGACGGCGGCGGCGTCCGTGGCCGGGATGGGCGGGATGGTCGTGGTGATCCAGGCGATGGGCTGGATGGGCATGGATGCGCCGCCGCTCTGGCACCTGATCGGCTACATGCTGTGCATCGGCATGTATGGCGTGGGTGTGGGCATGCTCTACACGCCCTTGCTGGTGGACCGCATGCAGCTGACGTTCCCGTCCGGGCTGGCCGTGGCCAACATCCTGCGCGCGCTGACGGACCCGGTGCTGCTGCGGCGCTCGGTGGCGCGGCTGGGTGGCGGCATCGCGCTTGGGGCGGTGGCCGGGGTGGGGGTCTCGCGCGTGGCGTGGCTGGGCGCCATCGACCTGTCCGCGTCCACCTTCGGCGCCGGGATGATCGTCGGCGCGCGCATCGGTATCGCGGCGCTGGTCGGGGGGCTGGCGGGATGGGCGCTGACGCCGTATTTCGTGTCGATTGGCTGGCTGGCGCCGGGCGACCCCTATCGCAAGATCACCTTCCTGATCGCGCTGGGCATGATCATGGGCGCGGCGCTGATCGATGTGTCGATGCTGCTCGTGCGGGCCTGGCGGGAGCGGCAGCCGGCCAACCCGGTGCCGGCCCCCGCCCCCCAACAACGCGGCCTGCCGATGCGCTGGATCTGGCTCTGGGTGGTGGTCTGGGGCGCGGCGGTGGTGGCGGCCGGCGCGGTGTGGTTCGGCCAGCCGGTGGGCTACCAGCTGATGGCCGTGGCGCTGGTGCTGGTGTTCGCGCTGGTCAACGGCATCTCGGTCGGCATGGTGGACTCCAATCCGATCTCGTCGGCCTTCGTGCTCACGGTGATCCTGATGGCCGCCGTGGGGCTGCGCGAGCCCCATATCGGCCTGATCGCCGCGACCGTGCTGCTCGTCTCCACGGCCGAGGCGTGCGACATGCAGCAGGACCGCTCCACCGGCTGGCGGCTCGGCACCAACCGGATGACGCAGTTCGGCTATCAGGTGGCCGGCATCGTCGTGGGCGCGGTGCTGGCGGTGCTGCTGGCGCGGCTGTTCATGCAGGCGTATCCGGTGCTGCGGCTCGACCAGACCCTGCTGCCGGCCGACCAGCAGCCGGCGCGCTGGACCTCGGCGATGACCTACAAGATCGTCGGCGCGCTGCGCAGCATGACCGAGGACCGGCCCTACCAGCGGCTGGCGGTGTGGATCGGGGTGGGTATCGGCCTGGTGACCGAGGTCGCGCGCAAGACGATCCGCGCATCGGCCCGCTACCGGCGCTTCGCGCAGTCCGGCGGCACCGGCAAGACCGTCGATTTCCTGCTCGATGCCGCCGTGCTGCCGTCGCCGTACGCGTCGTCGTTCGGGGGCTTCGTGAACCTGCCGGCCGCTGCGTGGATGGCGGCGGGCGGGGTGCTGGCCAGCGTGGTGAATAGTGTGGCGAACAGCGTGGCGAAATACCGCTCGGCGCCCGCCGGCGATGCCGCGCTGCCCGAGGACATGAGCACGACCTCGCTGGTGGGCGGCGGGCTGATCGCCGGCGATGCCTTGGCGGCGCTGGCGCTGGGCGTGGCAGGGTTGGTGGCGGTCGTGGGCTGACCGCCTTCCAGCCGGGCGCTCACACCTCCTTCGTCATCCCCTTGAAGTCGATCCACTGGCCGAACTGTTCCTCGGTGACGTGGCCGGAGGCGATGGCGGCCTCGCGCAGGGACAGGTTTTTCTTCACGGCCAGCTTGGCGATTTCGGCGGCCTTGTCGTAGCCGATATGCGGGTTCAGCGCGGTCACGGACATCAGGGAGCGTTCGAGCAGTTCCTGGATGCGCGCGCGGTCGGGCTCCACGCCTTCCACCATGTGTTCGGCGAAGCTCGACGCTGCATCGGCCAGCAGTACCACAGACTGCAACAGGCTATAGACGATCACCGGCTTGTAGGCGTTGAGTTCGAGCGTGCCGAGGCTGTTGGCCAGCGTCACCGTCGTATGGTTGCCGATGATGCGGCAGCAGACCATGGCGAGGGCTTCGGCCTGGGTCGGGTTGACCTTGCCGGGCATGATCGACGAACCGGGTTCGTTGGCCGGCAGTTGCAGTTCGGCAAACCCGGCGCGCGGGCCCGAGCCGAGCAGCATGAAGTCCCGCGCGATCTTCAGGAACGACGACGCCGTGGTGTTCAGCGCGCCCGACAGATCGACCAGCGCGTCATGGGCGGCCTGGAGCGCGAAGCGGTTCGCCGCGGGCTCGAACGGCAGGCCGGTGTAGCCGGCCAGCGAGCGGGCAAACGCGGCGGCGAATCCCGGGGGCGCGTTCAGGCCGGTGCCGACGGCCGTGCCGCCCTGCGCCACCGGCATCGCGCGCAGCATGGCCTGTTGCAGGCGCGATTGCGCGTCCGCCACCTGCGTCATGTAGCCGGAAAATTCCTGGCCGAGGGTCAGCGGCACCGCGTCCTGCAGGTGCGTGCGGCCCACCTTCACGATGTCGGCAAACGCTTCCACCTTCTTTGCGAAGGTTTGTTGCAGTTTTTCGAGCGAGGGGAGCAGCGTCTGCTGGATGGCGCGCGTGGCGGCGATGTGCATCGCCGTGGGAAAGCTGTCGTTGGACGACTGGCTCGCGTTGACGTGGTCGTTCGGGTGAACCGGCTTCTTGCTGCCGACCTCGCCGCCCAGCAGCTGGATGGCGCGGTTGGAGATCACCTCGTTGAGGTTCATGTTGGTCTGCGTGCCCGAGCCGGTCTGCCAGACCGAGAGCGGGAACTCGGCCGGCCACTTGCCGGCGATGACTTCCTCGGCGGCCTGCTCGATGGCTTCGGCAATCTCGGGCTTCAGCACGCCCAGGTCGCGATTCGCACGGGCCGCGCAGAGCTTGAGCACGGCGAACGCCTCGATCAGCGCCGGGGGCATCTTCTCAGTGCCGATGCGGAAATTCTGGCGGGAGCGCTCGGTCTGGGCGCCCCAGAGATGATCGGCCGGCACGGCCACATCCCCGAGGCTGTCTTTTTCGATGCGGGTGGCTGACGAGGGGTTTGCGGGCTTGGCGGACATGGACGGACTCCTTGAGGGAAGGCTGCAGGATCAGGCAGGACTGCTAGCATAGCCTTCCCGCGTCACATTCGCGCTGAAGCCCCTTTCGCCGTCAGGCGGTTAGATTGCCGTGGATATTGCTGTCGATGCCGGCGGGTCAGGCGGTCATCTTGAGGCACATTTCCATGCAGGCCTGGCACGCCGCGGCGCATTCCTGGCAGTGCCAATGGTCATGTCGTTCACATTCTTCCTTGCACCATTTACATACTTCGGCGCAGTCTTCACAGACGAGGGGAGCAAATTCGCTATTGCGCAGCATGTAGGAGGCGGCGAGGGTGCAGATGCCGGCGCAGTCCATGTCCAGGGCGATGCAGCGGGTCATCTTCCGGGCGTCTTGCTCCTCGAGGCAGGCGGCCGCGCACTTCAGGCTGGCGGCCGCACAGGCATTGCAGGCGGCGATACAGTCGGCATACCGGTCAAAATTCTCTCGCACTGTGGGTCGAATCATCGGGTGTCCTCCTTGGGGGTGGGTGGTCGACAACCAGCAACCGTTATCCACAATAGCAGGCGCCTCGGCGTCCTGCCGCAATGTGGCGTGGTCTACAATGGCCGCCTCAGGTTCGGCGCCGTCAGCGTTGGATAGTTCCGGTCCATCGATTTGAATGGCCGGAGAAGCGTGAAGAAGTTGCAAATTGGCAGCGATAAGCTGCGAGAAAGGACGGCATCATGGGTGAAGCAAAACGGCGGGGCACGCCCGAGGAACGGGCGCAGCAGGCGCAGGCACGAATCGACGCCCTGCGGCCCGCACAACTGGTCTGCGGCGCGTGCAAGACCTCGTTCACCAATTTCGATGCGATTCCGGCCCCCGGCCTGCGCGGCATCGACGCCGTATTCGGCGGCGAGTGCCCGAGCTGCGGCAACGATGTAGTCGTATTCAAGGGCGAACCCCAGGCGGTGGCCGAGGCCATGCTGGCCTACGAGCGGATGATGGGCGAGAGCGCGCGGCTGGGCTACCAGTCGGCCGATGGCCGGCACGTGCCGTTCGACGAGGCCGCGCCGCAGGCATCGGACGCGTCCGACGACTCGACCAAGCACTGAGCCCCCGGGCGGGTGGCGCTTTCAGCGCCGAAAGTCCGCCGGTGATGCCCCTTCAGGGCGTCAGGCTTCCAGCGCCATCAGCTCCGCCGGGCCAATCTCGTAGCGGCCCCGGCCGAGCGCCTTGGCGCGGTAGAGCAGCGCGTCCGCCATGCGCTTGAGCGTCTCGTCCGTCATCGGGCTGCCGCGATAGAGCGCCACGCCGATGCTGACGTCCACATCGGCCATCACGCCGTCGAAGTAAAAGCGCTGGCCGATGGAGTCCAGGATGGACTCGGCAATGCGCTGGGCCGTGGCGGGCGAGGGGATGTCTTCCAGGATGACCGCGAATTCATCGCCGCCCAGCCGTGCGACGTGGTCCTGGTCGCGCACGCAGCGGCGCACGCGCAGGGCGAACGACTGCAGCAGCATGTCGCCCGTGGCATGGCCGTGCGCGTCGTTCACCGCCTTGAAGCGGTCCATGTCGAGGAACAGCAGCGCTATCAGACTATTCTCATCACGGCTGCGCGCCATGGCCGCGTGGAGCTGGCTCTCGAAGGCGCTCCGGTTCTCGAGCTGCGTCAGGTGATCGGTTTGGGAGATCCGCGCCAGCCGCTGGTGCTCCAGCTTGCGCTGGGTGATGTCCTGCACGTGGATGTGCACCCCCACCACCTGCTTGCCGTCCTCGCTCCATTCGGGGCGGTAGCTCATTTCCATCCAGTGCGGCTGCGGCGTGCGGTATTCGCTCTCGAACGTGATCACCGCGCCCGCCAGCGCCTGTTGCAGGAAGGGGCGCGCCAGCGCGTAGCGCTCCTCGCCCAGCAGCTCCCGCACAGTCTTGCCCCGGATCGCCTCCACCGGCATGCCGAATGCCTGCTCGTAGGCGATGTTGTTGAAGACGTAGCGCTCGTCGTTGTCGACAAAGGCCAGCAGCGAAGGCAGGTTGTCCGTGACCGCGCGCAGCCGACGCTCGCTGCGCGCCAGTTGCTGGCCGCGCTGGCGCACATCGCGCATCAGGCGGATGAACGCGCGCGTTACGTCGCCGATTTCATCGCGCTGGGGGCGGCGCGGCAGGCGCTCGAAGGCGTCGGCGTCGTCGGCGCTGGCCTGCACCACCTGGTGCAGCCGCGACAGCGGCATGAGCAGCCGCCGCACCGCCAGCCAGATCGCCAGTGCCACGCCGCCCAGCACCAGCCCCGCCATCATCAGGAAGCGTCGCTGCATCTGGCGCAAGGGCGCGTAGGCCTCGCGCGCGGGCAGCACGGCGATCAACTCCCAGCCCGTGGTGGACATCAGGTAGCGCGCGATCACGGGCCGTTCCGGCATCAGGAATTCGAACGTCGCAGTCTGGTCCGTCTCGCCGCAGGTGTCGCCCACGGCGCGGGCCGGCTGGCGGGCCTGGCGGGTGTCCGGATGCTGCACGTAGACCGGCTTGGCACCCGCTGACACCAGACAGTAGAACCCGGTGCTACCCAGCCGGCTACGCGCGATCTCGACCAGGAAGTTCGAGCGCGACAGATCGAGCCAGCCGCCCACCAGGCCGAGGAACTGCTTCGACGCCGAGACCACCGGCATCGCCACCAGCACGCCAATCGTGCCATCGACGCGCGCGTGGATCGGCGCGGCCACCACCGGGTTCAGCGTGCGCACCGCCTCGCGGAAGTAGTCGCGGTCGGCCACCTCGATCGGCGGGCCGGAGGATGTCAGCACGCTGCCCGTGGCATCGGTCACCACCACCGAATTGAACGCCGCCGGCACCGGGATGGTCTTGCCGATGACGTCGAGCAGGTCGGCGCGTACGTCCTCCCGAGCCCGGCCGTGTGCGCCCTCCAGCACCGCGCCGATCTGCGGTGCCATATGGGCCAGCATCACGATGCGGTCGTCCATGGCCGTGTCGAGCTGGTCGGCAGAAAGCTTGACGATGGAGTCCTGCTGGTTCTGGAGGGCGTCCTCCAGGTCCCGGTGCGCGTAATAGAGCGAGCCGAGTACGATGCCCGTCCCCAGCACGGCGGCGAGCACCGTGGTGATCAGCGCGATGCGCGCCTTCAGGGAGGGTTGGATGCGGGGCATGCTGACAAACGCGGGCAATACGGAGGGCGAGGGCGCGCGGGAGTGGAAAACAATGCTGCTCACGCACTTCCCGTGCCTGATTCCGGGGTGCGGCAGCGGGGGAACCTATCACGCATCACCCGTTTGAGTCAGCCGGGGGAAACGGCGTTGACAACGGCCGCGCATTTCTGCTGGCGGCCCGCGCATGTGTGTGCGGAAGCACTGTGCGCCGTTGGGCCGGCACGGTATAGTGCGGCCGGCGTGTCGAAATTGCCCCCCAAACGAGGGGGGGCCGGCGCCATTTTCCACCGTCTTTTATCCTGCCTTCATGACTTTGTCCGCGTGGTTGCCCGTTCTGCCCTGGCTGCTGGTTGCAGCGGGCGGCGCTTTGGCGGGCTGGGCGGCGCGGGCGTGGTGGAGCCGCCGGGCGTCCGGGCAGGTGACCCAGGCCCAGGCGACGCAGGACCAGACCGAACGCCGCCGCGTGGACGAGTACATCCGCCATCTGGCGCAGCACGATGCGCTGACCGGGCTGCTGAACCGCGCCGCGCTGCACAGCCGCACCGAGGCCGTCCTCGACGATGCGCGCCGCCATGGCGAGCGCGTGGCGCTACTGCTGCTCGACCTCGACCACTTCAAGCACATCAACGAAACCCTCGGGCACCCGGTGGGCGACGACGTATTGCGCACGATTGCCCAGCGCCTGCGCGGCACGGTGCAGCCGCGCGACGTGGTGGCACGCATGGGCGGCGACGAATTCGCCGTGGTGCTGGGCGGCCTGCGCCATGACAGCGAGGCCGAACTGACGGCGGCCAAGATCCTGGCGCGCGTCTCCGAAGGCTTGCAGCTGGCCGGGCACCTGGCCGGGCAGCCGCTGCGGGTGACGCCTTCGCTCGGCATGGCGATCTATCCCGATGATGGCGAGACGCTGACCGACCTCCTGAAATCCGCCGATTCGGCCATGTACGCGGCCAAGCGCGGCGGCCGGGCGCAGCTGCGGCGCTTTGCGAGCGAGATGGCCGAGGCTTCGCTGACCCGCTTTACCATCGAGGCGCTGCTGCGCCGCGCGCTGGCCGAGCAGGAGTTCCGGCTGCGCTACCAGCCCATCGTCGACCTCGCCACGCTGAACGTGGTGGGCGTGGAGGCGCTGATCGCCTGGGAAACCCCCGAGCGCGGTGTGATGCAGCCATCCGAATTCATCCCGATTGCCGAGCAGTGCGGGATGATCGACGCGCTGGGCGAGTGGACGCTGGCCACCGCCTGCCGCGACATCCAGACCCTGCGCAACGAACTGGGCCGCGACATCGACGTGGCGGTGAACATCTCGCCCTTGCAACTGCGCCGGGCGGACTTCCCGGAGACCGTCGCGCGCTGCCTCCAGGCGGCCAGCCTGCCGGCCCCGAGCCTGACCATCGAGGTCACCGAAGGCATTCTCGTGGATGGCGGCGAGACCACGATCGAGTCGTTCCGGCGCGTGCGCCAGTTGGGCGTGAGTGTGTCCATCGACGACTTCGGCACGGGTTATTCGGGCCTGGGCTACCTGACGCGGCTGCCGATCAGCAAGCTCAAGATCGACAAGTCATTTGTCGATGACCTGGCCATGCCCGGCCACGACCGCGCGGTGGCGGCCGCCATCATCGCGCTCGGCCATCAACTGCACCTGCACGTGGTGGCGGAAGGTGTGGAGTCGACCGCGCAGCTGGATTTCCTGCGTGGCGAGGGCTGCGACGCGGTACAGGGTTTCCTGTTCTCCCAACCGCTGGGGCTGAACGCGCTGCGCGACCTGCTGCTGGCCGGGGACGGCTTCTCGCGCGTCGCCTGAGGCCCCTCCGGCACTCATCCGGCGCCGCAGAAACGGGTACGCTTCAGGTTCGCTTTGGCCATGAAAAAACCCGGCTGGCGCTCAGGCGCACAGCCGGGTTTGTCTTGTCTGGGGATCAGTCGGGGCTCAGCCGTTGACGATGGACGCCGCCGCGTCCTCGCCGTTGGGCGAATGGAGCCGGCGGTACAGTTCGTCGATGCGCAGCCGGCTGCTCGCCAGTTCCTCGCGTCCCTGTTCGGTCAGCTGATAGACCCGCCCGATACCGTCGCGCAATACACTTTCCAGATACCCATCCATCTGCAACGCGCGCAGCAAAGGCCGCACCGTGCCGATATCCACCTGGAATCCGTACTCCATCAGCATTTCTGCAAGCATGGCCACGGTGGCGGGCACCTCCATGGCGAATTGCAAGACGTAGACGCGGGCTAACAAGCCGAGGAACTGTCGTTTCATGAGGCAGGCAACGCAAAGGGGGGACTGGCGGTTGACGCGGATTTTACCGCGCGCGCTGCGGCGCTGCCCAAGAGATGCCGAAGTCGCATACGATAGGCGCTTTCCGACGGCAGAAAAAAAAGAAGCCGCCAGGGTTGCCTGGCGGCTTGTCGGGAATGCGTCGGAGGGGTCAATTAACTCTGGCGCAGAACAGAGTTTAGCGGAATCGAATACGCGATGTCACGCCCTGTGCTAGGGCTCCCCACATATGGGGGGTAGGTATGAAAGGCATCCGAAAGAGATTCTGCAGCGATTCCGCAACAATGGTGATCTTTGCCCCACTTATGGGCAGACTTTGCGACTTTTAGCGCGTGTTCTCTGGCCATTTTCGTGGTCAGGATCAGGTCCGATTCCAGCGCGCAGCCTGCCGTCGGGCGCGGTGTAATGGCAGTACGGTGTCGCGCGCCGTGTTGTTCGATCAACCTACGGCACGGGGCATATCGATCGATTTTTCGTCGTTTTGTATCCAATGCGCAACGGTTTCGCGGCAGGCGCCCGAGTCGTTGCTTCTCACGAAGCCCATGAAACCTTCCGACCTGATTCGTCTGCTGTCGCTGTCCGCCATCTGGGGCGCCAGTTTCCTGTTCGTGCGCATCGGCGCGCCGGTGCTGGGGCCGCTGCCGACAGCGTTCTTCCGCGTGCTGATCGGTGCCGTCACGCTGGCGGCCTGCCTGATGCTGATGAAAGTGAAATGGGACATGCAGGGCAAGTGGCGCCCGGTGATCGCGCTGGGCATCATCAACTCGGGTATCCCGTTCGTGATGTATTCGGTGGCTGCGTTGTGGCTGCCGGCGGGCTATTCGGCCATTTTCAACGCCATGACGCCGCTGATGGGCGTGCTGATCGGCAGTCTGTTCTTCGCCGAGAAGCTGACGCGCGCCAAGGGGATGGGGGTGCTGATCGGGCTGGCCGGGGTGGCGGTGCTCACGCGCACTGGCCCGGTGGTGTTCTCGCACGATGTGTTGCTCGGCGCGCTGGCCTGCCTGGTGGCGACCTCGTGCTACGGGCTGGCCGGCTTCCTGACGCGCCGCTGGATCACCGCGCGCGGCGGCCTGGATAACCGGCTCGTGGCGGCGGGCAGCATGGTCGGCGCGACGCTGTTCCTGCTGCCGTTCAGCCTGGCCGCGCTGGTGCGCGAGAACACGCTGCCGGCCGCTGGCCTGGGCGTGTGGGCGGCCATGCTCGGCCTCGGCATGGTCTGCACGGCCATCGCCTACGTGCTGTATTTCCGGCTGGTGGCGGATCTGGGCCCGGTGCGGTCGCTGACGGTGACCTTCCTGATTCCGCCGTTCGGCATCGTCTGGGGCTGGATGTTCCTGGGCGAGACGCTGTCGTGGGCGCATGCCGCCGGCATGCTGCTGATCGGCGCGGCGGTCTGGCTGGTGCTGAAGCCGGCCGCGCTGGCGGTCAAGCCCGCTGCGGCAAGCTCCTGACGACTGGCTTATTGGTCTGACTTATTGGTCTGACTTAGTGGCGGTGGTCGCCACGGTCACCATGGTCGCGGTGGTCGTCATGGCCGCGATGGTCATCGTGACGGTCGCGGCCATACCCATAGCCATGGCCGTTGTCGTGACGATGCCACGCCTGGTACTGGCGGCGGTCATACCAGCGGCCGCCATCCCAGTAGCGATCGCCATGCCAGCCGATCACGACCGGCGCCACCACCACCGGCGCCGGACGATAGACCACCGGCGGCGGCGGCATGTAGACCGGGGCCGGACGGGGCTCGACATAGACGGGAGCGGGTGCCACGTAGACCGGGGCCGGCGCGCCGAGGTTGACGTCGATATCGACGCGCGCCATGGCGGCAGTGGAGGCCGCCAGCGCGGCGGCGCCAGCGACGAAAACCAGCAGGGAAAGAGGACGCTTGTTCATAGTATTCACCAGGGGGTGAGAGGTTATGACTCCACTCTACCCATCTGGCGTATTACTATTCACGCACATTTGTAACAGAATCGGCCAATTCTGTAAGAGATCCGGCCGGCACTTCTGCCCGGCCGATTACTCGCTTCCCGGCACCACCTGGCAGGCCGGGCACAGGCCATAGAGCACCAGCATGTGCTCGCGCAGCTCGAAATCATTCTCGGCCGCCACCTTGCGCTGGCGTTGCTCGATCCCCTCGTCACGGAATTCCTCCACCACCCCGCAGCTCACGCAGATCAGGTGGTCATGGTGGCCGCCCTCGTTCAGCTCGAACACGGCGTGGTCGGCCTCGAAGGTGTGTCGCAGGAGGATATTGGCCTGCACCAGCTGGTTCAGCACGCGATAGACCGTGGACAGGCCCGCATCCACTTCCTGCGCCAGCAGGATCCGGTAGACATCTTCCGCGCTCAGGTGGCGGCGGTCGCTGCGCCGGAACGCCTCCAGCACATGCATGCGGGGCGACGTGGCTTTGAGGCCGGCGCGTTGGAGAGGGGTAGGGCTGGACTTCACGGATGACAGGGACATGCGGCGGCTCGCACCGGGCGGGGTGCGCTCAGTTAGTTGACTCCACGAGGATTCCGAAGGCGGTGGGCGCGGGTATCGAGGTATCGATGGCCCACCGGCCGAGGCGTGCTGGAAATCAGGCGAGAAGCACCCGGGCCGGACGACGCAGACTGGCAGCCCGTCCCGGGCGGCGCGCCGTGCCTGACGGCGCGCGGAATAAAAAGGTGGCCTGGCTTGTCGCAGGATGACGCGATCGGGAAAACGGGGTCTGGATGTTTTCCCGATCTTCCTGCGACTGGCTACTACCAAACGCTCCGTGTGTCGGAGCGGTCCCCACAAAAGTCGGTAACAGGCGCCGCATTGCTGCCACGCCCTGAAAACTGTTTTGTCTGCGCCGGCGGTGCCGTTCGTCAGACAGTGAAAGCAGTGTAAATGGGAATCGATCTCATTTCAAGAGGAATTTTCAGGAATTTTTGATTGGCGAGTCCGTTGTGAAAAATGGACAAAGCGGCCGCTGCACGGGCGACAGTACCCAATAGGGGGATGTCGTAGGCGCCACTTTCGCTTATGGTCTGCCCGGTCTGAAAAAAGAACAGCCCCCTAAATAAAAGCGGGGTTGCGGGAGAAATCGGGTGCAAAACAACAAAAAACGAGGCGGTTGCCAGCACGGCGCCGCAGGGGTGGCGCGCGCAGGTTCCACGGGCATGGCGAGGGTCTTCCGGCGATGGCTGGGAACGATCCTGGCGCTGTGGATGATGGCTGTCGCGCAACTGGCATGGGCGGTGCCGCCCACGGTGACGTCGATCAGCCCTTCCAGCGGATCCACCGCCGGCGGCACGATTGTGACGATCATCGGGACCGATTTCACAGGCATACCCGACGTCAGGTTCGGCGCGACCTCGGCCAGCTTCGTCGTGGGCAGTTCGACGAATATCACCGCCACAGCGCCCCCCGGGGCCGCCGGCACGGTCGATGTGACCGTGACCACGGCAGAGGGTACCAGCGCCACCAGCGCCGCGGACCAATTCACCTATTTCACCCCGCTGCCCACGGCGGGAGCCGTCTCCGCTGTGGTGGCCTACGGGAGCAACAACAACCCGATCACGCTGGCGCTGAGCGGTGGTGCGGCTACCAGCGTCGCGGTAGCGATGCCAGCCGCCCACGGCACTGTCATGACGTCGGGCACGTCCATCAGCTATACGCCGATGGCCGGCTATGCCGGCCCGGACAGCTTCACCTACACGGCCTCGAACGGTTCGGGTACCTCGACGCCGGCCACTGTCACGATAACGGTCGCACCGCCGACGATCAGCTATGCGCTGCCCTCGCCAACCGCCGCCACCGCAGGCGTGCCGTACAGCCAGTCGCTGGCCATGGCGTCCGGCGGCGCCGCGCCGTACACCTATACGCTCGCCTCGGGCGCACTGCCGTCTGGGATCAGCCTCGCCTCCAACGGTACGCTGGCCGGCACGGCCACGAGCGCCGGCACCTACGTCTTCACGGTCAAAGCGACCGACAGCAGCACGGGCGTCGGCCCGTTCTCCAAGACGAGCAATACGCTGGTGCTGTTGGTCCTTCCGCCAATCCTCTCGGTGAGTCCGAGCACCTTGCCTGCTCCCGTGGTCGCCATCGCCTACAGCCAGACCATGTCGACAAGCGGCGGGACCGCGCCGTACAGCTATGCCGTGACGAGCGGTACGCTCCCGTCCGGGCTGGCGCTAAGCCCGAGTGGGGTGTTAGCGGGCACGCCAACTGGGGGCGGCGCTGTCGCTTTCAGCATCACCGCGACCGACACCGCAGGCTTCTCGACTACGCAGAGCTACGCGATGACCGTCGGCGTGCCGATGGTGACCATGAGTCCGACGGCCGTGCCAAACGGCACCGTGGGTGCGCCCTACAACCAGGTCCTGACGGCAGGTGGGGGCACGGCGCCGTATACCTATGCCGTGACCAGCGGGGCGCTGCCGGCTGGCGTAACGCTGTCCCCGGCGGGCTTGCTGTCGGGGACGCCGACAGCGAGTGGCGCCTTCACCTTCACCGTAACCGCCACGGACAGCAGCACCGGCGGCGGCCCATACACGGGCAGCCGGCCCTACACGCTGATCGTGGGAACGCCCACGCTGACGCTGTCGCCCGCCACGCTACCCACGCCGACCCTCGGCACCGCCTACAGCCAGACGCTGACCGGCGCTGGCGGTGTGGCACCCTACACCTTCAGCATCTCGGCCGGCACGCTGCCGCCCGGATTGTCGTTGAACGCGAGCACTGGTGTGCTGAGCGGTACCCCGACCACGCCGGGCGCCTCCACCTTTACCGTGAAGATCATGGACAGCAGCACGGGGGTGGGCGCGCCATTCACCACCACCCGCAGCTTCACGCTGGCCACGGCGCAGACGATTCCCACAGCGCCGCCAGTGGCGGTGACCACGGCCTCCAACGGACCAGTGACGATCCATGCCGCCGCCAACGCCACGGGCGCGCCGTTCTCGGGCGTGGCGATCACCACGCCGCCGGCCAGTGGCAGCGTGGTCGTCAATGGGCTGGACATCGTCTACACCCCCACGCCGACCACCTCGGGCGCGGTGACGTTCGCCTACGCGCTGAACAATAGCGCCGGGGCCTCGGCGCCGGTGACGGTCACCGTCACCGTGAACGCGGTGCCGATCGCGGTGGCCCAGCGGCAGCTCTCGACCCTCGCCAACCGGCCGGTCAGCGTGGACGTGACCGAGGGCGCCACGGGTGGCCCGTTCACGGGCGTGACCATCGTCTCGGTGACGCCGGCCAACGCCGGCAGTGCCACCGTGGCCGCCAGCGCGGCCAAGAGCCCCGCGAGCGCGGACAAGCAGGTGGCTGCCGCCGCCGGCTACACGGTGACGTTCACGCCGGCTGCCGCGTTCTCGGGCGCCGCCGTGGTGACCTACACGCTGAGCAATGCCATCGCCACCTCGTCGCCAGCCGTGCTCGAGCTGAGCGTGGCCGCGCGCCGCGATCCGTCGACCGACCCGGACGTCTCGGGCCTGATCAACGCCCAGATCCAGGCCGCGCGCCGCTTTGCGACGGCGCAGCTCAGCAATTACAACCAGCGTCTGGAGCAGCTGCACGGCAAGGGCCGGGCGCCGTCCGGCAACCAGATCACGGTGCAGATGCCGCGCACCGAGGGCGATACGCGGCGCTGCGAGTCCGAGCAGAACCTGACCGCGCGCGATGCCTGCCTGCGCGGCGTGCTGCCCGCGAGCCGGCTGGCCGACACGGGCCGGCGCGGTGGGATGGATAGGGGAGCGGGATCGCGCGAGGCCGCGGTGGCCGCCGAAGCCGGCGCCGGGGATGGCACCGGCGATGGCACCGGCGAGGGCACCGCACCAGACCTGCCGAACACCGGCGCTGCGCCGACGCCGGACAACGACGATATCCGCCTGGCCTTCTGGACCGCCGGCACGGTGGACTTCGGCTTCGCCAACACCACGGCGCAACGGTCCGGCTTCCGCTTCACCACGGGCGGCGTGACCGCCGGCGCGGACTACCGGTTCTCGGACGAATTCACGCTCGGCCTCGGCTTTGGCTACGGGCGCGATTCGACGGACGTCGGGGCCTCCGGCACGCAAAGCAAGGCCGACGCCTTCAGCGTGGCGCTCTACGGCAGCTATCGCCCGAAGCCCTCGCTGTTTATCGACGGGGTGGCCGGCTACGGCTCGCTGAATTTCGATTCGCGCCGCTGGGTGGGCGACGAAAGCGCCTTCGCCTATGGCAGCCGCGACGGGCATCAGGTCTTCGCCTCGGTCTCCACCGGCTACGAGTACCGCGACTCGGCGTGGCTGGTGTCGCCCTACGGCCGCCTGTCGGTCTCGGAAAGCACGCTCGACCGGTATTCGGAAACGGGCGCCGGCTTCAGTTCGCTGACCTACTTCGGGCAGACCGTGACCGCGGTGTCCGGCACGCTGGGCCTGCGCACCGAGTACGCGCAGCCCACGCGCTGGGGCCTGTTCCTGCCGTTCGCGCGGGTCGAGTTCCAGCACGACTTCAACGGCCAGAGCGGGGCCGGGCTGGCTTATGCCGACCTGGCCGGCGCCGGGCCGGCCTACACCGTGAACGGCTCGCCGTACGGTCGCGACCGCGTGCAAGTGGGTCTGGGCGCCAAGCTGCGCACCCGCTCGATGCGCTTCGGACTGGACTACAACGTGATGTTCGGCATGGGCGGATTGCAGCAGGGAGTGCGGCTGACCTTGGCGGCGCCGTTCTGATTTACGCCGCCTTCACGAAATCGATAAAAGCGCGCAGCGGGGCGGGCACGTGGCGATGGCCGGGATAGTAGAGGAACGGCCCGGAGAACGTCTGCCACCACGGCTCCAGGATGGGCTCCAGCGCGCCGCTATCGAGGTAGCGGCGCAGGCCGCCCTCGAAGAAATGGACCACGCCGCCGCCCGCCAGGGCGATCTCGAAGGCGAGGTGGAAGGCGGCGGCCGGCTTCACGACCAGCGGGCCGGGCGGGTCCAGCGTCACGACCTCGCCATCGCGCTCGAAGATCCACGGCGGCATGGCGCCGCCGGCGAACTGGCCGCGCAGGCAGGCGTGGCCGAGCAGTTCGCGCGGATGGCTGGGCCGGCCGTGCCGATCCAGATAGGACGGCGCCGCAGCCGTCGCAAAGCGCTGCACGCGCGCGCCAATCGGCACGGCGATCATGTCCTGCTCCAGCCGCTCGTCATAGCGGATGCCGGCGTCGCAGCCAATCGTCAGCAGATCGACAAAGCTGTCCTCGACGATCACCTCGACGCGGATATCGGGATAAGTCTCAAGAAAGCGGGGCAGCAGCGCGGTCAGCTCCAGCGTGGCCACGCTCGACGGCACGTTGAGCCGGAGCGTGCCGGTGGGTTTGTCGCGGAACAGGTTCAGCACGTCGAGCGAGGCTTCCATCTCGCTGAACAGCGGCGTCAGCTTCTCCAGCAGGCGCAGCCCGGCTTCGGTCGCCGCCACGCTGCGCGTGGTGCGGTTCAGCAGCCGCAGGCCGAGCCGCGCTTCCAGCCGGCGCACGGCAATGCTCAGGCTCGATGCGGATACCCCGCCGATCCGTGCAGCATCCCGGAACCCGCCCGCGCGGGCGACTGAAACAAAGGCGGCAAGGTCGTTGAATTCCATCGCAGCAATGGCACGAACTGTGCAGATTATTGAACAACCTGTGCAATCTAGATGGGATTATCGAACAGCGCAATCGCTCTCATACTCGCTTCACCCACTTCCAAGGAGCGCGTCATGTCGGCATCCCAACCCCTGAACACCTTTTCGCTGGCCGGCCGGACCATTCGCCGCCTCGGCTACGGCGCGATGCAACTGGCCGGCCCCGGCGTATTCGGCCCGCCGAAGGACCGCGACGCCGCCATCGCCGTCCTGCGCGAGGCCGTGGCGCTGGGCGTGAACCATATCGACACCAGCGATTACTACGGCCCGCATATCACTAACCAGCTGATTCGCGAGGCGCTGCACCCGTATCCGGACGATCTGCTGATCGTGACCAAGCTGGGCGCGGTGCGCGGCTTGGATGCCGCCTGGATTCCGGCGCTGGAGCCGGAAGACCTCGCGCGCGGCGTGCACGACAACCTGCGCAACCTGGGGCTGGAGGCGCTGGACATCGTCAATCTGCGGGCGATGGGCGATATCCACGCGCCGTCCGAAGGATCGCTGGAGCGGCAGGTGGTGGCGCTGGCCGAACTTCAGCAAAAGGGCCTGATTCGCCACATCGGACTGAGCAATGTCACTGCCACGCAGGTGGCGGAGGCGCAGCGCATCACGAAGATTGTCTGCGTGCAGAACCAGTACAACCTCGTGCACCGCCACGACGAGGCGCTGATCGACGATCTGGCGCGGCAGGGCATCGCTTACACGCCGTTCTTCCCGCTGGGTGGGTTTTCGCCGATCCAGTCCACGGCGCTGGCGGATATCGCGCGCTCGCTGGGCGCTACGCCGATGCAGGTGGCGCTGGCCTGGCTGCTGCACCGGTCGCCCAATATCCTGCTGATCCCGGGCACCTCGTCGGTCGGCCATCTGCGCGAAAACCTGCAGGCAGCCACGCTGGCGCTGGCGCCGGACGTGCTCGCGGCGCTCGACCGCATCGGCGCGCCAGACCCCGCCTCACGTTGAGGACTTGCCCTCCACCTCCACCATTGCTGCCGGCTTGCGCCATGGCCAGCCCAGCGTCATGCCGGCGGCGGCCAGCAGGATCAGCGTCGCCCCGACCAGCTGGGTCGGGTGCAACTGGTGACCGAATGCCACCCGGTCCACCAGGATGGCGACGATCGGATAGATGAAGGACAGCGCGCCGGTCAGGTGCGTAGGCAATTTCTGAATCGCGCCGTAGAGCAGGATGTACATCAGGCCGGTATGGACCACGCCCATGGTGGTCAGCGTGGCCCACGGCACGAGGCCGGACGGCAAATCCGACGACACCGCCATCGGCAGCAGCATCACGGTGCCGACGATCACATGGATCAGGGCGATCAGATGCGGCGGCGTGCCTTTGAGTTGCTTCGCAAACATCGCGGCCAGCGCGTAGCAGAACGCCGCGCCCAGCGCCAGCAGGATGCCGACCAGGTAGTCGCCGTGCGGCGCGCCGGCGCCGGGCTTGGCCTGCACAATCAGCAGCATGCCGCCGAAGGACAGCAGCAGCCAGCCGAGCTTGGCCAGTGTCAGCCGCTCGCGCAGGAACACCGCGCCGAGCGCCACCAGCATGAACGGCTGGGTGTTGTAGACCGCCGTGGCAATCGAGATGGACGCCCCCGCGTAGGCCGAAAACAGCAGCAGCCAGTTGGCGACGATGGCCACGCCGCCCGCCACCGCGAGCAGCAACTGGCGGCGGTTCAGCGTGCCCGGCTTGAGGTAGCCCTTGGCGGCGCAGACCGCCAGCAGCACGGCCGCGCCGAACGCGCAGCGCCAGAACACCACCTGCGTCACCGGGCGGCCCGACACCACCACCAGCCAGCCGATGGTGCCGGAGATGACCATCGCCGCCACCATTTCCATCATCCCGCGTTTGCGCTCGTCCACTGCGAATCCTCCTATCGAGGCTAGGCAGTTTACGAGGTCGTCCGCCCGCTGCCCATGCCGGAATGTAGGCAAGTCGCCTATATTCCTTACTTAATTAGGCAAAAGGGGGAAATTTCCTATGTCGATCGACGATCTGGACCGCCGTATCCTGGCGCTGCTCCAGCAGGACGCGCGCATGCCGGTGAAGGCGCTGGCGGAGCAGGTGGGGCTGTCGTCGCCGGCGGCGTCGGAGCGGCTGCGGCGGCTGGAGGAGCGCGGGGTGATCCGCGCCTTTACCGTGGATGCCGAACCGCGCACGCTCGGCTACCCGATGCAGGCCATCGTCCGCATCCGGCCGCTGCCGGGGAAGCTCCAGCAGGTGCAGAAGCTGATCGAATCGATTCCGGAATTCGGCGAATGCGACAAGGTGACCGGGGACGACTGCTTTATCGGACGGCTGTACCTCCGCTCCATCGAGCACCTGGACCATATTCTCGAGCGGATTACCGATATGGCGGAGACCAGTTCGTCCATCGTCAAATCCCAGCCGGTCAGGCGGCGGCTGCCGCCGCTCTGACAAGGATTCAGGTGTCGAATAACGCATTATTGCGATTTGAGACAAAATCGCCGAAACGTGCCAATCCTGTTGTGTTGTCAATCCCCCCACAGCGGGTTGGCCGGCGCAAGACCACTCCCTGACACTCCACGCCGCCGGGCATCGTAGATTTGCCCGCGGGTACGCGCTGCGGGTCGCTGCGCGGGGAAAGACATCATAAGAAAGAGGTCAGGGATGAAATCGAGGATTTTGTTGACGGGTTTGGCGGCTGCGGTGCTTTCGGCCTGCGGCGGCGGCTCCGGGGATGGCACCACCAGCACGCCGGCCGGCGGTTCGGGCAGCGCGCCGGTGACCACCAAGATCAGCGGCACGGCTGCGGTCGGTGCGGCGCTGGCTGGCGCCACGGTCCAGGCGAAATGCGCCACGGGTAGCGGCACGGCCACCACGGCCGCTGACGGCACGTTCACCCTCAATATCGACAACGCTGTGCGTCCGTGCGTGCTGGCCGTGACCACGCCGGACGGCACGACGCTGCACTCGGTGGTGGAAGGCGGCTCCGGCACCAGCGCCGTGGCCAACATCACGCCGCTGACCGAACTGCTGACCGCCTCGCTGGCGGGCGGGAGCACTACGACGTTCTTCACCCAGTTCGACAAGAATGCCCAGAACCTCATCACCGCGGACGGCCTGACCAAGGCCAACAATGCCGTGAGCCTGGTCCTGACCGGCGTGGTCGACCTGACGGGCATCGACCCGTTCAAGGCACCGCTGGTGGCCGCCAATGGCGGCAACGCCGGCAATGCGCTGGACAAGCTGCTGGACCAACTGATGGCACGCCTGGCCACGGCGAAGACCACGCTGGCCGACCTGTCGTCGGCAGTGGGCAGCAACGCCGGCGCGACCGCCATCGGCACGGTTCTCCAGCCGGCCTCGGCCACCTGCGCGGGCCTGCGCACGGGCAACTACTTCATGGTGACGGGCGGCATCATCGGGCCGATGAAGTTCAACGCCGACACGACGTCGTTCGTTCCCGTGACCAGCTTCGCCGACGGTATCGAAATTGCTCCCCCCACGCCGTTGACCCCGGTTGTCGGCGACGCCTGCCACTTCACGTTCGGCACCGCCCCGATGGCGTTGGACATCATGGTGGCGAAGTCGGGCATCGGCATGATGGTGGTGCCGAGCCTGGGTGTCGGTGCCCCCACGGTCTTCCCGCCGCTGATCGTCCCGGCGCAGACCCTGCCGCTGGCTGAACTGGCTGGCGACTGGAACGGCCTGGGCTTCGAGCGTGACGACCCCAGCGTGCCGTACGCGCCCGCGCGTGTGAAGTTCACCCTGAATGCCGCCGGCAAGATGACCGCCGGCGCGGATTGCACGGGTACCAGCACCTGCACGCCATGGCTCGACGCCGATCTGGGCACGGTCACGGTCAACCCCACTGGCGGCTTCGACCTGACGGACACCTCGGGCGTTGCGCAAGCCGTGGCGTTCAAGGGCACGGACGGCCAGCTCACGGTCGTGATCACACAGCCGAACGGCATCATGATCGCCACCAAGGCGATTGCCCGCGCGATGCCGGTGGTCGGCACGAAGAATTCGTACTGGGACCTCACGGCCTTCGCCGACAGCACGCTCTTGATGGAAACGGCATCGACGACGATCACTGCGGCAGATCCGGTGACCGGCGTCTACTCGCGCCTGCGCGGCGACGGCCGTCCGGACAGCTGGACGCAGAACAGCCCGGTGCCGGGTCTGCGTTATCGCGCGGCCGCCAACGGCCTGCGCGAGGGGATTGCCATGACGTTGAACAACACCGGCTTGGGCGTGATGATCAGCCTCAGCGCGCCGGTGCCGTTCTTCGACATCTCGGTGAACCGTCCGCAGTAAGCACTACACCGCTGTACGCATGACAGAAGCCCGCCTTCCGGCGGGCTTCTTCGTTTCTGCGCCCGGATCAGCCGGCTCAGGTCAGCGAGATGCCGCCGTCCACGCGCAGGTTCACGCCGGTGATGAAGCTCCCGGCATTGCCTGCCAGCATCACGGCGGCCGATGCCACCTCGTCGGCGCGGCCCAGCCGGCCCAGCGGGATGGCGGCGGCCATGGCGGCCTCGAAGCCGGGGCGCTCGGCCGGGCCGACGCCCAGCTTGGCCAGGATCGGCGTCTCGGTCGGGCCCGGGCTGATCACGTTGACGCGGATGCCGCGTCCCTTGAACTCCAGCGCCCAGTTCCGCGCGAACGCTTCGATGGCGGCCTTGCTGCCGGCATAGACCGCGTGGCCGTCGAGCACCTTGCCGCTGGCAATCGAGCTGACCAGCAGCACCGCGCCGCCGTTGCGCAGCACCGGCGCAATCTTCTGCACGCCGAAGAACACCGCCCGGGTGTTGGTGGCGAAGTGGGTGTCGTACTCGTCGATGCCGACCTGTGCGGATTCGGTGATGATGTTCATCCCGGCGTTGGCCACGTAGATGTCGGCGCCGCCGAAGCGCTCGGCAACGAGGGCGGCCACGCGGTCGTGGGTGGCGAGATCGGCGATGTCGCCGGTCAGGCCGACTGCCTTCGCGCCCAGTTCGGCCACGGCGGCCTCCACGGCGTCGTTGCGGCGCCCGACGATCACCACATGGGCGCCCTGGTCGACGAATTGACGGGCGATGGCGAAACCGATGCCACTGTTGCCGCCGGTAACGACGGCGACCTTTCCTGCTAGCGTGTTCATATGCGTTCCTCGATAACCCTGATGGGTTTGCCTACGCATTTAGCCAGAGCGGGCCGGGGCCTCCCAGCCCTACAATAGACCCATCACTTGTGCCAACCTGTCATCAATGTCGATCGAACGCCTGCATGGCTTGTCCGCCTTCGTCCGCGCCGTGGAAGCGGGCTCGTTCACGGCCGCCGCGCGGCGGCTCGGCACCACGCCCTCGGCGGTGTCCAAGAGCATTGCGCGGCTGGAGGCGCGGCTGGGCGTGAAGCTGTTCCACCGCTCGACGCGCGCCTTCGAGCTGACCGACGAGGGGCAGGCCTACTACGGGCGCGTGGCGTCGCTGGTGCGGGGGCTGGAGGAGGCCGCCGAGGTGCTGGGCACCCCGTCCACGGCGGTGGGCACGCTGCGCATCAGCATGCCGAGCGACCTCGCGCGCTCGCTGCTGGGGCCGGTCACGGCGATCCTGATGCCGCGCCATCCCCGGCTGGCGCTGGAGGTCAGCGTCAGCGACCAGCATGTCGATTTGATTCGTGAAGGCTTCGACCTGGCCCTGCGCGCCGGGCAGGTGGTCGACAGCGGCCTGTTCGCCAAGCCGCTGGCCGACCTGCCGCTGGTGCTGGTGGCCTCCCCGGACTATCTGGAGCGGCACGGCGTGCCACGCACGGTGGCGGATCTGGCCGCGCACCGGCACGTGCGCTACCGGCTGGCCGGGCAGGTGGTGCCGATCGCCTTTGCCGATGGGGCGCGCGTGCCGCTGGAAGGCGCGTTCGACTCGGACAGCGGCGAAGCGCTGCGCACCGCCGCCGTCAACGGGCTGGGCATCGCCCAGATCCTGCGCACGGCCGTGCAGGCCGATCTCGACGCCAACCGCCTGCGCGTGGTGCTGCCGGATGTCGGCCTGCGGCCCGTGCCGCTGCAGGTGCTGCACAGCTTCGGGCGGCGCCTGCCCGTCCGCGCGAAGGTGTTCATCGACTTCGTCGCGGCGGCACTCAACCGATCGGCGCCGGGATCAGATCCGGCTCGGGGTTGAAGTCGGTCAGGCAGTTCAGCTCCTGCGCGCGGATCGCATCGGTCATGAAGTCGATAAACACGCGGATGCGCGTGGGCAGGTGCTGCCGGCTCAGGTAGCAGAGATAGTGCCCGCGGTCGTCGGGCGCGTAGCGGCCCATCGCCACCACCAGTTGCCCGGCGGCCAAGGGCTCGGCGATCTGGTACCCGGCCAGCTGCGCGATGCCCCAGCCCTGCAGGACCGCATGCAGGACCAGGTCGGCGTCGTTGAACGTGAGCCGCGCGGTCGGCATGACCTTGCGCAGTTGCCCCTCCACCTTGAACTCCCATTCGAAGACCCGCCCGCTGGCAAAGCGGAAGTTGATGCAGGTATGCCGGCTCAGGTCTTCCAGCGCATCGGGCAGGCCGTGCCGCGCCACGTAGGCGGGCGACGCGCACAGCGCCATCTGCATCGGAATCAGCTGCTTGGCGATGATGCTGGAGTCCTCGATGCGTCCGTTGCGGAAGGCCACGTCGACCTGCTCGGAGGCGAAGTCGGTGGGCCGGTCGTCGAGCAGCAATTCGATGGCGATCTCGGGATAGGCGGCCATGAATGGCTCCAGCAGCGGTGCCACCACCTTCCGGCCAAAGCCCACGGTGGCGCTGATGCGGATCATGCCGCGCGGCGGGCCTTCGCGCAGCTCCAGCATGTCGTTCATGGCCTCGACGATATGCGTGACGCCCTGATGACAATTCTCGAAAAAGCGCTGGCCCTCGCGTGTCAGTTGTGTGGTGCGCGTGGTACGCAGGAACAGCCGCGTGCTCAGCTGCGTCTCCAGCTTCTGCACGTTGCGGCTCACCGCCGAGCGGCCGATGCCGAGGCGCTCGCCGGCCTTGGCGAAGCTGCCCTCGCTGGCCACCGCCATGAAGGCCATGATGCCGGCGTAGCTCGCCGCAAAGCCCGTGGACAGCGCATCGGCGCGATTCGGGAGGCTGACGCGGAAGCCACGTTCCATGGCCTCCCCGGGCGCCAAGGGCGTCGCCGGGACGATCGATGCCACGCCTGCCGCCGGGTCCAATGTGTCGGATCGGTTCATTCCTGCTGTTCCCCAGTCGAAGCGGTTGCGGATCGATATACGTAAGTCGTACGGGAGTCGCCGAGTGCATGACTGAGTTTCCGGGGCCGGACTGCTACTCTGCAATCCAAGCCCACCTCACCCTCGAAAACGCCATGGACACCCTCCCGAACCCCCTCACTTCCGCCACCGCCGCTGGCGATGCGTCGGGAGAGCAACCGGGCGCTCCGGTCATTGCGTTTCATCGTCGGCAGATGTACCCGCACCTGACCGCCGCAGACATCGCCCGGATCGCGCCTTATGGCGCTGAACGGACCTGGCGTGCCGGCGAACTGGTGGTGCGCACCGGCGACCCGGCCAGCGGGCTGGTGCTGGTGGTGGAAGGGCGGGTGCGCATCGTCCAGCGTGACGGCATCGGCGACAGCACGCTGGTCACGGAACACGGCCCGGGCAACTTCCTGGCCGAGATCGGCCAGCTTTCCGGCATGCCGGAACTGGTGGACGGCATCGCCATGGAGGATGTGCGCGCCATCGTCGTGCGCCCGGCCTGCCTGCGCTCCCTGATGGTGGCGGAGGCGGTGCTCGGCGAACTGATCATGCAGGCGCTGATCCTGCGCCGCACGGCGATGATCCAGCGCGGGCGCGGCCCGTCGCTGGTCGGCCACGGCAGCGACGCCGCCATGGTCGAACTCCAGGCGCTGCTGCGCCGCAACAACTACCCCTACTCGGTGTTCGATCTCGACACCGACGAGGACGCCGCCGGCATGCTGCGCAAGTTCGACGCCCACGAGGCCGACCTCCCGCTGATGATCTGCCCCAACGGCACGGTGCTGCGCCGCCCCGATACCACGCAGGTGCTGGCCTGCCTCGGCTTGCTGCCCGAACTCGACAAGGACCGCGTCTACGACGTCGGCATCATCGGCGCCGGCCCGGCGGGACTCGCCGCCGCCGTCTACGCGGCGTCCGAAGGCCTGCGCGTGATCGTGCTGGACGCCCTCTCGCCCGGCGGGCAAGCGGGCGCCAGCGCGCGCATCGAGAACTACCTCGGCTTTCCGGCGGGCATCTCGGGCCACACGCTGACCGCCAATGCCTACGCCCAGGCGCAGAAGTTCGGCGCGCATATCGCGAGCCCCGTCGAAGTCGCCCGGCTGGACTGCGGCACGGTGCACAAGGTGCGCACCAAGGCCGGCGATACGGTGCGCGCGCGCACGATGATCATCGCCAGCGGCGCCGCCTACCGTCGCCCGCCGATCCCGAACCGGGCGATGTTCGAGGGCCGGGGACTCTATTACTGGGCATCGCCGGTGGAAGCCAAGCTCTGCGCCAGCCAGGAAGTGGTGCTGGTGGGCGGCGGCAACTCGGCCGGCCAGGCCGCCGTGTTCCTCGGCGCGCACGCCGCGCACGTGCATATCGTGATCCGGGGGGCGAGCCTCGAACAGAGCATGTCCCGGTACCTGATCGACCGCATCGCCGCGCAGCCCAACATCACCGTCCATGCGCACACCGAAGTGACGGACCTGAGCGGCGACGCCCGGCTCACCGGCGTGGTGCTCCGCAACCGCGAGACGGGTGTGGAAGAGAAGAAAGCGATTCAGCATGTGTTCCTGTTCACCGGCGCCGACCCGAATACGGCATGGCTGGGCGGTTGCCAGGTGGGCCTGGATCAGAAGGGCTTCGTGCTGACAGGCACCCTGGCCGGACAGCCGACCAACACGCTGGAAACCTGCGTGCCGGGCATCTTCGCCATCGGCGATGTGAGGTCCGGATCGACCAAGCGCGTGGCCACCGCCGTGGGCGAAGGGGCTGTGGTCGTCTCGCAGATTCACGGCTACCTGGCTGCCGCGCAGGAAGCGGCCTGAGCGTGCCCACCTAAGGGCACCCACCCGGAGCCGGTGCGCGGGCCGCCGCGGTGATTACGCCGCCAGCGACAGCTTGGCCAACTCGGCCCGGCCGGCCGCCAGTTGCAGGGCCACACGCGCCACGCGCGCACCCAGGTAGGCTGAAGTCTTGAGGTCCGCCGCGGTGGCGCCGTCATCGGCGCAGACATCCGCATCGCTCTGGGCCGCCGCGCCAAGGAAGTAGCCATGACGATTCATGCTGTCCTCGGTGGAGCCGGAGTGGTTGTGGCCGGGCGGCAGGCCCAGGTTGACCCAGTGCATGCCGAGCTGCGCGGCGTAAATCGCCAGTTGCTGCAGCGTGTTCAGCTTGTCACCGGAGCGCGAGGCCGCGTTGGTGAAACCGGCGGCCACCTTGTCTTTCCAGGCGCCGGTGGCGAACACGGTCTGCGACGAGGCGTCCATGAACGCCTTGAACTGCGCGGAGGCGCTACCCATATAGGTGGGCGTGCCGAAGATGACCGCGTCGACCGATTCCAGGTCCTTCCAGTGCGCGTCGACGTCTTCCACGGGAATCAGCACGCTCCTTACCCCCATGACACTGGCGGCGCCCGCGTGCACGGCTTCCGCCTGTCGGCGCGTGTGACCATACCCACTGTGGTACACCACCGCGACGCGTACTGCATTGTTCATGCTTGCTTCTCACTAAAGACTTCGATGCCGGCCGGTTTTTCGGCCTGTTCTGGACTTGCTTCGATGGTAATTAGGGGCCAATGTGACGTAAATGACAGCGTTCCCATAATTCCTGCCAAGCTGCCAGCCGCGTTCGGCACGTACCGGGCATCGGCCGGGCGATTGGTGCGTACGGGGAAACTTCGTGGCCGCGCCAGGTGTCTTGTTCACCATCCCGCGCCTGACTAGACTCGCTCTGACAGTGTCCCGATCCAGCCTGCGCCAGCGTGGGCCCCCCGACTCCCCGATGAGACAAGACCCGTATCGCGTGCCAACGGCTGTGCTGCCGACCCTGCTGCGCCGAATTCCCGCCGTGCAGCACACGCAGTCCCTGGGTGACGCGCTGCGGATCCTGGCCCAGCATCCCACCGCCAGCGCGGTGGCCGTGCTGAGGGGGGAGGTGCCGGTGGGGGTGATCTGCCGCGAGCTGATTGGCGATGTGGTGCGGCTGCCGTGCTACCGGGGCTGGATCCATCGCGAACACTGCGTGCAGTTCGTCTCGCACGCGCCGCACCGGCTCTGCATCGATGCCACGGTCATCGAGCTGGCGCGGGCACTGACGCCGACGCTGCACCGGCACCCGGCGGACCCGCTGGTCGTGACCCGGGACGGTGCCTACCTCGGCATGGTCGAACGCCCTGCGCTGATGCAGGCCGTGATCGATCTGCGCCACGTGCCGCCGGGTCCGCCGGGTCCGCCGGGTCCACCAGGCAGCCCGACATCCGCCGGTCACGGTCTTGCGCCAGATTGTCCGCAAGACTTAACATCCACCGATTTCAGCGCTACCAGCCATGGGCCAGACACCTACGCCGTACGCAGGGAACATTGAACAGATGCCACGCAATATTCTTTTCGTGGTCTATCCCGAAGTGAGCCTGCTCGACCTGGCCGGACCGCAAACCGTGTTCTGGGCCGCTTCCCGCTACGCGCACGAGCACGGGCTGGCGGGCTACCGTTGTCATACCGCCAGCCTGGATGGCGGCGCCGTACCGTCGGCGGAAGGCACGATGCTGCAGGTCGAGTCGCTGGAGACGTTCGATCTGCGCCTTGTCGACACGGTGATCGTGCCGGGCTCCCCGAAGATCATCGACGTAGCCCAGCATTCGGCGTCGCTGATCGCCTGGCTGCACGACGCGCCGTGCAAGGTCCGGCGCGTGGCGTCCGTGTGCACCGGCGCCTTCCTGCTGGGCTTCGCCGGCCTGCTCGACGGCAAGCGTGCCACCACCCACTGGGCGATGCGCGACCGCTTCCACGAGCTGTTTCCCAGCGTGGACCTGGACGCCGACGCCATCTTCGTGCAACAGCAGCATCTCTGGACCTCGGCCGGCGTCACCACCGGCATCGACCTCGCGCTCGCCATGGTGGAGGCCGACTACGGCCACGAGGTGGCGCTGAACACCGCCAAGGAACTCGCGGTGTACATGAAGCGGCCCGGCGCGCAGCCGCAACTGAGCGAGATGCTGATCACGCAGAGCCGGCAGGTGCCGGTGTTCGAGTCGCTCCATATGTGGATCGTGCAAAACCTGTCCCGGGCCGAGCTTTCCGTCGAGCAGCTGGCCGACTATGTCGGCATGAGCCCGCGCAACTTCGCACGGGTCTACAAGCAGAAGACCGGCCGCACGCCGGCCAAGGGCGTGGAGCTRTTCCGGCTCGAAGCCGCCCGGCGGGCGCTCCAGGACCAGAACCGGGCCATCGACCAGATTGCCAACGAATGCGGCTTCGGCAGCGAGGAGCGCATGCGCGTGACCTTCCAGCGCCACTTCGGCCTCTCCCCCAGCGAATACCGCCTGCAGGTGAACCGCTAGCCTTCTTCTTGTACGTCTCCTTGTGATTGGTGCGAAACAGGAAACACCGTGCGCTTGGCGTCGGTCTGGCGCCACGCGCCGCCGGTGTCTAGCATGAGGGTGAATTCATCCCCCCTCGGCAACGCAGCACTCAGCAAGGAGAAGCATCATGAAGATTGTGGTCATTGGCGGAACCGGCCTCATTGGCACGAAGGTCGTGGCGCGTCTCGTCGCGCAAGGGCATGACGTGGTGGCGGCCTCGCCGAAGTCGGGCGTCAACGCGCTGACCGGCGAAGGGCTGGACAAGGCGCTGGCCGGTGCCAAGGTGGTGGTGGACGTGGCGAACTCGCCGTCGTTCGCCGACGACGCGGTGCTGCACTTCTTCGAGACGTCCGGCCGCAACCTGGCCGCCGCCGAGAAGGCCGCCGGGGTCGCCCATCATGTGGCGTTGTCGGTGGTCGGCACGGACAAGCTCGCGCAGAGCGGCTATTTCCGCGGCAAGATCGCCCAGGAAGCGCTGATCCGGGGCGCCGGCATCCCCTACACCATCGTCCGCTCCACGCAGTTCCTCGAATTCCTCGGCGCCATCGTCCAGTCGGCGGGAGACAGCGACACGCTGCGCATCACGCCCGCGCTGATCCAGCCGATTGCCTCGGATGACGTGGCAGACGCCGTGGCGGACGCCGCCCTGGCCGCGCCGGTCAACGGCATCGTCGACATCGCCGGCCCGGAGCGTTTCCAGATGAGCGACCTCGTACAGCGCTACCTCAAGGCCACCGGCGCTACCAAGACCGCCGTGGCGGATCCGGACGCGCGCTACTTCGGCGCCGAACTCCAGGAGGGCACGCTGGTGCCGGAAGGGGAGGCGCGGCTCGGCCACATCAGCTTCAGCGACTGGATGCATCGATAACAACCAGCCGGGAGACACGATGGATAACGAGAGGCTGGAACCTCCACCGCTGACGCTGCTCGACCGATACCGGGGCCAGGGCTTCACCGCGCTGTATACGACCACCGTCACGGTATCGGGCGGCACGGCGGAGCACGGCCGTGCATCCGGGGTGGCGAGATCCGATGACGGCAATCTGATGCTGGACCTGCGGCTGCCCGCCGCGCTGGGCGGCCCGGGCAGCGGCACCAATCCCGAGCAGCTCTTCGCGGCGGGCTTTGCCGCCTGCTTCCACGGCGCGCTGAGCCTGATCGCGAAGCGTGCGCACGTCGATGTCGCAGCGATGACCGTGGCCGTCGAGGTCGCGTTCGGGCGCGACCCCGCCGATGGCGCCTACGCGCTGATCGCGGACGTCCGCATCCGCATGCCGGGTGTGGAACGGCACGTGGCCGAGGAGCTTGTGCGCAATACCGAGCGCATGTGCCCCTACGCCAAGATGGCCCGCGAGGGCATGCGAAGCGTCATCGCCATCGCCCACTGAGTACACCCTCGATTGGTGCCTGCGCGGCAACAGCATGCGTACCGTGGCGGTACTTCCGGTCCACCGCCCCTCCACCTACGATTCATCCCAAGCAGGACGGCAACCAAGCCGCACCGCCGCAGTGTCCCCGCACTGCAGCGGTGCCCTGCCCTCCCGTAGGTATCCCATCGCTGCCGTGCCCGGCGGCACCCCTGGCTGAGATAAAGAGGAAACGACCATGAAACAAAGGATTCTGATTGTGGGTGGCGGCTTCGCCGGCGTCTGGTCCGCACTCGGTGCGGCGCGTGTCGTGGACATGGAGCGCAACGCGGACACCGTGGTCGAGATCACGCTGGTGTCGCCCAAGGCCGAGCTGCACGTGCGCCCCCGCCTGCATGAAGCCCAGCCTGAGCAGATGGCCGTGCCCCTGCTGCCGCTGCTGAACGCGGTCAACGTGAAGTTCATCGAAGGCACCGTCGACCGGATTCACCCGGGCGACCGCAGCGTCGATGTGACCACCACCTCCGGCGACACGCAGTCGGTCAGCTATGACCGCCTGGTGCTGACCAGCGGCAGCCGCCTGTTCCGTCCGCCCCTGCCGGGCCTGACCGAGCATGCCTTCGCGGTGGACCAGATCGACGAGGCCGTGAAGCTGCGCGAGCACCTGCAGGGCCTGGCCGCGCGCCCGAGCACGGCCTCCCGCAATACCTTCGTGGTGGTCGGCGGCGGCTTCACCGGCCTGGAAGTGGCGACCGAGCTGCCCGAGCGCCTGCGCGCCATCTTCGGCAAGGACTACCAGCCGCGCATCGTGGTCGTGGAGCGTATCGAGGCCATCGGCCCCGACCTCGGCCCGGGCCCGCGTCCGCAGATTCTGGAAGCGCTGGACCAGCTACGCATCGAAACCCGCCTGGGTGCCGGTGTGGTGTCGATGGACGCCACCGGCGTGGTCACGGCCACCGGCGAGCGCATCGACACCGACACCATCATCTGGACCGGCGGCATGGTCGCCAGCACGCTGACCAAGCAGGTGTCCCCGAACCTGGACCGCCAGGGCCGCATGGACGTGACGCCTGACCTCCGCGTGATCGGCGCCAAGGACGTCTTCGGCGCCGGCGACGTGGTGCGCGCGCTCACCGACGACCAGGACCACTACTCGCTGATGTCCTGCCAGCACGCGCTGTTCATGGGCCGCTTTGCCGGCCACAACGTGGCCGCCGACCTGCTGGGCCTGCCGACGCTCGACTACAGCCAGCCGTTCTACGCCACCTGCCTGGACCTGGGCAGCTGGGGCGCGGTCTACACCGAAGGCTGGGACCGTCAGGTCAAGCTGACGCACGCCGAAGGCAAGGAACGCAAGATGATGATCAACACCCAGTGGATCTACCCGCCCGCGCCCGTGCGTGAGCAGGCGCTGGCCGCCGGGAACCCGAACATCACGTTCTAAGTCGTCCCGCTTCTCTCCATCCTGTCTCCTCCATCCCGTTTGACCGACGGCTTCCTCCTCCGGGGCCGTCGGTTCTTTTTTTGTCGTCCGTATCCGGGGCGATTGGTGCGGACTTGGAAACGCGGCCTCCCGGGCATGCGTCTTGTTGGCTGCCGTCTGCCTGCCTAGACTTCCAGCAACTGAAATTGTTGTCTGCAAGACCCGGAGCCCATCGTGAAATCCCTGCCACCGAAGTCCCCTCACGGCTGCGCCCCCCTCGAACCGCTGATCTACATCGTCGATGACGACCCCGGCATGAACGACGCCCTGGCGAACCTGCTGCGCTCCGTCGGCATGCGCTCGCGCTCCTTCCTCACGGCGGAAGAGTTCCTGGCGGTGAAAATCGACGACTCGCCCAGTTGCGTGGTGCTCGACGTGCGCCTGCGGGTGGCCAACGGGCTGGAGGTGCAGCGCGAGATGAACCAGCGCGGCATGTGTCTGCCGGTGGTCTTCATCACCGGCTATGGCGATATCGAGATGTCGGTGCGGGCGATGAAGGCCGGCGCGGTGGACTTCCTGACCAAGCCGTTCCGGGACCAGGATTTCCTCGACGCGGTGTCGGCGGCAATTGCCGTCGATCGCACCAAGCGTCACGCGCTGCAATGCGGCGACGACCTGCGCGCCCGTTATGCCACGCTCAGCGAGCGCGAGCGGGAAGTGATGACGCTGGCCGCCTCGGGCCTGATGAACAAGCAGATTGCCGGAAAAATGGGGATCAGCGAGGTCACCATCAAGATCCATCGCGCCCGGGCCATGCGCAAGATGGCAGCGCGCACCTTCGCCGATTTGGTGAAGATGGCGCTGGAACTCGGCCTGTGCCCGCCACGCGGGGCCAGCCCGGCCGCGCCGCGCCCGGGAGATGGCGCGGCCCAGCCGGCGGCGATGGGTTACTGAGTTACTGATCGTCCTCGGCCTCTTGCCGATGGATGTCGTGCGTCACGAACGGTTCCTCATGCGGGGGCATGGCCAGCCATTCCGGACGGCTCAGCGTGTCGCGGATATCGTCCAACCCGCTGGTCCAGTGTTCCCGCATCGTCAGCGGCCCGAACTGGAAGTCCTTCGCACTGCCTTCGAACGATTTATCGCGGTAAATCAGCTGGATCACGTTGCGACGGGCGTCGCAGGCGCTTGCCGCCGCGCGCAGGTAGGCCTCGGTCTGGCGGCGCGCCGGGGGCACCAGCGCCAGCACGTCGTTGAGCAGGCGGCGGAAGTTCTGCTGCTCGCTCATCGAGTCGGTAATGAGGCGCGTGCGGCTGGAATACTGCACGTCCTTCTGGCGCGTGGCCACCGCCATCAGGTCTTCCGGTAGCGCGCCCTGGGCGCTCCACAGGTCCACCTGGAAGATCAGCGCGTTGCGGCGCGGCTTGGCCTGCAGGATGGCCGACAGCGGGGTATTGGAGACCAGGCCGCCGTCCCAGTAGTACTCGCCGTCGATCTCCACGGCCGGAAAGCCGGGCGGGAGCGCGCCGGAGGCCATGAAGTGCTCGGCGCGCAGCGTGATCTGGGTATTGTCGAAATAGACGAAGTTGCCCGTGCGCACGTTCACGGCGCCCACCGACACGCGCATGTCGGCATGGCGGTTGATGCGGTCGAAGTCGGCAAAGCGCTCCAGCGTGGCCTTCAGCGGCGAGGTGTCGTAGTAGCTCGCGCTGTGGGCGCCCGGCGTGCGCCACACGCGCGGCGAGAAGAAGCCGCGCTGGCCCTCGACCAGTGCGCGTGCGGCCTCGATGCCATCGAACCAGATGCGCAGCGGGTCTGGCCAGTGCTGGGCGCTGTCGGCAATCGTCTCGTACGGGAACAGGCTGGGCAGCCAGGGCTGCCGGCAGATATGGGCCCAGAACTCGCGCAGCCGCGCCACCCGGTGCTCGGGGGCGTTGCCGGCGATGATGGCCGCATTCAGCGCGCCGATGGAGATGCCCGCCACCCAGTTCGGCTCGATGCCGGCCTCGGCCAGCCCTTCGTAGACGCCCGCCTGATAGGAGCCCAGCGCGCCGCCGCCTTGCAGCACCAGCGCCCGCACGGCATAGCCGCGATCCACTTCGATTCTTGCCCGCGCGGCGCCGGAGCTGCCCTGCAGGGGTTGCTTCTCGAGAAACATGTCTTCTCCTCGCCTCGGTTGGCGTGTGGCGCCCCGGGGTTTCCCACGGGGCGCCCGTCGCCCTTACTGCATGTACCAGCCGTGGCTGACCACGAACGACTGCCCGGTCAGCGCGGTGGAGGGGAAGGCGCACAGGAACAGCGCCGTCTCGGCCACGTCCTCCACGGTGGTGAACACGCCATCCACGGTGCCGCCCAACATCACGCGGCGCACCACCTCTTCCTCGCTGATGCCCAGCTCGCGCGCCTGCTCCGGAATCTGCTTGTCCACCAGCGGCGTGCGCACGAAGCCGGGGCAGATCACGTGCGAGCGCACGTTGTGCTCGCCGCCTTCCTTGGCCACCACGCGCGCCAGGCCCAGCAGCCCGTGCTTGGCGGCCACGTAGGCGCACTTCAGCGGGGAAGCCTCGTGCGAATGGACCGAGCCCATGTAGATCACCGTACCGCCCCGGTTGTCGCGGTACATATGCTTGAGCGCCGCGCGCGTGGTCAGGAAGGCGCCGTCGAGGTGGATGGCCTGCATGCGCTTCCAGTCCGCGAAGCTGTATTCGTGGATCGGGGCGACGATCTGGATGCCGGCGTTGGAGATCAGGATGTCCACGCCGCCGAAGCGCTCCGCCACCGCCGCCGTGGCGGACTCGACGGCATCCTCGTTGGTCACGTCCATGGCCACGCCCATGGCCAGGCCGCCAGCGGCCTCGATCTCGGCCGCGACCTTGTTGGCGGCGTCCGCGTTGAGATCGGCCACGGCTACGGCCGCGCCCTCACGGGCCAACGTTTCTGCGATGGCCTTGCCGATGCCGCTTGCCGCGCCGGTCACGATGGCCGATTTGCCTTGGAGCTTCATGTTTGTTTCTCCGAAAGAGGGGAAGGGAAAGAGAAAAGGGATTGGGGCTAGCGCTGGAGGTAGTCGAAGACCACCTCGCCCAGCCCGAGGGTCAGGTCGGCCACATAGTGCTTCGCGCCCAGCACCTCCAGCACGGGCAGGTCTGCCACCGGGGCCAGCGCGTGCGGGAACAGCGACAGCGCGGCTGGGCCGCTCCAGGCGCCCTTCACGTCCACATCCTTGAGGAAGTAGCAGACCAGCTCGCAGATGCGGGCCGTGCCGTCCACATGGGGGATGATCTTCAGCAGGTAGTTGGGCGTGTTCGCCAGCGCGTCGTGCACCTCCTGCTGGTCCAGCGCCTTGTGCTTGTAGCCCATGGTGCCGGTGGCCACGCGCACCGGACCGTAGTCGAGGGTGCCCAGCAGCGTGTCGGTCTCCACCGCCAGGCGCGGCGTGGCCAGCTTCTTCGGAAAACCCCACAGCTCGCGCCCCGCCGCCAGCGGCGGGTGATCGTCGAGGAACATCGCATGGGTGTAGTTGCCGCGCCGGCCCTGGTAGATCACCGGAATCACCTGGCCGGACTCGGTGTAGTCGCCAAAGCCGGTGGAGTCCGGCATGCGGATGAATTCGTAGTGGACCACCGGTTCGGCAATCTCGAGCGGCTCCGGCACCACGGCGCGCAGCCGCTCGGGGTCGGTGCGGTAGGTGATGACGAAGAACTCCCGATGGAGAAAGCGGTACGGTCCCATCGGATAGGCCGGGCTGCAAAGCGGCGCGGCGAACGCGCGCTCCCGGATGGTCCGGACGTCCATGTGCTTGTGCCTCCTGAAGGCGGTCCGTGCGGCGCGGTCGCTGTCCCCATGACAGGAGCCGTGACGGTCCGGTTCATTCTGGAAGGCCGGCGGGGGGGAATCCATCAGACGTGGGTATCGACCGCCGCGCGGCCAGTGCTGGCAAGGGCTGGCGGCGGATGGGAGGGGGCCGGCGCTATACCGGACGGCGACGCCATCATCCCGGAGTCGTAGACGACGTGCCCCCACGGATGAGCGATTGTGACGATGACGGCGCATAAGTGCGCAGGTTGTGCCGGAGGCGGCATTTGCGGCGGCGATTTCTACACAATCCCGTCAGCCTTGTTACTCCCCAATCCCGGCACCCGGTGCCAAACTTGCCCGGAATCGCCCCGCATAGGAGATCGCGAACCATGACGACATCAACCAAGGACATGAAGACCCCGCCGGTGGTATCGCCGGACGCCTGGGAGGCAGCGCGCCAGGCGCTGCTGGTGAAGGAGAAGGCCCAGACCCGCGCCCGCGACGCGCTGGCCGCCGAGCGCCGCCGCATGCCGTGGATGGCGGTGGACACCCCCTACACATTCGAGGGGCCCGACGGCAAGCGCAGCCTGGCGGACCTCTTCGACGGCCGGCGCCAGCTCATCGTCTACCGCGCTTTCTACGAGCCCGGCGTGCACGGCTGGCCCGAGCATGCCTGCCGGGGCTGCTCGCTGGTGGCCGACCAGATCGCCCATCCGGCCCACCTGAACGCCCGGGACACGACGATGGTGTTCGTCTCGCGCGCGCCGCAGGCGGAGATTGCGGGGCTGAAGGCGCGCATGGGCTGGAAGGACATTCCGTGGTTCACCATCACGGACCGCTTCGATGCCGACTTTGGTGTAGACGAATGGCATGGCACCAACGTCTTTTTCCGCGACGGCGACCGCATCTTTCGCACCTACTTCCTGAACAATCGCGGCGACGAGCAGATGGGCAACACCTGGAACTGCCTCGACATCACCCCGCTGGGGCGTCAGGAACTCTGGGAGGATTCGCCCGAAGGCTACCCGCAGACGCCCACCTACAAATGGTGGAACTGGCACGACAGCTACGTGGACGGCGCAGCGCCCGACAAGAAGTGGGTCGAGATATCCACCGCCGGCGAGAAGGCATTCCGCGAAGCCTCGGCGGCGGAGAAGAAGCCCTGAACGCCGCCGCACCCTGCGGCGGCTTTCGGCAAGCCGCTTACGCCATCAGCACTTCCAGCGCGTCGCGCGCCTCGCGGCGCAGCTTCTCCACGTCGAGCCCCACCACCTCGCCCTGGCGCACGACGTGCCGGCCGCGCACGAACACATCGCGTACTGGGGTCGGTTCGCCCGCCGCCACCGGGGCCGTGGCGATGTCGTGGAAGCCGGCAAAGCGCAGGCCGCCCACGTCGTAGATCGCCAGATCGGCGGACTGCCCCGGCGCCAGCGTGCCCACGCCGGGCAGGCCCAGCACCTGGGCGCCGCCGGCCGTGCCCCAGTGGATGACCTCTTCCACGCGGGTCTGCGTTGCGCCGCCGAGCGCCCGGTGCACCAGCCAAGCGAAATTGGCCTCGTGCACCATGCTGCCGGACTCGTTCGACGCCACGCCATCCACGCCGATCGACACCGGCACGCCGGCATCGGCCATCGCCCGCACCGGCGCGATGCCGCTGCCGAGCCGCGCGTTGCTGACCGGGCAGTGGGCCATGCCGGTGCCGGTACTGCCGAGCATGCGGATCTCGTCCGGCGTGACGGTGACGAGGTGGGCGAACCAGACGTCCGGGCCGAGCCAGTCGTGGTCCGCCACGAACTGCACCGGCGTGCAGCGGTACTTCTCCGCGCAGAAGCGCACGTATTTGTCGGTCTCCGACAGATGCGTGTGCAGCCGCAGCCCCATGCCACGGGCGAAGCCGGCTACCTCGCGCAGCAGCACGGGGGGCAGCGAGAACGTGGGCGTGGTCGGCGCCACGGCCACGCGGCGCAGGCCGTCTGGCGCGGCGTCGTGGTAGCGGGCTTTCAGGCGTTCGATATCGCCGAGCATCTCGTCGAGCGTCTCCGGCACCAGCGCGGTCGCGCGCATGCCGGGATGGTCGCTGGCCGACTGGATCGCACCGCCCCGGCACAGCACCAGCCGCATGCCGAGCGCTTCGGCTTCCTCGAACAACGCGTCGCCGGTCTCCGCGCCGTGGCCGTGGTGGTAGAGGTAGTGATGGTCGGCGCAGGTGGTGGTGCCGGACAGCAGCAGCTCGGCAATGCCCAGCCGCACCGCCGTGCGGAACAACTCGGGCGTGAAGCGCGCCAGCCGGGGGTAGGGCACGCTCGCCAACCATGCCTGGAGATCGGCATTCATGCCCGCCGGCACCGCCTTGAGCAGGTTCTGGAACAGGTGATGGTGGGTGTTGACCCAGCCGGGGTAGACCACGCAGCCGGTGGCGTCGATGACCGTCTCGTCGGCGCCCGGCACGAGCCCGGCCGCCAGTTCGGCGATGCGCCCATCACGGATGCGGATGTCGACGGCGCCCGCGCGTGCCGCGGCGCCGGCCCGGCCGGTCATCACGGCCGCCGCGCCGCGCACCAGCAGGTTGCCTTGCGGGGAAGGGGAGAGGGGAGGGGTCATGGCTTACATCTCCGGGATGTGCTCGGGCGCGACGGCCAGCGCCGGCTCCTCGTCGCGCGCCGGGATGCCGTTGAGCAGCAGGTTGAGGAAGACCGACACCACGCAGGCAATGATCACGCTGCTGTGGACGAACGGCTGCAGCGCGGCCGGCAGCTTGGCGAGCAGGGACGGCATGATCACCGGCATCAACGCGCAGCCCAGCGTGATGGCCACCACGCTGAGGTTGGCCGGCTTGCGCTCGTAGTCCACCTGGCCGAGCGTGCGGATGCCCGCCGCGACCACCACGCCGAACATCACCAGCGTGGCCCCGCCGAGCGCGGCCGAGGGGATCGACGAGAACAGCGCGCCGATCTTCGGCACCAGCGCCACCGCGCAGAGCATCACGCCGCAGGTGGCCACCACCCAGCGGCTGCGCACGCCGGTGACGATCACCAGGCCCACGTTCTCCATGAAGGCGATGAACGGGAACGCGGCGAACATGCCGCCGATGGCACTGGCCAGCCCGTTGGCGCGCAGGCCGTTGGTGGCCTCGCGCTCGGTGACGGGCCGTTTGACGATGTCGCCAATGGCCACGAACAACCCCATCGACTCGACCATCTGCACCACCATCACGATCACCATGGTGGCGATGGCGCCGGCGTTGAAGGTCGGCAGCCCGAACGCGAACGGCGTGACGAGGGTGAACCACGGCGCGCGCGCCACTTCGTCGAAATTGCCCATGCCGAGCAGCCACGCCGCCACGCCACCGACCAGCAGGCCGATCAGCACCGCCAGGCTGCGCACCAGCTTGCCGCCGTGGCTGTTCACGAACAGGATCAGCGCGACCGTGCCGAACGCCACCACGAAGAACATCGGCGAGCCGAACTCCTTGGCGCCGTGCCCGCCGCCGGTCCACTGGTAGGCCACCGGGAACAGCGACAGCCCCACTGCAGTGATGATGCAGCCGCTCACCACCGGCGGAAAGAAGCGCTTGAGCCGGCCGATCACCGGCGCCAGGAACAGCGTGATGATGCCGGCGCCGATCACCGCGCCGCAGACGCCGTTGAAGCCCAGTGCGGGGTCGCTGCCGATGGCGATGACCGGCCCCACCGAGCCGAACGCCACGCCCTGCATCAACGGCAGCCGCACGCCGAACTTCCAGAACCCCACGGTCTGCAGCAGCGTGGCGATGCCCGAGGTGAACAGCGCGGTGCTGATCAGCAGCGTGGTCTGGGCAGGCGTCATCTTGAGCGCGCCGGCCACGATCATGGGCACCGCGATGGCGCCGAGGTAGCTGACCAGCATGTGCTGGAAGCCGAGCGAGACCATCGCCCGGGCGGGCAGCATCTGGTCGACGGGGTGGATTGGGGGTTGCATGGGGTTGTCTCCTGCCATGTTGGAAGGGCGGGCCGGCCGATCGTGGTCGGGCCGTGCTGCCGCCGGCAGCCGCGTGGCCGCCTGCCCTGACAGTAGCGAGCGCGGCGCGGCGGCCGTAGCATCGATACGAAGCCGCCAGCATCGAAACGAAACCGCGCGAGATCCGGACAGGGGCACGGCACAGCGGGTTTCCCTGACTTGCCCGAGCGGAGCGTGGCTCCTACGATGGCCGCACCTCACCGGAGACGTGCCATGACGCAGCGCGCCGCATCGCAGACAGGCAACACGGCCCACGCTGGCCGCGCGCGGGCGCTGGACCACGTGCAGTCGCTCTCCGCGCGGGTGTTCGGGCCCACGCGGCTCGATGTAGGGGAAAGCGTCGGAAACGCCGAAGACGCGACGCCCGACGTGCAGCTGCGCACGTGCCAGATCGGTCACCTGACGCTGGCCACCACGCGCTATGGCCGGGCGATGGAGATCGAGCCGCGCGTCGGCAAGGACGAATTCGTGATCCAGACCGTGACGGCGGGCCGCTGCCGGCTGGTGATGGAGGGCAGCGCCGACGAGATGCCGGTGGGCGCGGTGCGCGTGTTCTCGCCTTCGCTGCCGGTGCGGCTACAGCCTGATGCCGACTGCGAGCGCTTCAGCGTGGTCATCCGCCGGCAGGCGCTGGAAGCGGCGTTCCTGGAATGCTTCAGCTTCGACGCGCCGGCGCCGCTGGTCTTCGATTTCCGCGCCGTGGATACGCCGCGCTGGCAGGCCATGATGGTATGGCTGCGCACCGAGTTCGACGCCCGCGCGCATGGCGCCGCGCTGCCGGCCACTGACGCCGCCATCGAGCGGCTGATCCTCGGCACGCTGCTGGTGGACCAGTTCGGCCATGACGGCAGCCTGCTCCCGCGCGGCTTCCACGCCGCCCTGCCGGCCTACGTGCGCTGCGCCATCCGCTACCTGCGCGCCCACCTCGACAAGCCAATCACGCTCGGCGCGCTGGCCGCCCATTGCGGCGTCTGCGAGCGCACCCTGCAACTGGGCTTCCGCAAGGCCAAGAACACCACGCCGATGGAATACTTGCGCGTGCTGCGCCTCCAGGCCGCGCGCGCGGACCTCCAGCGCGCCACCCTGGAACGGGGCGCGGTATCCGCCATCGCCCTAAGGCATGGCTTCACCCACCTGAGCCTGTTCTCGCGCGAGTACCAGCGGGAGTTTGGGGAGCTGCCTTCGGTGACGTTGCGGGGCTGAGGGGGGATCGCCTGCCGCCACGCTCGCTAGGCGGCGATCAGCGTCCTGGCATCCCTGCGCAATTCTTGCGGGCTTGCGCCATAGGTGCGAACAAAGACCTCTCGCAGATGATTGCGATCGCGGAAGCCGGTTTCCCGCGCGATCACTTCCAGGGAATGGCGCCCGCGCTCGATCATGGTGCGTGCCGTTTCGATGCGAAGCTGCTGAACCGCTTTCGCCGGGGAGTGGCCCGTCTCGGACTGGAAGATGCGTTGGAACTGCCGGGTGCTGAGATGTGCGGCCCGCGCCAGTTCATCGATGCGTAACGGCCGCGACAGGTTCTGGCGCGCATATTCGAGCGCCGTCTGGATGCGGTCGGATTTGGGGGCGAGCTTGAGCAGCTCGGACTGCTGGGGCTGGCCGCCCGCGCGCCGCTGGTTCATCACCATGACGCGAGCGACTTTGGTGGCCACCTCGCTGCCCAGGTCCTTCTCGACCAGCCCGAGGGCCAGGTCCATCGCTGCCGTCAGGCCGGCGGACGTCCAGATTGCGCCATCCGCCACGAAGATATGGTCAGGCTCGATACGCGCAGCAGGGCAGCGCGCCTGCAGCGCCTCGGCGAACGCCCAGTGTGTGGTCGCCCGCTTGCCGTCGAGCAGGCCGGCATCTGCCAGCACGAAGGCCCCAGTGCAGAGGCCCGCCGTGCGGCGTGACTGCTCCGACGCCGTCCGCACGAAATCCAGTTCCTGGGCGGTGCTGGTGCGTTGGGTCGGATCGACGATGCCGCTGATCATCCAGGTGTCGGCCTCGCTGCTCGCATGCACGGGTGTCGTCTTGACGGAAACGCCGAGGGACGCTTGCACCTCGCCGCCATCCAGAGAGTAGTTCGTCACGCTGTAGACACGCTCACGCGCCACGACGTTGGCGAACTCGAACACCGATTGGGTGCCGATGGCCATGACCTGGAAGCCATCTGTCAGGAAGTAGCCGATCCGATGCATCCTTTCCACCCCTACCGCTGCCTGAAAACCCGGATTATAGATGTCAAGCGAAATGTACGTGCGGCATCGTGGAGACTGGGAATGGTGCCAGGCGATCCTGACCGCCGGCTCAATGCTCGGCTTCGAGCGCGGCGGACAGCCAGTCGACGAACACGCGCAGCGACATGGATTCCCGCGTTCGGCACGAGTGGACGGCGTGAATCGGGAGGACGCCGGGTCGGCAATCGGCGAGAACTTCCTCGAGCCGGCCGCTGGCCAGATAGGGTCGTGCCACCGCATCCCAGACCTGAATGACGCCACCATGCTGGAGACCGTAGTGCAACAGCAGGTCCATGTCGTCGAAGGCGATGGACTCCGGCACAGGATGCCGCGTGTGGCGGCCGCCAAGCTCGAACGCGAACTCCCAAGGGCGGCCGGCACCGTGCTGTGCGGCGTGAGCCGTGCGATGCCCCGCCAGGTCTTCTACCTTGGCAGGACATCCATGCCGCGACAGATAGAGCCGGCTTGCCACGGTGATCAGGCGGTAGCTCCCTATCCGGCGGCTGAAACTGTAGGAATCCTCGAGTTCGCCCAGCCTGATCGCGCAGTCCATGCCATCGCGGATCAGGTTCGAGGCGTGCCGCGGTGTCGAGATCTGCAGGCTGACGTCCGGATACTCATGCCGGAATTGGGTCAGGTGCGGCATCAGCTGGCGTGCGATATCGCCCGGCAGCTCCACACGCAGCTTGCCGCTCGCCTTGCCCGCGCTGGACCCGATCACGGATTTCACGTCGGTGATGGCGAGGAGTATCTTGAGGCAGTGTTCGTAGAAGGTCATGCCGGCCGGGGTGGGTCGAACCTGGCGCGTCGTCCGGTGCAGCAGCTTCACTTGCAGATGGACTTCGAGCTGCTGGATCAGCAAGCTCGCCGAGGCCTTCGGTATGCCGAGAAGACTCGACGCACGCGTGAAATTCTCGCACTCGACGATCCGCGCAAATACCTCCATCGCTTGCAGCATGCGTTCCATGGCCGGTTTCCCCTGTGCATCAGCTCGATTGGTGATGCCGTCGAGTGTAGGGACGGCAGCACGCCCGCAATAGTCGCGATTGGCGCATGGTGGGCGACACGTTCGTATAACCGTGCGCAACGTGGCGGCACGGGCCGGGCGCGTGTCGCGTCAGGGTATCGAACCCAGGATGCGTGACATCCAGTCGACCAGCTCATCAGGATCCACCGGCTTGTCGAGCATGCATGCCGCACCGAGCTGCATGGCCTCGGAACGGTTTTGAGGCGTGCCATGGGCGGTGACGAAGATGCACGGTGTTGCGTGCCCCGCATGACGGAACCGTCGCAGCAGTTCGAGGCCGGAGATACCTTCCAGCGCGATATCGCAGATCAGGCAGTCGTAGGCGGTGCTGCTCGGATGGGCGATGAAGCTTTCGGCACACGAGAAAAAGGAGACGCCCCAACCCAGCGCGCGGATCAGCGCGCCGGTGGAACGCCGGACGGACGGTTCATCATCGATGACACAGACAATCTTGGCAGGCACGGGCGTCAGGACTGACACGACATATCGGTAGCGCAACGCGGCGAAGGGTCTCTCGTCCGGACATTAGCGCAATCGCGGTGCCGGGGACACTTATACGGACGTATCGCGGCACGTACGCCATGGCACATCGGGTTTGTCCCGAAGAAGCCTCCGGCCTCGGGGCTGGTGGCGCCGTAGCTTCAAGGCCCACAGCGCGGCAGACTATACGTTCGTATAGATGCCGGTACATCCACGGTCCGGCATGATTGCCATGGCGCCCGCGTGGCCTGCCGCCCATATCCGTCTTCCATGATCCATCCCAGCCCCGAAGCTTCCACGCCCCAGATCGCAATCGACCCCGACGCCTGTCCACGCCTGGCATCGTGTAGCCATCCTGGGGATGAGACCTTTCGCTTCGCGCCGATTCCCATCCTGATCGAGGACTGGTCCGGGATCCGGCAATGGGTCGACGCGCGCAAGGCGGAGGGCGTGACGGATCTGGAGGCCTATCTGGACGCCAATCCGATGGCCATCCAGGAATTGCGCGATCGTCATCACGTTTTCGTGGACGCCAATGACGCCGCGCTGGCGTTGTTCGATGCGGACTCCCGGGCATCTTTCTTCGCGAAGGCCAGGGACCTGCTTCCCGCCAGCCGGCTTAGCAACTCGAAGGTACTCAAGGCGATGTTCGATGGCGCGACAGCCTGTCAGGGCGAGCGCACGCTGACGTCGCTGACCGGACGGACGATCCCCATCGTATGGCGCTGCTCGTTGCCGGCCCAGCCTGCCCGCTATGCGCGGCTGCAGTTCTTCGCGTTCGACATCTCCGAGTACCAGGAGAACATCAGCCGCCTGCAGTCGATGCGCGCCGAGATGGCACGCGCCGGACGCATTGCACTGATCGGACAATTGGCGGCGTCGATCACGCATGAGATCAGCCAGCCGCTGTCCGCGACCAGGACGTCGATCGAAGCCGCAGCCCGATGGCTGGAGCGCGACCAGCCGGAGATGGAGGAAGCCAAGTCATCCGTACGCGACGCAGCGCGCTGGGCCCGTGACGCCACCGAGATCTGCCACAAGCTGCGCGGTTTCATGACACATACGCCGCCGCAGGCCAGGTTGCAGTCGGCGGCCGAAGTGGTGGCGTCGGCGATCTTCCTGATCACGCCTGAAGCGGAGGCGAAGGGCATCGTCGTGGAAACTGACGTGGATGCCGGCCTGCGAGTGTTCGTGGACCGTCTGCAGCTGCAGCAAGTCCTGGGCAACCTGCTACTGAACGGTATCCACGCCATCGAAGCGAGAACGAATGCGCCGGTACGCCGTCTCGCCGTGCAGGCGGAGCCGGAAGGCGAGGACAGCATTCGGTTCAAGGTGGCCGATTCCGGGCCGGGTATCGACGCTGAAGCGTTCCAGAGGCTGTTCCAGCCCTTCGCGACGTCCAAGGCCGAAGGCCTGGGCCTGGGCCTGTCCATCTCGAAGTCGATCATCGAGGCCCACGGCGGCCGCATCTGGGCCGAGTCGATGGGAGGCGAGGGCGCGACGCTCTGCTTTACGCTGCCGGGCGTGCAAGGACAGGCGCGGCGGCCCTGATCAGCGCCACATCGGCTCGATGCCAAGCATCTGCGCCTTGCGCACGATGTCGGCGACGGAGTTCGATTTCATTTTCCGCATGGCAGTGCCACGATGCACCTTGACAGTGACTTCGCTGATGCCGATGCCGGCAGCGATCTGCTTGTTCAGCGCGCCGCCTACCACGTAGGCCAGCACCTCGCGCTCGCGCGCGGTCAGCGAGTCATAGAGCTGCGCCAGCTTGTTGCGCGCGTGATCCGCATCGAGCAGGGTCTTGTCCAATGCCAGGGCGGCCGTCACGGCGTCGATGACATCCTGCTCTGCCAATGGCTTGAGAAGAAAGTCCGCAGCTCCGGCCTTCATCGCCTTGATGCAGATGCTCACGTCGGCATATCCCGTCATGAAGATGATCGGCATCCGGTGGTTCGCCTTCTCCTGCTGCTGAAAGAACAATCCGCTCTCTCCACGCAGGCGAACATCGAGTAGCAGGCAGCCCGGTACGTTCGCGCTCGCCGATGCCTTGAACGCCGCTGTCCCTTCGAAGCTGCGGACGGTGAATCCCACGGAACGCAGGAGGTTGGTCAATGACGAGCGGGTCGATTCCTCGTCGTCGACGATGTAGACGACTGACGTCGCGTCCTGTGTCTTGGCATCCATGGACATGCTTCACTTCACGGGTTTAAAAAACGCACCAACCGCGATGACAGCGTTGTGTTTCTGTCTTCAAGGTCGCGGCGATTGTCGCATATCCCCCCTGTGCGAAGTGAACGTGTCATGCCCCGGAAACGTGCGGGAAACTGGCGTCAGCGCGGCATTGGATGACCCATTGTTCGGCCCGCACGGATGTACTGTTCAGGCGTCCACGCTTTATCCGGTCTGGCTTTGCGGATAGTTTTGATGCTGGCGCGGCGCGCATCGAAAGCGCCGCGATTGGGAGGGCGCGGCACGGCATTCAGGGTCCGCATGTCCGAAAACCTCACGATAAATGTCGTTTGAGATTTTCTGCGGAGCGGGAATCATGAAGGCCTGGCATCCGTGCCTTACAGTGCATCGATGGTCATGCAAGGTTGGACTCAATGAATGCTTCAATGGCCGAAGTCTCGGCAAGCCTCACCGCGAAAACCCGGTTCGCCGACGTGCCGGGACGGCGCCTCGCCTATCGCACCTTCGGGCGTGGAAAGCCGGTCGTGCTCTGCGTGCGGTTCCGGGGCACCATGGACGCCTGGGATCCTCTCTTCCTCGATTCCCTGGCCAGCCAGGGCTTCCAGGTGACCGTGTTCGACTACAGCGGCATGGGGCAATCCACCGGTGAGCCGACTTATCAGCCTGCGTCGCTGGCCCGTGATGCGATCGACCTGATCGCCGCGCTAGACCTCGGCAAGGTCATCATCGGCGGTTGGTCGGTCGGCGGTATTGCTGCCCAACTCGTGATGACACTGGCGCCTCAGCTCGTCAGCCACGCCGTGCTGCTCGCCACGACACCGCCGGGCGAGCTGGCCAAACCGGGCGAGGCGCTGTTCTATACGCTGGCCAAGCGCGAGAACGACTTCGACGATTTCGTCAGCCTGTTCTTCGAGCCGGCCTCTCCGGAGAGCCGGGAGGCGGCCAGGCAATCCGCAGAGCGGCTCGCCGCGCGCAAAGCCGACGTCAGCCCCGAGGTGCCATGGCAATGGGCCGGCGCCCAACTTGGCGATGGGCCGCGGAACCCCGCCTTCCCGGTCGAAGCCGTGCTTCACGCGCTCAAGTCCACGCACATTCCGGTGCTGCATGTGGGCGGCGATCACGACATCGTGTTCCCGGTAGAGAACTGGTATGCGCTGAACAACCAGTTGCCGACCCTCCACCTGGTGACGTTCCCGCGCGCCGGGCACGGTCCCCACCTCCAGTTTCCTGTTGCGGCTGCTCGGCACGTGGCCGCTTTCATCGATACCCACGCTTAGCGGATACCGACCGGCACACGGCGCGCCGGTCGCACCATTTCCCCACCTTCGCGCGTCAGCGTCGAAGTGGATCGTTTCGTCTTCAGAAAGGTAAAGCATGTCTGATTTGATCAGTTTCGCCATCGAGGCCGCGGGTGGCCTCGAACGCTTCCAGGGTTTCCAGCGCGTGTCGGCGCGCCTGCACCACACGGGTGTCCTGTGGACGCTGAAGCAACGTGAAGGGGTCTTGACGGATTCACGCGTGACCGTCGACCTTCACGCACAACGGGTGTCGCACGAACCCTTCGCACCGACCACGAACCACTCGGTCTTCACGCCGGCGCGCGTGGAGATCCTGCAACCGGACGGTACGCCGGTCGAGACCCTCTCGAACCCCCGTGCCTCATTCGCCGGCTTCGAGCTTGAGACCCCCTGGTCGAATGCCCAACTGGCGTACTTCGCTGGCTACACGATGTGGACGTATCTGACGTCGCCATTCGTGCTGCGCCACCCCGGCGTGCGTGCCACCGAGATCGAGCCGTGGGTGGTGGACGGCCTCTCCTGGCGGCGTCTGCGTGTGACCTTCCCCGATGCCGTGGCCACGCATAGCGCGGAGCAGACCTACTACTTCGACGCGGACGGCCTGCTGCGCCGTCATGACTACGAGGTGGACATCCAGGGCCGTAACGCCGCCGCCCGCTATCTTTCCGACTATGTCGAGGTGCAGGGCATTCGCATGCCGACGCGCATGCGCATCTACCCGCGCACGCCCGAGAACCTGGCGATGGCGGAGCCGCTGATCGTGGGCGTGGATCTGTCGGACTTCCGCTTCGAGTGAGGGCGCAACCATGACTGCAACGCAAACCTATCGCGCCGCCGTAGTGGTGGCGCCTGGCAAGCTGGCGCTGATCGATCGCCCGGTGACCGAGCCTGGACACGGACAGGTCCGAATCCGCGTGGAAGCGTGCGGCGTCTGCCACTCGGACAGCGCCACGGTGGGGCGCGCTCCCGCCGACCCGGAGCGGCCCATGGTGCCCGGCCACGAGGTCGTGGGCCGGATCGAGGCACTGGGCCATGGTGTCGATGGTTGGCGCATCGGCCAGCGCGTGGGCGTAGGCTTCCTGGCCGGCGAAGACCGTAGCTGCCCGTCATGCCGGCAGGGCGATATCGTCAACTGCGAGAGCCCGGTCATTACGGGCATGACGACGGATGGCGGCTACGCCGAACGGATGCTCGCCGAAGCGCGCGGGCTGGTACGTGTGCCGGAAGAACTCGACGCTGCCGAGGCGGCTCCGCTGCTGTGCGCCGGCCTGACCACCTTCAACGCCTTGCGTAACGCCAATGCGCGGGCCGGCGACGTGGTGGCGGTCCATGGACTGGGCGGCCTCGGCCATCTCACGGTGCAGTTCGCGCGCAAGATGGGCTTCCATACCGTGGCGATTGCGCGTGGCGCCGACAAGGCGGAACTGGCGGCCGAGCTGGGCGCCCATCGCTATATCGACTCGGAAAGCGAAGACGCTGTGGCCGTGCTGCGCAGTCTCGGCGGGGCCAAGGTGGTGTTGGGAACGGCACCTACGGGCGCCGGCATGTCGGCGCTCGTTCCCGGCCTGGCGGCGCGCGGACGGCTGGTCGTCGTGGCCGTCCCGGGCGACCCCATCTCGCTGACGGCAATGGACCTCGTGTTCGGCGCGCGTGCGGTGGTAGGCGCTCTCACGGGAACGGTCTTCGACAACGAGCAGACCCTGGCCTTTGCCAACTTGCAGGACATCCGGCCCATGATCGAGACCTTCCCGTTGGAGCAGGCGCAGGCAGCCTACGACCGCATGATGCGTGCCGATGTCCGGTTCCGGGCGGTGCTGGTCATGCCCGCGTACGACGGCTCCGCGGCGGCATGACAACGATGGCTGAACAACACTGGACACCAGCATGACACCCGTAACCTCATCCAATGCCCCGACGCAGTATGCCGAAGCCGAGGGCGTCCGCTACGCCTATCGGCGCTTCGGCAACGCAAACGGCGGCTTGCCCCTGCTTTGCCTCCAGCATTTCACTGGCACGCTCGACAACTGGGACCCGGCGATCATCGACGCGCTGTCCGCGGACCGGGAGATCATCCTCTTCGAGAACGCGGGGGTGGGACGCTCCGGCGGTGCCGTGCCGGCCACCATCGAGGCCATGGCCCGGCATGTCCTGCGGTTCGCCGACGCCATCGCACTCCGCAAGTGCCACATCCTGGGCTACTCGCTCGGCGGCTTTCTCGCGCAGGATATCGCGATCGCCAGACCGGAACTGGTGGCGCGTGTGATCCTGTCGGGCAGTGCGCCGCAGGGCGGCGAGGGTGCCGGCATGGATCGTCCCGAACTGGTTGCGATCTACACGGATGGCGAGATGCCGATGCCGGAAAAACTCAAGCGGCTCTTCTTCCCGGCGACGCCCGCCGGCACCGCCGCTGCGCAAGCTTTCCTGGAGCGCCTTGCATCGCGAACCGGCGAGCCGGACCTGCCGGCCAGCACCGAGGTTGCGCCGGCGCAACTTGGCGCGATGATCGCCTGGGCGAACTGGGAGGGTGACGTCACCGGCAAGCTCGGCAAGATTCCGCATCCCGTGCTCGTGACCAATGGGGACAACGACACCATGATCCCTACGCGTAACAGCTTTGTGCTGGCGGAGGGTCTGCCAGATGCGACATTGATCGTCTATCCGAACGCCGGTCACGGGGCCCTCTTCCAGTATGCCCCCACCTACGTCGCGCACGTGCGCGAGTTCCTGCGCGGCGCGTAGCCTGTTCTACCTATCGAGGAGTCAAGCAGAATGAAAGCGATTGTTTACGACAAGGCCGGGCTGCCCATCGAGGATCCGCGTGCCTTGTACGAGGTGGACCTCCCGCGGCCGGAACCGGATTCCCGTGATCTGCGGGTCCGGATCGAGGCGATTGCAGTGAATCCGGTGGACAGCAAGCTACGCCTCGGTGTGCAGCCGGGCGCGCCGCGCGTGTTGGGATGGGACGCCGTCGGCACGGTGGAGGCCGTTGGCGCTGCGGTGGAGTTCTTCAAGGTGGGCGACAAGGTCTGGTACGCCGGCGATATCACGCGCCAGGGCAGCTACGCCGAGTATGGCCTTGTCGACGAACGGATTGCGGGGCATCGGCCCACTTCGCTCGCGCCCGCCGAGGCTGCGGCGCTGCCGCTGACCAGCATTACGGCGTGGGAGCTGCTGTTCGATCGGCTGCGCATCCCCGAGGGTGGCGGCCAGGGACAGAGCCTGCTGGTGATCGGCGCGAGCGGTGGTGTCGGCTCGATCCTGATCCAGTTGGCGCGCAAGCTCACCGGCGTGACGGTCATTGGCACGGCTTCCCGGCCCGCGACCCGGAAGTGGGTGAGCGAGCGAGGCGCGCACCATGTGATCGACCACAGCCAGCCGCTGCAGCCGCAACTGGCGGCGTTGGGGCTGCCTCAGGTCGAGCATGTCATCAGCCTGACGCACACGGACAGCTACTACGCCCAGATCGTCGACCTGCTCAAGCCCGAGGGACAACTGGCGCTGATCGACGATCCCGCAACGCTGGACGCGATGCCGCTCAAGCGCAAGTCGATCTCGCTGCATTGGGAATTCATGTTCACGCGGTCGATGTACCGGGCCGCCGACATGATCGCGCAGCATAAGCTGCTCGGGCGCGTGGCGGCATTGCTCGATGAGGGTGTGCTGAAGACCACGGTTGGCGAGCACTACGGCGATATCACGGCCGAAAACCTCCGTCGTGCGCATGCAGCGCTGGAGAGCAACAAGACCGTCGGGAAGATAGTCCTCGAGCGTAGCTAGCCGAGGCAAGGCAGGCGCAACGCCCAGAACCGCGTTTGCGGTCCTGGGCGCGCTTTCGTGACTGCCGGTTAAGTAGTGCGACGGAACAGACGACCTTGCAGCAACAGGCGCAGTGTCATCAGGAACAGCGCGCCGACAAAGAGATTGACGAAGACGAACAGGGGCAATGCGAGGTTCGCGAATAGAGAAGCAGGTGCGATGGTCGCGGCGCGCATGCAGGACAGCCCCAGCGCGGTGACCCCGAAGCTGAACGCCCAGAAACCCGGTGTCGCGCCCGCCGCCGAAAACCAGGTTGCGAGCCGCGCCAGGAACAGTAGCTGCAGGACGCCATAACCGAACATTGCGTAGAAGGGCCAGTCCAGGCTGCCACCTGTGACGGCAAGGTATGCCACCGCGCCAACTACCGGTGGCGCCAACTGGATACCCAGTGTCGGTCGCACCGCAGTGGCCAGTTCGTCGCCAAGATGCAGTCGGTAGGTGAGGATCGACTCGATCGCGAGCCACGAGAACAGGCCGGCGCCGAAGAATAGCTTGGCGAGATCCATCCAGCCAAGCGAACTCATGGCCATCGCGGAGACAAAGTTGCCCGCCACGGTGGGTAGATACATCACCGCGGTGGTATCGCCGAGCTTGCGACCCCCTCGCATCATGCCGCCGCTGCGGAACGTCGAGAAGGCCAGTTGGGCAACCACGCCCACCACGATCAGGGCGCGCCCCAACGTTGGAACGTAACCGTGTAGCCAGACCGCAATCAGCAGCGTGGCCACCGGGATCAAGCCGATAAAGCAACATGCGACGGGATGTCGTGCCTCCGCCAATGCCTCGCTACGATGCCCCACCCACTTGGCGGCGTACAAGAGCACGAGCACGGCCCAGATGAGCGTGGTGACCGCAAAGAGCGCGTCAGAAATCTCCGCGCTGACACCCCATAGCGTATGAGCGACCCGCCAACAGTTCGATAGGCCGGCCATGCCGAGCACAATGCCCATGGCAGAGGCCGGAACGGCGAACCCGGCACGCGTGGCGGCGACGGGGGCGGATATATTGCTGGGGGTCATGAGGTTCCTCCGGATGTCGAACAAAACGTGCGACTGATAGCCGGAATGTTAGACAGATGGAGGTCGGACGCCAATTCTCAGTCTGTATCCGCATCATTGTTCGAAGAGCCATCGACACCTATGCCAAAGCATAGGGGCGGAAGCGGCTGCCACTGGCCAGCGAATTCGCTCACACCGACTTCGCGGCGAGCAGATCCACCATCCGGTTCGCGAGCGGGGACAGGTAGGCGCCCGCCCGCGACAGCACGCCGACGCGGCGGCCCAGGTCGAGTGCATCGGCGCGCAGCGCGATCGGGTGCAGTCCGGCAATCCGGCTGTTGCCGTTGGCAGCGGCCATGCACAGGATGTCGGTGCCGCGCACGAGGTCGAACAGCGTGGCGCTGCCGAAATCCGTCTCCACACGCAGGATGGGCGGTGGCAGGCCAAGCTCGGCAAACGCGGCCTCGAGTTGTTGGCGAATCAATACGTGGGCGCTGGGCAGCATCCATTGCTGGCCGACCAGATCGGCCAGCGTGAGGTTGCGCCGCTGCTGCAGCGGATGGGCCTCATCGGCGACCACGGCGAGGCGGTCGGTGAACAGTTCCCGCATCTCTAGCGCCGGGTTGGGCTGGCGCGGCAGGGGAGCCAAGGCCAGGTCCAGTTCGCCGGTCTCCACCAGATCCATCAGTTCGCGCGCTACGCGCATCGTCAGCCGCAGCCTGGCTACCGGCCGCTCCCGGATCAACTGGCGGCACGCGCCGAGCACCAGCCCGGTTGGCATCGACGGCGAATAGCCCAGCCGCAGCAAGCCCAGTTCCCCCGTCTGGATGCCGCGCATCTCCTTGAGCGCGTCTTCGTATTCCAGCCGGATGCGGCGCGCCCGTTCCAGGAACACCGCTCCAGCCGGCGTCACCCGCATGCCGAGCGCCGTGCGCTCGAACAGCGACACGCCGAGTTGCGCTTCCACGCGCTGCCCGAGATCGTCGAGATTGAATGCGCGCTGTACAAGGCCGGGCTCGTCAAGGCGGCGCTGAACCCGCGCTTCGCCGCCGCCGAGGCTTCCGACGTGGTGGAGAACTGCACGCCGCGCGTGATGATCGTGGGGCCCGGATATACCGGCTACTCGCGGGATACCCAAGGCTTTGGCAGCGTGGAGCACTTCTTCGCCATCGAGACCGGGGCACCGGGCCATGGTGACTATGAGTCGCTCATGGCCAGTGGCAGCATGGCAGCGATCGACTACACGCCGCACCCCGACGATCTGGCGGTGCTGCATTTCTCCTCGGGCTCCACGGGCAAGATCAAGGCGGCCATGCAGAGCTATGGCAACCGGCTGGCGGCGCTGCGCAAGATGATCCTGACCATGGACCGGCCCGCGCGCCCCGGCGACCGCCTCGCGCTGATCGGCCCGGTCACGCATGCCTCCGGCATGCTGATGCAGCCGTACCTGTTCCTCGGCGCCACGCTGGTGTTGTTCGAGAAGTTCGAGCCCGCGCATTTCCTGGCCGAGGTCGCGCGCCTGCAGTTGACCCATGTCTTCATGGTGCCGGCGATGATCAACATGTTGCTGGCCGAGCCGACGCTTGCCACTGCCGACCTGAGCAGCCTCAAGACGCTGGCCTATGGCGCCGCACCGATGGCGCCGGCGCGCATCCGCGAGGCGTGGCAGCGCATCGGCCCGGTGCTGTCGCAGGGCTATGGCGCGAGCGAATCGACGTCCGGCGTCACGCGGCTTTCCACGGTCGACCATGCACTGGCCATCGACGAATACCCCGAGCGGCTGGCGTCCTGCGGCCGCGCGCTGGGCGAGACCGAAGTCCGCGTGGTCAACGAGCGCGGCGAGGAGGTCAGCGGCGAAGAGATCGGCGAACTGGTGATTCGCGGCGCAGACGTGTTCCAGGGCTATTGGGGCGAGCCGGCGTTGACCAGCGAGGTGCTGGTCGATGGCTGGCTCCATACCGGCGATCTCGCCCGCGTGGATGCGGAGGGTTATATCTATCTCGTCGACCGTAAGAAGGACATGATCATCTCGGGCGGCTTCAACGTCTATCCGAACGAAGTGGAGGCCACGCTGTACCAGCACCCCGACGTGATGGAGGCGTGCGTGATCAGCGTGCCGGACGATACCTGGGGCGAAAGCGTCAAGGCTGTCGTGGCGTTGTGGCCGGGCCGGCAGGCCAGCGCGAACGAACTGATCGGCCATTGCCGCGCGCGCATTGCGGACTACAAGTCGCCGCGCTCGGTGGACTTCGTGGCGGAACTACCCAAGAACGCCAGCGGCAAGCTGGCCCGCAAGCTCGTGCGCGAGCAGTACTGGGCCGGCGCCGGCCGCCGCGTGAACTGAGGAGTGCTTATGTTCGACCATCTGACCAATCCGGTGCTGATCGATACGCGGGCCGCCGTGGCGCGCTTCATCGACGATGACCTGCGCCCGCTCGAACAGGAGCTCGGTCTGGGCACTGAAGACCCATGGCCGCGCGAGGTGCTGCGCAAGGTATGGCGCCGTTCGAGCGAACTGGGCCTCTACGCCGCCTGCCTGCCGGTAGAACTTGGCGGAAAGGGACTCAACATCCAGGAGCAGTGCGCGCTCAAGGCCGACCTTGCCGCCAGCGGCGCGGTACTGGCACCGCACGTGCTGGGCGATCTGGGTGGCCCGCCCCGCGTGGGCAATATGCTCAAGTACGCCACGCCAGACCAGGTGGCGCGCTACTTCCGCCCGGTGATCCGGGGGGAGAAGTCCACTTGCTTCGCGCTGACGGAACCCCATTCCGGATCTGACGCGCAGAGCATTCGGACCACCGCTGTGGCAGATGGCGACGATCTGGTCGTCAATGGCCAGAAGCACTACATCAGCGGGGCACCGTTCGCGGACTTCGCCATCGTGATGTGCGTGACCGATGCAGGCACCACGCCGCCCGCGATCACCGCAGTGCTGGTCGACCTTGACCTGCCCGGCGTCACCGTCGAACAGGCCTACGTGCCGATGTCCGGCCAGCATATCGATGCGGATATCCGTTTCGAGAACGTGCGTGTGCCGCGCGCCAACATCTTCGGCGGGGAAGGGCGGGGCTTCAAGCTCGGCATGTCGCGCATCAACGTGAACCGACTGCTGCATTGCCCCTCGATGCTCGGGCTGGCGACGCGCGCGTACCAGGCATCGGTCGAGTACGCGGGACAACGGCGGCAGTTTGGCGGTCCGATCGCGCGCTTCCAGGCCATCCAGCATATGCTGGCCGATATGGCGGCAGCGCTGTGGGCCTGCGAGAGCATGATTGCGCAGACGGCGATGCTGGCCGATGCCGGCGCCGACCTGCGCATGAAGGCCGCCGCCTGCAAGCTGTTCGTGTCCGAGCGCTGTTTCGAAGTGGCCGACAAGGCCGTGCAGATCCACGGTAACGTGGGCGTGACACGCGGACATCCCGTGGAGCAGACCTGGCGCAAGCTGCGCATGTTCCGCATCTTCACCGGCACCAGCGAGATCCAGCGCAACACGATTGCCAAGGCGATCCTCGATCCCGCTGCTGCCTGAACGCGGACCGGTGACGCGGCCCAGACCGCGCGCCTATCAGGAGACAACCATGAATCGTCGTCATTGGCTTGCCAGCGCAGGCGCCGCCGCCGGCGCCGCGGCGCTGGGCGGCACGTTTGGCCGCGTGGCGCTGGCCGCCGCACCGTATCCCAGCCGGCCCATCCGGCTCGTCGTGCCGTTTGTCGCGGGCACCGCGCCGGATTCCATCGCCCGAACCATCTCGGCCGAACTCGGGCCGGTGCTGGGGCAACCGCTGGTGGTGGAGAACGTCGGCGGGGCCGGCGGCATCATCGGCGCGCGCGCCTTGAAGCGGGCGGCTCCCGATGGCTACACGCTGGGCGTGCTGGCCAACCAGCACGTGATCAATGTGCACCTGTATCGCGAACCGCCCTACGATCCGTCGCGCGATTTCACGGCGATCTCGGCGCTGTCGGGCGGGCCCGTGGTGCTTGCCGTGCCGGCTTCGTCGCCCTACAAGTCGGCCCGCGAACTGATCGACGCGATGCGCAAGAGACCCGGCGCGCTGAACTATGGTTCGGGCGGCAACGGCAGTGTGTCGCATCTGGCGGTGGAAACGCTGCTGCATGACACGCACACGGAAGCGGTGCACATCCCGTACAAGGGCGCCAACGAAATCCTCACCGCGATGATCAGCGGGCAGACGCAGTTCGGCATGCCTGTGCTCAGCACGGCCGCGGCGATGATCCGGCAGGGACAGGTGCGCGCGCTGGCCGTGTCCGCGGCGGCGCGTTCCATACATTTTCCGGAAGTGCCGACGCTGGCGGAATCGCTACCGCCCGGCTTCGTGCTCGACAACTGGAGTGGACTGTTCGCGCCAGCGGGCCTGCCGGCCCCGATCGCCAGGCGGCTGTTCGAGGCGGTAGCCGCCTTGCAAGCCGGCGGCAAGCTGGACGCCACGATGAAGGCCAATGGCGGGGAGATTCGCAAGAGCGCCTCGACTGCACAGTTCGCGGAGCTGGTTGCAGCGGAAACCTCACGCTACGGGGCGCTGGTGACGAAGATCGGGATGAAAGGCGAGGCTGGATAGCGATCAGCGTGGCGCTGCGGCCAGGCCGACGAATGAAGAGAGCGCTGCCGTCTTGTACTGCATGGTACATTTTGACCCCCGCCCCTTATTCCCGAATCCGAAGCCAAGGATGCCAAAAACCAAAGCCTCGCCGCCCGACCGCTCCGCTAGCGAGCAGGCCATTCAATTGCTCGATGCGGCAACCGTGCATGTTCTCGAGAACGGTCTTGGGGATCTGTCGTTGCGCAGTGTGGCGGATGCACTGGGAACCAGCCACCGGATGCTCATCTACTACTTTGGCTCCGCTGACGGCTTCTGGCAGGCACTGCTGTTCCGCGTGCGGCATGCCGAGCAGCAGGCACGTGAGCAATTGCACGTGGATGGACTGGATGCGGAAGCGACCCTGGTGGCGGCATGGGAGCGCTACTCCGCGTCGAGCTATCTGCCCATCATGCAGTTGCTGTTCGAAATCTACGGAAGAGCCATCCGGGATCGTGAACGCTTCAGCGGCTTTCTTGACGATGTCATTGGTAGCTGGACCGCAGTAATTGCCGAGCGATTGCAGCAAGCCATGCACATCAGCGCGGAAGAGGCGCGGCTGTTCGCACGCGTCGAAGTGGCGACGATTCGCGGCCTGCTGCTGGACCTGATCACGACAGGCGACCGCAAGGGCACCACGGCCGCGCTCAAGTACTTCGCCAGCAAGATGACCTCGCCTGGAAAGTCGAAGAAGGGCGCGTAGCCCCGACCGACCCCCGAAGCACTCTCACCCGATACCGTCGTTGCGCGCTCGCGTAAACCCCAATTTCGCCCCATCGTGTACCACATGGTACATTTCGGTAATCGTCGCTAGCGGTAGCGACGAAACAGATGATTTCAGGGTGCGAGATGAACGTGCAAAAGTTATGGGGATGGACTGCTGCGGCGGTTGCGTCACTGGCGCTGTCGGCCACCGCCTGCGCGCAAGGTTTTCCGACCAAGCCCATCCGGTTGGTAGTGCCGCAGGCGGGTGGAACGGGCAACGATGTGTTGGCACGCGCACTGGCCGAGAAGCTCGGGCAGGCGTGGAAGCAGCCGGTTGTCGTGGAGAACAAGCCAGGCGCCAACGGCACGCTGGCCATCTCGTACGTACTGGGGCAGCCGGCCGATGGCCACACGCTGTTCTTTGCCGGCGTGTCTAACCTGGCCTTCAATCCCTTCCTCTATCCGAAGCTGCCGTACTCGCCGACCAAGGACCTGACTGGCGTGGCCATGCTCGCCAACTCGCCGTTCGTCTTCGTCGCGGCTCCATCCCTGCACGTGCAAACGTTCCAGGATTTCGTGCGCATGGCCAAGGCACGGCCCGGCGAGATCAGCTTTGCGTCCGGTGGCATCGGCAACTCCACGCACCTCGCCATGGAACTGGTGGCGGAGCGCACCGGCATCAAGATGCAGCACGTGCCCTTCAACGGGACGGGGGGATCGACCAGCCTGATGAATGGACAAACGCCCGTGATGATGAACGTCGTGGCGGGTGTGCAGCCGTTCATCGTGGGCAAGAAGCTGCTGCCCTTGGCGGTCACCGGTGAGCGGCGCCTGACTGCGCTGCCGACAGTGCCTACGTTCAAGGAGCTGGGCTACGACGTCGAGGTGCCCGGCTGGTACGCGATCGTGGCGCGGGCCGGCACGCCGCCGGGGGTGGTCCAGCAGATCAACGCGGATATCAACCATGTTCTTGACGATCCGCAGTTCAAGGAAAAGCTGGGATTCCAGTTTCTGGATGCCATCAAGGGCCCGCCTTCGGAAGTCGAGCGCTATATGAAGCGCGATGCCGACGCGTGGGGCCCCACCATTCGCCGTCTCAACATCTCTCTCTAGGCCACGACATGCCTCATCTGACCAACGCTGTACACGAATACCGGCTGTCGGCGATGCGACGCCTGATGGACCGCTTGCGCGTGGATGCCCTGGTGTTCGGCACGCCTGACTTCTTCCAGTACGCAACGAATTTCCAGCTCGATGTCTGGCCATGGGAGCGGCCGGTGTTCGTTGTCGTGCCGCGCAACGGGGACACGTTCGCGGTAATGAACGAGCTCTCCACCAACCACATGCGCTTCGCCACGGAGAAGGGCACGGTCTGGCTCTCGGACGTGACCTACTATGCCGAGCACCCGCGTGTGGCCAACCGTCTTGCCTTGCCGTCGCAACTGCCGGAGGTGGTAGCAGGCTTGTTGAGCCAGAAGGGGTTGGCGATGTCGCGCATCGCTGTGGACGTGCCGCATCCCATTCTGGCCGGGGCGCAGCGCCACCTTCCCGAGATGACGTTGCGACCGGCGCTTGCCGAGATGCGCAGTCTCCGGTGGGTCAAGCATGAAGAGGAACTCCAGAACATGCGGGCGTTGGCCGGCCTGACCGACTGGGTCCAGGATCGGTACCGGGAGAACATTCGCCCCGGCCGTCTGGTTCAGGAGCTGGACCACGCCATGGCGGCGCTCATGGTGGAAGAAGCGGCGAGGCGGTTCCCCGGCGAGGACTTCGAGATCCTGAAGTGCTGGACCCTCACCGGCGCTGCATCCGCTTCCCCGCACGGCGATGGCGCCTCTTGCGGCGCGCGCATTGCGAAGGGCGACACCATCGTCAACCTCGTACTCCCGAGGCTGAACGGGCTCTACGTCGAGAATGAACGTACGTGGTTTTGCGGCCAGCCGACCGACGAGCAGGCGAGGTTCTATCGTGTGGCCGCGCAGGCGACGGACGCTGCGGTGGCCGCCGCCGTGGTCGGCCGGCGCGTCTGCGATATGGATGCCGCCGCGCAGGCCGTGATCGAAGCCGCGGGATGCGGGGAATACGTCTTCCACAGGACGGGCCACGCGGTGGGCCTGATGCTGCATGAGTATCCCGAAGACATGGCGTTCAACACGCGGGGACTGCTGGCCGGGGAGGTCTATTCGTCCGAGCCCGGCTTGTACGTGTATGGTCTCGGCGGCTTTCGTCTGGACGACACCGTCATTGTTGGCGATGCGCCTGAGGTGATCGTCCAGACGCCGAAGACGTTGGCGTACGCCACGGTTGGGTAGCGCTCCGAATCTGCCCTACATCAACGATTCCACCGAGTAGGCGACGCCATCGCGTCCGGGGTCGGCGCCGCCTTCCAGGCGGCCGTCGCTGAGTCGCACAGCGTGCACCCAGCCGATGGTGTAGTTGTAGGGATTTCGGATGACTTCGTAGCCGCGTTGCTCAAGTTGCCGAGCCACTGCCCGCGGTACCCGATTGCAGATGTCGATGGCGTTGCTGGTCGACGAGAACCGGGCCGCCGACACGGCCTCCTGCATCGTCATGCCGCGATCCACCACGTTCAGGATGGCTTGCAGCACGCCCATGGCAATCTGGGTGCCCCCGGGCGCGCCGAGCACGATCTCCGGCTTGCCATCCCGGAACACGATGGTCGGGCAAGACGACGTGAAGCGGCGCTTGCCCGGCGCGATGCTCCCAGCCCGACCGGGCCGGGGATCGAACACGCCCATGCAGCCGTTGTACATGAACCCCAGTCCGGGTGTGATCGCCCCGGCCGGCATGGCGAGCGAATGCGTCAGCGACACGCAGTTGCCGTCGCCATCGACCACCGAGAGATGCGTGGTGTCGCGCGGCACCGCATGGCCCGGATTGACGCGCGTCACTTCGACACGCTGCCCGCTCCGCACCGCGTCGGCCGTTGCTGCCGCCCGCTCGGCCGACAGAAGATAGTCGAGCGGGACGTCGACATAGGCGGGGTCGCCGATATGGCGGTCCTTGTCGACGGTGGCCTGCTTCATGATCTCGCACAGAATCGTGATGTACTCGGGCGAGTTGTGCGGAATGGCCGCCAGGTCGAACTGTTCGAGCGCGTGCAGCATCTCCAGCAACATGGCGCCACCGCCGGGGGGCTGGTTCGTCGCCACGACGCGGTCGCGGTATCGACCGAACAGCGGCTTTTGTCGGACCACCTGATAGTCATCGAGATCCGCTTTCGAAATCAGGCCGTCATGGCGCTGCATGTCTTCGACGATCGCAGCGGCAATTTCACCACGATAGAAATCGTCGGCACCGACGCGACCGATCCGCTCCAGCACGTTGGCCATGTCGGGATTGACGATGGGCGTGCCAACGGATTTGGGACTGCCATCCGCCTTGCAGTAGAGCGTACGGCCCGATGCGCTGAAGGCCAGCCGCTCCCGGTTGCTGGCGCGGCCCAAGGTGGCGTCGTCGTTCCAGAAGGCATACATGCCGGGGCGGACGAAGTAGCCGTGCCGCGCCCAGTCGACGGCCGGGGCGACCACTTCGGCCCACGGCAGGCGGCCGTGCGCGGCGTGCATCGCCTCGAGTCCGCGCAGCGTGCCCGGGGTGGCGACGGACTGATAGCCGATGTCGTTGAGGCGGTCCTTGATGAAGAAGCCGAAGCCGTCGCGGGCTTCGCCTTCGAGCAGGTCGGCCCACATGTCCGGTCGGGCATTGCCCGGCGCGGTCGCGTGGAAGTCGAAATACTCATGCACGTTGCTGCCGGGCAGGTAGACCGCTGCGGTGCCGAATCCGGCGATACCGCACATCAGCGGATCGACCACGGTCTGGGCGAGCGCGCACGCCACTGCGGCGTCGATGGCGTTACCGCCGGCTTTCAGGATCTCCGCGCCCGATTCCGCAGCTTCCGGCTGCGGGCACACCACCATTCCACGCGTGCTCATGGTCAGTTCGCCTTGAAATCGACGTCGGACATCGCGCTCTGCAGCCGGGCGGTGTCGCGTTCGGTCAGTTGCATCAGCAGGTTCGACGGTCCCGGCATCGGGATCACCTGCATCGTCTTCATCTTCTGAAGCACGGCGCTGTCGGTCAGGAATTTTTGCGAGGCGGCGTGCAGGCGGCGGATCGTTTCAGGCGGTGTGCCAGCCTTGGCAGCAATCCCCATCCAGCCGAGGTCGTCGAACCCCGTCAGGCCCAGCTCGGATGCGGTGGGCACGTTAGGCAGTTCGGGGACGCGTTTCGGCGAGAACAGCACCAAGGGAACCAGCTTGCCGGCCTGAATCTGCGGCGTGGCGGTGGCGACGGTGGGCGCCATGAGCTGGGTCTGTCCGCTGACCGTCCCGACGATGGCATCGGGCTCGCCCTTGTAGGGCACATGGGTCATGCGGAGCTTCTGGTTCTTCTGGAACAACTCCACGATGACGTGCGTGGAATTGCCCTTGCCCGACGATGCGAAGTTGATCGCGTCGGGCTTGGCCTTCGCCATCGCCTCAAGGTCCTGCAGGGTGCGGATACCGGATTGCGGATTGGCGACCAGCACGAAAGGCGTGGTCGTCAGCACCGCCACCGGCGCGAAGTCGACTTCAGGCTTGTAGGCGAGCGGCGCGTAGGCAAACTTGTTGAGCACCATCTGCGACACGCCGGCCAGGAAGAGCGTGCAGCCGTCGGCAGGTTGGCCGAGCACGTACTTCGCCGCGATGACGCCTCCAGCGCCAGCCTTGTTCTCGACGACGACCGTCGTGCCCAGTTCCCGCCGCGCGGTTTCGGCCCACATGCGTGCCAGCGTGTCGGTGCCACCACCGGCCTGCTGCGAGACCACCAGGCGGATCGGGCTGGTGTTACCGGCCTCCCCGCAGGCCCAGGCAGGCCCCGTGGCGCCCAGCACCAGCGCGGCAGCAGCCAGCATCGTCCCCCGAGTGGAGATTTTCCTCATGTCGTATCCTTATCTTCAGTCGTGTCGTGGTTGCAGTGCGGCCGCTGCTGTCGCATTATTGCCGCGACTTCCCGGTCGTCGCCAATGAAAACTTACGAACCTACTATGAGGAAATGCTCATGCAGTCACCGCAAGACGCCGTAGCGTGGGCCCGGCGGTTGCGCATGCGCCATCTGGAGTCGTTCCTGGTACTGATCGAGGCGGGGACGCTGACGCTGGCCGCCGACCGGCTTCACATGACCCAGTCGGCCGTCTCGCACTGGCTCAGCGAGATGGAGGAACTGGTCGGCGCCCGGCTCGTGCTACGGGGCAAGCAGATGCGGCTGACGCCAGCGGGCGAAGCCGTGCGCAAGCTGGCGCTGCGCGTGCTCGGCGAAGTCAGCCGGACGAATGACGAACTCGTTTCGCTCGAGCGAGGCGAGGTGTCGCGGCTGCACATTGGGAGTGTGACGGCGGGGATCGCCCATCTGTTGCCGCGTGCCATCCTCGCGTTCCAGAAAGACGAAGGCAACGTGGCCTTCCAGGTGTCGGAGGGTGTCTTCAACAGGTTGCTGAGCCAGCTCGAAGAGCGCGAATTCGACCTGATCGTGGGCTCGATCGATGCACGCGCCTATGGGCCGACGCTTGAGCACGAAGTGCTGTTCGAAGACGATATTGCGATCGTGGTCGGACCCGACCATCCGCTCTCGGACGCCACCCAGATCGACTGGACGGACCTGTACGCCTATCCATGGGCCATGCCGCCGCGCGATACGCTGATGCGCGTGCGGCTGGAAAACACGCTGCTGGAGCGGGGCGGTGCGGGAATCGTGCCGGCATTGGAGACAGGATCGGTCATGGTTCTCGAATCCATTCTCCATGCCAGCGATTATCTGGGCGTCTGCTCGGGCGCCATGGCCCGGCACCTCGTGGCCCGCTCGCTGGTACGCCGCCTGCCCCTGACCGACGTGGGCTCGTTCGGCCCAGTCGGCGTGGTGTGGCGACGTGGCGGCCAGGATGAAACGCTGGTGAAATTCGTCTCGATCCTGCGGCGCGAAGCGAAGAGGACGATGCGGGGGGAGTAGGAAAGCGTGTGGACGATCAGCCCGTCTGCCGAACCGGGGCGGCAGTCAGCGCATCGGCGAATTCATGGTTCACGTCCCGGTGACCAATTTCATCCTCTCTGACTGCAATGACGACTTCCCGCAGGCGAGCATTCTCGGGAAGATTCCAATAGGCGATGGCGGATGCCGGGGCCGGAATGTTTTCTACCCGACCGGCGTCAATCTCGGCGAGGTACAGCGTATAGCTGATGACAGCCTGTTCCTCAAAGTACGCCACCATGCGATGCGCAGTACGTGACGAGCTCAGATACAGCAGGAAGAACGCGACAAAGAAGATGGCCTGCACAGCCAGGATGACCAGTCGTTCAAACCAGTTCGGCTTGGCGATCTGGACAAACGTCATAAGGTGCATGCGTTCATTCTCGGCTTCATCGAGCAAGGTGCGGATCCAGCCATGGTCGGCCACCATCCAGCGTAAACAACGTAGGTGGATAAGCATGCCGCCCACCATGCCGGGTACCGCAGCGACTGTCTCAAGCACAATGGCACGATTGCCATAGCGCTTGGCGAAGAAGGTATCCGCAAGCACCCRCAGCGTCAGTGTGATGGCCAAAGCGACACGGTCGGACATATTCTCGGCGGAACGATGCCGTTCCAGGTTGGCCGAGGCGGCGGGGGAATCCATTGCTTGCTCCTAAAGGTTAGCGGGGAAACTAAGCTGGAATCGATCTGACCAGATGGATTCCGGTAAAACATGTATCCACAATACACCTTTAAGAGCGACGACACAACGGCGCCGGGTGGACCCCCGCAGCTGGGCGCGCCGAAGTAACGCCGGCGCGACTTAACCGGAGGGAGACGCGGTCAGGCCGGATGGCTGACCGATGGCCGCGCATCCATCCTGGCCCGCCATGCCATCAGATGAACGCATTCGGCCGGCACCGGAATCTCGGCAAAGCCCGCGAACAGAAGCCCCGCCCACACAGTGATATCGGCCATCGAGAACGTGTCACCCGCCACATACGCTTGCTTGGACAGCACCGCGTTGAAGTAGCGCATACCGGCCTCGGCCTTCTCGCGCTGGCGATTGCCCCATTCCACCCGTCCGGTCCAGTCCGGACTCTTGTAGGGCTGCAACCCGGCGCCTAGCCCGGGCGTCGCGTGATGGAAATAGATGCCTACCGCATCGATCAGTTCAGACTCAGCGCGCTTCTGCATCATATGGATGACGCCCTTCTCCTTTGGCGTGCGGCCGGTCAGCACCGGCTTGCCATCGAGATTGTCGAGGTATTCCGTGATGGCCGTGCATTCTGAAATGTACGTGCCATCGTCCAACTGCAGCACCGGAACGGTGCCTGTGGGATTGATGGCCAGGAAGGCTGGCTGCTTGTGCTCGGCGGCGGGAAGATCGATCTTCACGAAAGTCACGCGGTCGGCCAGCGATTTTTCAGCGAGAACGATGCGGATGCGCAGCGGATTAGGAAAGCCTGGGATGTCGAAGATTTTCATTTTGTGCCTGTAGCGCGCGTTCTTGGGTAGCTTACCTATTGATAAGTAGGCAGATCCTAAAGGCTCATTCGCACCGCGTCAAGCTTACTTAGCGCTAAGTCATTTAGTACAATGCGGCATGGCTTCGACAGACACCAAACAACGCATCTTAGAAATAGCCCGAGGACTGGTCCAAGCGCAGGGCTATAACGCGCTCAGCTTCCGCGACATTGCGGCTCGGCTGGGCATAAAAGGACCCGCCGTCCATCACCATTACCCCACCAAGGGAGATCTCGGCGCAGCCTTGGCGCGCGAGTACACGGATTCAGGCGCGGAGATGCTGGAACAGTTGCTCAAGACATCCGAGGATCCGACGGTGCTGCTCGACGCTTATGTGGCGATCTTTCGGGCCGCGCTGCTGAACGGCAACCGTATGTGCCTCTGTGGAATCATGGCAGCGGAACAGGAAGCCCTGCCTGAGGCCGTGCGCTCGGAAGTGGGCCGTTTTACAGATGTCAATATCGCGTGGCTCATGCGAGTGGTGGAAATGGACGATCCACTTGCGGGCGTGCAGAAGCGCCGCCAACGCGCATTGGCGATGTTTGCCGCCATCGAAGGCGCGCAACTGGTGGCGCGTGGGCGCCGGGACATCGGCCTGTTCGATAACGCGGTTATGGGCTGTCGCCAGGCCGGCCTCATTCCCTAGTCGCCTGAACCGCCCGCCGGCGCGGGTTAGGCTTGACCATCCACGGTCGGGGGCGAACACGATGAAGGCGCGCGACTTGGCATGGTGGTTGCAGGAATCGCTAATTTCGATGCGCAGGGCACGGAGGATGAAATGTCCACGATCACGGCGAGCTTTTCTAATCAATCTTCAGCAGCCAGTGCCTGTCAGGCTTTGCGAGACACTTATCCCGGCCTCGCCGTTAGCGTCCAGCTTTCACAGAAGTCGGTGGGCGAGGAGGGCGAGCAGGGAGTTTTACCCGCACTTCGCAGCCTGATTGTGGAAATCGTAGGCGCTCAGAGCCCGGAGGCCCACGAGGACTCAGGTGGCGATTGCGCGAGATTGATCGTCACCGGCGTGGACCTGTTGCAGTTGGAAGGCGTGGAGGCCCTGCTTTGGAAGCATCACCCAACCGTGATCAATGAATCGACCGAGAGAGCAGGCCATGACGGTAAGTAGAGTGGTCCTTCGTGCGGCTGTGCCTATCTTCGCCCCGGCACTGGCGTTTCTAGTGGGAATGGCTTGGGCAGCTTGGCAACGGCGGAGGCACACACACGCTGGATGGTGAACGAAGAACGAGCGTGCCGCGACCTATGGGCCGCCGGCAATATCTACAATTCTCCCCTCCATCGCTGCGCAAGTTTCGATTGGCGTTGACGGTATGGGAAATACCCTCCTGGCCAAGTCGCGCGGCATCACCGTCAACGCCGACTGACGGCACACGCCGGCGGACGCTCACGCGTCTCGCCGGTGTGAACCGAATGTCGAGGACATCCTGGAGTTTCGTGTCGAATGGCTAACACTCGGCCGCCACCGTACACGCCTGCGCTACGAACGGGGAAAGCTATCTGATCCGGGTCGGTACGACGTTCGCGAGAGATAAAGAGGCGGCATTTCATCTTGAACCCGCACTAGCGATCCTCCGGGGGCTTCCGCAGGAAAGGGTGGGAGTGGAGGTTACCGTGGTAGATCAGTCAGAAGTCGACACGCATTTCGGCGGGTACGAGCGGATGCCCTGCGCGCTCTTCACTTCAGGTCCCAATTATTCCTGGCACCTTCCTACTGGCGCGAAGGGAGGGCGCAGTCATACGCTTCTGTGGTGATGGGAAGTCACCGCAACTGTCGTCGGCGACTCGGCCAACGGCACGAAGCGTCGGGTCGTGCCGTCCAGTGCGTCGATGCTACCTGCCTCGATGTCGTACACCCAGCCGTGCAGATTCAGTCGTCCTTGCTCGAGGGCTAGTGCCACAGAGGGATGCGTGCGCAGATTCGCAAGTTGCGCGATCACGTTTTCGCGCACGAGCCCGTCGAGCTTGGCGCGAGGCGTGTCGAAATGGTGCGCCGCGTTGATGGCTTTGGCGGCATCCGCATGGCGCAGCCAGCTCGCAACCGCCGGGAGATGGTCAAGACACGTGCACCGCGAAATGGCGCCCATCGCGCCGCAATCGGAGTGGCCGCATATCACGATGTCTTTTACGCCCAGCACCGCGACCGCATACTCGACGGTGGCCGAGACCCCGCCGGGTTCTGGACCGTACGAAGGCACGATGTTGCCGGCATTGCGAATCACGAACAATTCGCCCGGTTCACGTTGCGTAAGGAGTTCAGGCACGACGCGGCTGTCCGAGCAGGTGACGAACAGCGCCTTTGGATGTTGCGTCGTCGCGAGTTGCTTGAAGAGCTCAACGCGTTGCGGATAGACCTCTCGCTGAAAACGCAGGAAGCCGTCGATGATGTCACGCATTTGCGTTCTCCACGTCGAAATAAGAGATGCAGGCACACGCCGTTCCATTCGTCGCGCCGCGGTCGTTATTATGAACTGGGATTGGGGACTAGCCGAAGGGCGACGGACCGGGGACTCGAAAGAAGTGTCGCGGCCAGCCTCGCTGTCCGCCTGGCGATCCACGCGGGAGGCACCTTCGCGCATCTAGCCGTGAATGCGCATTGGGCGTGCGGGACGCATGAACATTAACCTCGAAGCGCGGCTTAAACATATGGGCTGTTGTTTTGAGGCATATCTGCGGTACTCAGGCGTATCTTTCTATTCGCAAAATTGCGAAAATCCCGCCCCGAGGGGGCGCATCTCGTGCGCCGTTTCGGCTTTTTGCCGATGCCACTGATGTTCGCACGGGCGCCCGCCTGCACATTAAAACAATGAAAGCGCACGCATAGCCGGCAAGCCGCTGGTCGCCGCGCAGGGAAAAGGGTCGCCGGCCTGGCCGGCCGCAAATCCGCATGACAAGAGATTCGAGCCTCACCGCCGGTGAACAGCCGTGCCTGCGCGCCATTGCCGGCGCTGTTGCCATCCTCATGATGTCCCTTTCCGGGTCGCCGGCGCAGGCCGCTGGCGGCAATGGTGGCGCCGGGGGCTACAGCTTTAACCTGCCGGGCGGGTTGGGCGGCGTCGCTTCGGGCCAGGCTGGCCAGAGTGGGCTGACCGTGCCCGATGGCGACGGCACCGGCGGCGGGGGCGGCGCGCGCAACGCGGCCGGTGGGGCGGGCGGCATCAACGCGTCCCAGGCGATGCCGCGGGGGCTGGCGGGCGCAGCGGGTACCGCGCCGGGCCAGGGTGGTGGCGACGGTGGCAACGGTAACTTCGACAATGCCTCGTACGCAGGTGGCGGCGGCGGTGGCGGCGGGGGTGGCGCGGATGGCATGGTGATGGGTGCCGTGCCGACCACCATCTCCACCGGCGTGTTCGGCGGCAGTGGTGGCAAGGGTGGCAACGGTGGCGATGACGGCTATTTGCCGGTAGCGTATCAGGGGGGCGGCGGCGGCGGTGGCGAAGGTGGGTACGGCCTGATCCACGCGGGCGGTACCGAGATCGTGGTGAAGGCGGGCGGCGGGGTGTCCGGCGGCCGGGGCGGCAATGGCGGGAACGGCGGCGGGTCGAAGCCGATCGCGGGCCTCCAAGGCGCGGGCAACGGCGGCGACGGCGGTGTCGGCATGTTGCTGACCAGCGCGGCCACGGTACATATCGAAGCAAATGCCGTGGTGGCGGGTGGCAATGGCGGGACCGGGGGCAACGGCGGCGACGGCGTCTACGATTTCTACGGCAGCGTGGGCGGCAAGGGCGGCATGGGCGGCAGCGGCATGGAACTGGCCAGCGGCTCCACGCTGCTGAACGAGGGCACGATCAGGGGGGGCGCGGGGGGCGTGGGTGGCCAGGGTGGCATGAACTTCGATGGTTCGCCGGCCGCGAACGGCACTACGGGTGCGTCCGGCGTGGGCGTGCGCGGCAGCAACCTGACCATCGTCAACAAGGGGACCATCGTAGCAAGCGGCCCCGGCGCGGCGGCGGTCCAGTTCACGGGCGGCACGAACCGTTTCGAGTTCTGGACCAACAGCTTCGTGGGGAGCATCGAGGCCTACGGCACTGACGACACGTTGGCGCTGGCTGGCGACACGGGCGCTGCCACGCTGACCGGCGGCATCGGCAACGCCGGCCTTTATCGTGGCTTCGAGCATTTCGAGAAAATCGGCGCGTCGGTCTGGACCCTCGCCGGTAGCAACACGGATATCACGAGCTGGCAAATCCTGGGCGGCACGCTGGCGATTTCGTCCGACGCCAACCTTGGGGCGGCAGCTGGCTCGCTCGGGCTGAACGGCGGCACGCTGCGCACGACCGCAGCCATGACCACCGCGCGCGCCACCACGCTCGGTGCCGGCGGCGGCACCTTCGAGGTCACGAATGGCACGCTGACGCACAACGGTGTCATCGACGGCCCCGGCGGCCTCACCAAGACCGGCAACGCCACGCTGGAACTGAACGCCGTGAACGCCTATGCCGGCGGCACGCAGGTCAGCGCCGGCACGCTGATCGCCAACGTCAACGGCGCGCTGGGCAGTGGTGCAGTCAGTGTCGATGGCGGCGCAACGCTGCGCCTGAACGGCCGCTTCGACCTGGGCGGCCGGCAGGTGGTCAATCGATCCGGCTACATCAACCTGTACGGCGCCGGCACGCTTGGCAATACCCAGGTGACGAACCTCGGCGGGTTCACGTACCTGCTCGGCAGCAGCACGGCGGCCAATGCCACGATCGTCAACGACGGGGGCGTGATGTCCTTCCAGGAGGGCAGCACCGGCGGAAACAGCCAGGTCACCACGCGCAGTGGCAGCTACACCGAGTTCTGGGGCTGGAGTACCGCCGGCAACGCCTCGCTGGTGGCGGATGCGGGCGGCTGGGTCGATTTCTCGGGCACGTCCGGGCCGGCCTTCGACCACCGGATCACCGCCGGCGCCATCGCGGGGGCGGGGCGCTTCCAGCTCGGCCAGAACGTCTTGACCGTGGGCAGCAACAACACCTCCACCACCGTGAGCGGCACGATCGAGGATGGCGGGGCCGGTGGCGGCACCGGCGGCGGTCTGATCAAGATCGGCACCGGCACGCTGACGCTGAGCGGCACGAATACCTATACCGGTGCGACGCAGGTCAGCGCCGGCACGCTGGCAGTGAGCGGTAGCGTGACCGGTGCGGTCATGGTGAATAACGGCGCCACGCTGAGCGGCGCCGGCAGTGTGGGCAGTACCGTGATTGCATCGGGCGGCACGCTGGCACCGGGCAATTCCATCGGCACGCTGACCGTCATCGGCGACCTGACGCTGGCCGCCGGTTCGACCTATCGCGTGGAAGCCGACCCGGCCTCGTCGGCCAGCGACCGCGTGGCGGTGAGCGGTACGGCCACACTCGGCGGTGCGGTGGTCCATGTCGGCCCCGACGGCAACTTCGCGTCCACGCGCCGCTACAGCATCCTGACGGCCGGGACGATGCAGGGCCGCTTTGCGTCGGTAAGTTCGAACTACGCGTTCCTTGACCCGACGCTGACATATGGCCCCAACGAGGTCACCCTGGCGCTTACGCGCAAGGACGTGACGGACCCTGTATCGCCCGTCTCGCCGGTCGATCCGGGCACGGGTGGCGGCGCAGGTGGCGGCGCAGGTGGCGGGATTGGCGGAGCCGCCCCGCGCCCGATGCGCTTTGCCGACGCCGCGGTCACCGGCAACCAGCGTGCCGTGGCCAACGCACTGGAGACCCTGTCGGACAGCAACCCGGTGCACGAAGCCGTGGTGACGTTGCCCGAGGGCGCGCCGCCGGCCGTCTTCGACAGTCTCTCCGGGGAGGCCCACGCCAGCGTGGCCACGGGTCTGATGACCCTGGCGGGTGGCGCACGGGCGCTGCCGCTGGCGCATTTGAACGACAGCCTGTCCGCCGGCATGCTGCCCGGCGCGCCCATCGCCCAGCTAGGCGGCCCCCTGCCGGCCGCAGCGCTGCCCATTTCCGCCGCCCAGCCGCTGTGGGTGGAGGTGCTTGGCAACTGGCAGAATTTCCATGGGAGTGCCGATGCGGCGCGCGCGCGCCAGCAGACTGGCGGCTTCTATCTGGGCGGCGACGGGGCGGTGGGGCAAGACTGGCGCATCGGCGGGGCGTTCGGCTACGCCAACAGCACGCTGCGCGTGAGCGAACGGTCCTCGCGCGCCATCACCGATTCCTTCAGCGCCACGCTATATGGCGGCCGCGCCTTCGCGCTCGGCGGCGGCAAGCTCAAATGGCTGTTCGGCACCGCCTATAGCTGGCACGACGCCGACACCGACCGGCAGGCCAGCCTCGGGGGCAGCACGGTCCAGTCCCTGACGGCCAGCTATCACGCCAGCACGGCGCAGGTCTTCACGGAAGCCGGCTTCGCCATGCCGCTATCGGCGGCAACCCAGCTCGAGCCGTATGCCGGCGTGGCCTGGAGCGACACACGCACGCGCAGCTTCGCGGAGACGGGCGGCTCGACGGCCCTGCACAGCCCGGGCGACAGCAACACGCTGACCACCACCACGCTCGGCCTGCGCACCAGCGCGCGCGTCCAGTTTGGCGGCACCGACGCGGCGTTCTACGTCGGGGCGGGCTGGCGCCACGCGTTCGGCGACGTACGCCCGGCCACAACGCTGGCGTTCGACGGCAGCCAGCCGTTCACGGTGACGGGCGCCCCGATCGCCCAGAACGCGGCCCTGGCCGAACTGCGCGCCGATTTCGCCATCTCGCCCATGGCCACGCTCGGCCTGCGCTATACCGGGCAGTTTGGCGGCGGCAACCAGGACCATACCGGGACGGTGGGATTGCGGTGGAGGTTTTAAACATCGTGCTTCGGTGGATCACCAGCTGATTGCCTAAAATCCCATAGAGCACCGATTGTATTTCCCTTGCGCGGCGCATTGCACTCTGGCGCAGGTGTCGGCTGGAGTGAGACAACGATCCATCGACCGGTTGAGTCCACGGCCGATCCCGGACGCACGCGGTCTGTTGGTCTAGATTTCTCGCCGCTGCTATCGGCCCCGTACCGTCGGATGCCAGAAGACGGCACGCCGGTGGACGGCCCGAACCCCCTCTACGCCAATGAGCCCTGTCAGCGCAAGCAGCAATACGCCCGCGAACATCGTGGCCGAGTTCATGCTGACCGACGATGATGCAATCAGGAAACCCAGCCCCCGCTGCGCGGAGAGGAATTCGCCCACCACGGCGCCGATCAATGCCAGCGATACGCCGATCTGCAAGCCGGAGAAGATGTCGCCCAGCGTTGCCGGCAGCTTTACGTGCCAGAGCAGGAAACCGCGCGAAGCGCTGAAGGCGCGGCACGCTTCGAGCAGTTCGGGATCGGTGCGCCGGATGCCGTTGACCGTGTTGACGAACAGCGGAAAGAAGCAGACCAGGGCCACCAGCACAATCTTCGATGCTGCGCCAAAACCGAACCAGACCAGCAGGATGGGTCCCAGCGCTACCTTCGGGGTGGCTTGCAGGCCCACCAGCAGAGGGTAGACAAAGCGTTCGAAAGTCTCGGATTCCGCCAGCAACGCGCCGAGTACCACGGCCAGCACGCTGCCCACCGCAAAGCCGGCCACCGTGTTGAGCAGCGTGGCGCCGATATGCGGCCACAGCGTGCCCGTGAAAAAGCCATCTGCGAGCGAACGAAACACCGCCTCTGGCGGTGGCAGCAGGTAGTCGGGAATCTGAAGCCATCGTACGGCCTGATCCCAGGCGAGCAGCAGCAGGCCGATGCTGATAGCGGGATAGACCAGTGCGGGCAGCCGCCGGGCCACGGTGTCAGTGGGCATTGAAATGTCTCCGCAGATGCTGGGTGAGCGTGGTGAACTCCGGATTGTCGAACGTGTCGAGACTGCGCGGGCGCGCCAGCGGATTTGGCAGTGACTCCACGATGCGGCCAGGGCGGGGCGACATGACCAGGATTCGGTCGGCCAGGAACACGGCCTCGGGAATGCTGTGGGTGATGAATAACACCGACTTGCGCTGGACGCTCCAGATGTCCTGCAGCGCGAAGGTCAGGGTCTCCCGGGACAGCGCGTCCAGCGCGGCAAAAGGCTCGTCCATCAATAGCAGTGCGGGGTCAGGTAGCAGCATGCGCGCGATGCCGACGCGTTGCTGCATGCCGCCCGACAGCTCGAACGGATAGTTTTCGGAGAAGGCGGTCAGGCCGACAAGGTCGAGCAGTTGATCCGCACGGGCCTTTGCGCGGGCAGGGTCCAGTCCCTGCGTGCGTGCTGACAGCAGCACGTTTTCGCGTACGCTCTTCCAGGGCAGAAGGCTCGGCTTCTGAAACACCACGCCGGTGCTGCGGCTGGGCCCCTCGACGGGCCGCCCATTCAGTGCGATGTGTCCGCGCGTCGGTGAAAGCAGGCCGGCGGCAAGGCGCAGCAGCGTGGATTTTCCGCATCCCGAGGGGCCGAGCAAGGCGACGAACTCGCCTTCACCGATCTCCACATCGACGTCGGACAGGGCCTCGGTATGGCCGGAACGCGTCGGATAGGTCAGACCCACGCCGCATATCGAGAGTGCGGCGCTCATGACGCGGGCGCTCCCACAGCATGACCGCTTGCCGACCGCTGCGCGGCGTCGGCGAGGAAATTGACCACCCGTGCCCAAGAGACGGCGCTCGCCCTGGCGTTAGCCATCGCGGTGCCACCGCCATCGAGCAGCAGGCCTGCCACCGGGTGCGGCTTTGCGATCAGCGTTGCGGGCAACTGCGGTAGCCCGATTGCGTGTCCGGCGCCTTCGCCGCGCACGTGCTCTACGGGCGCCCCGTTCTTGCGCTGGCCCAGTACATCGGCCACCTGGTCACCGTAGAGCGTGGATGGCCAGAAACCGTCATCGGTGCCCGATATCAGCAGAACGGGTCCCAGGATGTTTTCCACGGGGATGCGGGCGCGTGCCATGGCCCCGGCGTTGCGCAGCGGTGTATGGAAAGCGGCTGCCTGACGTACCGGTTGGCCGGGTGCGGGCGGATGATCGAACGCGTGCCAGTCGGCGTCGGGGTTGTCGCGCCAGACATTGGGCAGCGGCGCGCCGCGCCATGTCCACGCGGTGGCATCGCGTGGTTTGTCAGGATGGCCCGCGCGCAGCGTGCCATGCACCACAGCGCTGGGTACGTACGCGACGACGGCCGAGACCAGCGCAGGGAAGCAGGACGCCAGCAGCAGCGCGAGTTCACCGCCGCGCGACACGCCTGAAATCGCAACGAATCCGTGCCGGGGCGCCAGGCGATCGTGCATCCAGCGTAGCGCGGTTTCGAAGTATTCGAGCGGTGTGTCGTCGATATGATCTGGCCTGCCCGGTGCCTTGAAATAGCCAAGCGCCAGCGCCGCGTAGCCGTGCGAGGCGTACAGCGCGGCGCGTTGTTCGTGCATCCCGCCGCCCGAACCGGCAAGCACCAGTACCGCCGGATGCGGGCCGGGGCTCGCCGGGGTGTAGAGCGTGCCACTAAGCCCCGCTTCGCGTACTGGCCGATGCGTGACGCCGGGCGCCAGGAACCGCAAGGTGTATTGCGCGCGCGCCTGTGCGCCATATTGGCCCGTGGCTGTCAGCGCGATCTCTAGCGGTGCGGTGCCTTCGCTCCATGCCGGGCGCGTGGGGGCGCGCAGCCGCCGCATCGCCCAGACCGGCGCGGTGGCGTCGGCAACGATCCAGTCGCCGCTGACTGGAGCCGTGGCGCTGACCGAGACCGTGCCGTCGGCATCGGCAGTCAGCATGGCCTGGCTTTCCCACTGGCTGCCGTCAGGATGGTTCAAGGTGGCGGCCAGGGCCACGCATTCGTCACCGTTGAAACCTCGCAGCGTGATCTCGCGCGGCACATCCACCAGCGCGTCAGCCGGCGCGATATCGATTCGCGCGTGCAGATGCCGGGTCATTGGGCTGCCTTTGCGCGACGTACCAGCGCGGCGCGATCGAAGTCGCTGAACGCCTGGACAAACTCGTTCGAGAAGATCTTCTGTACCGGCACGTCGGCGCTGGGATATTCTCCGGCCTTGGCCATGGCATCGATGCCGCGCTGGATGGCCGGCAGATCGTACTGGCCCGGCACGCGAAGCGTACCCGACGGCGTGTAAAGCACGCGTTTCAGCCGGCGCGTCAGCAGTTCGGACGCCTCGGCGAGCTGCCTGGCTTCGTCGCCGGCCGGTCTGGTCTCCGGATGCTGCTGCCAGAACGCTTTGACGCAGAATGCGGGATTCGCCTCGCAAACGATCTGGGCCTGGGTGTAGGCGCGGCCGAAGCGGCGCACCAGGTCGGGCTGGTCGCGCAGGGTATCGACGTGTGCGATGAAGCCGTTGCCGGCCGTCTCCTGGAACACCGCCGGATATGCGATGCGCCGGATCCTGGTGCCGGAGAACTCGAGCATGTCGTCCCAGCTGCTGTTGAAGTTCAGCGCATCAACGCGATGGGTGCGCAGCGCCTGGAACCCCGCTCCGAGCGCGCCCACTGCCACGTACTCGACGTTCTTGCCCGGCTCCAGGCCTGCGATGCGCAGCGCCGCGCGGCCGCCCGGAATCGTGCCCCATGTCAGCGCGCCCACGCCGATCTGCTTGCCCTTGAGGTCGGCCAGGGTGCGGATCGGCGAATCGGCCAGCACGGCAAACTCCATCGTATTGCCTGGCACCCCGTTATAGAAATAGCGCAGTGGCAGCGGGTCCTTGCCCGAGAAATAGCTCGCGATAACCGGTTCCGATGTTGGATAGCCGAACGTCACGCGCTTGCCCGCCACCTGGGGCAGCAGGGCGCCAGCACCCTGGAAGACGATCGTCTTGACGCTAAGGTTGGCTTCCTTGAACAGGCCCAGCGCTTCGGCGGCGGCATACGGCGCACCGTCGTGGACAGCCGGGGGAATGGCCAGCGCCACCGTGACTTCATCGAGCGCCTGGGCCGAGGTGGCGAAGAGAGCGGTGGTGCCGAGCGCGGCGAGGATGGCGCCGGCGCGCGCCGGCTTGCAGAACAACATCATGGACTCCTGCGGATTGCAATCGGGGGGGTGTTATGGAACCAGTAGGCGCACGGCTTCGTCGGCCAGTGCGCGCCGGTCGATCTTCTGCGTGGCGGCCAGCGGCAGCGCATCGACATACCAGATCTGCCGCGGGTGCTGATAGGCGGCCAGCTGTGTCAGCGACCATTGGCGCAGCGCGTGCTCGGTGGGCGGCGCGATGCCTGGACGCAGCACCACGAATGCCACCGGCTTGGTGCCCTTGATCTCATCGGGAACCGGGACTACGCTGGCCTGCTGCACAGCTTCGTGCCTCTCCAGCGCCTTCTCGATCTCGCCTGGGTAAAGGTTCTCGCCGCCGCTGACGAACATGTCGTCGCGCCGGCCCACGAAGGTGTAGAAGCCATCGGCATCGCGGCGGAACACGTCGCCGGTGATGTAATAGCCGTCATCGGTGAAGGGCCGCAATTCCGCACGCTGGTGGTAGCCAAGCATCAGCCCGGGGCTACGCAACTCCAGCACGCCTTCATCGGCCGCCTGACCCCGCTCGTCGATGAGCCGCATCGCCACGGCGGGATGCGGATAGCCGACTGATTGCGCTGGCGTAGGCAGCCCATCGGGATGTGGGCCGAAGACCACGGGGCCGCCCTCGGTGGTGCCATAGGCGTTGATGACGCGCGCATTGGGCAGCAACTGATGAATCTGTGCCTTCAGCGCGGGACTGACCGGCGCAGATCCCATGCGTACTGCCCGCACGCTGCTCAGATCGGTGCGGGCCAGCAATTCATGCTCGCGCAGCATCATCGCGATCATCGGCGGCACAGCGGTCAGCCAGGTGCATTGGTGGCGTCCGATCGCATCGATATAGGCAGCGGCCTGGAACTGGTCCAGCAGCACCAATGGCGCGTGGCAGGCCAACGCCAGCAGGATCAGCGCCAGCGCATTCATGTGGTACAGCGGCGCGGCAATCAGCACGCGCTCGTTGGTCAGCGGTGTGCTGGCCTGGCGTGCCCGCACCACCCAGAGGTGGCTGGCGTGGCTCAGGCGCACACCCTTGGGCCGCCCCGTGGAGCCGGAGGTATAGAGCAGCAGCGCCAGGTCTTCGTCGGCGGGCGCGTACGGCGTGAAAGGCGATGTATCGCCGCTCGGCGCACTCAGGGCCGCGTATTCGGATGAGCCGAACGCGATGACGGGCGCGCCGGCGGGCACCTGCGCGTGTTTCGCCTTGTCGCACAGCACAAGCTTTGCGCCACTGTCGTCGACGATATAGTCGACCAGTGCCTGTGGCAGCTTGAAATTCGCCGGCACCGCGATCAACCCGGCGCGCATGATGCCGAGTAGTGACACGACGTAGTCGACTGAATTCACGCCAAGCAGCGCGACGCGGTCGCCCTGCACCAGGCCCCGCCGGAGCAGGCCGCGCGCAATGGCGTCCGCGGCGGCATCGATGGCCCCATACGTATGTTGGGTTGCCTCCCCGTTCGCGCCGACGCCGACGATGGCCAGCGTGGCGGGATCGGCGTCGCGGGCAATCACGCTCCCGAGATTGCGGCCCTGTGCCGCGTGCGCTTCAGCTGCCATGATGCGTCAAGCCTGCGCAGGCGTGGCGTAAACGCCCCGGCCGCTGGCCACCAGACGGCCTTCGGCGTCGTAGACATTGGCCTCGGCTGCGCTCACCAGGCGCCCGGTCTTGATGACCGTGCCCACAACCTTCAGATCGCCGCGCGCCGGGCGATGGTAGTCCACGCGCAGGTCCACCGTCGGCACCCCCTTGCCGGTGTGCGAAACCAGCGCCCAGTCAGCGCCAAGGTCGACCAGCGCGGCCAGGATGCCGCCATGAATGTAGCCGCCGTCAGGGTTGACGATCCATTCGTCGCGGAACTTCGCGGTCAACGTGATCTCGCCTTCGGAGACGGATTGGACCTGCAGGCCGAGCCATTGGTGATAAGGGCCGCGGAGCAATCGTGCCTGTACCTCTGCGGCGGAGGGGAGGGTGGTGGTCTGTGTCATGTTCTCGTATCGATATCGGTGGGGAGGCGTGTGCGAAAGCGGCTTGCGTCGATGCCTTACGGCGTCACCACGACCTTGCCCAGCACGGCGCGGTCGCGGATCAGTGCCAGCCCTTTGGCGGCCTGGTCCAGCGGGAGCACGCTGTCGATCACCGGATCGAGCTTGCCGTCGGCAACCAGTGCCAGCAGGGCCTTGAGGTTGTCGTCGTAGAAGCTGTTCGACCCCTTGATGTTCAGCTCGAAGCTCCAGACGTAGCGCAGGTCTTCCTTCGGGTCATGGCCGGCTGTGGCCCCGCAGACGAGCAGCGTGCCGCCGCGCTTGAGGCTCTTGATCGAGGGCAGCCACGTATCGCCTCCGGTGAAATTGACGATGACATCGACACCGCCATCGAAGGTACGCCGCTGCGGCTTGCCGAAGCGCTCGATGACCCACTTGCCGAAATCGACCTCGCGATAGTTGATGATGTGGTCAGCGCCCAGTGCCTTGAGTCGCGCACCCTTGTCGTCGGATCCCGCCGCAGCGATGACTTCAGCGCCCAGCATCTTTGCCAGCAGTACCGTGGCCGTTCCCACGCCTCCGCTGGCGCCTAGTACCAGCACCTTGTCGCCGGCCTTGACGGTCTGGTGGGTAACAAGCATCCGATGTGCCGTGCCGTAGGCCACCGGCAGTGCGGCGGCCTGCGCGAACGTGACGTTGTCGGGAAGGGCGATCAACTGACGTGCATCCACGCGCGCGAACTGTGCCATGCCGCCATCGGTCATCTCGCCCATCAGGCCCACGCCAGGCTTGAGCGGGTTCACCAGCACGCGGTCTCCGACTTTCCACCCGGTCACGCCGGCGCCCAGTTCGGTGATCGTGCCGGCAAGATCCAGGCCGATCACCACAGGAAACGGCACCTTGATGCCGGGCATGCCGTGGACGGTGAAGACGTCGTGATAGTTGAAGGACGACGCCCCTACGCTGATCACGACGTGGCCTTCGTCGGCCTTGGGTACGGATTTGTCGGCGACGACGCGCAGCCGTTCTTCGACGGTGCCGTGTGCGTCGAGCACCAGCGCTTGCATGGATTGAGTCACGATGGATTCCTTTGGGGGATGGGAAAGCGGAATGGAAAAGGTGGAATCAGTCAGGCGGGCTTACTTGAGCGCCTTGGCCTGCGCATAGGGCTTGAGGGCAAACAGATCGTCCTTCAGTTCGCCCTTGACGAGGCCGGATTCGACGAACACGGCGTGCTGGCGGCGCAGCGTGGCGATGTCCGCGGGCTCGAAGGTCACGCGGTTCATATCGTTCCAGTGGCTGACATAGACCTTGGCATCGTCCGCCGGAAGGTTGGCCTTCCTCTGCAGGATCTGAACGACTTCGTCGCGATTTGCGTTGCCCCAGGCCAGCGTGTCGCGCAAGGCAGCAATCACGCGTGCCACCACTTCCGGATGGTTGTCGACCAGATCGGCGCGCGCAGCGCCCACGCCGATGTAGGGCACGGCATCGGACTGTGTCAGCGTCTTCCATTCGGTGGCGAACGTGCCGAGCTTGCGTACCGGCAGTTCGTCGCCGAGTTGCTCCACGGTGACCGAGCGCAGCGCCGCCGCATCCACCTGCTTCTGGACCAGGAACTGCGCAAGGCGCGATTCGTTGCCACCGACCGGCGCGAAGTCGCCGCTCCTGATCTGATAGTTCCCGGCGAGCACGGCCCCGGCAATCACCGCGACCGAGGAGCCGGCGGGCGACATGCCCACCTTCTTTCCCTTTAGCTCACGGATCGACTGAATGGGTGAATCCTTTGGCACGACGAACTGCACATCGGCGGGCTGCGTCGCGGCAAAGATGCGGATGGGCACGCCCGATGCGGCGGTACCGAACACCCCGGCTACGGGTGCGCCGAACGCAAGGTCGATCGATCCGGAAGCCAGCGCCCGCAGCGGCGCGTTGACGTCGGGAAAGTGAACGAACTCGGCGCGCACGCCACGCTTGGCCAGAAAATCCTTGGTTTCGAGAACCGACCCATAGCCGAGGCTGACGCCGCTGGTCCAATAGCCGATCTTGACGGTGTGCGCCGGCTCGGCGGCACTGGCCGTGGCAGGGGTGATCGCCGCGTAGGAGAGCGCGATGAATGCGGAATAGGCGGAGAACGCGGCGGCGGCCGCTGACAGTAGTTTGCGCACGATGAAGTCTCAGGCTTGGAAGGAAACGGAGGGGATAGACGATTGCCGCGCCGCTGCCTTCCAGCGGAACAACCAGCGTTCCGCGGGCTTCAGCAAGCCGCCTTCGAGCAGCAGCATCAGGCCGACGAGCAGGACGGTCCACGCGAATACCTGGTCCGTCTGCACGAGGTCGGCGGCTTGCCGCAGCCGATAGCCGATGCCGCTGGACGAACCGATCGTCTCGGCCACAAGCGATACGCGCCAGCCGAACCCGAACGCCAGTCGCGCGCCGGCGAAGAAATGCGGCAGGATTGTCGGCACGTAGATCTTGCGCAGCACCTGGAGCCGAGACATGCGGAAGCTGCGTGCCAGGTCGACATAGTGGAGATCGACGGTCTTGGTGCCTTCCCAGACATTGGTCAGGATCAGTGGCATGGCCGTCATGAACACGACAAAAACCGTCGTAGCATCGGAAATGCCGAACCAGATGATGGCGAAGATGGCCCAGATGGCCGACGACACGGTGTTGAAGACCGTCAGTACCGGTTCAAAGAAGCGGGCCAGGACGCGGCTTGCGCCCAGCGTCAGTCCCAGGCCGCTGCCAACGAAGGTGGCCAGCACGAAACCGGACAGAACGCGTCGGCACGTGGCGGCCACGTCGGCGGCGAAGGTGTCGCTGTGCCACAGCGAAATCAGGGCCAAGCCGACTTTCTCGGGGCCGGGCAGCACGAACGACGGCACGCGCGTAGCGCCCCACCACCAGAGCCCCAGCAGCAGGGCCACCAGTAGCAGGCGTTGCAGCACCAGCGTGGCGAGATGACGGGAAGCGGCCGCTGTCACGATGCCGTTCCTCATGCCGCGGCGCGCAGTACGCGCACCTGTTCTGCCACGACCGGCTCGGTGGGGACACGTGGCCGGAGCAGTTCTTCCAGGTTGACCACGTCGGCTACGCGGCCGGGCCGCGCTGCAAGCCGGATCACGCGATCGGCCAGCACCACGGCTTCTTCCATATCGTGCGTGACGAAGACGACGGTCATGCGGTTGCACGCCTGGATGCGCAGCAGTTCCTCATGCATTTGGCTGCGGGTCTGAGGATCGAGCTTGGAGAACGGCTCATCCATCAGCAGGACTTCGGGCTGCACGGCCAGGCTGCGGGCCAGCGCTACGCGGCTGCGCATGCCACCCGACAGCTCGTGCGGCCAGGCATCGCCCCGGGCGTGCAGGCCGACGAGTTCGAGCATCTCGTCTGCCCGACGGCGACGGCCGGCCCGCGAGAGGCTGCTGGCTTCGAGGCCGAACGCGACGTTGTCGCGCACGCTGCGCCACGGCAGCAGCCGATCTTCCTGGAACATGTAGCCGATACGGCGCCAGTCAGAAACCTGCGTCGCGGGCACGCCGTCCACCGCGAGCTGGCCGGCGTCTGGGGTCAAAAGCCCAGACAGGATGTTCAGCAGCGTGCTCTTGCCACAGCCAGACGGACCCACCAGTGCAAGTACCTCCCCGCGGCGCACGGCCACGTCGATACGGTCCAGAATCGTGATGGCGCCGAAGCGCTTAACGATCCCCAGCGCAGACAGAATGGGCGGATTCATGCGAAATTTCCCACAACACGCAGGGGCAGGGAAGTGCCGGCCTGCGACAAGCTGGCGTAGACCTTTTCCATGGTCTGAGTGCGGAATGCCTCGATGTGACGGCGCGCAATCGTTTCGGCGGCCTTCTCGTCGTGATCCTCGAACGCCTTGATCAGCGAACTGTGGTCATGGCGGATCTCCGGACGCACGCGCTGGACATTGAAGCCGAGCGCGACGAGCCGCGACATCTCGTCCATCAGCGACGACAGCGTGCGCGTCAGCCGCTCGTTGCCAGTAGCCTGGACGATGGCAAGGTGGAATTGCTTGTTCGCGTCCATGAACTTGTCGATGCGGCGTGGTGCCGGAATCGCGTACTCATCGCGGCAAGCCGCCTCGAGCCCGTGCAGCAGCCCCGTATCGACGCGGCCGATGGCGAGCCGGGCCGCCATCGGTTCCAGCTGTACACGTAGGGCGAAGACTTCCTCCACATCCTTGAGCGTGATGGGCGCCACCTGGTAGCCGCGACGTGGCCGGGCAAAGATCAGGCGGTCGTGGGCTAGCCGCGTGAGCGCAATGCGACAACTGTTCTTGCCGAAGCCGTAGCTCGTCATCAGCTCGCCTTCGGTGACCAGCGTGCCTGGCACCAGCTTGCAGGACAGGATGTCGCGGCGCAGTGCCGCGTAGGCGGCCAGGCCCAGGCTGGCGTCCTGCGTCTCCTCTGCAATTCCAGCCTGCACGCTCATTGTTCGTTGCTCCTTGGCGGTCGTCTGGCGGCATTCATGTCCGCCTTGCAATACATGGGCGTAGCTTAGGGCCGGGCTGTGGGGAAGCAAACGAACAGATTTACAGAAGCATATGAAGGGGCCGCTATGACTGGGCAGTTCAGGCTTGTGGGATGCTCAGGCTGACATCGTGGCACGGGCCACATGGGTCTTCTGGCCGATGCTCATCACGCCGCGGCCTATTGCCAATCACGCATAACCTTGTGCGTGTTTGTTCGTTCCTTGCGCACGCGGCAGGCCCTAGAGTCGGTAGCTTGTCCCCATCCGACCCTTTGGCCCTTCGACATGACCGCATCTCAGACATCTTTCCCTGCTGCAGCAGGAACCGACATCGCCAGCCGCCGTCACCGGGCCGTAGCCGGATTCATCGCCGAAGCGCGCCGCCTGCTCGGAAGCACTGCTGTGACCGACAAGGCTGGGCTCGAACCGGTTGCGCGGGCGTTGGAGGCACTCGGCCAGGAACGCGAACTGTTTCCAGGTGAGCATTTTCCGGTGTCCGCCAGCAACCCGGCACAGGTCTACCGCCTGGCCGAGGATATCGACGGCAGGTTCGCGTTGTATGTGTCAGCCGGGCTGCCAGGCAAGGCGCAACCGCCGCACGATCACACCACATGGGCGATCATTGCCGGCATCAGTGGCCGCGAACGGAACAACTTCTACGCGCGTGAGGGGACCGATGACCCGGCGCGCGACACACTGCACGAGATCGACGAATTCGATGTCGTGGTTGGCACCTCCGTGACGTTGCTGCCGGACGACGTACACACAATCGAACTGATCGGTGAGGAGAAAGGGCTGCATTTGCACTTCTACGGGCTGGCGCTGGATCGTCTGGCAGGCCGCGTGGTGTTCGAAAGCAAGGCCGGCGGCACGTACCGCCACTTTGGCCCGCCGCGCCGGCTGGCCGCACCCGTGGTCGGGGCCGCAGCGCTGAAGGAGGCGCTGGCCGATGGGCAGGAGATCGCGCTGCTCGATGTTCGCGAGACTGGCGTCCATACGAAGGGCCATCCGCTGCTGGCGGCGTCCGCACCATTGTGGCGCCTGGAACTGCTGATCGATCGCCTGGTGCCAAGACGCGACACGCGCATCGTACTGCTCGACGGCGGCGGCAATGCCGACGCGGTCGCACACCAGGCGGCCGCAAAGCTGGTACGCCTGGGCTGGGGCAATGTGTCCGTGCTCGAAGGTGGCGTCGCCGCCTGGGCTGCGACCGGGAATGAGCTGTTCACGGGCAGCAACGTTCCCAGCAAGGCGTTCGGCGAGGTCATCGAGCACGAGAAGCATACGCCCTGGATCGACGTCGACGAGCTGCACAGCCGTATCGAAGAAGGCGACGACATCGTCGTGGTCGACAGCCGCACCACCGAGGAGTTTACCGATTTCAGCCTCCCGTTCGCGCATAGCCTGCCTGGTGCGGAGCTGGTCTACCGAATTGGCGAACTTGCGCCGAACCCCGGCACGCTTGTAGTGGTCAATTGCGCGGGCCGCACGCGCAGCATTGTGGGCGCGCAAACGCTGATCGATGCGGGCATTCCCAACCCGGTGGCGTCGCTCAAGGACGGTACGATGGCCTGGTTGCTGTCTGGCCGGATGCTGGCGAAGGGGCGCGTGACGCCGCTGCCGGAGCCATCCGCTACAACGCTCGATGGCGCCCGTGCTCGCGCCGAGCATGTGGCCGCGCGCGCGGGTGTACAGAGGATCGACGCCGCCGGCCTGGAACGACTGGAGGCAGCGTCGCAGACGCGTACGCTGTACCGATTCGATGTGCGCACGCGCAGCGAGTATGAGGGGGGCCATCTGCCCGGCTGGCGCTGGGTCCCAGGCGGGCAACTGGTGCAGGCGACCGACGAGTACCTGGCCACGCGCCGTGCGCGCATTGTTCTGGCGGACTTCGACGGCGTGCGCGCGCTGACAACGGCCGCGTGGCTGGCGCAGCTAGGCGGCTACGAGGTCTTCGTCTACGCTCCTCAGGCCCATGCGGGTCTCGTGACCGGCCCGGAGCCGGTGCGCGTGCTGATATCGCAACCGCCTGCCGCGCCGGTGTCGGCGCAGCAGGCGTCGCAACGGCTGGCGTCCGGCACGGCAAGGTTGTTCGATGTGGAGCGACGATCCGCCTACGAGAAGCGCCATGCAGAGGGCGCGTATTTCGCTGTGCCAGACCGGCTGGAAGCGCTGATTGCCGACATTCCGGCAGATCACGTCATCCTGATCACTTCGTCGGATGGTGTGCTCGCGCGCGCGGTGGCCGCGGAACTGGTGGCGCGTACTGGCCGTGATACCCGCTACCTAAGCGGCGGCACGCAGGCGTGGGTGGCTGCAGGGCTACCCGTGGGAACGGGTGGCGAGCGGGTGCTGACCGGCGACGACGACTACTGGTTCAGCCCGTATCAGCATTCCGATGTCGCGCAACGGAATGCCGGCTTCCAGGCGTATCTCGACTGGGAGGTCAATCTCGTGGAACAACTGGGGCGCGAGGGCGACATCGGCATCCGCCTGATCGAGGCGGCCGAGACGGCGAGTTGAATCGAACTGCCACGCCAGACGGCGTGCGCATACACCTGGCAGGGCCGCCTTGGCCGCCGCCGCGTGTCTCGGGCGAATGGGTCGATGTCGCGCATGCTTTCCTCAGGCGATGGTGTGTTGGAAAGCTTGCTGAAGATCCGCGATCAGGTCGCGCGGATCTTCCAGGCCGACATGCAGACGGATGACCGGGGCGTTGTTGCCATGTTCCTGCCAAGTTCGGGATGCGTTGAGCCGTTCGGCCGGCGCCACCAGTGCCAGGCTCTCGTAGCCGCCCCACGAAGCGCCGATCGAAAACAGCCGGAAGGCATTGACCAGACGGCCGGCGGCGGCATGGTCTGTCCCCAGCAGAGCAAACGACACCAGCCCACTGGCGCCGGTGAAATCGCGCCTCCAGAGCGCGTGGCCGGGGTCTTCGGGCAGCGCAGGATAGAAGGTCCGGGCGACCTGCGGCTGCCGCTGTAGCCATTGCGCTACCTCGGTGGCGTTACGCTGGTGCTGCGCGAGCCGTACGGGCAGCGTGCGCAGTCCGCGCAATGCCAGGTAGGCGTCATCGGCACCAATCGTCAGGCCCAGCGCTTCGTGCGCGTTGGCGATGCGGTCCGCCACTGCCTGGCCGTCGACCACGACTGCCCCTTGCATCACGTCGGAATGGCCAGCGATGTACTTGGTTGCAGCCTGGATCGAGATATTGGCCCCCAGCCGCAGCGGCTGCAGGAACCAGCCGCCGCTCCACGTGTTGTCGATGGCCACGGGAACGCCCCTCGCGCGGGCAATGGCGGTCAGGGCAGGCAGATCCAGGACATCGAACAGCAAGGAACCCGGCGACTCCACGTACACGAGCCGCGTATTGGTGCGGATCAATGCATCAAGGTTGTCGTGTGCGGGCGAGAAGTACTGAATCTGCACGCCCAGCCGCTGCAGCAGTGTCTGGTCAACCCGGCGCAGTGGTGCGTAGACCGTGTCGGAAACCAGCGCATGATCGCCCGGACCGAGCAGCGCCAGCAGCACCAGCGTAATCGCCGACAATCCGGACGGCGTGAGGAATGCACGATGCCCGCCTTCGAGCGTGCACAGCGCGTCTTCCAGCGCCTCATGCGTGTCGAGTCCGTGGCGACCGTAGGTGGCAATGCGCTCGCCGTGTGAGCGGCGGTGCTGACGGTCGGCCAGCGTCTCGATATCCTCGAAGCGCACCGTGCTGGTACGCACCACAGGGACGTTGACGGGGCCGACGCCGTTGCGCAGGCGCGGTGCGCCGGCATGCAGTAGCCGCGTGTGGATGCCGTCCGCGGAATTCTGGCTCATCGATCGTCCTTGTCAGCCTTGGATGGTTGCGGATGCCGGGGCGAACGCGGCATTGAATTCGGCGGGCAGGCGCGGGATGGCGCCCAGCGCCCGGCGCAGGAATGCGCGCGTGCGTTCGTGGCGGGGAGCGCCGAAGATCTGTTCGGGCGGACCGTGCTCGACGATGCGACCCGCCTCGGTGAAATAGATGTGGTCGCTGATTTCGGCCGCGAAGCGCATTTCGTGCGTCACCAGCACGCAGGTCATGCCGTCTTCCACCAGTTCACGGATAACGGTCAGCACTTCGCCAACGGTTTCGGGATCAAGCGCAGACGTCACCTCGTCGAAGAGCATCAGCTCCGGGCGCATGGCTAGCGCCCGGGCAATCGCCACCCGTTGCTGCTGACCGCCCGACAGCTCGCCCGGATAGGCGTGTGCCGTGTCCGACAGCCGCACCTTGCCCAGCAGCGCATGGGCTTCCTGCTCGGCCTCGCGGCGGGTGCGGCCATTCACGCGAGTGGGCGCGATCACCAGATTCTCCAGCACGGTCAGGTGCGGAAACAGGTTGTACTGCTGGAAGACAAAGCCCACGCGCTTGCGCAGCGCAATCAGCTCGTCTTCGGTGCACAGGGTCTCCACCGCGGTATCGCCAACGCGAATCTGCCCCTGCTGCGGCCGCAGCAGGCCAGTGATGCAGCGCAGGATCGTGCTCTTTCCCGAACCGGACGGCCCGATGATGGTCACGGCCTCGCCGCGTCGTACCTCGACGTCGATACCCTTGAGCACGCTGTTGTCGCCGAAGGTCAGGTGGACATCGTGCAGCGCGACAAGCGGTGCGGCCGGCGCCGGCGACTGCCGGCTGCGCAGGAAGGAGTCAGTGGCGGTCATGACGACGCTCCAGCGCACGCGTGGCGCGCGCGATCGGATAGCAGTAAGCAAAGAAAAGGCCCAGCAGCGTGAAGTAGACCAGCACCGTGAAATCGGTGCGGGCCACGGTATTGCTGGCCACTTGGGCGGTATCGACCACGTCGTGCACGCCAACCAGGGAGGCCAACGACGTGCTCATGGTGATGCTCGCGTACAGGTTCATCCACGGCGGTAGCATGCGTCGCAGGCACTGCGGCAGTACGATGAGCCGGAAAATCTGGCTGCGACGGAACGCCAGCGACTGGGCGGCCTCCCACTGAGCACTTGGAATCGACTGGATCGCGCCGCGGAAAATCTCGGCCACATTGGCACTGGCGGGGAGTGCGAGACCCAGCACGACCTTGATCCAGTCCGGGAACGGCACGGTCCAATGGGCGATGTGAAGCTCGAACGGAAACACGTAGGTGGTGAAGTACACGAGTACCAGGATGGGCGCGTTGCGGAACGCCTGTACCCACAGACGCGCCATGTGGCGTACCCAAGGATAGGTGGACAGTGACAGCGCCCCGATGACCAGGCCGGCCAGCGTGCCGAGCGCCATCGCAAGGATGCTGATCTCGATATTGGCCCCCATGCCGCGCAGCAGCGCGGGTGACCAGGTCCAGAGATTGCGGAATACAGCCGGGGTGCTACCGGTGGCGGTCCAGAATCCGACCACGGCCAGCACGCACACGGCGGCGAGCGCCCAGGGGCTGAGGAGGGCGCTCCTGACGGGGTTGGGCGCCACGCGCCAGCGCAGGGCGAGCGGATTACTGGCCATAGCCGGGCATCCTCAAGCGTAGTTCCAGCCAGCGTCCTGTTCGGCTGACCAGCCAGGTCAGCAATCCGAAGCATGCCAGGATCAACAGCAGCAGCTCCAGCACATTGTCGCGCTGGGTCCAGATCATGATGGACTCGTACGTGACGTCGCCGACGGCGATGGCCGACGCGACGGCTGTCATCTTGACCAGGTCGACGAGGTTGTTGACCAGCGCGGGCAGCGCGAATCGGACGGCCAGCGGCAATTCGACCTGCAGCAGCAGTTGCCGGCGGGAGAACCCCAGCGAGCGCGCGGCTTCCAGTGTGGCCCCCGGCACGGCTTCGATGCCGGCGCGGAGCGCCTCGGCGTGAAACACGGCCTTGTGCAGCGAGACGACGGCGACGACCCAGAAGAACGGCGTCAGCGGATTGCTGCTGCCCAAGTTGTGCAGATGCTGGGTAATCAGCATGTTCAGCACGAGGAAGCCGCAATAGAGCTGTACCAGCGTGGGCGTGTTACGCGTCAGTTCGACGAACGCACGCGCTGGCGTGGCCAGGGCCGCCTTGCCGGACGTGAGTAGCGCGGCCAGGACCGCGCCAGCTACCAGGCTGCACGGAATCGTCAGTGCGCAGAGTTGCAGCGTGACGACCAATCCGTGGAGAAACGCGGTGCGCTCCGTGGTGTCCAGCACGAACGCATAGTTCAGGCCCAACGGTTTGAGGGCGGCGATGACGGAGACGATCCGGGCGTCAATCATGGGCGCGCCTCCGCTGGCGCGGGGCGCAGCCTGCCCACGGCCTGCGCGATGCGCCGCAATGCCGCTTCCAGCACATGGCGCTGCCCGGCGGCCGCAATCGGCGACAGCCGGACGCGACGGGCACGCTGGGACGACGTAATGGACGGCGTGGTCATGGTTTCCGGCTTTCCGTGAAGACCGTGAAATCCTGCGGCGCCACGTCGAACTTGCCCTGGCGGGCATGGTCGTGGGCGGCCCTGATATAGGCACCGTCCGGCACGCCGAACTTGCGGGCCTGGCTGAGCAGGAAGCCGGTGCGATGCCAGTCGCGGATGGCCTTGTCGACAAACGCCACGGTGTCCTGTTCGCCGCGCCGCGTCCACACGACGGTTGGGGAAGGGATCAACTGATCTTCGGTGGCCAGCGCGAAGGCGGTCCACTCTGCCTTGTTGGGGCCGGTCAGCGTCTGGTACAGCGCTGGCTGGATATGCACTGACGCCGCGCACGAGCCCCCCTTGAGCGCCAGCAGGGATTCCGGAATGCCGCGCAGGCCCTTGACGATGGCGCCGTACTGTTCGGCCAGCGGCTTCGCGAAGTTGCTGCCCTGAGATACGCAGGCCACCTTCCCGCGCAGATCCTCCCAGCGTTTGATGCCGCTTTGCCTGGACACCATCGCGCCGCCGCCGACCAGGTCGTAGGGCGTGGGCGCGAAGCTCAGAATCTCGCTGCGTTCCTGCGTCCACTGGATGTTGGCCACGAGCAGGTCGACCTTGCCGGCCTGCAGGAACTGCACGCGCGTGGATGCGGTTACCGGTACGGTCTCAAGTTGCACGCCAAGGCGCCGGGCCAGGTCTGCCGCCAGTTCCGTCTGGTAGCCGCCGGTCTTGCCGGTCGCAGTGTCGAGGAGGCCGAATGGCGGGCTGGCGCCATCGATGCCCACCGACAGCTTGCCGCGCTGCCGAATCCTGTCGAGCGTGGCGTCAGCCCATGCGGTATGCGCCAGCGCGACCCCAGCCAGCAGCAGGGCGCCCGATACGAGACGCTTGTCCATCGGGCGCCCCCTCAACCCTTGTACCTGGCTTGCAACTCGGGCAGCAGTGGCTGCGGCGGCGTAATGCCAAGCCGCTTCTCCGTGCCGATCAGCCAGCCCGTGCGGTGCCATTCCTGCACGACCTTGTCTACTGCGGCGACGGTATCCGCCTCCCCCTTGCGCGCCCAGACCACCGATGGCGCGGGCAGGATCTCGGTCGGAATCGGCGCTGCGTAGCCGGCCCACTCGGCATTGGTACGCAGCAGCGGATGGATCAGCGTGGCGTCATGGACCGCCGCCACGCATTGGCCGCCACGCAAGGCCAGCAGCGATTCGGATGCGGTTTTGAAACCGCGCACCTGGGCGCCGTATTGCTCCTGCAGCGGCTTCACGAAGCTGCTGCCCTGCGATGCGCAGACGGTCTTGCCGCGAAGGTCATCCCATTGATGGATGCCGCTGGTCTTGAGCGCCGCGGCGGTGCCGCCCACGCGATAGAACGGCGTGGGCGCATAGGACAGCAGCTCACCGCGATCGGCGTTGTACTCCATCGAGGCGATCAGCAGGTCTACCTTGCCTGCCTGCAGGAACTGCACGCGGTTCGACGGATTGACCTGTACGAGTTCAGCTTCCACGCCTAGCCGCCGGGCGAGGTCGCGGGCAAGTTCGGGATTCCAGCCGGTCAGTTGCTGGGTCGCAGGATCGATCGATCCGAAAGGGCCCCCGTTGACCAGCACGCCGATGGCAACTTTGCCGCGTTGCTTGATCTTGTCGAGCGTGGCATCAGCGTGTGCCGGCTGGGTGGCGAGGAGGGTGAACGCGAGTGCGGCGATGGCGCGCAGGGTGTGGTCGGTTGTCATGAGGCTTGGGTAGTGGAAGCTGGTCAGCCGGCGCCTGGAAAAGGCACCGCTGCACAGCAAGGGAGATTCCCATGAAGGGGTGCGGCGGCGGTGCGCAGCAGCTAGTTCAGCGTGATCCCGGCAGATACGATGACCGCCGCGTATCGGGGCAAATCCTTCGATAGCGTGTCGTCGAGCGCCCGCGCCGAAGAGGCCACCACAACAAAGCCGGCCTCTTCAAGCTGCTGCCTGGTGGACGGCTGGGTCAGCACGGCCGTGGCATCGCGGTTGATGCGCTCGACAACCTCGGTTGGCGTGCCGGCCGGGGCGAGCAGGCCCTGCCAGCTTTCCACCGCGAAGCCCGGTGCACCGGATTCGGCCATCGTGGGCACTTGCGGGAGCGCCTTCGAACGGTAGGGCGTGGTGACGGCGAGCGCGGTCAGGCGTCCGTTGCGCACGTAGTCGGTGACGGCGGCCAGCGTGATCAGCGTGGCGTCGATATGGCCACCGAGCAGATCAAGCGTGGCAGGGCCGCCGCCGGGGTATGGGATGTAGTTGACCTCGATGCCGAGCTGGCGCGACAGCATTTCATGCGCGACGTGGGCGATCCCACCATTGCCGGGCAATCCCAGCGCGAGTTCGCCGGGCTTGCGCCGCGTCAGCGCGAGGTACTCGCCGAAGGTTCTTACGCCCAGGTCGGGACGGACGACCAGGATCTGCGGGCTGACGACAGCCTTGGTCACGCCACGGAATGCGTGCCGCGTGTCGTAGGGCAGCCGCTTGAACAGCGAAGCATTTAGCGTTACGCCTTCGCCGCCCAGCAGCAACGTGTAGCCGTCCGGCGTGGCGCGGGCCACCTGGGCCGCACCAATTGTGCCGCTGGCGCCGGACACGTTTTCGACCACCACGCTCTGGTGCCACCGCTCGCTGAGCTTCTGCGCCAATGTACGGGCCAGCTTGTCGGCGCTGCCGCCAGCCGACACCGGTACGATGATGCGGACGGTCCTGGCCGGAAAGCTGTCGGCCGGCGTGTCGGCGATGGCGGCGATGGCGGCGGTTGCGCAGGCGGAGCAGGCAAAGGCCACCAGTGCGGATTTCAATGTGTCGAGCAGTCTGCGGCGCAGCATGATGAAAGCCAGTATGAGTCCGGACACGCCTGCCGACACGATGTCGGCATGCAGTCAAGCAATGTCGCGGACCAATCAGCTTATGGAGGGATACATCCAATACGAACAAATCTTTTCGTACTTGGATATGCGCGCCCGACTTGCACGCTCAACGTGGCGTCAACGACCCTGCGGAAGTGGCAATTGAAGATGGTCCCGCAACGTGCGGCCCTCATAGTCGCGTCGGAACGCTCCGCGAGCTTGCAGGATCGGCACCACCTCGCGCGTGAAGTCTTCAAATCCACCGGGGAAATAGGCGGGCATGATGTTGAAGCCATCGGCGGCGCCGGCACGCACCCATTCGATCATGTGGTCGGCCACCTGTGCGGCGGTGCCAACCACGATCTGGTGGCCGCGCGCACTGGCCACCAGATGATAGAGCTGGCGCAGCGTTAGCCCGCGGTCACGCGCCAGCCTGATGAGCAACGCGCTGCGGCTATGCACGACGACCTGCGCGGGCAATGGCGGCAGCGGCGCGTCGAGCGCGAAGCCCGACACGTCGACGGCGAGTTGCTCGGCCAGGATGGCCAACGCATTCGACTGGTCGGTGAAGGACTGCAGTTGCGCGAGCTTGTCGTGTGCCTCTGCCTCGGTCGCGCCGATGATCGGCATCAGGCCGGGCATGATCAGGCAATGACGCGGATCGCGTCCCGCTTCAGCCACCTGCCGGCGCAGGCCGTTTGCAAACTCGGTCGCCGATTCGAGGTCCTGTTGCGCGGTGAAAACCACTTCCGCATGACGCGCGGCCAATGCCTGGCCCGGGCCCGACGAACCTGCCTGGATCAGCACGGGCTGTCCCTGTTCACTGTTCGTGACGTTGAGTGGGCCGGCGACCGAGAAGTGACGGCCTTCGTGGTTCAGCGGGTGCATCTTGTCCACGTCGATATAGATGCCACCAGCCTTGTCCTGAACGTACGGGTCCGGATCCCACGAGCGCCAAAGCCCCTTTATCACCGAGACGAACTCTTCGGCAATGGCATAGCGTTCGGCGTGATCGGGGTGACGGCTGCGGCTGAAGTTCACCGAGCCGTCCGCGAATGTGGTCACGATGTTCCACGCGGCGCGGCCGCGCGACAACTTGTCTATGGTCGCCAGCGTTCGCGCCAGGTTGAACGGTTCGCTGTATGTCGTCGACGCGGTGGCAGCCAGCCCGACATGTGTGGTCACCATCGACAGCGCAGCGAGCATGGCCAGCGGATCGGGGCGCGTGATCATCGAAGGATGGGCGTCGGCGGAAGTCAGCAGCCGGTCGCCGAAGAACACCATGTCGAACTTCGCGCGCTCGGCCGCCTGTGTCATACGCACGACCAGGTCGATGTTCTCGGTACCAGACTCGGCGCCTGGGTATCGCCAACCGGCCGCATGATGCCCGGCCGCGAGCAGGAACAATCCAAGTTTCATGATTGTCTCTGCTCAGTTTCCCTGCACTGTGCTGTCCTTGACCACACGCGCGGCAATCTCGTGTACCTGGCGGATGCGCTGCGACGTCTGCTCCGCCGTCAGCGTCTGCACATCCACCTGGACGCGGCCCAGCGCGGCAACGGTGTCGGGCTCTGCCAGGATCTCGCCGATCCACTGACGCAGCCTGGCCAGCACCTCGGGCGGCACGTTGCGCGGCGCGGTGATGAAGAATGCACCGGCCAGCGAGTCTTCCCAGCCCTTGATACCCGCATCGCGGATGCTGGGCACGTTGGGCAGGTCTGGCGAACGCGCACCACCGAAGTAGGCGAGCGCGCGCAGCTTACCCTGCTTGATGAACTGCGTGCTGAGCGGATCGAAAACCAGGTCCACGTGGCCCGCCACCACATCGGCCACGGCCGGCGCACTGCCCTTGTAAGGCACGTGCCGGATATCGATGCTGGCGAGCCGCTTGAGCAACTCGCCAGCCAGGTGCCCCGGGGTGCCATTGCCCGAACTGGCGAACGTGAGCTTGCCGGGATTCGCGCGCGCGTAGGCAATCAACTCCGGCAGTGTTCGGATCGGCAGCGCTGGGTTGATAGCCACCGTCGCCAGCGAGTTGCCGATATAGGCAACGGGCACGAGGTCGTAAAACGGGTCGAACTTTACGGTCATTAACTGCGGAGCGATGGCCAGGTTGCCAATCGACGTATTGAGCAGTGTGTATCCGTCCGCCGGAGACGCCGCCACGAAGCCGGCCCCGAGCGTGCCGCCTGCGCCGGCCTTGTATTCGATCACCACCGGTTGTCCAGCCTTCTCGGCCAGCCGCCTGGCAATGATCCGTGCGACGTTGTCATTGGTGCCCCCGGGTGTATAGGGCACCACGTAGTTGATCGGCTTCGACGGGAAGGGCTGTTGTGCAGACGCGGTCACGGTGGCGGCGTGGAGCACGGCGAGTACCGCAAGCGCGGCGCGCAGGGGCGCAGGTAGAGCGGGAAAGTGCATGACGATCGGGAACGGAAAAAGATGGGCTTGGGCGCATGAAGCAGACCGACCATCGTAGGTCGATACGCGTGGCGCCGGAACTGCCGATTCGTCATGTCGTTAGCCGCTCAGGTGATAAGCGGCTTGCACCCGGGGCCACGGGTGATGCGACCACTTCAGGAAATAGGTAACTCTGATCTGCACGATGTTCATTCTTGTAACCAATGCCCCCTCCCGGTCGGTGCTCCCGGGGGCTAAGTCGTAAGAGGGATCTCAGCGCTCCCGGGTGAGGGCAGCTCGACATTCATCATCCCTTTGCTGTAGTCCCCAAGGCCCATTTCGCTCCACGTGTGGCCCCTGCTTTCCACCGCCCACATTGTGTTGCGACCCTCCAGTCGAGGAGCCCGCAACACATCTGCCGGACGACGCCGAAAGCCGACATCTCACCACCCCATGGAATTCACGCCCCGTGCAACAGACTTCTCAGGCGTTGAGGAGGGTGCCGGTGCAGCATCGGATACCGCGTCGGCATCGGGATCCCGATGCACGGTGCGCCCCCCGTATCGCTCCTGCAACCGTTTTCACACCCGAGGCGATATATGCGTTCGCTGACTTGTCCGAATTCTCTGCGGATTCAACAGGCTACGAGAGGGTGGCACAGGCATCGCTCCCCTCTGTCGTGATGTAGCTTGACGGGGCATAAGTGCGCCATGGTTATGTTTGGCTGGTAATAATCCGCAGTGCCCTGCGCGCGGGAAGTGTGGGGACAAAGGCGATCGGCAGCATCGCCAACGCCCCGGCGGCATGACCCCCTTTTGCAGGAGAGACCGACATGCCCAAGACAGTGCTGGCTGTATTCGGTACCCGCCCCGAGGCCATCAAGATGGCACCGCTCATCCATCGGCTCAGGGAATCCGCGAATTTCGACCTCCGGGTATGCGTAACGGGCCAGCACCGGCAAATGCTCGACCAGGTACTGCGGCTCTTCGACATCGTTCCGGACTTCGACCTGAACGTCATCAGCCATGGTCAGAGCCTGTCGGACATCACCACGCGTGTGCTTTCCGGCGTGCACTCGGTGCTGGACCGGTTCCTGCCGGATGCCATGCTTGTGCATGGCGACACCACGACCACCCTGGCCGCAACGCTCGCGGCGTTCTATCGCAATGTGGCCGTCGGACACGTCGAAGCGGGACTGCGCACCGGCAATCTCGGCGCCCCCTGGCCTGAAGAGATGAACCGGCGCGTGACCGACGTGATGGCGTCCTGGCATTTCGCGCCGACGCGGCAGGCCCGGGAAGCGTTGTTGCGCGAAGGTGTCGATCCCTGCGGCATCAGCCTGACTGGCAACACCGGCATTGACGCCCTGCTGCGGGTCAAGGCCCGACTGGATGCCGATGTGCAGATGCGTACCCAACTTAGCGCGCGCTATCCCTTCCTGGATGCGTCGCGCAGGCTCGTGCTGGTAACGGGGCATCGTCGCGAGAACTTCGGTACGCCATTCGAGCGCCTGTTCACCGCGCTGCGCGCGTTGGCGGACCGCAATCCGGATATCCAGATCGTCTACCCGGTGCATCTCAACCCGCGCGTGCGAGAACCGGTGCAGGCGATCCTGAGCGGGCATCCGGACATCCACCTGATCGAGCCCCAGGACTACCTGCCCTTCGTGTTCCTGATGTCGCGCGCCCACCTGATCATCACCGATTCGGGCGGCATCCAGGAGGAAGCGCCGGCGCTGGGCAAGCCGGTACTGGTCACGCGGGAAACCACCGAGCGGCCGGAAGCCGTGGCCGCCGGCACAGCGCGGCTGGTGGGTACCGATCCGGCAAGGCTCATCGTGGCGGCAGAACAGTTACTGAACGATGCGGAGGCGTACGCGCGCATGGCGCGTGCCCACAACCCGTTCGGCGACGGCCGCGCCAGCGAACGCATCGTGCAGGCGCTGGAGGGCGAGCACCCCGGTGCATATGGGGAATGCGGCGACGAGTCGGCCGATGCCGACGCCGTCAGCCTGTAGTACAGGACCTGTCCTGGCGACATCGGCGGTTCAGCGCAACCGCCCGCCGGGCTGGTAGTTGGTCAAGAGGAGCGAAGCAATGAACCTCTCACGTATTGCAGCAGCAGCAACAGCTGTGGCTGTCGCGGGTGCCACGGCACCCGCCACCACCTTTGCCGCATTGACCGGCGAAGCGACGACGGCGACGGCTGGCGCGCCGCTCTACCTGCCCGCGAGTCCGGCGGACCCCGGAGGGCTGGCAGGCTACGACCATGGCGTCCAGCTCGACTTCGCCTACGAATCCGACGGCAAGGGCAAGGGCAAGGACAAGGCGCAAAAAGACAAGATCAAGGCTAAACAGCCGAAGAAGGTCAAAGCCGGGCCAAAAGTGCGTTCGGGCCAGTACACGCTTGCACCGGCGCCGGCGGCCGAGCCGGACTGACGGCCGTTCAGGCACACGCACGCATACGCGTATGTACGCGTCGCGGCCGCCTGGCTTGTACCGGGAGGCAAACCGATATTCATCGCGTTGGGAGATGACCGTGTTCAACCAACTCCAATCTTTCCTGCGGCGCACGAGCGCGTTAATCCTCCTTGCGCTCGCGTTGGCCGCTGTCTTGCCGGCCATGACGCATGCCGCCACCAACCAGATCGCACTGCTGGTGCCCGATGGCCTCACCCTTCCCGATCCGCGCGTCTCGGCGTGGCTGGACGCCGCACAGGAAGAGGGACTGAAGATCACCATCATCAACGACACGCAATTCCAGCAGGGGATTACCCCCGCCCAGTTCTCCGGCGTGATCCTGCCAGACCAGGTCCATGTGAATGCGAGCGATGCGCTGATCGCGGCGCTCGATACGTATGCGAACCAGGGCGGGCAACTGATGCTGGTGTACGACTTCGGCGCGCTGACCACCACGGGGTTCTATGCATCGCCCAAAAGCCGGCTCAGCAGCCTGGCCGGCGTTGACTACGTGCTCTACGACCAGCTGCTCGGTAACATGATTGGCGTGGGACCGATCACCGCATTGGGGACCACGCTCAGGACCCTGCAGGTGCCGCCGGGAAAATCCATGGTGTGGGATGCGGCGGGCACAGATCCCGTGGAAGGCATCTCGGGCTATGTCTACGGCTTCCTGATCTATCCGAGTTTCGTCACCCAGGGCACCTATACGGGCACCGCCCTGGTGACCTCGCCGAACTTCGGTCTCGTGGCGGGGTTGCGCAATGTCGGATCGGGGCGGGTGCTGTTCGTCAACTTGCCACTTTCGTACCTGAAGGGCCAGACGGACGGCATGCTGATGCACGGCTTCCTGCGTTACTTCGGTAGCAACCTGATGAAGATGGCGCGCCTCTCGGCCCAGCCTCAGGCACGTGGCGGCCTGGTGCTGAACTGGCACTTCTGCGCGGGTGACCAGGTTGCACCCGCGAACGTTCTCAAGAGCCGGGGTACCTTCAACAACGGCCCCTTCTCCATTTCCATCACAGCGGGTCCGGACCAGATCACCGGCGGTGACGCCAAAGGCGTCAACCTGTCCGGCAACATCACGGCCCAACAGCTGGTGGCGTACCTGCTGTCCAAGGGGCACCGGATTGGCAGTCATGGGGGCTGGATTCATGATTTCTGGGGCGCCAACGCCAGCGAGACCAACCAGGCCACCTTCGAGCAGTACCTGGTGATGAACAAGCAAAGCGTGGAGAGTGCCACCGCGATACCGGCCGTCGAATACGCCGCGCCGGAAGGCAATACACCGCAGTGGTCCGTCAATTGGCTGGAGGCCAACGGCAACAGCAGTTATTACTTCCTCGGCCATACGGGCATGGCACCGACGCGGAGTTATCGCAATGGCGTGCTGTCGAACAACACCATCCGTGCCTTCCCGGTGATGCCGTTCGGGCCCTATGCCACGTTCGAAGAGTTCGATGAGTTCAACGTTCCGGCTGCCACCATCACCACCTGGTACCGGCAACTGATCGACTTCGTGGTGAAGAATCGCACCGGCCGGCTGATCTACATGCATCCGCGGGGCGCCGCCGATTACCCGACGGTGCTCAATGCCCTGTTCAACAAAGCCGCCAACCTGAAGGCCAGCGGGCAGTTCAACTGGTACACGATGGATACCCTGGCGCAGTTCGGCCAGCGTCGCGAGCAGACCACCTGGCAGGCCACCGATACCGGCAACGCATGGTCGTTCCAGGCCAGCCACCCGACCGACCTGACCGACATGGCCTGGGTCCTGCCGCGCTCCGGCTATAGCCAGCCGGTGGTGACGCAGGGACTCGCCACGGTGACGTGGGATGCCGCCAACTGGATCGTCACCGCTACGGGGGGCAACTCGCTGGCATTCGTCGCCGGCAAGCACTGATGCGCGGGGTTGGCTGCGGCAGCATGGCAAGCCCCACGGAAAACGACACGGGAGGGCATTGAGCATGCGCCTGGTGTATCGCCTGTTTCTCTCGATGAACGCACTGCTGGTCTTCAGCATGTCCGCGCCCGAGACGAAGGCCACGGAAGCACCTGTGAGGGGCGAATCGTTCGCCCGCGGGTCCGTCCCTCCGAAAACCGCCACCAGGCCGTCGCCAGGAACCGTGACGCTCGCCGCTGCCGGACCCGGTGCCGGCGCGATGGAAGTTGCGATGCCGATGCTGGACACGCTGGAAAGCGATGGCGCGCCTGAGCCAGCGCTGCGCCCCCGCCCCCGCTCCAACGTCGCGGCGCTGAAGCCGCCCCTGCGCGAGGAAACCAGGGCGATCGCGCGGCCCATGACGGTCGTGCTGATGCTGATCGTGGGGTTGGTGCTCTTCTATGCCGTTCGTCACTACCTGTTCACGCTGAACCGGCTGTTCGGGGAGCAGCGCCACCCGTACCTGGACATCGACATCGCGGACTGGCCCACCCTGACCGTGCTGGTCGCGGCACATAACGAGGAGGCGGTGATCGCCGGGTCGCTGAAGTGCCTGCTGCACGCGGACTATCCCGTCGACCGGCTCACCATCATGCCCGTCAATGACCGCTCCAGCGACCGCACGCGCGAGATCATCGACGACTTCGTCCGGCAATACCCGGGCCGTGTCACGCCGTTCCACCGCACGAGTGGCAAGCCCGGCAAGGCCGCTGCCCTGAAGGATGCCAGCGAGGCCGTCGCCAGCGACATCATCATCGTGTTCGATGCGGACTACCTGCCGCCGGTAAATCTGCTCAAGCAACTGGTGGCCCCGTTCTTCGATCCCGAGGTTGGCGCAACCATGGGCCGCGTGGTGCCGCTGAACCTGGGCAGCAACCTGCTGACGCGGTTGCTGGACCTGGAACGCTCTGGCGGCTACCAGGTGGACCAGCAGGCGCGCATGAACCTGAGCCTGGTGCCGCAGTATGGCGGTACCGTCGGCGGCGTCAGGATGCGGGCACTGCGCAGCGTGGGCGGCTGGCACGACGATGTGCTGGCCGAAGACACGGACGTGACCTACCGGCTGCTGCTGGCCAACTGGAAGACGGTCTACCAGAACTGGTCGGAATGCTATGAGGAGGTGCCAGAGACCTGGCCGGTGCGCATACGACAGATCATGCGCTGGACCAAGGGCCACAATCAGGCGTTGTTTCGACACGGGCTGAAGATGGCCACCTGCCGGCACCACGGTCTGTTCGAAAAGATCGACGGCGTGGCGTTGCTCGGCATCTACATGATGGCGCCGCTGATGCTGCTCGGCTGGCTGATGGCGATCCTGCTGTTCTATGCCGGCGGCCTTTCGCTGTTCGGTGAAGCCGTGATCCTGTTCGCGCTGATGTCGTATGGGACGCTCGGAAATTTCGCGGCGTTCTTCGAGATCGCGGCCGCCGTCTACCTGGACGGCACACGTGAACGCATCCGCCTGCTGCCACTGAACTACTTCGGCTTCCTGGTCAGCATGCTGGCCGTGTCGCGCGCCATCTTCAGCCAGGTGGTCTTCGACTACCTGCTGCGCCGCGAAATGCGGTGGGACAAGACGGCGCGCTACCGGCAGAGGAGCTGACCATGTGGCCCCTGCTGCTCGGCACGCTCACCATGCTGGTCTTTGCGCTGCCACTGTTGCCGTCCGTGCTCGAGTGGCGGCGCCGCCGCGATACCCACCCGCTGGCCATCGATGGCGAACATACGCTGGACGTCGCGGCGGTGGCGGCGGGATTCCGCGCGCTCGCCGCGCGGCATGGCGATGGCAACGGCCTGCACGCCGTGGCACACCCACTCGACGACCTGGGCCCCGTAGTCCATGTCACTGGCAAGTTCATGCCGAAGGCGGCGGAGGCATTCGATGGCGTGTGCGAGCGCGCCATCGTCACCGGCGGATCGCTGGTGCTTCCGGATCTCCACACGTTTTCCCGGCCCATCTACGGCCGCCGCAGTATTTCCACGGGCCGGCGCAATCGCACGCAGGTACTGCTGTCCGAAGGCGAGATCCTGATGCGCAGCGGCAGCGAGCTGCAGCGCTGGGCGCATGCGCGCAGTATCCACGTGGAGGCGAAGGGGCGCTTGCTCGGGCCAGCTTCGGCGCTGTACGGCATCCGCCTGGAAGACGAATGCGAGTTCACCTCGGTCAGCGCCGCGGTGATCTGGTTCGGCCCACGCCACGCTGGCGTGCCCTTCGACATGGATGCCGCCGCACCGGCCGGGGGAGACTGGGCCCATGCCGTCATCGTGCCGCCCGAAGCCAGGGATGGCCGCTGGCTGGTCACGCATGATCTGACATTTCCCGCCAGCACCTTGTATCGCGGCGACCTTGTCGTGCATGGCGACTTGTGGATCGGCACCGGGGCGCGCATCATTGGCAGCGTCAAGGCAAGCGGTGGCATCTGGCTGGGTACGCGGGTGCGCATCGACGGGGCCCTGATTGCCGCGGGCGCCATCTCGGTGGCGCGCGAATGCGTCATCGCCGGACCCGTGGCCGCCGAGCGCGAGATCGATGTCGGCGCGCGCTGTACGATCGGCACAGCGGACAAATGCACCACCCTGGTGGCGCCGGTGCTTCGCGTGTGCGCCGGAACAGTGGTTTATGGCGCGGCATGCGCCCCGGAGGGAGGAAGGGTCTTGTCGGATGGCCATGCGGCCACTCCACCATGCCCCGGCACACCATGAAGACATTGCTCACGCTGCTCCTCCTGATTGCTACCAGCCTCACCGCGCCGGCGCGCGCCGCCGAGCTGGTGATGGCCGACTACCAGCGGCCCGACGGGGCGATCACGACCTATTTCAACGGGGACTCGATCGATCCGTACTTTGCGTCGAAGGCACTGCTGGCGGCGCAGGACGCCGGCATGACCACGCGAACCGCGGCCATCCGCTGGATCGGCTGGCTGCTTCCGCGCCAGCACGCGGACGGACGCTTCGACCGTTACTGCGTGAAAGGCCAGCGCTTCGTCTCGTGCCAGGAGGCTGACGCCGACGACGCGTTGATGGCGGTCTGGATGGAATTGCTGGTACGCGCGGCGCCGCCCAAGGGCATGCCGCCGGCGTGGCAGGCCAGTTTCGACAAGGCGAGCCGGCACCTGGACACCCTGCGCGCCCCGGCTTCCGGCGTCTACCTGATCTCGGCCAAGCTTCCGGTGGCCCTGCTGATGGACAACGTGGAAGTGTCGAGTGCCTTCAAGGCTGTCGGCGACTATCACCGGCGTCGCGGCGATGCCGCAGGCGCCGCCGGCTGGATGCGCAAGGCCGAACAGCTCGACAAGGACATCCTGCGGGTGTTCTGGCGCCCCAACCTGGGCTACCTCGTCAGCACCCAGCCACGCACCGAGTCGGAGTTCTACCCGGACGCCGTGGCGCAGATCTTCCCCATCCTGGCCGATATCCGGCCCGCCAGCCGGCCCCATGCGGCGGCCTACGCGTTGTGGATGAAGGAGAACCGCATGGTCTGGCTGCAGATGTCCGAGGCCGACTTTCCGTGGGGACTGGTGGCCCTGGTGGCCGACAAGATGGGAGACAAGGAAGCGATTGCGTGCTGGCGCATGCGCTCCATCCAGTTCCGGCATGGCACGCACTGGAATGTCCTGGAGGAGGCGCTGTACCTGGCATTCGCGTCACGCCTCACTGCGGAACAGGTGGTGGCACCGCCTCCGGCTGGCATGCGGTGTCGCTGATTTGCATCACCCGCGACCATAACCGGCGCTTCGGGCAGTTCGCATCGACCGCCCATGGCGAAGCGGTGTATGGTGCATCGGCAGCTTGCGGGCCGGAGGCTCCTGGCAGGGCCTTCCGTGCGACATCGATTCACGATCGAGAGGATACGCATGGCAAAGCACTCCGATACCAGAACCAACGGCACCCGTGCCTTGCCCCTGCTGGGCATGCTGGCACTGCTCGCCGCCACCGATGTCCGCGCCCAGGCGGAAGCCACGCCGCCAAGAACATTCGCGCCGCTGCTCACCGGTTTCATCGAAGGCGGCCTCGGCCACGCCAACCTCTCCGGCGACAATGCCAACTGGAACGACCAGTACGTGCGAGGCGGGGTCAATTTCACCCCGAAGGACTACGTCACTGGCGAAATCAGCCACCAGAGCCATTTTGGCGATCATGGCACGTTCTTCGGCCTGGGCTACACGCGCACCTTCGACGAGAACTGGTATGGCTTCATCAGCGCCGGCACCAGCGCGGGCGGCTTCTTCCTGCCCGAGTTCCGGGCCGATGGGTTGCTGTTCCGCAAACTGCTCGAGAAGAAGAACCTGGTGGCGAGCGTTGGCTTTACCTACTACCGCGCCAAGGATGTCTATACCGACAAGACCCTGCTGCTTGGCCTGACCTATTACTTCGACGCGCCCTGGATCCTCCAGTTGGGCGCACGGCTGAACCGCAGCGACCCGGGCAATGTCCGCTCCAATCGCGGCATTGTCGCCATTGCCTACGGCCGCGACAAGGATCAGTTCATCACATTGAAGTACGACGGCGGCAGCGAAGCCTACCAACTGACCGGCGAGCAGGCCCTGCTGAGCGACTTCAAGAGCCATGAGGTCTCGCTGACCTGGCGTAAATGGATCACCAAGCGCTATGGCATCAACCTGCGCGCCATCTACTACGACAACCCGTCCTATACGCGCAAGCAGGCGGAAATCGGGGTCTTCGCGGAGTTCTAGCCATGACGCACCCTCACGGACATACTGCCGCCACCCGCGACCAGAGCGACGCGCTTGGCCTGACCACCCTGTGCCTGGCCAGGCATCGCTCTCTGGACCACCTGACGTTATCCCTTCCCACCATCGCGGGAATCATGCTCGTACCGGCGGGGTTCAACCTGGCGGAGTGGATGCTGCGCGACGATATCAGCTGGCTGTGGGCGGGCGTGCTGCGCTTCTGGATCGACAAGCTCGGCATCGATGGTGTCGTCCTCGAACAGTTGACCCGGGTGGCATGGTTCGACTTCAACCTGCCTTACACCACTGTCGTTGCACCGGCGCCGGACACGGTGACATGGGGCATGACGCTGATCGCGACGCTCGCGGTCTGCCTGATGGCCTTTCGGATACGGGACCTGTATCTGCCGTTGCGATACTTCCTGCTGTTCGCGGTGTTCATCCAGGGCACGGCGCTCCTGTTCTTCGCGGTGGCGCCGCATAGCTTTCCGTATACGGCCAGCCGCTATGTGGACAACGGCCTGAAGACCTGCGCCAGCTTGCTGTTCCTGTTGCCATGGGGACATGCGCTTGTCTATTACATCTTCGACTTCTCCTGGCCGAAGAAGATATTCCTGACGTTGCTCACGCTGGTGTTCATTATCATCGCGGTGCCGATGCAGCTGACGTTGCACGTTTACCTGATGGTGTCCTGTTCATTGTTGTTGATGCCGCTGCTGTCGTTTGTGTTCGGTCCCACGATGCTGGTGTTCGGATGTATTGCGTTGTATGGGTGGGCGATGAGTTGGGAGAGGGTCGAACGGTAGCGCGTAGTGCGTTGTGGAAGCGGGCATCAGCCCGCCCCTTTAGCGCTGCATCGGCCCTCGACGGCGCAGGAAGTTAGCCGGTCTCTTTGACGCCCGCATCGAGAATGCGCTTGTAGAAGCCAATCTCGTTGATGATCGCCTTTCCGCTATTGGCTCGCAGCAGTGCCATCTGCTGCTGCGCGCGCGCCGTGTCGCCTCGTTTCGCCGCGACGTAGCCCAAGAGCATCCACGGATAGCCTGCGCTCGGATCGATCTGGGTGGACCAGGTCGGCGCGTGCGCACTCAGGTAGGCGTAGCCATTGTCATATCGGCGCTGTGTGGACACCGCATCGGCGGACAAGGGGACTTCATAGAGCTGCGGAAACACCTGCGTGACCGTACCGGGATAGAAATTTGGATTGGGCGTGTTCTCGGCATCCGCGACATAAAAGATCGAGCCATCGGATCGGCCCTGAATTCCCGCGGCAACCGAGGCGGCAACCCGGTTGTAGTAACTTGCATCCGCATCGCCCAGCGCTTTGAGTGCGTTGGAAAAATCGACCAGCCCCCGATAATTTTCCGTATTGTCTTCCGTGTAGGCGATGCTTGACGGCGTAAAGCTGGCGCAATAGGTCGGATGGGTCGGCGGCGCGTAGTCTTGCCGGAAGACCGAGATCAGGCCGTTCGGCTTTTGCGGGGCAGCCAGATTCGCATACGCGATGGACTTGAGAGCTGGCAGGTTGCGCCGAAACCATTCGGTGTCGCCAGTGACTCTCATGTACTCGGATGCCAGCGACAGGAATGTCGACGCATACGAATCGTTGGAGTCGGCGGGACACTGGATCGGGGAATTCAGATCGCCACCAAACTTGACGTCGTTGATGGTGTAGTTCGCAGGGCTGACGTTCCGGATATACAAGTCCATGTAAGTCCGAACTTCATTGGGACGGTCCTTGATGAAGGCGAACAGGCCGATATTCGCAAAATACCAATTGAGCCAGTTGCTGCCAACGCCAACCTGATAGGCGCCGGCAAAGGGGCCCGTGGTAATTTTCAAGGCATCCAGATTGGCGAGGATATCGAAGCCCGAATTCACCTGCGCGACCTGACGGGTGGGGGCCGCGGCAGTCGATTCTGCAGGGTCACCATCGCCGCCACATCCGGCTACGGTCAGCACAAGAGCGGTCAACAGAACCGTTCCCTTGGCGGGAAGGTCATGCAAAGGGTGTAGAGATTTCACTTCCATACTTGGATTGCTTGATTGATGTAAATCGGGGTTCGCCGAGCGCACGATGGGTGTGCGTGCATAGGGACGCTGCCCCAAGGCGTCAAACGCCAAGGGAGCGCTTCGCTGTTGCCAACTGTTACAAGCGGAGAAAAGCGCGGGGGCAGTCGAGGTCACCCTGTGCTTAACGGCACAGGAGAATGGTTGATCACTTGCCTGAGAAAACACCTTCGATCGAGCGCGCAAAGCGACGCTTACCACGCGTGCATTGCTCGTCGCCAGGCTGAAAAGGCAGCGCAGGATATTACCGCAGGGCACCCATCGACGATGGCGCCCGATGCCCCCAAAAAAAACGGTGCAGGCGGCGTAAGCCGCGCTGCACCGGCAAACACCCGACTGTCCGGCAGACGGGTCCCAGAGCGATATCAAACTACCAATCAGGCCGCCAGCTGCGCGGGCTGACAGACGCGCAGCAGCGTCTGGAGCCGTGCGCGGTCGAGGTTGCGGCCGATGAAGACGAACTTGCTCTCGCGTGGGCGCGCGTCCCACGGGTCGGCCGGATGGAAGTCCATCAGCCGGTGCACGGCTTGCAGCACGTGGCGGCGGTCGTCGTCCTGCACGGCGACGATGCCCTTCATGCGGAAGACATCGTCGCCCTGCGCGGCCAGCAGGGCCTTGAGCGCGTGTTCCAGGCGCTGGCGGTCGAACGGGGTTTCGAACAGCAGCGAGACGGACGTCACCGACGGATCATGGCGATGGGCGTGGGCGTCGTCGTCAGCGTGGCCGTGCTCGCAGGTCTCGTCGCACACATGATCGTGATCGTGGTCATGGTCGTGCCCCGCGTGCAGGTCGTCCGCCGGCAGCGTGGCCACGCCGGGCGTGAAGCCGCCGATGCCGAGGATGCGCGACAGATCCACCTGGGCGTGGTTCGAGCGCAGGATCTGCGCGCCCTCGTTCAGGTGATGGAGCCGCGCCGCCAGCGCGTCGAGCCGTTCGGCGCTAACCAGATCGGACTTGTTCAGGATGATGCGGTCCGCCGCCACGATCTGGTCGACCGCCTGGTTGTCGAAGCCGGACAGCTGCGGGTCATCCAGGTGCGACTCGATGTGCACCGCGTCCACCAGCGTCAGGATGCCGTCGAGCGTCACCTGCTTCGCCACGTCGTTGTCCATGAAGAAAGTGGCCGCCACCGGCGTGGGGTCGGCCAGCCCGCTGGTTTCCACGAGGATATGGTCGAAGCGCTCCGGCTGGGCCAGCAGCTTCTGGAGAATCCGCACGAGGTCGGTCCGCACGTCCACCACGCAGCAGATGCAGCCGTTGGTCATCTGGTAGATCTCCTCGTCGGAGGTCATCACCAGGTCCGAATCGACATCCACCTCCCCGAACTCGTTCTCGATCACCGCGATGCGGTGGCCGTGCTTCTGCGTGAGGATGTGGTTGAGCAGCGTGGTCTTGCCGGCGCCGAGAAAGCCGGTAAGGATGGTCACGGGCACGGGCGTGGCTTGCGGGAAGGTCATGATGTCTCCTGGGTGGGAAAGTCCGAATGCACGGCGGCGAGAGTGGCGCGCATGCCGCGCCAGCGCGAGACCAGCCCGGCGTGCTCCACGCCGAACAGGTCCAGCACACGGCCCACGGTATGGCCGACGATGTCGTCCACGCTCTGCGGATGGGCGTAGAACGCCGGCACGGGCGGCATGACGATGGCGCCCATCTCGGTCACCGTGGTCATGTTGCGCAGGTGGACGAGGTGCAGCGGCGTCTCGCGCGCCAGCAGCACCAGCCGGCGGCGCTCCTTGAGCATCACGTCCGCCGCGCGGGTGACGAGGTTGTCCGCCACACCGGTGGCGATGGCGGCCAGCGTGCGCATCGAGCAGGGCGCCACCACCATGCCGTCGCAGCGGAATGAGCCGCTCGCCACGGTCGCGCCGATATCGCGCACGTTGTGCACCACATCCGCCAGCCGCTCCACCTCGGGCCGCTGCATGCCGAGTTCGTGATGGATCGTCAGCAGCCCGGACGGCGAGCAGACCAGATGCGTCTCCCAGCCCTCCGCCGTGCCAAGCGCCTGGAGCAGCCGCACGCCGTAGGCCGCGCCGCTGGCCCCGGTGATGGCCACGACGAGCCGGCGCGGGGCGCTCATGGCCGGGCCTCCCCAGCTTTGGCAGCCAGGGCTTGCAGCACCTGCTCGGGCCGGATCGGGTAGTGGCGGAAGCGCACCCCGATGGCGTCGTACACCGCGTTGGCGATGGCCGGGCCGATGGCGACGATCGGGTCCTCGCCCACTCCCTTGGCACCGAACGGCCCGCCCGGGTCCGGCGCGGCTTCCAGCAGGATCGTGTGGATTGGCGGCATGTCCATCGCCAGCGGCATCTTGTAGTCCACGAAGTTGGCATTGAGCGAGCGCCCGGTCTGCATGTCGATCTGGTAGTCCTCGTACAGCGTATGGCCGATGCCCTGCTGGATGCCGCCCTCGATCTGGCCCGCCGCCGCCACTGGGTGGATGACCTTGCCGATGTCGTGAACGGGCACCACCTGCGCCACGGTGATGAAGCCGGTCTCGGTATCGACCTCCACTTCCACGAAATGCGCGGCGAACGAGTACGACTTCGTCGGGTGATAGGTAGCGGTGCCGACGAACTGCGCAGCGGGCAGGCCCTTGCGCGGCATGACCGCCTCGCGCACGGTCAGCGTGGGGCCGGGGCGGTCGCGTACGGCAATCACGCCGTTGGCGATGTCGAGCTGCTCCGGCGTGGTCTCCATCTGTGCGGCAGCACGGGCCAACAACTGCGTCTTGATCTCGCCAGCGGCCATCTGCGCCGCGCGCCCGACCATATAGGTGGTGTGGCTGGCGAAGGCGCCGATGTCCCACGGCACCACGTCCGTATCGCCATGGACCACGCTCACGCAATCGAAGGGGATGCACAACTCCTCCGCCACGATCTGCGCCAGCGCGGTGTGCGCGCCCGTGCCGAGCCCGGCGGCGCCGGTCAGCAGCACCACGGTGCCGTCTTCGTTCATCTTGACGATGGCGTTGCCCTGCTCCTTGATGCCGGGGTAGGCGCTGCTGCCGTGCATCTCGCAGCCCACGCCCCAGCCGCGCCGGATCACGCCCTGCTGCTGGCGCGTCTCCGCGCGCCGCTGCGCCCAGCCGGTGGCCTCGATGCCCTTGCGGATGCAGGCTTCCAGCCCGTGGCCGATCAGCGGATGGTTGGACGGTGCGATATCGCCGTCGCGCACCGCATTGCGCAGCTTCAGCTCGGCGGGGTCGATGCCGAGGTGGGCGGCGGCCTCGTCCATCTGGATATCGAGCGCGTAGTAGGTCTGCACCACGCCGTAGCCCCGGAACGCGCCGGCGATGGGGCTGTTGGTGTAGACGCAGCGCCCCTCCAGCCGCACGTTCTCGCAGCGGTAGAGCGAGACCATCGCCGCGGTGCCGACGTTGGTCACGCCGGGCCCGTGCGAGCCATAGGCGCCCGAGTTGAACATCACCTTGGCCTCGCGCGCGGTGATCGTGCCGTCGTTGCGGAAGCCCTGGCGCAGCCAGACCCGCGCCGGGTGGCGCGTCCGGCCGCCGAGGAAGGTCTCCTCGCGCGTGTATTCCATGCGCACCGGGCGGCGCGTCTCGCGGGCCAGCAGCGCGCACAGGAACTCGCTCTGGAACAGGTCCTGCTTGGCGCCGAAGCCGCCGCCCATGTGATCCACCAGCACGCGCACCTTGTGCAGCGGCAGGCCCAGCACCTCGGCCATGATCCCGCGCACCATGAAGGCGGTCTGCGTGGAGATCCACACGGTCAGGTTGCCGTTGCCGTCCCATTTGCAGGTCAGCACGTTCGGTTCCATGTAGGCCGGGGTGGGGCGGCCGCCCTCGTAGACGCCTTCGAGGATGAAGTCGGCCTCGGCGAAGCCCCGGTCCACATCGCCCCGCTCGATCCGCACCGGCGGCAGCACAAGGTTGCCGCCAGGCTCGCGGTCGTGGATCAGCGGTGCGCCGGGCGCGGCGGCATCGTCCACGGTGAACACAGCGGGCAGCGGCTCGTACTCGACCTCGATCAGCTCGACGGCGCGCGCAGCAATCTCCTCGCTGATGGCGGCCACGACGGCCACGCCTTCGCCCCAGTAGCGCACCTTGTCGTCGAGGATGTACTGGTCGCAGGTGACCGAGGCCGAGCGCGGGTGCGGCGAGCCGGCATGCAGCACGCGCGGCACGTTCTCGTGCGTCAGCACGGCCTTCACGCCGGGCAGCGCCAGCGCGGCCGAAGCGTCGATGCGGCGGATGCGCGCATGGGCGATGTTGCTGCGCTTCATTTTGGCGTGGAGCAGGCCGGCGAGCGGCATATCGGCGACGTACTTCGCGTTGCCGGTGACCTTGTCGAGCAGGTCCGTGCGCTTGACGCTGTGTCCGATCACGGCGTGGGTCATCGCGTGGCCTCCGGTGCGTGGCGCAGGGCCTCGGCCGTCTGTTCGATGGCCTCGATGATCTTGGTGTAGCCGGTGCAGCGGCAGATGTTGCCGGCGATGGCGAAGCGGATTTCCTCGCGCGTGGGCTGGGGGTTCTCATCCAGCAGCGCCTTGGCCATGACCACGAAGCCCGGTGTGCAGAAGCCGCACTGGGCCGCGCCGCAGCGCATGAACTGGTCCTGCACCGGGTGCACGGTGTCGGGGTGGGGCTGGATGCCCTCGATCGTGACCAGCGTGCAGCCGTGCGCCTCGGGCGCCAGCACCAGGCAGGCGTTGGTCGGCTTGCCGTCCATCAGGACCGTGCAGGAGCCGCATTCGCCCACGTCGCAGCCCTTCTTGGTGCCGGTGAGACCGGCGTCATAACGCAGGGCGTCGAGCAGCGTGCTGTGCGGCTCCACCGCGAGTTCGCGGGGCTCGCCGTTGATGGTGAGTGCGATGAGTTGGCGCATCAGTGGGTCTCCGTTTCCTGAAGGGCCAGTTCGATGGCACGGCGCGTCAGTACGCCCACCATCTCGCGGCGGTAATCGGCGCTGGCGCGCACGTCGCTGATCGGGCGGGCGTCTTCCATGGCCGCGTGCGCGGCCTGGAGGACCAGCCCGGCCGAGACGGGGCGGTCGCGCAGCATGGCTTCGGCGTGGACGGCGCGGATCGGCGTGGGGCCCACCGCCGCCAGCACGATGCCGACGTCGAGGCACTGCCCGCGCTCCACCGTGATCGACACCGCCACGCCCACCGTGGCCAGCTCCATCTGCACGCGCCGACCATGCTTGAGGTAGGCCTTGCCGGTGTGGGGCCGGGGCGCCGGCACGGTCAGGCGCGAGACCAGCTCGTCGGCGGCCAGCGCGGTCTTGCCGGCGCCGGTGACAAAGGATTCCACCGGCATCGAGCGCGAGCCGGACAGGCCGTAGAGGTGCACCTGCGCACGGTCGGCAATCAGCGGCGCGAGCGTATCGGCCGATGGCGACGCGCGGCAGACATTGCCCACCACCGTGGCGCGGTTGCGCACCTGGATCGAGGCGAAGTCGGTCACGGCGCGGGCCAGGCTGGCGTAGTGGCGCCGGGCGATGTCCGAGGTCTCGACCTCCCGCGTGGTGACCAGCGCACCGATGCGCAGGCCCTCGACGGCATCGAACGTCAGCACGTCCATCCCCGGGATCTTCTTGATGTTGATGACCTGCGCGGGCTGGCGGTGCGACTCCTTGATCTGCACGAGCAGGTCGGTGCCGCCCGCCAGCACGCTGGCGCGACCGCCGCAGCGGTGCAGCAGCGCGGACGCTTCGGCAAGCGTGGCGGGTTCGAGATATTCAAACGCTCTCATCGTGGCTCCTGTGGGGCGGCGTGTCGGTGAAACCATGATGGTTGGCGCACGATCATCGGTAAATACCCATAACCGGATTTATTGATCGTGTTACGCTCTGAATCGACCACCACACCACGCTTCAACAGAAAGCACGGGGGAGACATGGCCAACCTCAGCAACATGAACGTTTCGCTGCGGCAACTGCGCGCCTTTATCGCCGTTGCCGAGGAACTGCATTTCACGCGCGCGGCGGAGAAGCTCAACCTCTCGCAGTCGTCAGTCAGCGCGCTGATCCACGAACTGGAAGGCAACCTCGGCCTCAAGCTGTTCGACCGCCACACGCGGCTCATGCAGATCACCCAGGCCGGCGCCGAACTGCTGCCGATGGTCAAGAAGGCCGTGGCCGACATCGACAGCGTGCTGGAAAACTCCAACGAACTGCGCTCGCTGGGCCGGGGGCGGGTGTCGATTGCGGCGTCGTCGATCCAGGCGGCGCTGATGCTGCCGCGCTTTATCCGCGAGTTCTGCGTCGGGCATCCGGGCGTGAAGGTGGAGTTGCACGATGTGTCCGAGCACGAGGTGCCGCGCATGGTCAGCTCGGGCGAGGTCGATTTCGGTATCGGCACGATTCCGGAAGGCCAGCCGGACCTGACCGCGCACCGGCTCTCGTCGGATGCCTTCGTGATCGTGATGCCGCCGCATCACCCGCTGGCGCGGCGCCGGGAACTGACCTGGGAGGATGTGGCGAAGCTGCCGGTGATCGGCCCGCACCGGGGCAACCCGATCCGCGATTGCCTCGATGCGGCACTGGCGGCGCGCGGGATCACGCTGTCCCGCGTGCACGAAGTCTTCCTGCCGCTGACGATGGTCGGCATGGTCGATGCGGGGCTGGGCATCGCCGTGATGAGCACGGCGGTGACGCGCCTGACGTCAGCGCTGGGGCTGGTCACGGTGGCGCCGCGCGACCCGGCCATCCACCGCGACATCTCCCTGCTGGTGCATGCGGACCGCTCGCTCTCGCCGCCCGCCCAGTCCTTCCGCGACCTGCTGATGAAGCACAAGAAGGAACTGGGCGAGTAGGGCGCGTAAGTCCGATCAGGCGATCTTCTTCGCCATCATCTCCGGCGCCCCGGCGACCCCCCGGGCGTTGAACAGCAGGTTCAGCAGCACCGCGCAGAGCGTGCCGAGCAGGATGCCGTTCTGGCAGAACTTGGCCACCAGTTCCGGCAGCTGCACGAAGAACTTGTCCGCCACCAGCGGGATCATCCCCATGGCGATGCTGACCGCCACGATATAGGCGTTCTTCTTGTTCTCGACAAAATCCACATGGCCGAGGATGCGCACGCCGGTGGCCGCCACCATGCCGAACATCACCAGCGCCGCCCCGCCCAGCACGTACTGCGGGATCGACGCCGCGAAGAACGCCAGCTTCGGCAGGCAGCCCAGCACGATCAGCATGCCGCCCGCCGTGGCGCACACCCAGCGGCTACGCACGCCGGTCACCTGCACCAGCCCCACGTTCTGGGCGTAGGAGGTATAGGTGAAGGTGTTGAACACCGCCCCGACCAGCGCGCCCACGCCATCGGCGCGCAGCCCCCGTGCCAGGTCGTCCGGCGTGACGGGCCGCTCCACGATCTCCCCGAGCGCCAGGAACTGCCCCACGCCCTCGATCATGATCACCACCATCACCACGCACAGTGTGACCGAGGTCATGGCGTCGAAAGTCGGCCAGCCGAAGTGGAACGGCGTGATCAGCTCCACCCAGTGCGCCGTGTGCACGCCCGCGAAGCTGACCTTGCCCATCGACAGCGCGATGACAAAGCCCACCGTGATGCCAATCAGCACCGCGATATTGCACAGGAAGCCCTTGAAGAAGGCGATCATGACCAGTACGGTCAGCAGCACCGCCGCCGCGATGCCGAGGTTGGCGGGCAGGCCGTAGGCCGGATTCGGCACCGGGCCGGTCGGGCTGGCAATCGTCGGGTTGCCGCCCGCTGCCCAGTTGATGCCCACCCGCATCAGCGAGATGCCGATGATAAGCACCACGGTGCCGGTGACCACGGGCGGGAACCAGCGGATCAGCCGGCTGACGTAGGGCGCCGCCACGTAGGTGAACACGCCCGCCACCATCACCGCGCCGAATACGGCGGGCAGGCCGAGCGCGGGGTTGGAGCCGGTGGCGATGATCGGCGCGATGGCGGTGAAAGTGACGCCCATCATCACCGGCAGGCGGATGCCGATCTTCCAGATGCCGATGCTCTGGATCATCGTCACCAGCCCGCAGCAGAACAGGTCGGCGGCAATCAGGAAGGCAATCTGGTCCTTGGGCAGCTTCAGCGCGCCGCCGATGATCAGCGGCACGGCAATGGCGCCCGCGTACATCACGAGCACGTGTTGCAGCCCGAGCGCGGCCAGGCGCAGCGGGGGCAGGACTTCATCGACCGGATGCACGGGCGGTTTCCCGTGGGGGGCGTGGTGGGGGGTCATGCTGTCTCCTTGGTCTTCCAGGCCGGTCGCCGCATGATGGGTCGGAAGGGAGTCGCTGTAGCCGCCCCCCGTGGTCTGTGCCACGTCTTCCGCCACCTGCGTTGTCGTTATCGGGGCAGCATGCCAGCCACCGGTCAGTGGGTAAACAGGCGCCACGGATGAATCGATCGGCAAAGCCGATCAATCTGCCCCTACGGCGCGCTATCTAGGGGCTGGTGGGGGGGTACGGCGGCGGGTCAGTGTTTTCCCGTATCGAGCCGTGCCAGCAGTGCCGTGGCGCGGGCCATGGCGGCGGGGTCGATGCGGGCGCGGATGCCGTCGAAGGCCGGGCCGCGCGTGGCGTCCAGCCCCATGCGCGAGGTGGTGCCCACGCCGGACGCCGAGGGGTCGAGCGCGCTGCCGGGCAGGCCGTCCACCACCACTACGTCCAGGTGCGGCTGCAGGTGCGTGGCGATGGCCCACAGCACCTCCTCGTCGCGCGTGATGTCCACATCCTCGTCCACGGCGACCACGGTCTTCAGGTACGGATCCCAGCCGAGCAGCCCGAGCATGACCTGCCGCGCCTCGCCGGGCCGCGACTGGCGCAGCGCCACGTAGGCGTGGAAGTGCGTGCCGGAACTCGGGTAGTGCACCGCCGTGACACCGGGAAAGCGCTCGCGCAGTTTCTCCACCATCTCTGACTCGCGCGGAATGCGTCCGAGGTTCAGGTGCTCGGCCGAATTGCCGCCGACCACATCGACCAGCCAGGCATCGCGGCGGCGCATCACCGTCTCCACGCGCAGCAGGTTATTGGTGGAGCGATCGGACGAATAGCCGGTGAACTCGCCGAACGGCCCTTCCTCGACGCGCGCCGACGGGTCGATCACCCCCTCCAGCACGATCTCGGCATGCGCGGGCACGGCGATGCCATAACGCGGCGTCCGTACCACCTCAAGCGGCGCACCGAACAGCCCGCCGGCCACGTGGCGCTCGTCCACGCCATAGGGCAGGCGCGCCGCACCGGCCAGCATGAACAGCGGATGGGCGCCGATCACCATCGCCACCGGCAGCGGCCTGCCGGCCTCCGTGGCGCGCTGGAGCATGCGCCACAGGTGCCCGCGCGAATGCAGGCTGGTGGCGATCTCGGTGGGCGCGTGCAGCATCGACCGGTGATAGCTGGCGTTGCCGATGCCGGTCTCGGGGTCTTCGGCAATCAGGATGGCATTGGTGATGTACGGACCCCGGTCCGTGGCGAAGTGCCGGATCGCGGGAATCGTCGACAGATCGACCTGCTCCTGCACGATGTCCGTCACCGCGCCGCTCGGCAGCACGCGTGGCGGCTGCATGCGGCGGCTGCGCGCCTGGTACTCGGCATGGATGCCGGCCGGCGAGACTCCGCCGAGCATGCGCCCCACGCGCTCGCGCGAGGCGAACAGGTTGGTGACCAGCGGCGTGGCGAGGCCCGCCACGTTCTCGAACACGATGGCCGGATGGCGGTTCTGCGCGGCCAGTGCCCAGACCAGCGCGGTCGGGTCCTGGTCGGCGGCCACGGGCTCGCGCACGGTCAGGACGTCGTCGGGATACGCCGCGCGGTACGCGGCCAGGAAGGTGTGGAAGTCTTGGGATGTGTCATCGAACCCCGCCGGCGGCGAGGTCGATGGCGTGGGGGATGCGGTTGAGGCAGTCATGGCATGGCTCCGCTTGGGTACAGGCTGGTACAACCATCGGGAGTCCGTTGCCGCGCGCGGGCGGGGCCGGGGAGGGCGGCCCGCGCGTGACCAGACGGATGTCAGGATCGAGCGAGGTTCAGGGCGACGTCAGCGCGTGCTGGCGTAAGTGTCCTTGAGCCGCGCCTGCGCTTCCTCCTGGGTCTTGGGCGGCGCGGTCGGCTCGATGCCGACCAGCCGGGCGATGTTGTTGCCCATGTAGCCCTCCAGCCCGTCCTCGTCCAGGTCCATGCCCTGCGGGGCGGGCCCGCACAGCATTTCCAGCTCGCGCAGCCACATGCCTGGCTCGTTGGGCGGCGTATCCGTGCCGAACACGATCTTGTTGCGCGGCAGCTGCCGGGCGAACTCGACAATGCGCGACTGGAAACACCAGCCGGACTCGCAATACACGTTCGGCGTGTCCATCGCCATCCAGAACGCCTCGAACGAGTAGTTGCCGCCGGTCTGGATGCCGAAGTGCCCGATGATGAAATTGACCATCGGGAACTCGCGGATCACCGGGTAGAACATCGTCGGAATCGTGTACGGGCCATCGCCGGTATGGATCAGCACCACGATGTTGTACTTGGCGCAGACCTTCATCGCCGGGCGCAGCCAGTCCAGCGCGCGGTCCGGCCGGTAGCCGTGCATGTTGGCGTGCAGCTTCAGCATCTTGAAGCCGTACTCCTTGATGTGGAACTCCAGCTCCTGCGCGCCTTCCTCCGGGCCCCAGCGCGGGTTGAAGGTGAAGTTGCCGATGAAGCGGTCCGGGTACTTCTGGCACAGGCTGGCCACGTAGGCCATGTAGTCGCGGATGCCTTCGCGGCCGCGGCGGTTGCCGTCGCGGTAGCCGGTGTTGCCCGGCGGCGGCTGGATAAAGCCCATGTCGATGCGGCGCGGCTTGCCGTTGATCATGTAGGGGCCGTCCATCATCTTGAGCAGGCGCTCGCCGGTGAAGGGCTCGCCGGTGTGGCGCCAGGCTTCGTCGACGAGGTTGGTCGGGTGCAGGTGGGTATCGATAATCATGTGTGGCTCCGGGTGCGGAATCAGGCGGCCAGGCGGGCGCGGGCTTCCTCGAGCGTGCGCGGCACGGGCGTGGGTTCCAGGCCGATCATGCGGGCGACGTTGTTGCCGAGGTAGTCCTCGAGCGTGTCCTCGTCCAGGTTCAGGCCCTGCGGCGGCTCGAAGCAGAGCACCTCCAGCAGGCGCAGCCACATGCCGGGCTCGTTGGGCGGGGTATCGGAGCCGAACAGGATCTTGTGCTTCGGCAGCACCTTGGCGAACTCGACGATGCGCGACTGCAGGCACCAGCCGGACTCGCAATACACGTTCGGCATGTCCATGGCCATCTGGAACGGCTCGAAGCAGTACACCCCGCCGGTCTGCACGCCGAAGTGGGCCATGATGAAGTTCACGGTCGGGAACTCCTTCATCATCGGCACCCACTCGGTGGGAATGCTGTACGGGCCGTCGCCGGTGTGCAGCTTGACCAGCACGCCCAGCTCGGCGCACTTCTGCAGCGCCGGGCGCAGCCAGTCCAGCGCGCGGTCGGGCCGGTAGGCGTGCATGTTGGCCTGGAACTGGACCATCTTGAAGCCGAGCCGCTTCACGTAGTGCTCCATCGCGTTCACGCCGTTCTCCACGCCGCAGCGCGGGTTGTAGACGTAGCAGCCGATGAAGCGCTCCGGGTACTTCTCCACCATCTCGCGCGTGTAGCCCATGTACATGTCGATGGACTCCGCGCCGCTGCGCTCGCCGTCGGTGTACGTGTAGATGGTGTTGCCCTGGGGCGGCTGGATGAAGGCCTTGTCGATGCGGCGCGGCTTGCCGTTGATGGTGAACGGACCGTCCATCATGCGGATCAGGCGTTCGCCCGTGAACGGGTCGCCGTCATGCCGCCAGGCCAGGTCGACCAGGTTCGTCGGATAGCAACTGGTGTCGATGATCATTGAGATCCCCTAACGATGACTCAGGTGGAAGACGTGCATGCCGGCGTTCGGGGACGCTGGTCATGCCGCTTGCGGGAGTCGTGTCAGGGGCGGGTGCGGCTGGATGCATGGCGCCACTGACGAACGACTCCGTCAGTGAGCAATCTCCAGTTGAACGGGGCGGCGTTGCGCCGCTGGTGTCCAATCGACCGCTTATACCCACGCGTTCGTTATACAGGATAGCCGGCGCCGCGGCGGCATTGATCTGGAACGCAGATCCATATATCGGCCGGGCCGATGAAGCTTATGCGAAACAATTCGTTCGGGCGCGGGGAACGCTTTCTTAGGATGGCGCTCCTTCCCGTCAAAAACGAGCGACGCGCATGACAACAAGAACAGCAGCTCCCCGAACCCCCGTCAGCCGGTTCCCGCAGTTCCGCCGATCGGCCGCCTGCCTGGCCGCGCTGGCCCTGGCCACCCTGGCGGCTGGCTGCGGCAGCGACGGCGACAGCGCCGCCCAGACCCCGGTGGCCACCACGCCGCCGCCCACGGTCCAGAAGAAGCCGAACATCATTTTCATCATGGCCGATGACCTCGGCTATTCGGACCTCGGCGCCTTCGGCAGCGAGATCCGCACGCCCAACCTCGACGCGCTGGTGAAGCAGGGCCGCATCCTGGCCAACCACCACACGGCGGCGGTCTGCGCGGTCACGCGCTCGATGATCATCTCCGGCACCGACCACCACCTGGTGGGCGAAGGCACCATGGCCACCAGCGATGTCAACTACATCGACGAAAACGGCAAGCCGGTGCCCGGCTACGAGGGCTACCTGAACGACCGCGCGCTCTCCATCGCCCAGCTGCTCAAGGACGGCGGCTACCACACCTATATGGCCGGCAAGTGGCACCTGGGCAGCGGCCTGCCCAACGCCACCAACCAGGGCGCGGCGGTGGGCGCCAGCTCGCCGGGGCAGACGCCGGTCTCGTGGGGCTTCGAGAAGAGCTACGCGTTGCTGGGCGGCGGCGGCGACCACTACGGCCGCAACGGCAGCACGGCCTATGTGGAGGACGACCACTACGTCACGCCGAACACCACCAACTTCTTCTCCTCGGACTTCTACACGTCCACGATCATCAAGTACATCGATTCCAGCACCGGCAAGAATGCGGACGGCAAGCCGTTCTTCGCCTACCTGACCTACCAGGCGCCGCACTCGCCGCTGCAGGCCCCGGCGGCCTATATCGACCGGTACAAGGGCGTCTACGACGCTGGCTACGAGCCGATCCGTGCGGCGCGGCTGGCGCGCCAGAAGGCGCTCGGGCTGATTCCGGCGGACTTCACGCCGAACCCGGGCCGGGACGAGACGGTGGCCGTCACCCCGCGCACCGCCAACTGGGGCACGGCGCAGGCCAACTACGTGACGTCGACGAACAGCGCGGCGCAGGGCGGGGTGGACACCCGCGTGATGAACGCCAACAAGAAGTGGGATAGCCTCACCGCCGACGAGAAGCGCGCCCAGGCCCGCTACATGGAGATCTTCGCGGCGATGGTCGAGAACCTCGACGACAACGTCGGCCGGCTGGTGGCCCACCTGAAGGACATCGGCGAGTACGAGAACACGCTGATCGTGTTCCAGTCCGACAACGGCCCGGAAGCCAGCTACTACGAGTTCAGCGGCAACTACGACCAGAACTACGACGCCAAGAACGCGGCGGCGGCGGTCTACCCGACGCTGGGCACCACCGCCTACACGGGCAGCAGCAATCTCGACTACGGCCAGCGCTGGGCGGAAGTCAGCGCCACGCCGTTCCGGCTCTGGAAGTCGTTCCCGGCCGAGGGCGGGCATTCGGTGCCGACCATCGTCAAGCTGCCGGGCGCGGTGCCTGCGGCGCAGTCGCCGCAGCTCAACGCCTTCACCCACGTGGTGGACCTGGCGCCCACCTTCCTGGAACTCGCCGGCATCGCCGCGCCCAGCACGCCGGCCGCGCCGCTGTACGACGCCAAGGGCGTGAACCGCAACGCCGGCAAGGTCGTGTACGACGGGCGCAATGTCTACCCGATCAGCGGGCTGTCGCTGGTGGCCACGCTGCAGGGCAAGGCCACGGCACCGGCACGTACCACCTTCGCCGAGGAGCTGTACGGCCGCACCTACGTCTATAGCGACAACTGGAAGGCCACGTGGATCGAGCCGCCGTTCGGCCCGGCCCATGGCGAGTGGACGCTCTACGACATCCGCGCGGACCGTGGCGAGACCAACGACCTCGCCGCCCAGCGTCCGGACGTGCTGGCGGACCTCAAGGCCAAGTGGAACGATTATGCGAAGGCGGTCGGCGCGGTATTGCCGAAGGTGCCGGGCATGATCTACTGAGGCGGCGGCGACCATGCGTATTGCATCCCGGCCGCTGGCGGCGGTCGCCGGCCTGGCCTTTGCGGCAGGGCTGGCGGTGACGGTCGGCGTGCGCGCCGTGCCGGCCACCGCCGGCGCCACTGCCTCGCCGCTCGGCAGCGCGCGCCAGTGCCAGACCTACGCCGGCCTGCCGGACGGCTGGCGCCGCGACCGCACCGCCGGCATGGTCCACGTGCGCGGCGGCAGCTTCGTACCCGGCACCACGCTCGGCTATCCGGACGAGCGTCCCGCCGGCACGGCGCGCGTGGGCGCCTACTGGATCGATCGCACCGAAGTCACCAACGCCCAGTTCGCCGCCTTCGTGCAGGCCACCGGCTACGTCACGGACGCCGAGCGTGCCGGCGAGGCCGTGATCTTCCACAAGCCGAGCGATGCCGAACTCCAGCAGCGCCCGTACGCGTGGTGGTCGATGGTGCGCGGCGCGGACTGGCGGCATCCGGGCGGGCCGGCCACCGACGTCGCCGGCAAGGACAACCAGCCGGTGACGCTGGTCACGCAGGCCGATGCGCGCGCCTACGCGCAATGGCTCGGCCGCGACCTGCCCACCGAGGACGAATGGGAGTTCGCCGCCAAGGCCGGGCAGGACGGCGCCGGCCTGGAAACCGCGCCGAAGACCCCGGACGGCACGCCCACCGCCAACTACTGGCAAGGCGTGTTCCCGGTGCTCAACACCTCGCAGGATGGTTTCGACGGGCTGGCGCCGGTCGGCTGCTACGCGGCCAACGCGTGGGGGCTGCACGACATGATCGCCAATGCCTGGGAATGGACCGCCGACCCGTACACCGGCCCGCGCCAGTCGCACGCCAACGGCGACACGGCGGCGGTGGCGGCGGCCACCTCGCGCCAGCGGCGCGACGCCCGCACCGCCGTGATCAAGGGCGGCTCGTTCCTGTGCGCGCCGGATTTCTGCGTCCGCTACCGCGCCTCGGCCCGGGAACCCGCCGAGCGTGACCTGCCGACCTCGCACATCGGGTTCCGTACGGTGCTGCGCGATGGCTGACCGCTTGGGGCGATTCGCCCTCTCCATATTGCTGGCGATGATCGCCGTCACCGCCCGGGCGGACGATGCCCCGCGCGTGGTGCGCCTTGGCGTGGCGACGGAAACCGACCGCGCGCTGATCGAAGCTGCGGCGCCCGCCGGCCTCGCTCAAGGCGTGCGGCTGGAAGCCGTGGCGTTTGCCGATGCCGGCAAGGCCGCCGCCGCGCTGGCCGCCGGCCAGATCGACGGCTCCGTGGCGCAGGACGCCCAGGTGGTGGCCGCCAACCCGCAGGTCTGCGCCGCCGGCTACACGGTGACTTATCCGATGGGCCTGTACGCGCAGCAACTCGCCGCGCTGCGCGAGGTGCCGGTGGGCGGCGTGGTGGCGCTGCCGGCGGACCGCGCCGGGCAGGGGCGGGCCTTGCTGCTGCTGCAACGCTACGGGCTGGTGCGGCTCGATTCGGCGGCGGGGCTCACGCCGCGCCCGAAAGACATCGTCGATAACCCGCGCAAGCTGCGCTGGCACACGCTGCCGGCCGCGCGGCTGCCCGGCGCGCTGCGCACGAGCGCGCTGGTGGCCATGCCCTATGCGACGGCGGCCAGCGCCAACCTCGCCCCGGCGCGCGACGCCATCGGCATGGAAGACGCCCGCGTGCCCTGGGCCAATGTGCTGGCCGTGCGCGCTGCGGATTGCGGCGCGGGGTGGGCCGGGGCCACGGTGGCCGCGCTCCACGCCCCGGCGGTCAAGACCTTCATCCTGGCCCGATTCAACGATTCCGTGCGCCGGCCATGGTAGAGGGCGCCACGCTGTCGTTCGACTGCACGGCCTGCGGCAAGTGTTGCAACTCGCCGCCGCTGATGAGCCTGCCGGAGCTGTTCCGCCACGCGGACCGCTTTATCGGCGCGCTGGCGCTGCGGCGCATCCGCCCGCCGGTGGCCGGCACGCGCCATGCCGTGGCGGGACGGGTGGTGGAGGTGGGGGAGGAAGACGTCGCGCAGTTCCACGCCATCGCCCGCCGGCAGGGCCATGCGCTGCCCGGCGGGGAATATCTGGTCCTGATGACGCAGGCCATCGACTATCCCTCGGCTGGCCGCTGCCCGGCGCTGGCCGACGACAACCGCTGCGCGATCCACGCCGACCGGCCCGCCACCTGCGCGATGGTCCCGCTCGACGCCTGGGTGCCCGACGGCCTGCAACAGGTGGCACTGGCCGCCAAGCAGCCCGGTGGCGCGCAGTATCTGGGTGCTGATTGCATCACTGTGGGGGCGTCCCGCCCGCTGGTGCAGGCGCGTGAGGTGGTGGATGCCGGCTATCGCGCCGCGCTGGCCCGCCGCCGTGACGCCGAGGCCGAGGACAAGCGCGACTGGGGCGACGCGGTGTTTCGCCTGTTGCTGCCGGAATTGCTGGGTCCGCGCGGCGACCTCGCCGCGATCCCGCCGGACGGCCAGCGCACGCTGTCGCTGGCCCCCGTACTGGCCGTGCTGGCCGCCAATGGGGCGGATGCCCGGGCGCGCTGCCTAATATATATAGGGGCCCAGCGCGCCGGCATCGCCGCCAGCGTGGCCCGGGCCCTTGCCCGGCGCCAGCCTGCCGACAAGCCGACCACGGCCCTGCTGCGCGGCTTCGACACCGCGCTGGCCGCGCTGGCCAGCCGACTGGGTTAGCCGTAGCCGGGTCCGGGCGGTCAGGACGGTTCAGGGCTCGCGCGCCGCGTCCGGCGAGAGGCCCAGCACCCAGTCGCGGAAGGCATCCAGCGCGGGCGCGTGGGGGCCGTCCTCCGGATAGGCGAAGTAGTAGCCCTGGCTCACGTCGAGCACCCGTTCCACCGGAATCACCAGCTGGCCGGTCTCCAGTTCGCGCTCGATCAGCAGGCGCGGCGCCAGCCCGATGCCCAGCCCGGCCGCCGCGGCGGCCGTCATCATCGTAAACAGCTCATAGCGCGGCCCGCGCGCCGCCGCCACGCTGTAGTCCCAGCCCTGCACGGCGTACCAGTCGCGCCACGCCTGCGGGCGCGTGCTCAGGTGCAGATGGCGGTAGTGGGCGAAGCCCTCGGCATCGGCCAGCGCGTGCGCGGCCCGGAAGGCGGGGCTGCACACCGGCACCATGCCGCCTTCCCGGAAAATCACCCCGCCGCGCGTGCCCGGCCAGAACTGGTCGCCGAAGTAGATCGCCGCGTCGTAGGCGCAATCCTGAAACGAGAAGGGCTGCGAGCGGGCGCTCAGGTTGACCGTGATCTCGGGGTGCAGCCGGGCGAAGTCGGGCAGGCGGGGAATCAGCCATTGGGTGGCGAAGGTCGGCACCACGGCCAATTCCAGCGTGTAGCCCTGGGTGCGGCCGGCGCTGATCTCCTGGGTGTCCCGTTCGATATGGTCCAGATGGCGCCGCACGCGCGCCGCGTACTCCCGCCCGGTTTCGGTCAGCTCCAGCCGGCGCCGCACCCGGGTGAACAGCGCCACGCCGAGCCGCTGCTCGAGCAGCGCCACCTGCCGGCCGACGGCGCTCTGGGTGAGCGCGAGTTCGTCGGCGGCACGGGTGAAGCTGCCCAGCCGGGCGGCGGCCTCGAACGCGAGCAGCGCGTTCAGGTTGGGGATGTCCTTTCTCATGGCGGGCGGGGGCAGGGTGGGGCGGCAGGGGGAGAGTATAGCGACGCGGACATCGTGCGCGCGGCGCACAACGTTGTGAGCATTCGTCGCTTGTGACCCGCCCGGCGCTGCCGCTATGCTGCGGCGCAACCCCACCGTGACCACGTCCCCATGAATTCGAACATCGCCAAGCTGCTCAATGCCAACCTGGGCGCGGCCCGCGCCGCCCACCTGCTGACCCTGGTCACCATGCCCGAAGGCCTTCCGGCCGATATCGAGGGCCGCGCCACGCGCGCCGAGATCGCCCAGGCGCTCAACGTCGTGCTGTTCGGCGACATCCTGGACCGCGTGCCCACCGGCCGCGCCTACACGGACGACGTGGCCCGGGCCGGCGGCAAGGTCACCTTCGACCACGGCGCGCTGCGCACGGTGAAGTGGGCGAGCGGCGCGCTGCCCGAGGGCGAGGCTGCCTTCACGCGCATCCTGCGCCCACTCGGCTACGTGCTGAACGGCACCTATCCGCTCGACCGCATCGGCATGACCGGCCGCTCGTACGCCCATGCCGACGCCCCCGAGCAGATCGCCCAGTTCTTCCTGAGCGAGTTCCACCCGGAGCGCGAGCGCTACAGCGACGCCTTCCGCGCCGCCGTGACCCGCGTGACCGAAGCCTCCATCGATCCGCTGACCCCGCGCGCCCAGACGCTGCTATGGCAACTCGAACGCGACGGCCTGCTGGCCGTGGCGGATGGTGCCGAACTGGTCGCCCTGCTAGCCCGCTGCTTCGCCCGCCAGCACCCGGCGCCGCGTCTGGAAGACTACGAGACCCTGCTCCAGGAATCGGCCGAAATGGCGTGGATCTCCACCGAAGGCAACGCCTTCAACCACGCCACCGACCGCGTGGCCGACGTCTTCGCCCTGGCGGACGCCCAGAAGGCCCTGGGCCGCCCGATGAAGGAAAAGGTCGAGGTCTCCGGCAGCGGCCGCGTCAAGCAAACCGCCTTCCGCGCCGACCCGGTGACGCGCGAGTTCGTGGGCGCCGACGGCGAGACGGTGAGGCGCCAGGTGCCGGGCTCGTTCTATGAGTTCATCACGCGGGACAGCTTCGAGGACGAAGCCGAGGCCCGCCGCAAGGTGGACCTCGGGTTTGACGCCGGGAACGCGCAGGGCATCTTCAAGATGACGGCGGCGGCCTAGGGGGCTACGGCGTAGAATCCAAGCCAAGCAGTACGGTACCCCTCCTCAAAAAAATCCAAAAGGACAAGATGAGAAACGCCTTCGCCCCCTGCCTGACCCTCCGCCTCACTCTCTGCGCGGCTGCCATCAGCCTGTCCAGCCTGTCCAATCTCACAGCACACGCGGCCACCCTGGCACCCGAAGCCGCGCAGCAGCAGGCGCAGGCGAGCTACCGCGAGTATCTGGATCTGCTGAACATCCCCAATGATTCGGTGGCGCCCGAAGATATCCGGCGCAACGTGGCCTGGCTCGAGCAGGCATTCCGCAAGCGTGGCTTCACGACCCAGCCGCTGGACAATGACGGCAAGCCGATGTTGTTCGCCGAGTATCCGGGCAAGCAGGCGTCGCGCAAGACCGTCCTGTTCTATATGCACCTGGACGGCCAGCCGGTCATCCCTTCCCAATGGGCCCAGAAGAGTCCGTGGAATCCTGTGCTGAAGAAGAAGGGTGCCAATGGCGATTGGGAGGAGATCGACGTCGCCAACCTGTTCTCGGGGGCGGTGGACCCGGAGTGGCGCGTCTTCGGCCGGTCCTCGTCCGACGACAAGGGGCCGATCATGATGCTGCTGGCGGCCATCGACGCGATGAAGGCGGCCGGCACGCAGCCCGCTGTCAATATCAAGGTGATCCTGGACAGCGAAGAGGAGAAGGGTTCGCCCTCCATCGGCAAGGTGATGCAGGCCCATCGCGACCTGCTCGCCTGCGACGGCATGATCATCCACGACGGGCCCATGCACGCTACCAATCGCCCCACACTGATCTTCGGCAACCGCGGGGCGGCGAAGGCGAAGATCACCGTGTTCGGTCCGAAGGCGCCATTGCACAGCGGTCACTACGGCAACTACGCGCCGAACCCGGCGCTTCGGCTCGCGAGCCTGCTGGGTTCGATGAAGGACGAGAGCGGTCGCGTCACCATTCCGGGCTATTACGCCAAGGTCCGTCTCGGCGATGCCGAGCGCAAGATCATGGCTGCCGTGCCTGACGACGAGAAGGCGCTGAAGACCCGTATTGGCATCGCCCAAGCGGAGAAAGTCGGCGCCAATTATCAGGAGGCGCTGCAATACCCGTCGCTGAATGTGCGCGGCATGGCCGCCGCCGCAGTCGGTGACAAGGTCGCCAATATCGTGCCGGACAAGGCCGAGGCCGAACTGGATCTGCGTACCACGCCGGACTCCGATGCCGCGTACCTCGGCAAGCTGATCGAGCAGTACATCGTCAAGCAGGGCTACCACCTTGTGAAGGGCACGCCGACCGACGAGGAACGCGCGCGCTACGACAAGCTGGCGAGCTTCTCCTACCAGAGCGAAGGGGCGGATGCGGCGGGCTCGCCGATGGACTCTCCGGTCGCGAAATGGGCGTACCAAGGCATCACCGGCACCTTCGGCACGAGCCCGGAGCCCGTCCGCATCCGCATGATGGGTGGCACCGTGCCGACGGCGGAAATCGTGAATGTACTGAAAGTGCCGTTCGTGATCGTCCCGCTCGTCAACGCCGATAACAACCAGCATGCCGCGAACGAGAATCTTCGTCTCGGGAATTATGTCAACGGCGTGCGGACGCTCTACGGGCTGATGACGGCACCGTTCTGAGTCAGGCTTTCGCTACGGGGGGCGCTATCGATGGTCCCCCAGCACCGTCGCGCGCGTAAATTCCTCGATGTTGTCCAGCAGCGCATCGAGCGCCTCGCCGGCGCCATCGACATCGCCGCGCGCAATCGCCGAGGCCACGGTGGCGTGCAGCTTCGACATCGTTGGCAGGTCCGCCGCCTCCTTGTAGTGGAGATACCAGAAGCGGCGCGACAAACCGTGCATCAGCCGCATCGACCCTTCGGCAAACTCGTTACGGGCGGCAACCAGACATAGTTCGTTGAACTCCCGGTCCGCGCGCACAAAGGCGACGTCGTCGCCACTACGGGTTGACTGCTCGAATTCCTTCGCCAGGCGCTTGAAGTGATCGCGCTGCTCGGCCGTGGCGCGGCGTGCGGCGCAGCGGCAGATCAGTCGTTCCACTTCGCGGCGCGCCTCCAGCAGGCGAAGCTGCTTGGCCACGTCCATTGGCGCGATCAGCAGGCCGCGCTGCGGCAGCACCATGATCAGGTGTTCGCGCGCCAGGCGCTGGATCGCCTCCCGGATCGGCGTGCGGCCGATTCCCGTCATCTCGCTGAGCTGCAACTCCGACACCGAGCTGCCCGGCGCCAGCTTCATCGTCACGATCGCTTCTTCCACCTGCTCGTACGCCATGTCGGTCAGCTTGCCGCGCTGGCCTGGGGTCTCTTCAGGCTCTTGTACTGGCGCGGAACGGGCGCGCGTGGCGGGTTTTGAGGTCATGGCCGAGGTCAGGATGCACGGAAAACCCATTGTATATGAGTCGTACGCATCTTCTGTACACGGTGGATTTCGCCCTTGCTTCCCGCCGGCTTTCTGCTACTATCCTACTAATATATTAGATGTGTACCGGAGGCGGCGTGGCGAACGAGGATGTCGTTGTCGTGGGGAAGGGGCCGATTACCGTGGTCGCCGTACATGGCATTCAGGGCACGCGGGGCGCCTGGCTGCCGCTGGCACACCAGTTGGCCGACCAGTGCACGTTCATCCTGCCGAACCTGCCCGGGCGAGGGCGGGCAAGTTCGCCCATCAGCGAGCGCGACTGCTCGCTGGACGCCTACGCCCGCGTGTTGAGCCGGGCGATTGACACCCATGTCGACGGGCCGTTCGTGCTGGCTGGATGGAGCATGGGGGTCTCGGTGGCGCTGGCGTATCTGGCACAGGCGCGCACGATGACCGCCTGGCCGTTGCCCACCGAACTGCTGCTGGTCTCGGGCACGCCGCACCTCGACGCAGTGGCGTGGTTCACCCCATCGTCACCGGATGCGCTGCTGGCAGCCATCGCGGCACGCGAGCAACGGCTCGGGCTGCGCGAGGCAGCCGACCATCGCACCGTGGCGTGGACCTGGAACGCCATCCGGCGGACGGATCAGCGTGGCGAGTTGGCCCACATCGCGTGCCCGGCGCTTGTTATCCATGGCAGCGAGGACGCCGACTGCCCGCTCAGTCACGGCGCGATGCTGGCCGACGGAATCCCACGCGCCGAGTTGCACGTCCTGCAGGGCGCCGGCCACAGCGTGCTGACCGAGCGGACCGACGACATCGCCGCGTATCTGCGCCAGCAATGGCCCATGCCGCCGGCAGCGCAGGGACACAGAACATACCCACAGGAGACAGCATGAGAGTGGAGGACCTGATCTATTTCTGCGCACCAGCGCGCCTGATCATGGGCGCCGGCAGCCGTGCGCAGTTGCCGGCGCTGCTGCAGCGGCTCGGCTATCGCCGTGGCCTGCTGGTCACGGATACGTTCTTCACCTCTGCCACGCCATGGGTCGATGAACTCGTCGCTGCCGCACGCGCGCACGGCGTGGAACTGCTGGTCTATGACGGCGGGCTGCCGGATCCCACGACCACGCTCTGCGACACCGCTACGGCAGCCCTCCGCGCGCAGCTCGACGGCGTGCCTGTCGATCACGTCATCGCCATCGGCGGCGGCAGCAATATCGATCTGGCCAAGGCGCTGTGCCTGACGCTCCCCGCCGGCAACCCGGTGCGGGATTTCATTGGCACGATCGACAGCGCCACCCCCATCCTGCCGATGATTGCGCTGCCCACCACGGCCGGCACGGGCTCCGAGGCCACGCCCGGGGCGATCCTCGTCGATCCGGAGAACGCCACCAAAGTTGCCGTCATGGACAACCGGCTGAGGCCCGCCGTGGCATTGATCGATCCCGAGTTCACCTACACCTGCCCGCCGCGCGTCACGGCCGATGCGGGCATCGATGCGCTGACGCACGCGGTCGAGTCATACCTGACGCTCGACTCCGCCCGTTTCGACCGGGGCGGGGACGCTGACCCCGGCTACAGCGGCCGCAATGCCCTGACGATGTTGTTCGCGCATGAATCGATCCGGCTGTGCAGCCGGTATCTGTTGCGCAGCTACCAGCGCGGCGACGACACCGAAGCGCGCATAGGCATGAGCCAAGCGAGCCTCTATGCCGCGTTGTCATATGGCAGTGCCGGCCTGAACGCGGTGCATGGCATTGCCTATGCCGTCGCCGGGCTGACGCATCGCTCGCACGGCACGACCAATGCAGTGATGCTGCCTTACGTGCTCGACGCCCTGCGCGACGTGCGCAGTGACGAGATGCTTGCCGTGGCCCGGCTGTTTGGGATCGAAGACACCGACCCCGATTCGGCCGTGGCGCGCCTCCCCGTCCTGGTGCGCGATCTGGTCCGTGATCTGGGCATCCCCACAACCCTGCAGCAGTGCGGCATCGCGCAAGACGACCTGGCGGCGCTGGTGAAGGACGCCCTTGGCGTGACGCGCCTCGCCAAGGCGTTTCCCGTGCCGGACGTGCCGGCGCGCTATGCCGCCATCGTCCAGCATGCCTGGCACGGCGATCTCTCTGCCGAAGCCCCGCACATGGCACCGCGCCGCGCGGCATAGCACGACATTTCCGATGGACCGAACGTTGCCGCTTCGCACGGCATGCCGTAAACCATAACTTGAACATCAGCGATGTCCAACTAATATATTACGAAAGCGCGCCGGCAAAGAGCGCGATTCACCTACACAGGAGACAACCATGGATATGTCAGCAGGCGCCCTCAGGCTGGAGGCCGGCGTAGCGGCGCGGCTGGAACGATTGCCAATGACGGGCTACCAGCGCTCGTTGTTCGGCATCATCGCCACCGCGTGGTTTTTCGATTCGATGGACCTCGGCCTCATGACGTTCGTGCTCGGTTCGATCAAGGCCGAGTTCGGCCTGACCGCCGCGCAGGCCGGCATGCTCGCCAGCTCAAGCTTCCTGGGCATGTTCCTGGGCGCGGCCATCGCCGGCCTGCTGGCGGATCGCTTCGGCCGCAAGCCCGTGTTCCAGGTCAGCATGATCTTCTGGGGCGTGGGCAGCCTGATGTGCGGGCTGGCGGACAACGTGACGACGTTGATGCTCTACCGCGTCCTGCTTGGCTTCGGCATGGGCATGGAGTTCCCGATCGGCCTGTCGATGGTGTCCGAAATCGTGCCGGCCAAGAGCCGGGGCAAGTACGTTGCCATCCTGGAAGGGTTCTGGCCGATCGGCTTCATCGCCGCCGGCGCGATGACGTACTTCCTGCTGCCGATGATCGGCTGGCGCGGGATCTTCATCGCACTGGCCGTGCCGGCCGTATTTGTATTCGTGGTGCGTCGGATGGTGCCCGAATCGCCGCGCTGGCTCGAAGATGTGGGCCGCAAGCGCGAAGCCGACGCCGTGATGGCAGGCATCGAACAGCGTGTGGAACGTGCCTGGGGCCACGCCTTGCCGCCGGTCGCGGCGACCTACCGGAGCCCGCAGCCGACAAACCGGAAGGCGCGCTTCATGGAACTCTGGTCAGGCCCCTACGCGCGCCGCACGATCATGCTCTGGTCGGTCTGGTTCTTCGCGCTGCTCGGCTACTACGGGCTGACCACCTGGCTCGGGGCGTTGCTCCAGCAGGCCGGCTATGCGGTGACCAAGTCCGTGCTCTACACGGTCTACATCTCGCTGGCGGGCATTCCCGGGTTCATGTTCTCGGCATGGCTGCTCGAGAAATGGGGCCGCAAGCCAACCTGCGCGCTGATGCTGCTCGGCAGCGCCGTCGCCGCGTATGCCTATGGCCAGGCGGCGGTGCACAAGGTGCCGGTGGAGCAGCTCATTGCCGCCGGGCTGTGCATGCAGTTCTTCCTGTTCGGCATGTGGTCAGTGCTCTACGCCTACACCCCGGAACTCTATCCCACGCGCTCTCGCGCCACCGGCTCGGGCTTCGCCTCGTCGATCGGCCGAATCGGTTCGCTGGCGGGCCCCTATCTGGTTGGCGTGCTGCTGCCGGTGACCGGGCAGGGCGGGGTGTTCACGCTGGGAGCGCTGTCCTTCGCCGTGGCAGCCGCGATGGTGCTGATGCTGGGCGTCGAAACACGCGGCAGGGCACTGGAGGAAGTCTCTCAATAACGATTTCGCCGCGCGGCCCGCGAGCCGCGCCCTGACAGCGCCCCTGTGCGACAGGGGCATTTTTTGGATCGCCGCCTTTTTATATCCAACTGATATGTTAGTGCGGCGGACTTTACCGGAGATGCAATCATGATGACTGAACGCCAACGCCAGTTCAGGGAGCAGTACAAGGCCGACATCAGCCCGCTTTACAACGGGTTGCTGCACATCACCGTGATCTACGGCGTGGGCATCGCCGCGCTGTACTGGGCCATCCAGCACCTGCACGGCGTCACATGGGAATGGGCATTGATCCTGCCGGTGTTCCTGGCCGGGAATTTCGTCGAATGGTTCATGCACCGCTACGTCATGCACCGCCGGATCGACGTGTTCGCGCTGCGCGCCATCTACGAGCGCCACACGCGTCAGCATCACCAGTACTTCACCGACCAGGAAGCCACGATCGATACCACGCGCGAGTTCCGCATCGTGTTCTTCCCGTGGCGCGTACTGGCGACGCTCGGCGTGGGTGGCGGCGGGCTGGGCTATCTGGCGTCCCTGATCTTCAACGCCAACGCCGGCTACTTCGTCTTCATCACGATGGTGGCGCAGTACCTGATCTACGAGACGTTCCACTACTGCTGCCATGTACATGACAACTGGTTCGTGCGCAACATGCCGTTCGTCAACACCATCCGGCGCCACCATACGGCCCATCACAACATGGGCATCATGATGAAGTACAACATGAACCTGACGTTCCCGATCGCGGACTACATCATGGGCACCTCGGACCTGCGCCGCGGCCTGATCGGGCACCTGTTCAACGGCTACAGCGAGGCGCACGTCAAGGAAGAACTGAAGCCGGTCATCCAGAAATTCCGCACAGACCATTCCCGCGTGACGCTCGACGGCCCGCTGCTGGACGACGAGGAGCGCCGCGCGATGGCGGCTTGACTGCCGGGCCGCTCCCGGTAATCAGCGCAATACGCGATAGGTCGACTGCACCAGGCCGGATGGAAAGTGCCGGCTTGACTCGAGCGCCAGACTTACGTCTTGCGGCAGGGCGCCGAACAACGGTATGCCGGTCCCGATCAGCACCGGGACCGTAGTCACCACCATGTCAGCGATCAAACTGTCGCGCAGGAACGACTGGACCACCTGGCCGCCGTCGACATAGACGCGGCGCACGCCTTCGCTCGCGAGTTGCGCCATCGCGTCCGAGGGCGTGCAGTTCGAGAAGCGCACCTTCCCCTGCAACGCTTCCGGCACCGGCGTGCCGGCCAACTGACGGGATAGCACCAGCACCGGTCTGTCGTAAGCCCATTCCCCATGGTGAGGACCTTTTCATAGCTCCCCCGGCCCATCACGATCGCATCCTTGTCGGCGATGAAGCTCGCGTAGCCATGGTCTTCCGTGGGGTCGTCCCGCTCCAGAAGCCAACCGATATCGCCATCGGGACGGGCGATAAAGCCATCAAGGCTGGTGGCAATAAAGACGTGTCCTGTAATCATCAATCACTCTACTGTTCTATCAAGAATCGATGGAGGTTGACTGCCCTGGCGAACCCCGTGGGTACGGGCCTTGCCCGTCAGCTCTCCGGGTCATACCCAAACTCGCGGAGTTCCTGCGAGCAGCGGCAAGCTTTGGCGATCTTAGCGGCCCACTGGATGGCGGCTTCGCGCGATGGAAGCTCCAGGACACAGAAGCCGCCGTCGAACTCCTCTGTCTGGGGATAGGTTTCGTTTGTGACCGCGCCGTCTGAAGCGACCATGAGTGGTGCGACATTATCGTTGATACCACCACCGAACACGTACACGCCTGCGGCCTTCGCCTCGCGTATGACCTCGCGCGCAGCTTCGCCCACGGCGGCCAAATCCTCGGCGGGGACTGCCATCGCCCTTGCAGGAAAGGAGATCAGGTATTTCGCCATTGTTCGGTCCCTCGTTTGACGATGTACGGCAGAGTATGCACCTCTTGCCTGCGCCGTTACTCACGATATACGACTGTCTTTGCCCTTGAACGATGGAATGCAAAAGCACAGCCACCGTTTGCGCACGGGGTCCGGACGGCGTGACGGTGGCGTTTCTCCAGCCGCCCCGGAAACCGCCGACGATCCGACGAAACGTTGAACGGCCGCGCCTCCGCTTCAATCCGCCGGCAGTTCGCGACGGGCGCGGCGGGAATAGTAGGCGAACGTCGCTTCGAACCGCTTCTGGGTACTCACCCAGCGTTGCGCTTCACGACCCAGTTCTGGCGGAATCGGCTGAATCTCGCCTGCGGCCATTGCCAGGAGCTGCAGGCGCGCGGCGCGTTCAAACATCACACCCAGCACGCAAGCTTCTTCCACCGACGCACCAGCAACCAGAAGGCCGTGGTGTGACAACAGGATCGCCTTCTTGTCGCCGAGTGCCCTGGAGATGATTTCGCCTTCTTCATTGCCAACCGGGATACCGGGCCATTTCTCGAGGAATGCCGTCTGGTCGTAGAGGACGCAGGTGTCCATATGGGAGATGGTCAGGGGAACCTCGAGCATGGCAAGCGCAGAGGCATGCGGCGCGTGGGAATGAACGATGCAATTCAGGTCCGGCCGCGCGCGATACAGCCAGGAATGGAAGCGGTTGGCAGGGTTCGGCATGCCGTTTCCGGAAAGCACTTCGAGATCCTCATTGACGAGCAACAGGTTGTCCGCGGTGATTTCATCGAAGCCAAGACCCAGGCGCTGCGTGTAGTACGTGCCGGGCGCCTCGGCCCGCGCGGTGATCTGGCCCGCGAGCCCGGAATCGTGACCGAACGCGAACAGGATTCGGCAGGTTTCCGCGACGGCCTCGCGCAGGGGCATCTTGTCAGCCCGGAGTTCCGTCTGCATCGTCTTGAGCGAAGCGGCGACGATCTCGCTTTTGCTCATTTGCATTGTGTCAGCCATGGTGTGTCCTTTCTGGGATGTGCTGGAGAGTATGGTGAATACGAAGCGGCTTTTATTTTGTCTTGTCGGCCGCGCCGAGCAGCGCCGACCATCGCTGATTCTCTTCTTCGATCAGCTTTCGGAATTGTTCAGGCGTCGAGGCCATTGGCTCGGTGCCTTGAGCGACCAGCGTGGCCTTGAACTTCGGATTTGCGGTGACGGTGCCTACCGCCGCATTGAGCTTCTTCACGATGGCGGGGTCGAGTCCCGCTGGTCCGATCAGCCCTGCCACCGAGCCTGACACCAGCGTCGGGAACCCCAGTTCGGCAGTCGAAGGAACCTGGGGTGCAGTGGACAGCCGGCGCGGGTTCGCTACGGCGAGCGCGCGAAGCTTGCCCGAGGTGACGAACGGCATGACTTGAGGTGTCGCCTCAAAGGTCATGTTCACCTGTCCCGATACGACATTGGTGACGGACTCGGCGCCGCTCTTGAATGGCACATGGAGAAACTCGATTCTTGCCGCGTCCTGAAGCACGCGCATCCCTTGATAAGGCGAGCTACCGACGCCAGCGGTTCCAACGCTCACGGAATCTGGTTTGCGCTGGGCAAGCTTGATGAGATCGGCGAGCGTATTTGCCGGGACATCTGCACCCACCACGACCAGATGCGGTGTTGAGCCTACCAGGGAGATGTAGGTGAAGTCCTTCGTGCTGTCGAAGTTGACCTTGATGTCCGTGTGAGGGTTGACGGCCAGGATGCCGACCGTGGTGAACATCAAGGTGTAGCCGTCCGGCCGTGCGCGCCGGACAAAGTCCGCCGCAATGTTCCCGCCCGCGCCCGGACGGTTTTCCACAACGATGGATTGACCGAGTTGCTCGGAAAGGGCCTTACCCGTGGCGCGGGCCACGAGGTCTGTAATGCCTCCCGCGCCAAACGGGACGACCAGGGTAATGGGCTTGTCGGGAAACTCTGCCGCGTGACCGGCAAGGGGTGCACTCAACAGTACGGCAGCGGAAAGGGCGACCACGAAAGTCAGGTCGCGACAGCGGGGGCGGCTGGGATTCACTTGCATTCTCCTTGGGGATATCGGAAACAAGCGTGTCTAGAATGACACTAAAGTGTCACGTGTGCAACCGCGTTGTCGTGAAAACGTTCGACCCTTACAATTGCGGTCTGTGGAAGCGCCTGTGCAGGCGCTTTGGAACTTCGATCCCCGGGATGACGAAAAAGCAAGAAGTGAGCGCAGAGCCTGCGACGCCGGGCATCGCCGAGCGCCTGGCTGAGCTACGCAAGCTGAATGGCTTGACGCTTGAAGAGCTGGCGCAGCGCGCATCGCTGACCAAGAGCTACCTGTCCAAGCTGGAACGGGGGTTGTCGTCGCCGACCATCGGCACCGTGCTCAAGCTGGCTGAAGCGTTGTCGGTGACCGTCGATCAGCTCATCTCCAGGTCATCGCGTGCCAACGAGATCCTTCACGTAAAGGCCGGCGACCGCATTCCGTTCAGTCCGTCTACCGAGCGACATGGCTACACCTATGAAGCCATTGCGGCGGAGCGACCGGACAAGGCCATGCAGCCGTTTATCATGCTGCCGCCCTTCACATTGGCTGAGGATCAACCGATGGCCAGCCACGCTGGAGAGGAGCTGATCTTCGTGGTATCAGGGCAAATGGAGGTGTTGTTCGATGGCCGCACCGTGCGCATGAGTGCCGGTGACTCGCTCTACTTCAATGCCTCGATTCCCCACCGATCGCGCTCGGTGGGCAAAGTCCAGGCGCAAGCGCTCGTCGTGGTCAGCGATCGCAGGAAGATTTGATATTGGGCACGGGGAGACCGTGCCTCAACGGCGCTGGACGCCCCAGCACGTTGGCCGCGCTGGGGTCAGTCCCTGTCCTGCTCAGTGCGAGATCATCCACGGCCTGCCGCTGGTGCTCTTGGCCACGTCGGGCCGGCCGGCGAGCTTCGGCTGCGCGCAGCACCCGCAACCGGATCCATGCCGCGATGATTCCTTCGGCGCAGCCGCGCTGCGTTCGTTGACCGCATGGGCGGCCCGCGCCGACGCCGCCATGCTGGCGAGCGCCGGCGCGGCCACGAGTGCCCGCTCCGCACCCATGCCGCAGGCGGGGCACATGGCAGGCGCATCGCGCCGGGCCATCGGCCGGATCAATGCAAACTCGCCGCAGTCCTTACACCGGTAGTCATAGGTAGGCATCGCCGCTCCGCTGGGTGGATTGCAACATGGTGCCGGCTTAGACCACGTCTGGCGACAGTGGCAGATCCACGTCCCCCGCGATCATCCGCGTCGGCCCGCTGGCGCTGGGACGGATGTCGAAGTCGAAGATCTGGGTGGGCAACCACAGTGTGGCGCAGGCATTGGGAATGTCCACCACGCCACTGATATGCCCCTGCACCGGGGCGGTTCCGAGGATGGAGTACGCCTGCGCCCGCGAGTATCCGAACTTGGTCATGTACTCGATCGCATTCAGGCACGCCTGCCGGTAGGCGACCTGTACGTCCAGATAGTGCTGCTTGCCCGCTTCGTCGACGGAGATCCCTTCAAAGATCAGGTAGTCGTTGTAGTTCGGCGTGATGGGGCTCGGCTTGAAGATCGGATTGCGGATGCCGTACTTGGCCATGCCGCCCTTGATCAGCGACACGCGCATATGCACCCAGCCCGCCATCTCGATCGCGCCGCAGAACGTGATCTCGCCGTCGCCCTGTGAGAAATGCAGGTCGCCCACGGAAAGCCCGGCACCATCCACATAGACCGGGAAGTACACCTTGGCGCCGCGCGACAGGTCCTTGATGTCGCAGTTGCCGCCATGCTCGCGCGGTGGCACCGTGCGTGCACCCGTGGCGGCGGCCTGGTCGCGCGCATCGCCCTGCAGCTTGCCCATGTGCGCCGTCGCCGCGAAGGGCGGATTCGCCAGCGGTGGCACGCGGTCCGGTTGCGTGGCGATAAAGTCCATCTCCCGCTTGTTCCATGTCTCGAGCATGGCCGGGTCCGGCAGGCAGCCAATCAGCCCCGGATGGATCAGCCCGGCGAAGTTCACACCGGGGATATGCCGCGACGAGGTGTACAGGCCGTGGAAATCCCAGATCGACTTCTGCGCCTGCGGAAAATGATCGGTCAGGAAGCCGCCGCCGTTCTGCTTCGAGAAGAATCCGTTGAAGCCCCACTGGCTGTCAGGCTTCGCGCCGATGTCGAGCAGATCCACCACGAGGAGGTCGCCCGGCTCCGCGCCTTCCACGCCCACCGGGCCGGTCAGGAAATGGACGATGGAGAGATCGATGTCACGCACATCGTCGGCCGAGTCGTTGTTCTTGATGAAGCCGCCGGTCCAGTCGTAGGTCTCCAGGATGAAATCCTCGCCGGGCTTGACCCAGCAGGCCATCGGGATATCCGGATGCCAGCGGTTGTGGACGTTGGGGTTCTCGTACGGCGATTCGGCCAGATCGACCTTGATCAGGGTATCCGTCATGACGTTTGCCTCCTGGTAGTGGGGAAGATGCGGTGAAGATGCGGGATTGCGTTCAGACCGACAGCAGTTGCCGGATGTGCGCCACATCCGTGCTGTGGCGCTGGGTCTCGTGCACGAAGCGGCCGCCTTCGATGACCAGCAGCCGATCGGCCACGTCCATCGCGAAGCTCAGCACCTGTTCGGAGAACACGATAGTGATGTCGCGCGTGCGCCGAATCTCATTCAGCGCGCGCGCGATGTCCTTGATGATCGAAGGCTGAATGCCCTCGGTGGGCTCATCCAGCAGCAGCACCTTCGGGTTGCTCACCAGCGCGCGGGCGATGGCAAGCTGCTGTTGCTGGCCACCGGACAGGTTGCCGCCCTTGCGGCGCCGCATGTCGAACAGCACCGGGAACATCGCGAAGATCTCGTCCGGAATCCGCCGCACGCGGCTTTGCTCCATGCCGGTGAGGATGTTCTCCTCCACGGTCAGGTGCGAGAAGACCATGCGGCCCTGCGGCACATAGCCGAGGCCGGCGCGCACGCGACGATAGCTTTCGTCGTGCGCCACGTCGCGGCCATCCACGGTAACCTGGCCCGAGCGTACCGGGAGCATGCCGATCATCGCCTTGAACAGCGTGGTCTTGCCCATGCCGTTGCGGCCCATGATGGCCACGGTTTCGCCTTGCGCTGCGGAGAAAGACACACCATGCAGCGCCTCACTCTGGCCATAGTTCACCACCACGTTGTCCACGGAAAGCATGCGGGATTCTCCTTTGGCGAGTTGGCCGCGTCAGTGGCCGAGGTAGACGTCGATCACGCGGGGGTCGTTCTGCACCTGGGCCATCGAGCCTTCGGCCAGGATGCGGCCCTGGTGCATCACGGTGACCTTGTCGGCAATACGCTGCACGAAGTCCATGTCGTGCTCGATCACGATCACCGCGCGGCCCTTGCTGATGCGCTTGAGCAGGTCGGCGGTCAATTCGCGCTCGCGTACGCTCATGCCTGCGATCGGTTCATCCAGCATCAGCAGTTTCGGGTCCTGCATCAGCAACATGCCGATCTCCAGCCATTGTTTCTGGCCGTGCGAGAGCTGGGCCGCCTCGCGCTCCAGGACATCGTCGAGCGCGATCTCCGCAGCCACCTCGGCCACGCGCTGGCGTTCCGCCTCGGTGGTGCGAAAGGTCAGTGCGCCCAGCACGCTGCGGCCGCGGGGGAACGAGACGGCCAGGTTCTGGAACACGGTGAGGTTCTCGTAGATCGAGGGCGTCTGAAACTTGCGGCCGACCCCGGCGCGCACGATCTGGTATTCGGGCAGGCCCGTCATCTCGCGGTTGCGAAACTTGACGCTGCCGCCGCCGGCGCGCGTCTTGCCGCAGATCAAGTCGAGCAGCGTGGTCTTGCCGGCGCCGTTCGGGCCGATGATCACGCGGAGCTCGTCGCGATCCACGTATAGCGTGAGATTGTCGATGGCCTTGAAGCCGTCGAACGACACGGTCAGGTCCTCAACCGCCAGCATGAAGTCGGTATTGCTCATGATGTCTCCCGGTCAGGCCGTCTTGGCCGGCAGGGTTTCCGGCTTGGGCGGCTCGGTGGCGCGGCGGCGACGGCCGATGTACTTGGCGTAGAGCCCTGCCAGCCCGTCGGGAAACGCCACCACCACGCCGATGAACAGCGCCGCCATCAGGAACAGCCACAGATCCGGAAAGCTCTCCGAGAAGTAGGTCTTGCCGGCATTCACCAGCAGCGTGCCCCACACCGCACCCACCAGGCTCATGCGGCCGCCCACCGCGGCGAAGATCACCATCTCGATGGACGGTACGATGCCGACGAACGACGGCGACATGAACCCGACTTGCAAGGTGAACATGGCGCCGCCGATGGCCGCCAGCGCGGCCGCCAGGCAAAACACGAACACCTTGAACATCGACACGTCGTAGCCCGAGAACCGCACGCGGTCTTCCTTGTCGCGCATCGCCAGCAGCAGCACGCCGAGCTTGCTCCGCTGGATCCAGCGGCACAGTGCGATGGCCCCGAACAGCAGCGCCACGGTGACGAAGTAGAGAATCAGCCGAGCGCTGTCGGTGCGGATATCCCAGCCGAGCAGCGTCTTGAGGTCGGTGATGCCGTTCACGCCGCCGGTATAGCCCTGTTGCCCGATGATCAGCACTGACAGAATGAGCGCCACCGCCTGCGTGATGATGGCGAAGTAGACGCCACCCACGCGCCGCCGGAACATCGCCACGCTGATGACGAATGCCAGCAGGGCCGGCACCACCACCACCCCGATCAGCGCGACCGGCAGATGGCGGAACGGCTCCCACCACCATGGCAGCGCCGTGAGCTGGTTCCAGTCCATGAAGTCGGGAATGCCCGGCGTGGACTGGATGGCGGTACTTTTGGCATCCGATGCCTCCAGCTTGAGGAACATCGCCATGGCATAGCCGCCGAGGCCGAAAAACACGCCCTGGCCCAGGCTCAGGACGCCGCCGTAGCCCCACAGCATCACCAGCCCCACGGCCACGAAGGCGTAGCTCAGGTATTTGCCGATCAGGTTCAGGCGGAACACATCCAGCGCAAGCGGCATGATCACCACCAGCACGAGCGCCAGCAGCGCGTAGCCGGCCCATGCGCCGCCTATGCCGCGCAGCCGTTGCAGTCGGGAAGAGTTGGACATCGTTTGTGCTCCTGGCATGTCAGCGCCGTACCGCCGGGGCGAACAGGCCCAGCGGACGAATCATCAGGATGGTCACGATCAGCAGCAGGGTCAGCACCCGTGCCATCGACCCGGTCATGAAGAACTCGGTGATGGACTGCATCTGCGCGATGCCGAACGCCGACGCCACCGTGCCGGCGAGGCTCGCTGCCCCGCCGAACGTGACCACGAGGAACGAATCGACGATGTACAGCGCGCCGCTGGTGGGGCCCGTGGAGCCGATCGTCGTGAATGCCGCGCCGGCCACGCCCGCGATGCCGCAGCCGATGGCAAACGTCAGGCGGTCGGTGCGCCGGGTATTGATGCCGGCTGCATTCGCCATCGGCCGGTTCAGCGTGGTGGCGCGTACGCGCAGCCCCCAGCGCGACCGGTACAGCGCGAGCCAGACAAGCCCCGCTACACAGAGCGTGAGCGCCATCACGAACAGACCGTTGATGGGGATGTCGAGCCCGGGTGCGGGTGACCATGAACCCATCAGCCAGTCGGGCAGCGTGGGGCTGACTTCCTTGGGGCCGAAGGTGGAGCGGAACGCCTGCTGCATGCCGAGCGACAGGCCCCAGGTGGCGAGCAGCGTATCGAGGGGCCGCTTGTAGAGATGCCGGATCAGCGCCCATTCGGCCAGCCAACCCGCGCCGAACGCGATGACGAACGCGGCGCAGATGGCGATGGGAAAGTAGTAGGGCATCCACGTCGGCGCCAGGCGCTCCACCGTGGTGGAGGCCAGGAAGATGACATAGGCGCCGATGGTCATGAACTCGCCGTGCGCCATGTTGATGACGCCCATCTGGCCGAAGATGATGGCCAGCCCGAGCGCCATCAGGAGCAGCACCGAGAACAGGCTCAGCCCTGCAAAGCCCTGCATCAGGCCGATGTTCAGCATGTCCGACACGTTCATGACTCTTACTCCGTGGATCGATGGGACGGCGGCGGGCTTACTGATAGCCCTTCGGGAACGGATTGGGCGGAATCAGTTGCGGCGACTCGGCCACCACCTTGAACTGGCCATCGAGCTGCGCCAGCCCGACGCGCGTCTTGCTCCACAGGTGATGATTCGTATCCACCTTGACGTAACCCTCGGGGGCGGACTTCAATTCGATGCCCGGCGAGGCCGCGACGACCTTGTCGATATCGAAGCTGCCGGCCTTCTCCACCGCGGCCTTCCACAGCCAGGGGCCGAGGTAGGCGGCCTGCGTGACATCGCCGATCACGGCCTTGCTGCCGAACTTGCTCTTGAAGGCATCGACGAACTGCTTGTTGTTGGGGTTGTCGAGCGACTGGAAGTACTTCATGGCCGCGTAGTAGCCGGCGATGTTCTCGCCGCCGATGCCGAGCACTTCGTCCTCGGTGACCGAGATGGTCAGCAGGAACTGCTTGTCGGCGGTAATCCCGGCCGCCTTGAGCTGCTTGTAGAAGGCAACGTTCGAGCCGCCCACGACGATCGCGTAGATGCAGTCGGGCTTGGCGACCTTGATCTTGTTGATCAGCGAGTTGAAATTGGTGTGGCCGAGCGGGTAGTACTCCTCGCCCACGACCTTGAGCTTGAGGAAGTTTTCGATGTGCTTGCGCGCGATCTTGTTGGACGTCCGCGGCCAGATGTAGTCGGAGCCAATCAGGAAGAAGCTCTTGGCGTTCTTCTGCTTGGCGGCCCAGTCGAGGCCCCAGATGATCTGCTGGGTCGCTTCCTGTCCGGTATAAATCACGTTCTTGGACTGCTCGAGACCCTCGTAGAACGTCGGGTAGTAGAGCAGGCCATTCTCTTTCTCGAAGACGGGCAGCACGGCCTTCCGCGAGGCGGAGGTCCAGCAGCCGAACACGGCCGCCACACGGTCGTTGACCAGCAGCTTGCGGGACTTCTCGGCGAAGGTCGGCCAGTCCGAGGCACCGTCTTCCTTGATGACCTTGATCTTGCGGCCGAGGATGCCGCCAGCGGCGTTGATCTGGTCGATGGCGAGCTGTTCGGCCTGGATCGACCCGGTTTCCGAGATCGCCATGGTGCCGGTGGCCGAATGCAGCTGGCCCACGGTGACCTCGGTATCGGTGACGGCGAGCCGGGTGGTGTTCACGGTGCCGGTAGGCAGATTGGCACCGTGGGCCTGCGCGGCCATGCCGGCCAGCGGCAGCGCGGGCAGGGCGGCAAGGCCCTGCATCAGCCGGCGGCGGGATTGGGAAGGCGGGGACCCGTTCTGTTCGTTATCGCTTTCGTTGTCACGCATGATCGACGCTCCGTTGGGGAAGAGGAATGCTGCGGAGCGATCATGCTGCGGGTGGGGGACGCCCAGCCATACGTCATTCAACGTAGTCGGGCCGGCCACCGGCGCACGGCACATCTCTTGCATCCGCAGCGCACGACCCATTGCCAGTGCGACCATGCACCCCTCTCCATGTCGAGCGTTTCCCAGCCCGTCCAGCGCATCAGCAAGATCCGGCGCGACTACAACCGCTGGGTGGCCGACGAGACCCTTGAGGACTACGCGCTGCGGTTTGCACCAAGGTCGTTCCGAAAATGGAGCGCGTTTCGGGTCGGAAATACCGCTTTTGGTGCAGTCGCGTTCCTCGCGCTGGAAGCCATCGGTGCTGCCATCACGCTCAGCTATGGCTTCACCAACGCGATGTGGGCCATCGGCGTGGTCAGCCTTGTCATCTTCCTGACCGGCCTGCCGATCTCCTACTACGCCGCGCGTCATGGCGTGGACATGGACCTGCTGGCACGGGGTGCGGGGTTCGGCTACCTCGGCTCCACCGTCACCTCGCTGATCTACGCCAGCTTCACCTTTATCTTCTTCGCGCTCGAGGCGGCCATCATGGCGCAGGCATTCGAGCTGCTGTTCGGTCTGCCGAGGTCCATCGGCTACCTGCTGTCCGCCATCGTGGTCATCCCGCTGGTCACCCATGGCGTGACGCTGCTGTCGCGTATCCAGCTCTGGACCCAGCCGTTGTGGCTCGTGCTGCTGATCCTGCCCTATGGGCTGATCCTGTGGCGCGAGCCGCAGCGCTATACCGAGTTTCTCTCGCTCAACGGGCGCCTGGCCGATGGCGACGGCTTCTCATGGGAAGCGTTCGGCGCCGCCGCCACGGTGGCCGCCGCGCTGATCGCGCAGATCGGCGAACAGGTGGATTTCCTGCGCTTCATGCCGCCGCTCACGCGGGACAACCGCGTGCGATGGTGGGGGGCGTTGATTGCGGCCGGACCGGGCTGGATCATCCTTGGTGCGGCCAAGATGGTTGGCGGAGCGTTTCTCGCCTTCGTCGTACTGCAGGCGGAATTGCCGATCGCCCACGCGCTGGAGCCGACGCAGATGTACCTGGCAGGCTTCGCACTCGGGCTCGGCAACGGTTGGCCCGGCTGGGTGGCCGTGCTCCTGACAGGACTGCTGGTGCTGGTCTCCCAGACCAAGATCAACATTACCAATGCCTACGCGGGCTCGCTGGCGTGGTCGAACGTGTTCGCACGGCTCACGCACAGCCATCCGGGCCGCGTGGTATGGCTCGCGTTCAACGTGCTGATCGCGGTGATGCTGATGGCGATGGGCGTGTTCGAGGCATTGGAGCAAGTGCTGGCGCTCTACGCCCACCTGGCGGTGGCGTGGGTCGGCGCCATCTTTGGCGACCTTGTCATCAGCAAGCCGCTTCGACTGTCGCCGCGCGATATCGAATTCCGCCGCGCCTACCTGTTCGACATCAATCCGGCAGGCTTCGGCGCCATGGTGCTGGCCTCGGCGTTGTCGATGCTGGTGCATCTCGGCGTGTTCGGCGACACGCTGCGTCCCGCCTCGGTAGGGGTGGGTCTCGCGCTGGCGGTCCTGTTGCCGCCGGCGATTGCCTACCTCACGCAGAGCCGCTATTTCATCGCGCGGGCACCGGTCCACTTCGGCGCGCGGCACGCGGTCATCCGTTGCGCGATCTGCCGTAACCCGTTCGAGCAGGAGGACGTGGCCGCGTGCCCGGCCTATCGCGGCCCGATTTGCTCGCTGTGCTGCACGCTGGATGCGCGCTGCGGAGACCGGTGCAAGCCGGGGGCCAGCGCGCAGGAGCAGATCGCCTTCGCGCTCACGCGCGTGCTGCCCGCCGGCACGCCGCTGGTCATGGCACGCCGCATCGGTCAGTTCAGTCTTGTGTTGGCCGGGATGGTGTTCGCGTTCGGCACGTTGCTGTGGCTGCTCTATACGCAGGAGCAGTTATCGGGCCCATTGGTGCACAGCACCGCGCCGCGCACCGACCTGTTTCTCAAGATTGGTGCCGGGCTGGTGCTGTTTGCCGCGGTCGCTTCCTGGTGGCTGGTACTGGCCAACGAAAGCCGGACCGTCGCCCAGGAAGAATCGGAACGCCAGAACGGGCTGCTGCAAAAGGAGATCGATGCGCACCGTCGTACCGATGCGGCGCTTCAGCATGCCAAGGAAGTCGCGGAGCAGGCCAATGCCGCCAAGAGCCGGTTCATCACCGGCATGAGCCATGAGATGCGCGCGGGGCTCAACTCCATCCTGGGATACTCGCAGCTGCTGCTGCGGGCACCGGCGTTGCCGGCGGCATGCCGCGAGGATGTGCAGACCATTGGCCGCGCCGGCGAACACCTGTCCAGCCTGGTCGATGGCCTGCTGGAGCTGTCACGGATCGAGGCCGGCAAACTGCGGCTCGAGCACGACGCCGTGGCGCTGGAGGGCGTGTTCGACGACCTGGTACGCATGTTCCGCCCGCTGGCCGCGGCACGCGGGCTGACGTTTCACTATCGCGTATCCGGCGCCTTGCCGGCCCATGTGCATGGCGATTCCAAGCGATTGCGGCAGATTGTCATCAACCTGGTCAGCAATGCCATCAAATTCACGGAGCACGGCGCGGTCACGCTGGCGGTACGCCATCAGCGTGAACTGGCGACGATCACGGTCAGCGACACGGGCCCCGGCATCGCGCCGGAAGACCAGGTGCGCATCTTCGATCCGTTCGAGCGCGCCACGGCCCATGACGACCGAGAGGGCATCGGACTGGGACTCGCCATCGTGCGGCTGCTGGTGGACCTGATGGGCGGCGAGGTCAGGGTGCGCAGTGCACCGGGCATGGGCAGCGAGTTCTCGGTGCGGCTCTATCTACCCGCACTGTCCGTACCGGTAACACGGCCACGGAGGGTCCCGGAGGCGCCGCTGCCGGCGAATGCAAGGGTGTTGATCGTCGATGACCGGCAGTCGCACCGGGCGGTGCTGCGCGGCTTCCTGTCACCGTTGGGGCTGGCGGTGCAGGAAGTCGGGGAGGGGGCCGCTGTGCTCCCGCAACTGCGGGCGTGGCATCCGCATCTGGTGCTGCTGGACCTGAACCTGCCGGATGCATCGGGCTGGGACCTGTGCCGCGAGATCCGCGCGGAGCCGGGCGCGCCGCAGGTGGTCATCGTCTCCGCCAACGCTCACGAGAACACCGAGGAGGCCAGGCTTCAGCATGGCTACCTCGGCTTCGTCAGCAAGCCGGTGCGCGAATCGGAGCTGATCGACATTGTCCGGCACGCGCTGACGCTGCCCGCCCAGCCCGCCGAGCCCGCCGAGCCCGAGGCGCCGCCCCACGCCGAGCTGCTGCGCGAGATGCTGCAACTGGGCGCCACCGGCCGGCTGCGCGCGCTGGAGGCGCAACTGGCGGAACTTGCCGCCAGCGGCGGCGGCATCGGTGCGTGGGCGCGCAAGATGCTGACGCTGGCGCGTGCCGATGGCGCTGCATTGAATGATCGACTTGGCGAGGCGCTCCGTGCATCCCGAACCTGAATCTTCTGCATCCGAAACACGTGTGCTCGTGGTGGACGACAACGCCGACGCGCGCAGCTTCCTGACCCGCGCGCTGGGCGGCGAAGCCATGCTGGTGCACACCGCTGCCAGCGGCAACGCTGCGCTCGGCGCGCTGGCCCACTTTTCCCCGGATGCGGTGCTGTTGGACGTGGATATGCCCGGGATGGACGGTTTTTCCACCTGTGCCGCGTTGATGGACCGCCACGCAGACCTCCCGGTCATCTTCATGACCGGCCTGGGCGATACGGTGCACATCGTACGGGGCTTCGAGGTAGGCGCGTGCGATTACGTCACCAAGCCGGTGGCCATCGCCGAGGTGGTGGCCCGCGTGCGGTCCCACGTCGGCAAGGCGCGGCAGGCGCGCGCGCTGCGCGAGGCCATCCTGCGCGGCCATGGCGAAGCGGAAGGCAGCGCCGACATGCTCGCGTCCACGGCGGCACTCACGCGGCGTGAGGCCGAAGTCATGTCGTGGGTAGCCCGTGGCAAGACCAACCGCGATATCGCCGACATCCTCGGCATGAGCCCGCGAACCGTCAACAAGCACCTGGAGCACATCTTCGAGAAGCTCGGCGTGGAAACGCGCACTGCCGCCGTGGCAGCCAGCGCAGCACGCGCCAGGGGGCATGTACCGGCACCGGCCGATTGATCTGTCGGGCGCTTTGGACGCCGGATCTGCCGCGTGCGCATTTCGGATCGCTGAACGTCGCATTCCGGTTTGAGGGCGGGTCGACGCGTTTCTAGACTGCATGCATTCCAACAAGGGGAGTGCACATGTCCATCCTGTCCATATCAACGCGCAGGGCCCGGTGCGCCCTGCTGGCGGGCGCTGTCGCAGCGTGTTCCGTCGCCGCCCATGCGGAAACCTGGCCGGCGAAGCCCATCACCATGGTGGTGCCATTTCCGGCTGGTGGCGGTACCGACCTCGTGGTTCGCTCGATCCAGCCGCTGCTGCAGCGCGAACTCGGGCAGCCTGTCGTGATCGACAATCGCAGCGGGGCTGGCGGCACGATCGGTTCGGGCTTCGTGGCGCGGGCCGCCGCCGATGGCTACACGGTGGGCGTGGTCACGACGAGCACGCATGCGGTAAGCGTCGCGCTCTATCCGAAGCTGCCCTACAACCCGGCGAAGGACTTCGCCTATGCGGGCTTCATCGGCACATCGCCTTATGTGCTGGCCGTCAACAACGCCATGCGCGTGGCCGATGCCAGGACGCTCGTCGCCCGGTTGAAGGCGGACAAGTCGCAGCACAGCTTTGCGTCGGTAGGCGTTGGCACCGTGTCGCACCTGATGGGCGAACAGTTCCAGAAGTTCGTTGGTGTGCCGATGGTCCACGTCCCGTATCGTGGCGCGGCACCGGCCTACACCGATCTGATTGGCGGTCAGGTGCAGATCATGTTCGACAACCCGGTCGGATTGGCGCCATACATCAAGGCTGGGAAGATTGCCGCCATCGCCGTGACGGCCTCCACGCCGTTGTTGCCGGACGTGCCGACGTTCGCCAGCCAGGGTGTGCCCGGCTTCGAGCAGCAGCTGTGGTACGGCATCGCCTTTCCGAAGGGGACGCCCGCTGCGATCGTCGATCGCTTCAATGCCGCGTTGAATAAGGTGCTCGCCGACAAGGCGGTCGCCGACGATCTTGCCGGCAAAGGCGTGACCGCGCGCCCCGGGACGCCGTCCGCGCTGCAGGCTGCCGTCCAGCAAGACATCCCATACTGGGGCAAGATTGCCAAGTCCGTGGGAGCCACAGGTGAGTGACGTCAATCTGATCCGGGTGTTCGTGCGCGATGGGCAAGGCGGCAATCCGGTGCCGTTGGTCGCCGACGCGCGTGGCATGAGCGCGCCGGCAATGCAAAGCGTTGCCGCAACGCATGGACACGAGTCGGCATTCGTATTGCCGAGCGAGATCGGCTGCGATTGGCGCTTTCGCTTCTTCGTGCCGCAGCACGAGATGGAGATGTGTGGTCATGCCACGGTGGGTACCCTCTGGGCGCTGCGCCAGTGGGGGCGATGGACCACGCCGACGGCGCGCATCGAAACGCTGAGTGGCATCGTGCTGGCGTATTGGGACGACGCATCGCAGCGCGTCTGGATTTCGCAGCCGGCAGTGCGTACCGAGGTGCTGGATGCCGGGGCGTCGGACCGCGTGGCCATGCAGCTCGGCCTGCCTGCCGGCAGCTATGCGGCCATCAATGCCGCGACCAGCCGCGTGAAGACGCTTGTCTGCCTGCCATCCGTGGCGATGCTCGACGGCTTGCAGCCGGATTTCTCGACCATGGAGCCGCTATGCGCGTCGATCGGCTCGACTGGCCTCTATCCCTATGCGTTCGGGGCGCCTAAAGCGGACGGGCAGCCCGTCGTCCATGCGCGGCAGTTTCCGAAGTCGTCGGGCTATCCCGAAGACGCCGCCACCGGCATCGCTGCGGCGGCGTTGTGGGGGTATCTGAACCAGGCGGACCCACTGCGTGGTCAGGGTCGAACGGTGTCGTCCATCGCAGTCCGGCAGGGCGATGCCATGGGCAGCCCTTCGGAAATCCTCGTGGCTCCACGCCATGGGGACTCAGGCGAGCCCGACGGCTGCTGGCTCAGTGGCGGCGTGGCATGGAGCGACGCATGACGGTCAGTTCTCCCGAAGCCTTGCTTGCTGCCGCAGGATTTGCCATGCCCGCGGTGTCCAGTCCGCGTGGTAGCTATGCGCCGTATCGCGCGGTGGAGGTGGGGCCATCGCGTTGGGTGTCGATCGCCGGGCAGGTATGCCGGCAGCAAGGCGTGGCCATGGCAGGCCAATGCCAGAGCGAAGCCGATGTGGAACCCGCCCGCCGTGCTGCCGAAGTATCGATGCTGAACGCGCTGGCGGCGCTTCGGGTGGCTTGCGACGGCGAGTTGTCACGCGTCATCCAGATCGTCCGCCTGCGCGGCTTCATCCGCGCGGCGTCGGACTTCACCCATCATCCGGCCGTGCTCGATGCGGCCTCGGCCGTCCTGCGTACGGCATTCCCCGATCAGCCCCTGCCCGCTCGCAGCGCGCTGGGTGTGTCGAGCCTGCCGGATGGGGCGTGGACGGAGATCGAGATCGATGCTGTCGTGATGGCGGGATGAGGTCGCCAGTCCGCCGCGCCTATGACGGATCGGCGGCCTCGCGCAGCAAGCGGTGCAGATGTCCGCTGGATGAAAAGCCGAGGTCCAGGCTGACGCTGGCGACGGATTGACCTTGCGCGATCAGGGCGCGTGCATGCGTAGCCAGGATGCGACGCCTGAGTGCCACGGGCGTCACGTCGAACTCGATCTGGCAAGCGCGCTGCAAATGCCGGATCGAGACGCCCAGCTCGCTGGCCACGGTATCGATCGAAGGCAAGGGCAGGTCGCGTTCGAGCGCCTGATGGAAGCGCCGGACCATGCGCAGTGCCACGGATGCCGGCTCTTCGGGTATCGCCAGCGGCCGGCTGCTCATCAGTTGCTCCACGATGGCGCGCACCAGCCAGGAAGCGCTCGTCGCCGAGATCCCCGGCGCCAGCAGCGCCTCGAGCATTGCGATGGTCGCGGCGTCCAGATGCATGGCGCCAAACGGTCGACCGGCGGGCAGGCGGTCGGGCGGCAGGTATAGCTCCCCATGCTGTTGGCGCCCGCGCTCGGATGCCGTCAGATGCGAGATCGACGCCGGCAGCAGGACTGCGGTGCCGCGCACCAGCGAAACGGCATGCGGCGAGTCCGGCTCGCCGGACACATCGTTCCATGTCGTCTTGAGTCTCCCCATGCGCGGCCACAGCAGCATGCCGCAGTCGTGGATATGCCATCCCCGGTGAAAAACGGGCTGGCGGCTGTCATGCAGCGCGAATCCATGCTTCGCAGTCAGATGCAGCTTGGGAGACAGGTGAGGATCGTTGGTCATCGGGGGCGCTTCGGCAGCCATCGGCAGCATGCCGTCGATCATACGCTGTTCCCGGTCTCTCCCAGTTCACCAGAACCGGGCGTTCCGGCGATTCCACGACAACCCACAAAAAAAGCCCGCAGCCAGACCGGCCTGCGGGCTTCAACACCCTTGTCGAAACACCTGCTTCAGATTGCCCCTGCCAACCTGAACTGCCCCACGGCCCGGTGCAGGGCGTCTGCCTGATCTTCCAGCGACGCCGCTGCGGCCGTGGCTTCCTCCACCAGCGCCGCGTTCTGCTGCGCCATCTGGTCCATTTGCGACACCGCCTGGTTCACCTGCTCGATGCCGCCCGTCTGTTCTTCGGTGGCGGCGCGCATTTCGCCCATCAGGTCGGTCACGCGCTTCACCGCTTCGACGATCTCTTCCATGGCGCGGCCGGCGCCTTCCACCAGCACCGAGCCGTCTTCCACGCGCTGGGCCGAGTTGTCGATCAGGGCCTTGATCTCCTTCGCCGCCGTGGCCGAGCGCTGGGCCAGGCTGCGCACCTCGCCGGCCACCACGGCGAAGCCGCGGCCCTGTTCGCCCGCGCGAGCGGCTTCCACTGCCGCGTTCAGCGCCAGGATGTTGGTCTGGAAGGCGATGCCCTCGATCACGCCGATGATGTCCACCACCTTGCCGGACGCCGCCTTGATCTCGCCCATCGTGCCCACCACCTGGTGCACGATCTGGCCCCCGCGCACGGCGATGTCCGAGGCGCCTTCGGCCAGCCGCGACGCCTGCCGGGCGTTGTCGGCGCTCTGGCGGACCGTGCTCGTCAGCTCCTCCATGCTTGCGGCGGTTTCCTCGAGCGAGGCGGCCTGCTCCTCGCTGCGGCGCGACAGATCCACGTTGCCCGCCGCGATCTGGCGTGCCGCGCCGGCGATCGAATCGGCCGAGCCTCGGATTTGTCCGATGGCCCCGGTCAGGCGCGCCTGCATCTGCTGCATGTTGTAGAGCACGCTTTCGCGGTCGTTGGGCTTGGTTTGCACATGCGAGGCGAGGTCGCCCTCAGCGATGCGCGCCGCGATCTGCGACGTCAGCGCGGGCTCACCGCCCAGCTGCTTCTGCAGGCTGACGGACACCCGCACCATCACCACGCTCATCAGCGCGCCCACGCCCAGCAGCCAGCCCAGCGCTTCCCAGAGCGACCGGCGGAATTCGGCGTGGATGTCATCGAGATAGAGCCCGGCGATGAAGTCCCAGTCCCACGGCTTGAAGTTCAGCACGTAGCTCAGCTTGGGCTGGGGGGCCTCGGCGCCCGGCTTGGGCCAGAGATATTCGACGAAGCCGTGGCCCGGGTTCTTGCCCAGCGCGGCGATCTCGCGGAACAGGTAGACCCCGTTGGGGTCCTTCATGTCGCCCATGTTCTTGCCATCCAGCTCCTTCTTGATGGCATGCATGAGCACCACGTGATCCGAACGCATCACGGTGAAATAGCCGTCCGCGCCAAAGCGCAGCGCGCGCACGCGGTCCAGCGCCTGCTTCTGGGCTTCTTCCACCGGCAGCTTGCCGGCCCGCGCCATCGCTTCGTATTCGGTGACGATGGAGTTGGCGACATCGGTGACATGTTCGAGTGACAGCTTGCGGTCCTCGAACCGCAGCGCGCGCATTTCCCAGGCATTCCAGAGGGTGATGGCCAGCAGGCAGATCCAGCTCAGCACCAGCGGCAGCATGAGCTTTTTTCTCAGGCTGAGATTTTGCAGCATTCGTTTTCCTCCTTTTCCTTGTCTGAACCCGCTCGGGGCGATCGATTTTTCGCCCTCTATGGGTGCCATAACGGCGCGGTCATCAAGGATCTTGATCGGGGGGAAACACTGATAGGGTAAGGTGATGCAAGAGGCGCACGGGGTGTAACGCACCGTAACCATGACAGCGTGTCGACTACGTCATGGCAGATTGCCTCAACAAATGAGAACCATTACCATCTAGGTGTTGCGGCTAATCGACATGCCGCCGCGCCCCCCGCGCGCGCCCCGCGCGCCCCCTTTCTCACCCGCATGACAGACAACCCGCCGGCCTCCGGCCAGCAGCGCCGCGCCTTTTGGCTCAAGCATCTTCATCAATGGCACTGGATCAGTTCCGCGATCTGCCTGATCGGGATGATGCTGTTCGCCATCACCGGCTTCACGCTGAACCATGCCGGCCAGATCGAGGCCCGGCCCAGCGTGGTCACGCGCAGCGAAACCGCACCGCGTGACGTGCTGGCCGCCCTCCGACGCGCGGCCCCGGCCGGCGCCGCCCAGAAGAACGAAAAAGCGCCCGTGCCGCCCGTGCTGGCCCAATGGCTGTCGGAATCCCTCCATGTGGATGCCGAAGGCCGCGAGGCCGAATGGTCCGCCGATGAACTCTACGTGGCCCTGCCACGCCCCGGCGGCGACGCCTGGGTCAGCGTGGCGCTGGACAGCGGCGAGGTGCAGTTCGAAGCCACCTCGCGCGGCTGGATCTCCTATTTCAACGATCTGCACAAGGGCCGCAACACGGGCCATGCGTGGAGCCTGTTCCTCGATGTGTTCGCCTTCGCGTGCCTCGTCTTCAGCCTCACCGGGCTGTTCCTGCTGAAGCTGCACGCCGGTGGCCGCATGGCCACCTGGCCGCTGGTGGGGGCGGGGCTGGTGGTGCCGCTGCTGCTCGCCATCGTGTTCATTCACTGATTTGCATTCCATCCAACCAGAAAAGGTAGTTCCGATGCGCCGACTCCTTACCGTGACCATGACCGGCCTGGCCGCCGCCCCGCTTGCGCCCGCCATGGCCGCCGACCTGAACGTCAAGGTGGATATTCCCCGCCTCACCGTGGCCGAGTACCACCGCCCCTACGTGGCGATGTGGGTGGAGCGCGCCGATCAGAGCCCCGTTTCCACGCTGGCGGTCTGGTACGACGGCAAGAACAAGGACGGGGAGGGCACCAAGTGGCTCAAGGACATGCGCCAGTGGTGGCGCAAGGCGGGCCGGGACATGCAGATGCCGGCCGATGGGATCTCCGGCGCCACGCGTGCGCCGGGCGAGCAGGCGGTGTCGTTCTCCGCCGGCAAGTCGCCACTCGGCAAGCTGCCCGCCGGCGACTACCAACTGGTGGTGGAGGCCGCGCGCGAAGTCGGGGGCCGCGAACTGGTGCGCGTGCCGTTCACGTGGCCGCCGCAATCCGCGCAGACGGCCCGTGCCAAGGGCGAACACGAACTCGGCGGCGTCACCGTCGAACTGAAGCCCTGACCCGCACCCCATCCGTTCTCACCCCGAATCACTGGATTGACTGGAGCCTGACGATGAACAAGCCTGCCCGCTTCCCGCAACGCCTTGCCATGCGCGCCGCCGTGCTGGCGCTGGCCGCCCTGGCCCCGCTGGCCGCCCACGCCCACCGCCAGTGGCTGCTGCCGTCGGCCACCGTGCTGTCCGGCAACGACGCCTGGGTGACTGTGGACGCCGCCGTCTCCAACGACCTGTTCTACTTCGAACACGTGCCGATGCGGCTCGATAACCTCGTCGTCACCGGCCCGGATGGCGCCGCCGTGAAGGCCGAGAACGCCTCCACCGGCAAGTACCGCAGCACCTTCGACCTGCACCTGACGCAGCCGGGCACCTACCGCGTGGCCGTGATCAACCAGGGTGTGTTCGCCTCGTGGAAGGAAGGCGGCCAGACCAAGCGCTGGCGCGGCACCGCCGAGGCGCTGGCCAGCAACGTGCCGGCCAACGCGCAGGACCTGCAGGTGACCGAGAACGCCGGCCGCGTGGAAGCCTTCGTGACCGCCGGCAAGCCGTCCAAGCAGGCGCTGTCGACCACGGGCCGCGGCCTGGAGCTGGCCCCGATCACCCACCCGAACGACCTCGTGGCGGGCGATACGGCCAGCTTCCGCCTGCTGCTGGACGGCAAGCCCGCCAGCAACCTGAAGGTGGAGATCGTGCCGGGCGGCATCCGCTATCGCGACAAGCTCAACGACCTGAGCGTGACCACCGACGCGGACGGCAAGTTCAGCATCAAGTGGCCGGCCCCGGGCATGTACTGGATGGAAGCCGATGTCCGCGACGACAAGACCTCGGTCAAGCAGGCCAAGGCCCGCCGCGCGGCCTACGCGGTGACCGTGGAAGTGCTGCCCCAGTAAGACCGATCGATGCCGCGCGTGCTGATTCCCACCTCGCTCTCCGCGCCGCCGCCCACCCCGGCGGCGGGCGGGCGCGTGCGGCAGTGGGCCGGCCAGACCATGGGTACCACGTGGTCGGTGTCGGCGGTGCTGGCGGGCGGGGAGGATGCAAGCATCGGGGATGGCATCGAGGCGGCGATCGAGGCGGTCCTGGCCAACGTCATCGCCCAGATGAGCAACTGGTCCGAGACCTCGGACCTGAGCCGCTTCAACCGCGCTGCCGCCGATGCCTGGGTCACGCTGCCCGAGGATTGCTTCGCGGTGCTCCAGGCCGCGCTGCAGGTGGCGCGCGACAGCGGCGGCGCCTACGATCCGAGCGCCGGTCCGCTGGTGGACCTGTGGGGCTTCGGCCCCGCAGGTCTGGCGCATGCGCGCCAGACCGCGCCCACACCGGACGACGTGGCGCGCGTGCGCCAGCCCTGCGGCTGGCAGCGCATCGAGGTTGATGTGCCGAACCGCCGGGCGCGCCAGCCGGGCGGGCTCGCGCTGGACTTCTGCGCCATCGCCAAGGGGTTTGCTGTCGATGCAGTCTCCCGCCATCTGGACGCCCGCGGCGTCACCCATCATCTGGTCGAGATCGGCGGCGAACTGCGCGGTCAGGGCCTCAAGCCCGACGGCATGCCGTGGTGGGTGGAACTGGAATCGCCCGAGGCGAACGCCCCCGGTGCCGCCCGCACGCTGGTGGCGCTGCTCGGGCTGTCCATCGCCACGTCCGGCGACTATCGCCGCTACTTCGAGCAGGACGGCCGACGCTTTGCCCACACCATCGACCCGCGCACCGGCTACCCGGCGGCGCACGCGCTGGCTTCGGTGACGGTGATCCACCGGGACTGCATGCTGGCCGATGCCTTGTCCACGGCGCTGACCGTGCTTGGGCCCCAGGCGGGCATGGACTTCGCGCAGCGCCATGCGCTGGCGGCGCGCTTCCTCGTTCGCACGCCGCGCGGCTTCGATGAACTCACTTCGCCGGCATTCGCCGCCATGCTGTCATGACCGTCGCTCGCCTGTGGCCCTGGGTTGTTTGCCTCGCCGGCGTTGCGCTGGCCGCGCTGTCTCCCAGCCGGATGACGATGGCGGCCGGCGTGGTGGCGGCCTATGCGGGCTTCTGCGCCGCCATCCTCGCCCAGCATCGCCGCCGCCGCGCCGCGCGGGCAGCGCTTGTGCCGGATGACAACGGCGCCGGGCGCCCCACGCTGATCGCCTACGCCAGCCAGACCGGCTTCGCCGAGCAACTGGCGACGCAGACCGCCCGCGCGCTGCGAGGCGCCGGCGTGCCGGTGCAACTGCTGTCCTTCGCCGAACTGGACGGTGCGCGGCTGGCCGCGTGCGGGCAGGCGCTGTTCCTGGTCAGCACCACGGGCGAGGGCGATGCGCCCGATACCGCCTCCGGCTTCACGCGCAAGCTGGTGTCCGGCGCCGCGCCGGAGTCGCTGCGGCAGCTCCGCTTCGGCATTCTCGCGCTGGGCGATAGCAGCTACGCGCGCTTCTGCGCCTTCGGGCACACGCTGTCCGGCTGGTTGCAGCGCCATCACGCCCAGCCGCTATTCGACATGGTCGAGGTCGACAACGGCGACCCCGGCGCGCTGCGCCACTGGCAGAACCATCTGTCGGCGCTCGGCGGCGGCGCGGAGATTGCCGACTGGGAGCGCCCGCGCTATGGCCGCTGGCAACTGGTGGAGCGCCGCCTGCTCAACCCCGGCAGTCACGGTGCGCCGGCCTGGCACCTCGCGCTGGTGCCCGAAGATCCGAGCGACCTGGCGTGGACGGCCGGCGATATCGCCGAAGTCGGCCCCTGCCAGCCACCGGACGTCGTGGCGAAGCTGCTGGTCCGTCTCTCCCTCGATGGCGCCACCCCGGTGCGCTGCGACAGCCGCCCGATGACGCTGACCGAGGCGCTGGCCACGCGCCTGCCGCTGCCCGATGCCCATCTCGACACCATGGCCGGCCTGGCCCCGCAGGCGCTGATCGACGCCCTGCCGGCCCTGCCGCACCGCGAATACTCGATTGCCTCGCTGCCCGCCGATGGCCGGCTCGAACTGCTCGTACGCGAGACCCGTCATGACGATGGCCGGTTGGGGCTGGCGTCCGGCTGGCTGACCGTCCATGCCCCCGAGGGCGCGCATATCGCGCTGCGCGTGCGCGCCAATCGCGCGTTTTATCCGCCTGCCGATGACCGCCCGCTGATCCTGATCGGCAACGGCACGGGCCTCGCCGGCCTGCGCGCGCTGCTGAAGGCCCGCGCGGCGGCCGGGCATCGGCGCAACTGGCTGCTGTTTGGCGAGCGCTCCGCCGCCCATGACGACTTCCACGGGGCAGAATTGCGCGCGTGGCTGGAACAAGGTGTGTTGCAGCGCATCGACCGCGCGTGGTCGCGCGATGGCGGCGTGCCGCACTACGTGCAGGACGCCGTGACGGCGCAGGCCGACGCCCTCCGCGCGTGGCTGGCCGAGGGCGCGGTGATCTATGTCTGCGGCAGCCTGCAGGGCATGGCGGGTGGCGTGCACGCGGCGCTCGTCGAGATCGTCGGCGAAGACGCGCTGCAGGCGATGACCGAGGACGGGCGCTACCGTCGGGACGTTTACTGAACCTGAAACGCCTGTATTGCGGCAGCGCACGATCGCCGTATCGGCCACATCGGCGCCACATTCGTCTATCCTCATGGGTCCTGATTTAACAGGCCCCGAAGAGGAGACACAATGCTTCACCATTCCCGTCCGCTGCGGCGCGCTGCCGTCGCGCTCGCTTGTCTTGCCACGCTCTCCACGACCACCGCCGCCCTCGCCGCCGGCCCCGACCGTTTCGCGGTGCCGGGGCTGGAGAAGCCGGCCAGCATCCTGATCGATAAATGGGGCGTGCCCCACATCTACGCCGGCACGCTCTACGACGCCTTCTACGCGCAGGGCTTCATGGCCGCGCGCGACCGCCTCTGGCAGATCGACCTCTGGCGCAAGCGCGGGCTGGGCGAGATGGCCAAGGACTTCGGGCCGGCCTATGTCGAAGGCGACCGCATGGCGCGCGCGGTGCTGTTCCGGGGGGATATGTACCGGGAGTGGCTCGCCTACGGCTCCGACGCCAAGCGCGTGGCCGAGGCCTTCGTGGCCGGCGTGAACGCCTACGTGGCGCAGACGGAAGCCAACGCGGCGCTGCTGCCGCCCGAGTTCCGCGTGCTGAACTACAAGCCGGCGCTGTGGCGTGCCGAAGACATCGTGCGGATTCGCCACCACGGCCTGACGCTCAATTTCACGGGCGAGATCGACCGCGCAGCGGTGTTCTGCGAGGGCAAGGCCAACGGGGTGCGCGCCGACTGGGTGCGCCGCGAACTCGACCCGCCGGTCGAGCCGAAGCTGCCCGAGGGGCTGGACCCCTGCGCGCTGCCCGTGGCCGAGCTGAAGCAGGCCTACGCGCTGGCCACGGCCGCGCCGCGCTTTCCGAAGGAGTGGTGGACACCGGGCGCCAGCAAGGCTGCGGCCGCGGGGGCCGGGAACGTGCCGGTCGACCAGCTCTATGCGATGGTCGATGCGTCGAGTGACACCGGGCGCAGCCTGGGCTCGAACAACTGGGTGATCGCCGGCAGCCGCACCACCACGGGCCGGCCGATCCTCGCCAATGACCCGCACCGCGCGCACGGCGCCCCGAGCCTGCGCTACATCAGCCACCTGAACGCGCCGGGCCTGTCCGTGATCGGCGCCGGCGAGCCGTTCCTGCCGGGCATCTCGATCGGCCATAACGGCACCATCGCCTTCGGCCTGACCCGGTTCTACATGGACCAGGAAGACCTCTACGTCTACGAGACCAACCCGGGCCAGGCGCGCGAGTATCGCTACAAGGGCCGCTGGGAGCCGATGGAAACCGTCACCGAGCAGATCGCGGTGCGCGGGGAGGCCACGCCGCGCACGGTGACCATCGACTACACGCGCCACGGCCCGGTGCTCTACGCCGACGCCAAGACCCAGCGCGCCTGGGTGCTGCGCGCCGCGTGGCTGGACTACGGCATGGCGCCGTATTTCGGGTCGATGGACTACATGCGCGCGCGCAACTGGGACCAGTTCCGTGCGGCGATGAACCGCTGGGGTGCGCCGGGCGAGAATCAGGTCTACGCGGACACCTCGGGCAATATCGGCTGGATTCCGGGCGGGTTGACCGTGAACCGGCCGAACTGGGACGGCCTGACGCCGGTGCCCGGCGATGGCCGCTACGAGTGGGCCGGCTATCGCAACATGGACGAACTGCCGTGGGCGTATAACCCGACGCCGGGCTACGTGGTCACCGCCAACGAGAACAACATCCCGGCCAACCATCCGGCCGCGAAGATCGGCGTGGGCTATGAGTGGAGCGACAGTTCGCGCGCCCAGCGGCTCAAGGCGGTGGTGGGGGCCAAGTCGCGCAGTTCGGTGGCGGACTCGATGGCGTGGCAGAACGACACGGTGTCCCTGCCGGCCCAGCGCGTGGTGGCGCTGCTCAAGCCGCTCAACAGCCCGGACGCGCAGGTCCAGCGCGGGCTGGACCTGCTGCGCAACTGGGACGGCAACGAGCGCGCCAACAGCGCGGCGGCGGCGCTGTTCGAGGTCTGGTTCAGCAAGCACCTGCGCACGGCCATCGTGCGCGGGGCGCTGTCGCCGGAAGCGGCCAAGCTGGTGGGCGCGGGCGATGCCACCCGGGTGATCGCGGTGATGGAGCAGCCCGACACCTGGATGACCGTCGAGCGCCGCAACGAAATCATGCTCACCTCGCTGAAGTCGGCCATGGCCGAGGTGGAGAAGGCGCTCGGGCCGGACCCGGCGGCGTGGCAGTGGGGCAAGCTGCACACCGCCGTGTTCAACCATCCGCTCAACGCCATTCTCGACCCCGCCCAGCGCCAGCAGTACGACGTGAACGCGGGGCCGATCGGTGGATCGTCGTTCACGCCGATGAACACCAGCTATCGCAACAATGACTTCCAGCTGACCGCCGGGGCCTCGTTCCGGATGGTGCTGGACGTGGGCAACTGGGACGCCTCGCGCGCGGTGAACACGCCGGGGCAGTCGGGCAATCCGGCCAGCCCCCACTACCGCGATCTGGCGCCGCTGTGGGCCAAGGGGGAATACTTCCCGCTGGTCTACACGCGCAAGGCGGTGGAAAAGGCGACCACCGAGCGCGTGGAACTGGTGCCGCGCTGAGCGGCGGGCGGCCCGAGGGGCAACCTCGGGCCAACCTGACGACAACCTCAGGCCGGCGGCCGTTCCTGGCTGAATGCCGCCAGCTCGCGCGCCAGGCTCTGCGCTGCGAGTTCGACCAGCGCGCGGCCCCGTTCGCGCGTGGCCAGCCCCGGGTTGGAGCCCAGCCGGCCGTCAGGAAAGCGGGCGCGGAAGTCCAGCGCATCGCGGATCGGGCCGGACGGGGCGATGGGCGGCGCGTAGTCCGCCGTCTTCACCGACTCCGGGAAGGCCCATTGCGTGATGGCGATCTCGGAGGGCGTGGCGTGCGCGCCGTGCCCGGTCGGGAACTGGTCGCGCGCCAGTTCGCCCACGCCTTCCAGATCCCACCAGTTGGCGAGTTTCAGCGCGAAGCCGGCCGGGCGCCGCGCGAAGCTGGCTTCCGCGTACAGCTCCGAGAACGCCGCCTCGATCGAGGCCACATTCCCGCCGTGCCCGTTCAGGAACAGGATCTTCTCGAAACCGTGCAGGGCGAGGGAGCGTACCCAGTCGCCAATCGCGGCGATGAACGTCGACGGGCGCAGCGAGATCGTGCCCGCAAAGGCCAGGTGATGCTGGGCCATGCCGATATTGAAGGTCGGGGCGATCAGGATGTCGGCCGATTTCTCCGCCTCCCGCGCGATGATCTCGGGACACAGCCAGTCGGTGCCCAGCAGGCCGGTCGGGCCGTGCTGCTCGTTGGAGCCGATCGGCACGACGATGGTGCGGCTGCGCTGGAGGAACGATTCGATTTCCGCCCAGGTGGACATGTGCAGTTGCATGGGAATCCTCTTATGGGTGGCTACCGGTGGGCCGGCAGCTTGTTGGTGATGACGATCAGGGCGGCAAGGACAGGCAGCGAAGCCATGACCAGCACGCCGAGGTGCAGGTTGCCGGTGGCGGTCTTGGCCCAGCCGATGATGGCCGGGCCCCAGAAGCCGCCGGACAGCCCGATGGTGTTGATCAGCGCGATGCCGCCCGCGGCCGCCGGCCCCTTGAGATAGGCGGGCGGAATCGCCCAGAAGACCGTGTAGGTCATCCACAGCGCCGTGGTGCCCAGCGTCAGCAGCGCCAGCGTCAGGAACAGGTGGCCGTCCGCCAGCGTCGAGGCGGCCAGCAGCACGCCGCCGGCCAGCGCGGGCACCGCGCAGTGGAAGCGCCGCTCGTTCTTGCGGTCCGAGCGCCGGCCCATGTAATACATCCCGAAGGCCGCGCCGATATAGGGCACCGCCGCGTACCAGCCGAGCTGCACGGTATCCGTCACGCCCTGCGCCTTGATCAGGGTGGGCAGCCAGAAGCTGATGGCGTAGATCGCCGCGATGATGCAGAAGTAGGCGAAGGCCAGCACGTAGATGCGCTTGTCGCGCGCCACGGCCCGGAACGAGTGGCTGTGGGCGGCGCCGCCGCCGTGGCCGAGGTCGGCCTCCAGCATGCGCCGCTCCTGGTCGGTCAGCCAGGTGGCCTCGGACGGCTTGTTCGGCACCAGCTTCAGCGCCAGCAGGCCCAGCAGCACGCAGGGCAGGCCCTCCACCAGGAACATCCACTGCCAGCCGGCGAGGTTGCCGGCGCCGGCAAGCGAGGTCATCAGCCACGCCGAGGCCGGCGCGCCGAGAATGCCGCCGATCGGCCCGGCCAGGAAGACGATGGCGATGGCCCGCGCCATGCGCTGCGGCCCGTACCAGCACGACAGGTAATAGATCATCCCCGGCGCGAAGCCCGCCTCGAAGATGCCGAGCAGGAAGCGCATGGCGTAGAACATCGGCACATCGCGCACGAACAGCATGCAGGCCGAGGTAATGCCCCACAGCACCAGGATGCGGCTGAAGGTCTTGCGCGCGCCGATGCGCGGCAGCATCAGGTTGCTCGGGATCTCGAACAGCACGTAGCCGATGAAGAAGATGCCGGCGCCCACGCCGTAGGCCGCGTCCGAGAAGCCGAGGTCGCTCTGCATCTGGAGCTTGGCGAAGCCGATATTGACGCGGTCCAGGTAGGCGAACAGGTAGCAGATCAGCAGAAAGGGCAGCAATCGCCAGTTGATCTTGCTGTACAGCGCGGACGTGTCGTCGACTGCACTTTCTTGGGGGATGGCTAGCATTGCTTGTCTCCAGTCTGTCTCTGTTCTCTCTGCGGGGTGCCCTGCGTGGGGTCTCTCGATAGTGGCAGCGCCGCACCMACCTACCAACAGCAACAAAGTTCACGTATCGTTGCCCCTCAGGCAACGCAAGGGATACGGCGAGATGCGCGAGATCAATCAGCAGCGGTTGCGGTACTTCCGGGAGGTGATGGCGCACGGGACGATCCGGGGTGCGGCGGAGCACCTCAACACGTCACCGTCGGTTATCACCCGGCAGATCCGGCTGCTGGAGGACGAACTGGGATCCACGCTGTTCGAGCGCCAGCCGCGCGGGCTGCGGCCCACGGAGGCGGCGGCGCATCTGCTCGAGTTCTGGCGCGGCTATCGCTCGCACCAGGAGAAGCTGGAGGATCAGCTCCACGCCTTGCAGGGGCTCCAGCAGGGCGAGGTGCGGCTGGTCATCAGCGAGGGGTTTGCCGATGCGCTGGTCAACGAGGTGCTGGCGCCGTTCTGCGCGCGCTATCCGAAGCTCGAGATCCACATGGTCAGCCTGCCCGTGGACGACGTGCTGAACGAGGTGGCCGAGAGCCGCGCCCATATCGGCCTGGCCTACAACCCGCCGCCGCACCCGCGCGTGGAATACCGCGCCAGCGTGGCCCAGCCGGTGGTGCTGCTGGTGCGGCGCGATCACCCGCTGGCGCTGCGTGGCGGCCCGGCGAGCATCGCCGACATGCAGGCCTACCCGCTGGCGCTGATGCCGCCGTCGTTCGGCATCGGCCATGCGGCCAAGATGCTGGAGTTCGCCGAGAACATCTCGATCCACGCCACGCTGACCACCAACTCGCTGCCGGCGCTCAAGCAGATCGTGGCGTACGAGAACTTCATGACGCTGATCGGCGAGTTCGCGGCCTACCGGGAGATCGCGGCCGGGCAACTGGCCGTGGTGCCCATCGACCATCCGCTGTTCCGGGGCACGCAGGCCCGGGTGCTGGTCAAGGCCGGCAGGCCGCTGCCGGGCGCGGCGCTGGCGCTACTGGCGCAGATCACGGATGGGATGTCGATGTTCCGGGGACATGCGTCGCATGACGCATAAGCCACACGGGATCTCAAAAACGTTCAGATCGGATCCGGCGGACGGCGGCATATAGTGGTGAGGCCACTCCCGGCATGACCGGACAAGGAGTCTCGCATGGCCAAATTTTCCGTCCCCGCTACGCTGCGCCGCGCCGCGTGGCTGACCCTTCCCGCGTGCTGCGTCGTGCTCTCCGCCCTCTCGGGCGTGGCCCACGCGCAGCTCGGCGACATGATGAAGTCGGCCCCCACCGGGGCGATCGGCGACATCAGCGGGATGTCGATGTCATCGCTCACCGCCGGCAGCGCCGGCAACGCCGCCGGGGTGATCGAATATTGCATGAAGAACAACTACCTCAACGCCGACTCGGCGACCTCGGCGGTAAAGGACAAGCTGCTGGGCTCCGTGCCGGGCGGCACCAAGGACGCCGGCTACAGCGACGGCTCGCGCGGCGTGCTTTCCACCAGCAACGGCCGGCAACTCGACCTCAGCAACACGGCCGCCATGAAGGCCGAGGTCAAGAAGCAGGTCTGCGACAAGATCCTCGCGCAGGGCAAGTCGATGCTGTGAGGCGGAGCGGGCCCGCCCGGTCTTACTTCAGCTGCTGGATGCGGATCATGTTGCCGGCCGGGTCGCGCACGCCCAGGTCGCGCACGCCGTAGGGCTGGTCGGTCGGTTCCTGGACGATCTCGGCGTCCCAGTCCTGCAGGCGCTGGAAGGCGGCGTCGAGGTCCGTCGCGCCAAGCAGCAGCATGGCGTAGGTGCCCTTGGCCATCATCTCGGCGATGGTGCGCTTTTCGTCGCCGGTGACGCCCGGCGTGGCGTTGGGCGGAAACAGGACGATGGAGGTCTCGGGTTTGCCCCGCGGGCCGACCGTGATCCAGCGGTTGCCGCCGAAGGCGACGTCCTTGCGGATTTCGAAGTCGAGCGCGTCCCGGTAGAAGGCCAGCGAGGTTTCCGGGTCGGTGTGGGGCAGGAAGGCCGAGTGAATGCTGAGGTCCATGAGGGGTTTCCGTTTCCGTGTTGGGGTCCAGGCAGTCTAGGCCGGCTGCTTTTTCGGCGCTTCTCGATTCCTGATCGGTCGCGTGACCTGCCGGGCGACGCAGGGCGGCATGCCCTCGGCCTCGCCGGCGGCCTCGCGCCGGTAGCGGCTCGGCGAGACCCCGACAAGTTCGGTGAACCGGGTGCTGAAGGTGCCCAGCGATGAACATCCCACCTCGAAGCAGACCTCGGTGACGCTGAGGTCGCCCCGGCGCAGCAGCGCCATCGCGCGTTCGATGCGCCGCGTCATCAGGTAGGCATAGACGGATTCGCCATAGGCCAGCCGGAACTGGCGGCTGAGGTGGCCCGCCGACATGTGGACACCCTGCGCGAGCGCCTCGACGTCCAGCGGCTGGGCATACTCGCGGTCGATGCGGTCGCGTACGCGGCGCAGGCGGGCGAGGTCCCGGAGAGTGGTATCGGAGGGAATATTGGCGGCGGCGGGCATCGGGCCATGCTGCCATGCCCGCCGGGGGGATTCAACCCGGCATCACTTGCCGTCCCCGCGGATGGCCGCCTCGATCTTGGCGATGTCGATCTTCTTCATCGTCATCATCGCGTTAAACGCCCGTTTGGCCAGCGCCTTGTCCGGGCTGGTGACGGCCTCGACCAGCACGCGCGGCGAGATCTGCCACGAGAGGCCCCATTTGTCCTTGCACCAGCCACAGGCGCTCTCCTGCCCGCCATTGCCGACGATGGCGTTCCACAGGCGGTCGGTTTCGGCCTGGTCGTCCGTGGCGATCTGGAAGGAGAAGGACTCGTTGTGCTGGAAGTGCGGGCCGCCGTTCAGGCCGACGCAGGGAATGCCGGCGACGGTGAACTCGACGGTGAGGACATCGCCCTCCTTGCCGTCCGGATAGTCGCCCGGCGAGCGGTGGACGGCGCCCACCGCGCTGTCGGGGAAGGTCTTGGCATAGAAATTGGCGGCATCGAGCGCGTCGCGGTTGTACCACAGGCAAATGGTGTTCTTGCTGCTCATGCGGGTCTCCTTTGGGGTTCGACCAACACCTCGGTGCGCGCCGCAGCACGGGCGCCGTTGGCCTCGCTCCATTGTATGACCGCATCCCCCTCAGGCAAAAACCTCCGCCTCCCGCAGCGCCTTGCCGCCCGCGTCCTTCGCCGCGAGCAGTGGCTCGCCCTGGAGCGGCCAGTCGATGTGGAGCGTGCTGTCGCGCCAGAGCAGGGAGCGCTCGTGCTCGGGGTACCAGGTGTCCGTGGTCTTGTAGAGGAACTCGGCATAGTCCGAGGTGACCACGAAGCCGTGCGCGAAGCCTTCGGGCACCCAGAGCTGGCGCTTGTTGGTGGCCGAGAGCGTCACGCCCACCCACTTGCCGAAGGTGGGCGAGCTGCGGCGCAGGTCCACCGCCACATCGAATACCTCCCCCATCACCACGCGTACCAGCTTGCCCTGCGGATGGCGCACCTGGTAGTGCAGCCCCCGCAGGACGTTGCGTGCCGAGCGCGAATGGTTGTCCTGGACGAAGTTGGTCTTCACCCCGGTCAGGGCCTCGAACTCGGGGCCGTTGAAGCTCTCGTAGAAGAAACCGCGATCGTCGCCGAACACTTTTGGTTCGATGACCAGCACGTCGGGAATATCGGTTCGGGTCACGTTCATGGTCATGGGGGGCTCCAGGCTGACAGGCGGAAAGGCTCACAGGCGGAAAGGCTTACGGGCGCAGTTGGTCCAGCAGCAGGTGCAGCCCCTCCTGCCAGTCCGGCAGGTGGATGCCGAACGTGCGGCGCAGCTTGCTGGTATCGAGGCGCGAATTTGCCGGGCGCGGCGCCGGCAGCGGATAGTCGGTGGCGGGAATGGGGGCGATGCGTGCCGGGTCCGCCTTCAGCGGGAAGCCATGCGCGGCGGCGTAGCGGATCACTTCCGTGGCGTAGCCGTGCCAGCTGGTTTCCCCGGCGGCGGCCAGATGGTAGATGCCGGCCGGGAACGCCGCACGGTTGCCGGCCAGCCAGTGGCGGGCCACGACCTGCGCGGTGACATCGGCGACGAGCGCGGCGGTGGTCGGGGCGCCGAACTGGTCCGCCACCACGCGCAGGCTGTCGCGCTCGGCGCCGAGCCGCAGCATGGTGCGGGCGAAATTGGCGCCATGCGCACCGGCCACCCAGCAGGTCCGCAGGATCAGCGCCGGCGCGTCCACGGCAGCGATGGCCTGCTCCCCGGCGAGCTTGCTCCGGCCGTAGACCGACAGCGGGCCGGTCGGGTCGCTCTCTATATAGTAAGCATCGGCTTTTGCCCCATCGAACACATAGTCGGTCGAGTAGTGCACCAGCAGGCTGCCGTGCGCGCGGGCCGCTTCCGCCAGCACGCCGACGGCCTTGCCGTTGATCAGGAAGGCGGTGTCGCGCTCGGTCTCCGCCTCCGCCCGGTCCACGGCGGTGTAGGCGGCGGCGTTGACGATCACGTCGGGGCGGACTTCGCGCACCACGCGCCGGAGTTGGTCGAGGTCCGACAGGTCGCAGCCGGCGCGGTCCAGCGCCACCACGCGGCCCAGCGGCGCCAGGCTGCGGCGCAGCTCGAAGCCGACCTGGCCGTTGCTGCCGGTGACCAGCAGGGTGGGGATCTCCCGATCATTGGGGGCGTCAGGCGGCATATTGCCTCGCCACCCAGTTGCGGTACTCGCCAGAGGTCACGTCCTTGACCCAGCCGGGGTTGTCCAGATACCACTGCACGGTCTTGCGCAGGCCGGTCTCGAAGGTCTCGGCGGGCCGCCAGCCCAGTTCGCGCTCCAGCTTGCGGGCGTCGATGGCGTAGCGGCGGTCGTGGCCGGGGCGGTCGCCGATGAAGGTGATCTGCTGGCGGTAGGAGCCGCTCGCCTTCGGGCCCAGCGCGTCGAGCAGGTCGCAGAGCGTGTGCACCACGTCCAGATTGGTCTTCTCGTTCCAGCCGCCGATGTTGTAGGTCTCGCCGACCTTGCCGCGGGCCAGTACCGTGCGGATGGCGGTGCAGTGGTCACCCACGTAGAGCCAGTCGCGCACGTTGAGGCCGTCGCCGTAGACCGGCAGGGCACGGCCGGACAGCGCGTTGGTGATCATCAGCGGGATCAGCTTCTCGGGGAAGTGGTAGGGGCCGTAGTTGTTCGAGCAGTTCGTGGTCAGCACCGGCAGCCCGTAGGTGTGGTGGTAGGACCGGACGAGGTGGTCCGACGCCGCCTTGGAGGCCGAGTAGGGGCTATTGGGCTGGTAGGCCGTGGTCTCCGAGAACGGCGGGTCGTCGGCGCCGAGCGAGCCGAACACCTCGTCGGTGGAGACGTGCAGGAAGCGGAAGTGGTCGGCATCGGCCGCATTCAGGCGCCCCCAATAGGCCCGGGCGGCTTCCAGCAGCGTGAAGGTGCCGACCACATTGGTCTGGATGAAGGCGCCCGGGTCGGCGATGGAGCGGTCCACGTGGCTCTCCGCCGCGAAGTGCACCACGGCCTGGGGCCGGTGGGTGGCCAGCAGCGCGTCCAGCGCGGCCCGGTCGCAGATATCGGTCTGGGAGAAGACGTGGCGGGACTGGCCCCCCTCGACGTCAACGGCGGCCAGGCTGCGCCGGTTGCCCGCGTACGTCAGCTTGTCGACGTTGACGATGCGGTCGGCGCCATGCCGGCGCAGCCAGTCGAGCACGAAGTTGCTGCCGATGAAGCCGGCGCCGCCGGTAACGAGGAGGGTTGCCATCGTAGTTCGCCTGTCTGCTATCGCCCGACGATCCGCTTGGCCAGCGCCTTGGCGTACGGGGGCGTCATGCCATGCAGGATGTCTCGCGCGGTGATGGTGAAGCGCTCGCCCGGCCGGGCGTGGAAGCGCGTGGTGTGTTCCTCGGAGGCCTGGTCCGGGCGGCCGTTGGTGTAGTAATAGAGCGCGATCGAGCGCCGCGTGACCCCGGGCGGGCAGGCTAGCGGCACCGGGTGGCCGTGCCACGAGCACTCGTTGGTGCTGAAGACCACCAGCCGGTTGCCGATGGGCGAGATGTTCTGCACGCAGTGCTGGACTTCCTCGTCCCATAGCTGGAGATGGCCGGCCCAGTTGTCGTCCCACTCGTCATTCAGGTACAGCAGCACGTTGAGGCGCCGGTCCAGCTTCCATTCGAGGTGGTAGTTGTAGTCGATATGGAGCCCGAGGCGGCCGCCCGGCAGCGTCTGGTGCAGCCCGCCGCCGTGCAGGTGGGGGTCCGGCACCAGCCCCTGGATGCCCGAAAGCTGCTCCAGGAAGCGGATGAAGCCGGGACTGTTGAACTCGACGATCAGGGACCGCAGCGCGGGCGGAATCGCGTAGAAGTCCTGGATCTGGAGCTTCAGGTTCTCGGCGGCGGAGCGGAAGGTGAACCACACCTTCTCGTCGGCGCTGGGGAAGGCGGCGCTGGCCTCGCGGTAGATGCCGTCGTCCAGGAAGTTATCGATGCAGACATGCGGAAACGGCGCGGCGGCACTGTACGACTCAGAAAGCTCGCGCGAGATCCAGTCCAGCTTTGCAACATCCAGCAGATCTTGGTGCATGACTCTTGCCTCCTCCTGTGGCTAGGCTGCGTCTGGCAGCGCGGTCTTGTCGAGATTGCGGTACGCGGTGGGGGACAGCTCGAAGCGTTTTCGGAAGATCTTGGCCAGGCGGTCGCCGTTGCCCATGCCGCAGCGGCGGGCAATCTTGTCCACCGGCAGGTCGGTTTCCTTGAGGAGCCGGCAGATCATCTCCAGCCGGGCGCGGATCAGGTATTCGGAGGGGGTCATGCCCAGCGCGCACTTGAAGCGGCGCAGGTAGTTGCGCTCGCTCATGGCGGCGATGCGGGCGGCGTCGGCCACGGAGATCTCTTCCGCGTAGTGCGCGGTGATCCAGCGGGCCGAGGCGCGCACTTTCTCCAGCGCTTCGGAGGAGGCGGCGATGTCGGGGACGTCGTCGGGTTCGGGGGTTTCCTGGCGGGCCATGGAGGTGTCGCGCTGCGGGGCCAGGCGGCGGGCCACTTCGGTCGCCATCACGAAACCGAGGTCGAACTCGATCTGTGCCAGCGCCATGTCGGCCGCGGAGGGCATCACGTCCGGCGCGGAGACGGCGCCATCGCGGCACCAGAACACGGACGAGGTGACGTGGCTGATCCCGGCTACCTCGTCCACTTCGACAATCTTCTGGGGAATGGCGCGCGATACGCGGGGCTGGGCGGGCTGGGTGCGCTGGCCGCTCCGGGGGCTGCGCTCCAGTACCGAGGCGCTCACCTCGATCATGGCGTTCATCAGGCGGGCATCGCGCTCGCCGGACGGCTCGCGCTCGCTGCAGCCGATGAAGATGGCGTTGAAGCCACGCTGGCCCAGCACGTCCAGCCCCTGCGTCCAGACCCGTACCGAGGAGGAGCAGGCGACGATGCCGCCCCGGTGGGACAGCAGGGACAACTGGTAGGCGGGTCGGCCGGTGCGCTGCAGGGCGATTTCGTTCGCCATGCGGAACGCCTCGGCAATGATGCCGGCGGTCAGCAGGGAGCAGCCATCGAACAGCATCAGGCCGATGCGCAGGATCTCGCGCTGGCCGGTCATCGGGATCGGGCCGAGGGTGCGCATCGGCGTTGGCGACTCGACAAGGTATTCCATAGCCACTTGCTCCCCTGATGTCGAATAAGAAAACCGCATCTGCTGCGTTGCATCATAACGAATATAACCTGGCGGGAAAATCCGGCTGGCCGATAACTGCGCGATGTTGGCGGAACATGACGTGTACGCCGTCGCATAAAGGAGAATAAGCGGCGCCGCCGCCATCCGCTGTTTCCAAGGTGAATCACTATTTTCATTTGAATGCGCGGAAACGCACGAAGCGCTGTCGCCGAATAGCCGCAATCCCTTGTGTGCACGGGCTTAGGGCATTGCAATGAACTAAATACATGCATCGCCGCATATTGGTGCGGGATATTGTAAATATGCCGTGCCGATTCATCATTTTGATATTCGGCCAGTGTTTTGTCTGATCAAAGTGGAGGCTTAATTACTTTCAAAAGTGTTACGCCTTCATTATTCGGACAAAGATTCTGCATTTTCCGCCGCGCGGTCAGATCTGCTTTTTCGGGCATCTATGCTTCGCTGCAACAAACGGCCTTTCGCCAGTTGCAGCCCCCCGGACAGGAGCAGACATGCGTACTACGGACACCACGATCGAATCCACGGATCTCATCACGGACACCGCGGATATCGCGATAGCGGCGCCCGCCGTACGCACGCGGCTCGCCGCAGTGGTGCTCGCCGGCGGCTCGGGCACCCGGCTCTGGCCCCTCTCGCGCAAGCACTTTCCCAAGCAACTGATCGACGTCCTTGGCGGTGACACGCTGCTCCAGACCACTGCGCGCCGGCTGGCCGGGCTGGTGGAGGGGGGCGGTGCGATGGGTGAGATGGCGCCGATCATCGTCTGTGGCGAAGCGCACCGCTTCATGACCGCCCAGCAGCTGACCGAAGCCGGCGTGGTGGCGCGCATCGTGGTGGAGCCGACCGGGCGCAACACCGCTCCGGCCCTGACCCTGGCCGCGCTGCTTGCCTGCGCGGAGGGCGACGACTGCATTCTCGTGGCCATGCCGGCCGACCATGTGATCGCGGACAACGCCGCCTTCCAGCAGGCCGTGCTGCGCGCAGCGGGGTTTGCCGAGCAGGGCGCGATGGTCACGCTCGGCGTGCCGCCGACGCGCGCCGATACCGGGTTTGGCTACATCCGACTGGGCGCGTCGCTCGACGATGCCGCGCGCCGGATCGACGCCTTCGTGGAAAAGCCTGCCGCCGAACTGGCGGCGCAGTACGTGGCCTCGGGCGAGTATTGGTGGAACAGCGGCATCTTCGTGGTGCGCGCCAGCACCTGGCTGCGCACGCTGCAACAGCTCCAGCCGGCCATGCACGCGGCCTGCGCGGATGCCTTCGCCACCGGCCGCAGCGACGGCGCGGTGTTCCATCCCCATGCAGCGGCGTTCGCGGCGGTGCCGTCGGACTCCATCGACTACGCGGTGATGGAGCAACTCGCGCGCGCCGATGGCGTGCCGGGCGTGGTCGTGCCGCTGGACGCCGGCTGGTCCGACCTCGGCTCCTGGGATGCCGTGTGGGACGCCATCGACAAGGATGGCGAAGGCAATGCCGCCCGGGGCCGCGTGCTGTTCGAGGGCGCCACCTCCTGCTACGCCCATTCCGAGGGCCGCTTGGTCGCGTGCGTGGGCACCACCAACGTGATCGTGGTGGAGACCGCCGACGCCGTGCTCGTGGTGGACCGCTCCCATGTGCAGGGCGTGAAGGGGCTGGTCGAGCGGATCGCGCGCCAGCGGGGCACCGAGGCGGACTCCCACCGCAAGGTGCAGCGGCCCTGGGGTTGCTACGACTCGCTCGACACCGGCGAGCGCTTCCAGGTCAAGCACATCGTCGTGCGCCCGGGCGCCAAGCTCTCGCTGCAACTGCACCACCATCGCGCCGAACACTGGACCGTGGTGCGCGGCACCGCGCTCGTCACCCGTGGCGAAGAGCAGTTCCTGCTCAGCGAAAACGAATCCACCTACATCCCGATCGGCACCACGCATCGGCTCGAGAACCCCGGAAAGCTGCCGCTCGAGATCATCGAAGTGCAGTCCGGCGCCTATCTCGGCGAAGACGACATCGTGCGCATCGAGGACACCTACGGGCGCTGCGCCTAGACCCCCTGACCACCTGAAAACAGTCGCCGCGCGGCCGCCCAGCCGGCCGACGCGCGCCTCCTGGAGACATCGATCGCAAGTTAACCCTGGCCACGGGAGAGTCGCCATGTTCCAAGCTTTCAAATCGCTGTTCACCGAGTCCGGCGTCGCCACCCGCCGCCTGACGCCCCCCGTGCCCGGCGGCGCGGGCAGTGCCGGGAGGACGGGCGAGTTGCCCGGCGCCATGGCGACCTTTGTGCCGCCCGCGCTCGATGGCCCGGCGGACATGTCGATGCGGCTGCCGCCCGCGCTGGGGCTGGGCGTCAAGCGCGCCTTCGACGCGGCGGCCGCGCTCACCCTGTTGCTGCTGCTCTCGCCGCTGATGCTGACGGTGGCGCTGATCGTGATGAAGGATGGCGGCCCGTGCCTGTTCGGCCATACGCGCATCGGCGCCAACGGTCGCAAGTTCAAGTGCCTGAAGTTCCGTTCGATGGTGATGAACGCCGACGTGGTGCTGAAGGAGCTGCTGGCCTCGGACCCCGTGGCGCGTGCCGAGTGGGAGCGCGATTTCAAGCTGCGAGACGACGTGCGCATTACCCGGCTGGGCCGCTTTATCCGCCGCACCAGCATCGACGAACTGCCGCAGCTATGGAACGTGGTGCGCGGGGACATGAGCCTGGTCGGCCCGCGCCCCGTGGTGGAGAAGGAGCTGGAGCGCTACGGCGACGCAGCGGCCTACTACCTGCGCGTGCTGCCCGGCATCACCGGCCCGTGGCAGGTCAGCGGTCGCAATGAAACCGACTACGGCACGCGCATCTCGCTCGACGTGGCCTACGTGCGCAACTGGTCGTTCGTGGGGGACATCGTGATCCTGTTCAAGACCGTCGGAGTCGTCCTGCATGGCCGTGGCGCGTACTGACATACACAAAAACGACCCTCGCCCGCGCGGGCGGGGGCGATACGGGAGAACGGCATGAATTCGCCTCAGATCTTTCACGCAGGCCACGACATGCCGGGGCGGCACTTTGCCCGCTCGATGAACATCCGCACGACGATCCTGGCCTCGCGCTGGCTGATCGCCGGCACCACCGCGCTGTGCCTGCTCGGGGGCGTGGCCTACGCGCTGTTTACCCGGCCGGTGTACCGCTCGGACCTGTTGATCCAGGTGGAGCCGAGCGCCTCCGAGTCGCGCTCCCCCTCCGGCGACGTGCGGCCGATGCAGGAGCTGAAGCCGGACACCACCTCGGAGATCCAGGTGCTGAACTCGCGCATGGTCGTGTCGCGGGCGGTGGAGACGCTGAAGCTGTATATCGATGCCGCGCCGCGCTACGTGCCGGTGATCGGCTGGTGGCTGGCCGCGCGCACGGACGGGCCGTCCCAGCCGCTGCCGGGTGGCTACGTGCATGGCGCGGAGCGCATCGACGTGGCCCGCTTCGATGTGCCGGCCGGCTGGCAGGGCAAGACCTTCGTGATGACGCTGGGGAGGAACGGGTCCTACGTGCTCACGCTGTCGCAGATGTGGGGCGAGCCGCTGCTGACGCTGCGCGGCAAGGTCGGCGTGCCGCTGCACGCGGACACCGCGCGCGGGCCGGTGGACCTGCTGGTGAAGACCGCCGACGGGGAGCCCGGCGCCACCTTCACGATCAAGCGCTACTCGGAGATCGCCACCACGGAATGGCTGCAACGCTCGCTGTCGATCTCGGAGCGCGGCAAGCAGTCGAGCATCATCGGCGTGGCGCTCGATAGCGTCGATCCGGTGCGCGCCAGCCAGATCCTGAACGTGGTGGGTACCGAGTATGTCGAGCAGAACGTGCGGCGGCGCTCCGAGGAGGCGGACAAGTCGATCCGCTTCCTGGACGAGCAGCTGCCGCAGCTCAAGCAGCAGGTGGAGGAATCGGAGAGCGCCTACAACGCCTATCGGGCCAAGGAAGGCGCCGTCGATACCAGCGAGGAGGCCCGCACGCTGCTGGAGCAGGCCGTCGCCATGGAAACGCGCCAGCTCGACCTGAAGGAGAAGCGCCGGGAGCTGATCACGCGCTACACGGACGAGCACCGCTACGTGCGCGCGCTGGACGCCCAGCTGCAGGAGGGCGCCGCCGCGCTGGCGATCAACCAGGCGCGCACGCGCAACCTGCCGCTGATCGAGCAGACGCTGTTGCAGCGCCAGCGCAAGATGAAGGTGGACACCGAGCTGTACACCAATCGCCTGAACGCCCGTCAGCAACTGGCGCTGGTGCGCGCCGGCAAGGTGGCGAACGTGCGGCTGATCGACCCCGCCACGCCGCCCGAGACGCCGTTCATGCCGCGCCGGGGCGTGGCCGTGGGTGGCTCGCTGCTGGCGGGCCTGTTCGCCGGGCTGGTGCTGGCCACGTTCCGGCGCCGCATGGCCGGCGCCGTGCAGGACCGCGAGGAGATCGAGATCGCCACGGGCCTGCCCGTGTACGCCACCGTGCCGCGCAGCCGGCTGACCAGCGAGACCAAGCCCGGCCGGGCCAACTGGCCGCTCCGGCTGGCCAGCCCGGCGGAGCGCGCCGTGCTGCCCGATGCCGCCATCGAAAGCCTGCGCACCATCCGCACCACGCTGCACTTCGCCCTGAGCGAGGCGCCCAACCGCGTGGTGCTGATTACCGGGCCGACCGCCGGCATCGGCAAGTCCTTCGTCGCCGCGAACCTGGCGACGCTGGCGGGGGCGTCCAAGCGCCGCGTGCTGCTGATCGACGCGGACCTGCGCAACGGCGCGCTGCACCGGCGCTTTCACGTCGACCGGGGGCCCGGCCTGTCCGAGGTGGTGGCCGGCACGCACCGGCTGGAGGACGTGGTGCGCCGCGATGTCTCGTATGGGCTGGACCTGCTGTCCACCGGCCTGCACATGGCGGGCCCGAGCGAGCTGCTGCTCCAGCCGGAGCTGGCCGCGCTGATCGAGCGCGTGGCGGCCCAGTACGACATGGTGGTGCTTGACGGCCCGCCGCTGCTGCCCGTGGCGGACGCGCTGGTGCTGGGCCGCTTGGCCGGCACCGTGCTGATGGTGGCGCGCCACCGCGTGACCACGGTCGACCAGATCGACGAAAGCACGCGCCGGCTGGCCCAGGCCAACGTCGCCGTGCAGGGCGTGATCTTCAACGACTTCACCGGCACCCTGCATCGCTACAGCTATGCCTATGGCACCAACGCAGAGCCCCAAGCGCCCCGCCCGGCCACGCCGGGCTCCTCCCCAAGCGAGCCGTCATGACTTTCTCCCACAACAAGCGCGTCACACTGGTCACTGTCACCTACGGGGACCGGCTCCACTACTGCGTGGAACTGCTGCGCCGCGCCTTCGACGAAGAGGGCGTGCGGCACGCCGTGGTGGTCAGCAACAACTCGGCATCGGACCTGAGCCTGCTCGAAGCCCGCTGGGGGCGCCGCATCACCGTGGTGCACCTGCCGACCAACACCGGCTCGGCCAATGGCTACGCGGTCGGCATCGAGACCGCGCTGCGCGGCGATACCGACTACCTCTGGCTGATGGATGACGACAACGCGCCGTGCCCCGGCGCGCTGGGCGTGCTCTGCCATCAGCTGGACGTGCTGACCCGCGAAACCGGCCGGGGCCGCGCGGCGGTGCTCGGCTTCCGGCCCGACCATCAGGGCGACATCGCCATGGGCGTGCCGGGCGCGCTGGCCTCGCCGCCGCGTTCGAGCTACTTCGGCTTCCACGTCGCCCGCATCCCCTACAAGATCTGGCGCCGCACGCCGTGGGGAAAACCGCGTCCGCGCGCGCTGCCTGCGGTGGTGTCGATGCCGTTCGCGCCGTATGGCGGCTTCCTGGCTCACCGGGACGTCTACACCGACCTCGGCCTGCCGGACCCGAATCTGGTGCTCTACGCGGACGACATCGAATACACCTGGCGGCTGACCGCCCGGGGCGGGCGCATCGCGCTGGTCACCGGCGCGCAATTGGAGGATCTGGAGGGCTCCTGGAACGTCAAGCGCCACTGGAAGAACCACTTCGAGTGCCTGCTGCTGAGCGGCTCGGACTTCCGCGCGTACTACAGCAGCCGCAATCAGGCGTGGTTCGACAAGAACTACTGGTCCACGTCCGGCTTCACCTATCGGCTGAACCGGCTGGTGTTCCTGATCCTGCTGCGGTTCTACGGCAAGCGCCGCAGCGCGGCGGCGCGCCTCAGCCTGCTCGAACGCGCCATTGCCGATGGCGAGGCGAACCGCCTGGGCTTTCATGCCGATTATTCCCTGTAGTCGCTCCCCCACCGAGACCCCCATGCCGTCCCACCCGGAATCCGCGAGCCTGACCATCGTCATCTGCAACTACAACTACGCGCGGTTTCTGGGTGGGGCGATCGACTCCGCGCTGGCCCAGACCGCGCCGGCGGTGAAGGTCATGGTGATCGACGATGGCTCGACGGACGGCTCGCGCGAGATCCTGCACGGCTACGGCGACCGCATCGAGGCCATCTGCCAGGCGAACGGCGGACAGGTCTCGGCCTACAACCACGCGCTGCGCCGCGTGACCACGCCCTACGTGATCTTTCTCGACGCCGACGATCTGCTGGAGCCGGACGCCGCCGCGACGGTGCTGGCCGCCTTCGCCGCCGGCGACTACGCCAAGGTGCAGTTCCGGCTGGAAGTGATGACCGGCGATGGCACGCTGACCGGCGTGCAGGTGCCGCAATCGAACGCCGTGGCCGACTGTGGCGCGCTGCTGCGGCAGGGCTGGCTCTATCCGTCGCCGCCAGGCTCCGGCAACGCCTATCGCGTGGAAGCCCTGCGCCGCATCTTTCCCGTGCCCGTCACCGCCGAGAACATCCACGGCGCCGATTTCTATGCGATCTATGGCACCGCGCTGGTCGGCGACGTGTTCGCCATCGATCGGCCGCTTGGCCGCTACCGGGTGCACCGGCAGGACAACGGCGGGCTGTCGCTGGCCAATGCGGAAGACGCGCTGGCGGGCGCCCGGCAGTCCACCCGGCGCTGGACGCTGCTGCGCGAAATCGCGCGCCAGCGGCTCGGCATTACGCTGCCGGCGGCGCCGCTCGACTTCGCGCTGGAGAAGGCGCTGTTCGCCACCGCGCTGTACGGGGCGCCGCTCGGGCAGCGCTGGCGCTGGTTCCTGCGCGAGTCCGGCCGCTACTTCCACACCGTCACCGCGAACCCGTACTGGAGCCTGCGCAAGAAGCTGGCGGTGTCCGGCCTGACGGCGCTCGCGCTGGTGCCGGTGGCGGCGGTTGGCGACCGCGCGATCCGCTATATCGCCAACCCGCTCGCGCGCAGCGGGGCGCCGGTGCGGCCGGTGGCGCCAGCGGGCGGTGACCCGACCATCGTGTCGATCAATGGCCGCTATCTGGGCCGGCGCCCGACCGGGGTGGACCGCTTTGCGAACGAGGTGATCCGCAGCATCGACGAACTGGTCGCCACGCAGGCACCCGCCGTGGCGGGGCTGTCGTTCGAGCTGCTGATCCCGCCGTCGGTGCAGGTCGAGCCGGAACGCTTTCCCAACCTCCGCATCCGCACCGTGCCGGGCGGCAACGGCCAGTACTGGGAGCAGGTCTGCCTGCCGCTGGCGGCGCGCGGCACCTTGCTGCTGAACCTGTGCAACGCCGGGCCGCTGCTCTATCGGAATCAGGTGACGGTCATGCACGACGCCGCGCCGATGCGCGTGCCGCAGGCGTACACGCGGGCCTTCCGGGCCTGGTATCGGATGATGGCGCCGTGGATCGGCCGCATCGCCCGGCGCGTGCTGACGGTGTCCGAGTTCTCGCGCGGCGAGCTGATCCAGGCGTATCACATCCCGGGCCGCAAGATCGGCGTGCTGCCGATGAGCGGCGACCACATGCTGCGGCTGCCGGAGGAGGCGGACGTCCGCGAGAAGTTCCACTTGTCTGGCCGGCCGTACATCCTCGCCGTCAGCAGCGCCAGCCATCACAAGAATTTCCGGCTCGTGGTGGAGGCCATCGAGCTGCTCAAGGCCACCGACTACGACGTGGTGATCGTCGGCGGCGGCATGCCGATGCTGAAGGCGGTGCAACAGGTGTCGCCAGACTTCGTGAAACGGGTGGGCTATGTCGACGATGGCGATCTCAAGGCCCTGTTCCGCCAGGCCGCCTGCTTCGTGTTTCCGTCGCTGTACGAGGGCTTCGGGCTGCCGCCGGTGGAGGCGATGACGCTGGGCTGCCCGGTCATCGCGTCCAACCTGCCCTCGGTGCGCGAGGCCTGCGGCGATGCGGCGATCTACTTCCGCCCGACCAGCGCGGCGGAGTGCGGCGAAGCCATGATGCACGTGATGCACGACAGCGCCCTGCGTGACCGCCTGCGCACGCAGGGCTTCGCCAACGTGCAGCGCCGCTCGTGGCGCCTGACCGCCGACCGGCTTCTCACCGAGATTTCCCCATGGCTGCCCCAGCGATGACCCCCGCCCCGAATTTCGCCCCGACTCCCTTTCCCGGCGAGTTCGGCAGGGTGGCCGTGGTGCACGACTGGCTGACCACCTACGCCGGCTCCGAGCGCGTGCTGGAGCAGATTCTCAAGATCTGGCCCGACGCCGACCTGTTCAGCGTGGTCGATTTCTTCCCGGACGACCAGCGCCACGTGCTGCAGGGCAAGCACGCCAAGACGTCGTTCATCCAGCGCCTGCCGCGCGCCCGGAAGTCGTTCCGCAACTACCTGCCGCTGATGCCGCTGGCGGTGGAACAGTTCGACCTGTCCGACTACGACCTCGTGATCTCGTCCAGCCATGCCGTGGCGAAGGGCGTCATCACCGGGCCGGAGCAGCTGCACGTCAGCTACATCCATTCGCCGATCCGCTACGCCTGGGACCTCCAGCACCAGTACCTCGACGAATCGCGCCTGACGCGCGGGCTCAAGAGCTGGATCGCACGGGCCATCCTCCATTACATGCGGATCTGGGACCATCGCACCGCCCATGGCGTGGACCTGCTCGTGGCCAACTCGGCCTACGTGGCGCGGCGCATCCGCAAGGTCTACGGCTGCCCGGCCACGGTGGTGTTCCCGCCGGTCGATGTGGAGCGTTTCGGCCTCGGCCAGTGCCGCGAGGACTTCTACCTGACCGCTTCCCGGTTGGTGCCGTACAAGAAGGTCGCGCTGATCGTGGAAGCCTTCGCGGCCATGCCGGACAAGCGGTTGGTCGTGATTGGCGATGGGCCGGACTTCGCGCGCATCCAGGCCATGTTGCCCCCCAACGTGAAGATGCTGGGCTACCAGTCGACCGAGATACTCATTGACCACATGCAGCGCGCACGCGCCTTCGTGTTCGCGGCCGAGGAGGATTTCGGCATTGTGGCCGTGGAGGCGCAGGCTTGCGGCACGCCGGTGATCGCGCTGGGGCGGGGCGGTGCCAGCGAGACGGTGGTCGACGCCGGCAACGCCGGCACCCGTACCGGCGTGTTCTTCCCGCGCCAGACCGTGGAGGACATCGTGCGCGCGGTCTGCCGCTTCGAGGACAGCGGCTGGTTCGACCCGGCTGTCTGCCGTGAGAACGCGCTGCGCTTCACGCCGGAGCGTTTCCGCAGCGAGTTCCTGGCCGTGGTGCGGCAGGCCATGGCCGGGCAGGGCGGCCGGCCCCGCACCGCGTCGCCCGAGCCGGAACCCCCGCCGCCCACGGAACCGTTCCACACCGATGACCTCGCGGTCGTCCCCAGATAGATGCCGATGCCCCCTCCAACCCCGCCCCGCGACTTCCATGACGGCTACTGGTGGGAAGACCCCACCCGGCTGCTGCTGTATTTCATCCTGCCGCTCTATGTACTGATCTCGGTGTCGCTGCTGGGCGACCAGAAGGCCATCGAGCGGGTCTACTTCACCAGCTTCTACGCGCTGGCCGGCGGGCTGTTCCTGGTGGTGCTGACGGTGGCGTCCTACGCGGGCGATTCGCTGTCCCCGCTGGCGCCCCGGCCGCGCGCCGAGATGCCCGTGCACATCCTCGACGCGCTGTTCTGGCTCGCCCTGATCGGCTATCTGGTGATGATGGGCGGCGTGATCGCCCGGCCCGCCGTGCTGATCTCCTTCCTGACCGGCTCCGCCAGCACCTACGACGTCCTCGAACTGAAGGGCCGCATCGCCGGCATCAGCACGCTCACGCAGGCCGGCGTGGCCTATGTGCCGCTCTACTTCTACATCTTCCGCCAGCCGGTGCGCGGCCTGAACCGCTACAAGGTCTTCCTGGCCGTGCTGCTGGTGCTGACGGTGCTGCGCAGCTTCATCTTCGCCGAGCGGCTGGCGCTGGTGGAACTGGTGCTGCCGTGGGTGCTGATGGTGATGCGGTTCCGGAATGTCCCCCGGCGCAACTGGCTGCTGCGGCTCGGGCCGTTCGCGGCCATCGGCCCGCTGATCGGCTTCTTTATCGCCAACGAGTACAACCGGTCGTGGGAGACGCACTACGTCAATCTCTACGACAACATCTTCGAGTTCGCGCTGGAACGGCTCGGCATGTACTACTCCACCTCGCTGAACAACGGCGCCGGGCTGCTGGCGATCATGGGCTGGGGCGCCGGCGACGCGGTGTTCACCTTCGACTGGCTGGTCAAGTTCCCGGTGGTGGGCGAGTTCATGCGCCCGCTGGTCGGCAATGGCGACAGCTACACGATGTTCCTGAGCGACTTCGGCGACCCGGAGTTCAACAATCCGTCCGGTATCTACGTGCACTTCCACGAGTGGGGATGGTTCGCGCTGCTGCTGGCGGCGGGCATGGGCTGGCTGCTGTCCCGCAGCTACGCGGGCTGGCGCGCGGGCGATGGCTTCTGGTGCTGCGCGCACGCTGTGCTGCTGGTGTCGCTGCTGGAGATTCTGCGCGTGCCCAACCTGTTCAGCGGGCGCAACTTCGTGCCGCTGGCGCTGCTGTGGCTGATCTTCCAGATGGCCGGCCAGCCGGTGCGACGACGGCTGCCGCCGGTGCCGCGTGGTGTGATCCGTCCCGGTCCCCGCTGACGCTACGCCGCCATGCCGACCTCCATCCGCGCCACCGCGACCTATCTCCTGCTGATCCAGGCCGGCAACTACCTGTTCCCGCTGCTCCTGCTGCCGCTGCTCGGAAGGGTGCTCGGGGTGAAGGAGTTCGGCGTGCTGGCCTACTGCCAGGCGCTGGCGCAGTACCTGATCCTGCTGACCGACTACGGCCACAATCTCACCGCCACGCGGCTGGTGTCGCTGGGGCGGGACGACCGCACGGTGGTCGACCGCGTGTTCTCGGCCACGATGGCCGCCAAGCTGACCCTGACGCTGGCCGCCGCGCTGCTGATGGCCGGCACGCTCGGGCTGGTGCCGAGCCTGCGCGAGCACTGGACCATCCTCGCGGCGGCCTTCGTCGGCGTGGTGGCCAACGCCTTCACGCCGATCTGGCTGTACCAGGGGCTGGAGCGCATGAAGGTGCTGGTGGTGCCGAATTGCATCGCCCGCGCGGTCAGCCTGGGGTGCGTGCTGATGTGGGTGCGCGGGCCGGGGGACGCCGCACTGGCGGCACTGGGCATTAGCGTTGGCACGGTGCTGCTGGCGGTGGCGGCGCTGTGGGGCATCCACCGGCAGCGGCTGGCGTCGCTGGTGGCCGTGTCGGTGCGCGAGGTGGCCATCTCGTTCCGCGAAGGCTTCCCGGTGTTTCTCTCGCTGGTGCTGGTGAGCTTCTACGTCACCTTCAACGCCATCCTGCTCAACTACTTCCACGGGCCGGTGGCGGTGGGGCAGTTCTCCATGGCGGACAAGATCCGCGTGGCGGCCCAGACCATCTTCACGGTGGTGGGCACGGCCTTCTTCCCACGCATCAGCCAGTACAACGTCACGGACCCCGAGGCGGCGCGCGCGCTGCTGCGCAAGGCGATGCTGGCGGTGTTTGCCTGCGCCGGCGCGCTGGCCATCGGCATCGAGCTGTTTGCCGATGTCGGCATCCGCATGTGGCTGGGCGAGCCGTTCCACGACGCCATCCTGCTGCTACGCCTCGAAGGCGTGCTGCTGCCGGTGACCAGCGTGGCCTTCGTCTTCGGCAACCTCGGCCTGCTGGCGCTGGGCCGCCACCGGCTGGTGCAGAACATCTACGCCGCCGTGACCGTGCTCCACCTGCTCTACGTGGTGCCGCTGGTGATGCTGATGGGCGCCCGGGGCACGGTGATCTCGATCATCCTGACCGAGGTGTTCGGCGCGCTGGCCTTCTTCATCTGCTACCGGCGCGAGGCGACTGCCCGCGCCACGGCCCGGGGCGTGGACCCTGTGGCGCCCATTCCCGCACCGCTTGAAAGAGCGACCTGAACAGACTTCACCACCATCGACCTGGGAGATTCAGACATGAACCGCAAAGGCATCATCCTGGCCGGTGGGTCCGGCACGCGGCTGTACCCGATCACGCAGTGCGTGTCCAAGCAACTGCTGCCGGTCTATGACAAGCCGATGATCTACTACCCGCTCTCCACGTTGATGACGGCGGGCATCCGCGAGATCCTGGTCATCTCCACGCCGCAGGACCTGCCGCGCTTCGCCACCATGCTGGGCGACGGCAGCCAGTGGGGGCTGGACATCCAGTACGCGGAGCAGCCCTCGCCGGACGGGCTGGCGCAGGCCTTCATCATCGGCCGGGGCTTCGTCGGCAAGCACCCCTCGGCGCTGATCCTCGGGGACAACATCTTCCACGGCAACGATCTCGCCCGGCTGCTGGCGCGCACCAACCGGCGCGAGGAAGGCGCCACCGTGTTCGCCTATCACGTGGACGACCCGGAGCGCTACGGCGTGGTGGAGTTCGACGAGGACTTCCGCGCGCTGTCGATCGAGGAAAAGCCGGCCGCCCCGCGCTCCAGCTACGCGGTGACCGGGCTGTACTTCTATGACAACGCGGTGTGCGACATCGCGGCGGACATCCGGCCCTCGGCGCGCGGCGAGCTGGAGATCACCGATGTCAACTCGCGATACCTGGAAGCCGGGAAGCTCGCCGTGGACATCATGGGGCGCGGCTACGCGTGGCTGGACACCGGCACGCACGACTCGCTGGTGGAGGCGGCGCTGCTGGTCTCGACGCTTCAGAAGCGGCAGGGCCTGATGGTGGCCTGCCCGGAGGAAATCGCCTACCGGCGCCGCTGGATCGATGCCGAGCAGCTCGGCCGGCTGGCCAAGCCGCTGGGCAAGAGCCACTATGGCAAGTACCTCCAACGGCTGATCGCCGAGACGCCGCGCGTGCGGTGAGTCCGCTACGTCCGAGGAGGGCTCATTGCTGCCGCAGGGCCGTGCGCACCTGCGGCAGCCGGGTCCGGTCCGCGCCCGACACCTGCGGGGCGCCGGTCCCGTTGCAGCCGGTCAGGGCGATGCCAGTGCCGTCCAGCGTGTTGCCGTCGCAGGTCCAGGCGTCCGTCGGGCAGTTGCGCACCTGGAGCGACAGCGCTGCGCCGCCAATCGTCACGAACCGGTTGCGCGAGACCCGCACGTTGCACACATTGCCGACCGCCCGGAAGCCATCGTAAGTGGCGCGCGTGACCTGGTTGCCCGCCACCAGCACCCGCGCGACGCTGCCCGTCCCCGTATTGATGTCGATGGCCGCATGGCCCGCCGCCAGCCGGTTGTTGCCCGGCTGCGTGGCGTTCTCGATATCCGAGATCATGTTGTCCGTCACCTGCACATTGGTCACGCCTGCCGTGCGGTAGCCGTCCTCCTGCGCGATGAGCACCGCCGCCGCCTTCTGCACCCCTTCGATCCAGTTGTTGGCCAGGGTCACGTCGGTGCCGCCGACGATGGACGCGCCGCGCCCCCAGGCGTTGCCGGCGAGGTAGTTGGCGCTGACGAGGATGTTCTGGTTGATCGTGCCGTCGCGCTGGTAGCTGACGATGCCGATCATGTCGTCGCCGGTGGCGGTGACGGAGTTGTCCTGCACGAGCACGTCGCGCGAGCCGCCGGTGATGTGGATGCCATCGGCCAGCGTGCCATTGACCTTGTTGCCGACCAGCGCGATGCTGTTGCCGCGCGAGACGAAGATGCCGGCGCTCGCCCCGCCACGGATGGTGACGTCGAGCACCTGGATGCCGTAGCCGTCCACGGAGACCTTGGCGGAGGTGGACGATTCGAGCCGCTGCGTGCCGGTGCCGACCAGCGTGACGCCGACCAGCGTGGCGTTGCGGCCGGTGATCTCCACCGCCTGCGCGTCCGGGCTGGTGGCGGTGAGCGTGGCGCCGTAGCCGGACACCACGACCTGCTCGCCACGGATGGCCAGCACGTTCCCCACGCGATAGTTGCCCGGCGCCAGCACGAGGCGCTGGCCCGGCTGCAGGCTATCCAGGGCCGCTTGCAGGGCAGCGGCCTGGTCGGCCCCGCCGGCTATCGGCTGGACCGCCACATCGGTTGTGGCGCCGACCGCGTCGATCGAGCCGCCCGGCGCCTTGCGGCTGCCAAGCCACAGCACGAGCGCCGCCAGCGCCACCGCTGTCAGTACGCTGGCCGCAGCGCCCTTGCGCTGGCGCCCCGTCATGTCGCCCGGCCTGCCGGGGCATCAGGCGAGACCTCCAACTCGATTGCGATAGTGCCCATGGCTTTGGTTCTCCGTCCACTCTCCGTCCAGACCGCTGGTTCGCCGTTGCATCATAGGCGCTGCGCTGGCCCGGGCCGGCCGCTTTGTCCGCCAGGACCGGGAACTTGGCGGATTTGGACGGAGAATCTGTTGCGTGGGCGTTGGGTGTGCGCTATCCGGCTGCCGTTGCCGCCGTCGCCATGGCCCGCTCCAGCACCCGCGCCACGTGCAGCGCCTCCCGGCCTGCACCATCGTGGATCTGATGTCGGCAACTCGTCCCATCGGCCACCACGAGAGTGTCGCCATCGGCCTTGCGCACCGCCGGCAGCAGCGACAGCTCCGCCATCTTCATCGAGGCTTCGTGATGCTCGGCCTCGTAGCCGAAGCTGCCGGCCATGCCGCAGCACGACGACTCCACCAGCTCGGTCTTCAGGCCCGGAATCCAGCCGAGCACCTGCTCCACGGGGCGTACGGCATCGAACGCCTTCTGGTGGCAGTGGCCGTGCAGCAGCGCCCGGGCCGTGCCGATGGGCTGGAGCGATGGGGCGAAGCGGCCGGCGGCGTGCTCGCGGACCAGGAATTCCTCGAACAGGAACGCGTTGTCCGCCAGTTGGCGCGCGGCGTCGCCGTAGCCGTACTGGAGGAATTCGTCGCGCATCGACAGTAAGCAAGACGGTTCGAGCCCCACCACGGCCACGCCGCGCGCGACGAAGGGCAGCAGCGCGTCGAGCGCGCGCCGGGCCTCGGCCTTGGCTTCATCGACCAGACCTGCCGCCAGGAAGGTCCGGCCACAGCACAGCGGGCGCTCGCCCGGCACCGCCGACAGGTGCACGGTGTAGCCGGCCCCTTCGAGCACGCGCTGGGCCGCGCGGGCGTTCTCGGGCTCCATATGGTTGTTGAAGGTATCGACGAACAGCACCACCTCCTTGCCGCCCGCCGCCTTCGGCGTGTAGTCGCCCCCAAGGAAAGCCGCCTGCCAGCGCGGCAGCGAGCGGCGGGCGGACAGGCCGAACAGCCGCTCGCTCAGCGCCGGCAGCCCCGGCACGCGGTCACGCAGGTTGAACAGCCACGGCAGGCGGCTGGCCAGCCCGGCGTAGCGCGGCAGGAAGGCCACCATGCGGTCGCGCGCGCGCAGCTTGCCGGCCTTGGCGTGGGCGGCGCGGACTTCGATCTTCATCTTGGCCATGTCGATGCCGGTGGGGCAGTCGCGCTTGCAGCCCTTGCAGGAGACGCAGAGGTCGAGGGTTTCCTTGACCGCTGGCTCCAGCAGCCCCTCCGGGCCGAGCTGGCCGGACAGCGCCAGCCGCAGCGTGTTGGCGCGGCCACGGGTCAGGTGCTGCTCGTCTCGCGTGACGCGGTAGCTCGGGCACATCGTGCCGGCGTCGAACTTGCGGCAGTGGCCGTTGTTGTTGCACATCTCCACGGCCGCCGCCAGCCCGCGCGCGGGGTCCAGGCCGGTGCCGGGCGTGCTCTCGGCCTCGGTCACCGGGTCGCGCGTGACGTTCCACGCCGACCAGTCGAGCGCCGGCGTGATCGGCTTGACCGTATAGCTGGGCGGGAAGCGGAACAGCGCGGTGTCGTCCATCTTCGGCGTGCCCACGATCTTGCCGGGGTTGCAGCGGTTTTCGGGGTCGAACAGCGCCTTGACCTCGGCGAAGGCCTGGTTCAGCGCCGGGCCGAACTGCCACGCCACCCATTCGCCCCGGCAGATGCCGTCGCCATGCTCGCCCGAATAGGCGCCCTTGTATTCGCGGACCATCGCGGCGGCTTCCTCGGCAATCGCCCGCATCTTGGTGGCGCCGTCGCGGCGCATGTCGAGGATGGGGCGCACATGCAGCGTGCCGACGCTGGCGTGGGCATACCACGTGCCGCGCGTGCCGTGCTTGTGGAAGACCTCGGTCAGCCGGGAGGTGTACGCGGCCAGATGCTCCAGCGGCACCGCGCAGTCCTCGATGAAGGACACCGGCTTGCCGTCGCCCTTCATGCTCATCATGATGTTCAGGCCGGCCTTGCGCACTTCCCACAGCGCCTTTTGCGGGCCGGCGTCGGGCATTTCGACCACCGAGCCGGGCAGGCCGAGATCGGCCATCAGCTCTACCAGCCGGGCCAGGCCGCGCACCGTGGTCTCGCGGTCTTCGCCGGCGAACTCCACCAGCAGGATGGCCTCGGGCTCGCCCACCAGCGCGCGCTCGATCACCGGGCGGAAGGCCGGGTTGTGGCGCGCGAGGTCGATCATGGTCCGGTCGACCAGCTCCACCGCCGCCGGCTGCAGGCCGACGATATGGCGGGTGAGGTCCATCGACTGGTAGAAGGTCGGGAAATTCACCACGCCGAGCGTCTTGTGCGTGGGCAGCGGCGCCAGTTGCAGCGTCAGGTGCCGGAAATAGGCCAGCGTGCCCTCCGAGCCGACCAGCAGGTGGGCGAGGTTGACGCTGCCGTCGGCAGTGTAGGGGCGTTCGTTCTGGGGATGGAACAGGTCGAGGTTGTAGCCGCCCACGCGCCGCAGTACGTGCGGGTACATCTCGGCGATGGCGTCGCGCTCCCGCTCGGCGATGCGCCGCACGCCATCGGCGATGGCGCGGTGCGGGGCGCCGTCCGCCGGCCAGCCGGCGTCGAAGCGCACGTCCTCGCCGCCGGCCAGGATCGCCTGGATGCCCAGCACGTTGTGCACCATGTTGCCGTACTGGATCGAGCGCGACCCGCACGAGTTGTTGCCGGCCATGCCGCCGATCGTGCACTGCGCCGCCGTGGAGACGTCCACCGGGAACCAGAGCCCGTGCGGCTTGAGCCAGGCGTTGAGGTGGTCGAGCACGATGCCGGGCTGCACAGTCACCGTGCGCGCCACCGGGTCGAAGTCGATCACCTGGTTCAGGAACTTGCTGTTGTCGATGACCAGCGCCTCGCCCACGGTTTGGCCGCACTGGCTGGTGCCGCCGCCACGCGGCAGCAGGGGCGCCTTGAAGTCGCGGGCGATGTCCAGCGCCAGCCGGGCGTCGGCTTCGTCGCGCGGCACGACCACGCCAATCGGCATGACCTGATAGATCGAGGCGTCTGTGGCGTAGCGGCCACGGCTGGCGGTGTCGAACAGCACGTCGCCGCGCAGCTCGGCGGCGAGCCGCCGGTACAGCGGCGACTGCGTGGCGGGTGACGATGCGGCGCCGGGCATGAAGCGCAGCGGCTGCACGCCGGGCGGCGTGGGGGTGGTAGGCAGGGCCATGAGCGGGGATGTCTCCGTGTGCATGCACTGGAGACGCCGTCGCCCTGGCCCGTGGCGCGCCTGCCCGCGTGGGCGGCGCGTCTGGGGGATCAGGCGGCGGCGTCCTGTGCGCGTTCTAGTTCGGCGATCAGCGCGTCGTGCTTGTGTTGCAGGTGCGCGCGCAGGATGTCTCGCAGGGCGGCGCCGTCGCGCTTCGCCAGGGCATCGAGCATGGCGCCGTGCTCGCGCACGGCCAGATCCCATTTGTCCTGGTCGAAGTTGGAGCGGAAGCGCAGCGCCTGGATACGCAGGTTGATGCGTCGATAGGTCTCCTCGAGGATCGGATTGCGCGCCGCGGCGTTGATGGCGTCGTGGATGCGCCGGTTCAGCGCGTAGTAATTAGGGAGGTCCCGGCGCGCGTGGCACGCCAGCATCTCGTAGTGCATGGCACGGATCTCCACCAGCTCGGCGTCGGTGATGCGCTGGCAGGCCAGCTCGCCGCTGGTGGCTTCCAGCGCGCCCATCATCTCGAACAGGTGGTCGATCGCTTCCTTGGACAGCACCACCACCTCGGCGCCCCGGTTTGGCAGCAGTGTGACCAGACCGTCACCCGCGAGCACCTTGAAGGCTTCCCGCAGCGGCGTGCGCGAAACCTGGAGCAGGTCGCACAGCACGCGCTCATTGAGCCGGGTGCCCGGCGCCAGCTCGCCTTCCATGATCATGGTGCGCAGGCGCTGGGCCACCGCCACATGCAGGATCTGGCGGTCTACGGCTTGCGAGGGAGTGGTCGGATTGGCGGTCATCAGGGATCGTGTGGCTTGACAGTATTGTATTCAAAACCTACTCTGGGGCAAGCACGAACTGCATTCCGGTGTCGTTGGCCACGCCCGGAACAGCGCGACGAACGGTGTGAAATCCTGATAAGTACTGATTTATAAGGACTTTTTGCGGAATGCGAGGCGCTTGCGCCGGGCAACATTATCCCGCATGCCGGACGCGCAGTGCATCCCCGATTTTTGAATACAAAATTCAAACCGAAGAACACGAGGCGACATGATCCGACTGAACTCCCATCCCAGCGGCCGGCACTTCCTGCAGATCCCGGGTCCGACCAACGTGCCCGACCGCGTGCTGCGCGCAATGGACTACCCGACCATCGACCACCGCGGCCCCGAGTTCCAGCAACTCGGCAAGAAGGTGCTGGCGGACATCCGCAAGATCTTCCAGACCGCCCAGCCGGTTGTGATCTATCCGGCATCCGGTACGGGCGCATGGGAAGCGGCGCTGGTGAATACGCTCTCCGCCGGCGACCGCGTGCTGATGTTCGAGACCGGCCACTTCGCCTCGCTGTGGAAGAAGATGGCCGACAAGCTCGGCCTGAATCCGGAATTCCTGGTGGGCGACTGGCGCCACGGCGTGGACGCCGCCGCCATCGGCGCGCGGCTGGCCGAGGACCGCAGCCACGAGATCAAGGCGGTCTGCGTGGTCCATAACGAGACCTCCACCGGCGTGACCTCCGACATCGCCGCCGTGCGCCGCGCCATCGACGCGGCCGGCCACCCCGCGCTGCTGCTGGTGGACACCATCTCCTCGCTGGGCTCGATCGACTATCGCCACGACGAGTGGGGCGTGGACGTGACCGTCTCCGGCTCGCAGAAGGGGCTGATGCTGCCGCCGGGCCTGTCGTTCAACGCGGTCAGCGCCAAGGCCGTGGCGGCGTCGGCCAAGTCCAAGCTGCCGAAGGCGTTCTGGGGCTGGGAAGAGATCATCGAAGCCAACAAGAATGGCTTCTGGCCGTACACCCCGGCCACGAACCTGCTCTACGGGCTGTCCGAGGCGTGCGACATGCTCCAGGAAGAGGGCCTGCAGAACGTGTTCGCGCGCCATCGCCGCCATGCCGAGGCCACGCGCGCCTGCGTGAACGCCTGGGGGCTGGAGATCCTGTGCCAGAACCCGGCCGAGTACAGCCCGGCGCTGACCGCCGTGGTCATGCCGGACGGCCACAACGCCGACACGCTGCGCAAGGTGGTGCTGGAGAACTTCAATATGTCGCTGGGGCAGGGGCTGTCCAAGCTCTCCGGCAAGGTCTTCCGCATCGGCCATCTGGGCGATTTCAACGACCTGACGCTGATGGGCACCCTCGCCGGCGTGGAGATGGGCCTGGCGCTGGCCGGCGTGCCGCACCATGCGGGCGGCGTACTGGCGGCGATGGAAAGCCTGCGCGCGGCCGCGCTGAAGCCGGCGCTGCGCGCCGCTTGATCCGGTCACCAACGACGTAGAAGAAAAAGACGGGCCGCCCGGGATTCCCGGGACGGCCCGGCCGTACCGCCGATGCGCCAGCAGAGCGCACGGATCACACCAAAGGAGACAGACCATGACGTTGCGTTCCCCCGCACGCGCCGCCGCGCGTGCTTCGCTGCTCGGTATTGCCCTCAGTGTTTCATTTGCCGCTCCCGCGTTTGCCTGGGAGCCCACCAAGCCCGTCGAGATCGTGGTCCCGTTCAGTGCCGGCGGCGCCTCCGACCAGATGGCGCGCTCGATCCAGGGCATCATCGCCAAGCACAAGCTGATGGGCCAGCCGGTCATCGTGGTGAACAAGGCTGGCGCCAGCGGCGCCGAGGGCCTGATGGACACCAAGGCGTCCAAGGGCGACCCGCACAAGCTGCTGGTGACCTCGTCCGCGCTCTATACCGTGCCGATGGTCAGCCAGTTGCCGTTCAACTGGCGCGACCTGACCCCGGTGGCCATGGTGGCGATGGACGAATTCGTGCTGTGGACCAACGCCGAAGCGCCCTACAAGACCCCGACCGACTACATCGCCGAGGCCAAGAAGCAGCCCGGCAAGCTCAAGATGGGCGGCACCAGCTCCAAGCGCGAGGACCAGATCATTACCGCGCAGATGGAGCGCAAGGCCGGCGTGCGCTTCATCTACATCCCGTACAAGGGCGGCGGCGAGGCCGCTACGCAGCTTTCGGGCAAGCACATCGACTCCAACGTGAACAACCCGTCCGAATCGATCGGCCAGTGGCGCGCCGGCGAGCACCGCGCGCTGTGCGTGTTCGCGCCGTCGCGCATGCAGTACACGGGCAAGGTCACGGCCACGCAGAGCTGGGGCGATATCCCCACCTGCAAGGAAGCCGGGCTGGACGTGCAATACCAGATGCTGCGCGTGTTCATGCTGCCGGGCGGCGTCACGCCGGACCAGCAGAAGTACTACGTCGAGCTGATGCAGAAGGTGGCCGCCACGCCCGAGTGGAAGGAGTACCTCGAAAAGAACGCGCTCAAGAACGAGTTCCTGACCGGCACCAAGCTGACCGAGTTCCTCCAGGCGGACGAGACCCGCCACAAGGACATCATCAAGGAAGCGGGCTTCGTGGCAGCACGGTGATGGTTTGCTCCCCTCTCCCGCGAGAAAGTGCGGTTCGGGGGGGCGGGTTGCTCCCCTCTCCCACTGAGGGGAGAGGGAGAAACCGCGGCACGGAATGATCCACTTGGGCGTCGCTGATGGCGTCGCCCTTTCAATTGGGAGGTTCTAATGAGCGAGCATACCGACGCCACGGCCGCGCCGGCGGCCATCACGGTGCGCACGGCGGAGATCGCCGTGGCGCTGCTGATCGCCGCCGGCGCGGTCGTAGTCATGGTCAGCAATTACCAGATCGGCGCGGGCTGGGCGCCGGACGGCCCGCAGGCCGGCTACTTCCCGCTGCGCATCGGGGCCATCATCTTCGTGGCCTGCCTGGCCGTGTTGTGGCAGGCGTGGCGCACCGCGTCCGACGCCACCTTCGTCACCTGGCCGCAGCTGCGCCAGGTGGCGGTGATCCTGGTGCCGCTGACGATCTACATCGCGCTGATCAAGTTCCTCGGCATCTATGTGGCCAGCGCCATCTTCATCGCCGGCTTCATGCGGGTCATCGGCAAGTTTGCCTGGTGGCGTGCCGTGCTGACCGGCGTTGCCATCAACGCCGCGCTGTTCTGGATCTTCGAGATGCAGTTCCGCGTGCCACTGCCGAAGGGCCCGCTCGAAGCGGCGTTCGGTTTCTGAGGGGACGGGCGTGGAAGAACTCAACTCACTGATGGGCGGCTTCGCGGTCGCCATGTCGTGGCACAACGTGGGGCTGATGCTGGTCGGCATCCTGCTCGGCATCGTCGTGGGCGTGTTGCCGGGGCTGGGCGGCCCCAACGGCGTGGCGATCCTGCTGCCGCTGACGTTTTCGATGGAGCCGACCTCGGCCATCATCATGCTGTCCTGCATCTACTGGGGCGCGCTGTTCGGCGGGGCGATCACCTCGATCCTGTTCAACATCCCCGGCGAAGCCTGGTCCGTGGCGACCACCTTCGACGGCTACCCGATGGCCCAGCAGGGCGAGGCCGGGCGGGCGCTGACCTCGGCCTTCACGGGCTCGTTCCTCGGCGCACTGGCCGGCGTCCTGTTGATCACCTTCCTGGCGCCGCTGGTGGCGAAGTTCGCGCTGCGCTTCGGGCCACCGGAATTCTTCGCGGTGTACTTCCTCACGTTCTGCAGCTTCGTCGGCATGGGCAAGGAAGCCAAGGCCAAGATCGTGATCGCGATGTGCATGGGCTTTGCGCTGGCGGCGGTGGGCATGGATACCGTCTCGGGCACGCTGCGCATGACCTTCGGCTCCACCGAGCTGCTGCGCGGGTTCGACTTCCTGGTTGCCGTGATCGGCCTGTTCGGCATCAGCGAGATCCTGATCACGATGGAGGAGGGCGTGGCCTTCCGCGGCAAGCGCGCCAGCATCGACCTCAAGGTGGTGCTCAAGACCTGGGCCGAGCTGCCGCGTTACTGGATGACGCTGATCCGCTCGTCGGTGATTGGCTGCTGGCTGGGCGTGACGCCGGGCGGCGCCACGGCGGCGTCATTCATGGGCTACGGCGTGGCCAAGCGCTTCTCGCGCAACCGCGAGAGCTTCGGGCGCGGCAATGTGGAAGGGGTGATCGCGCCGGAATGCGCGGCGCACGCGGCCGGCACCAGCGCACTGCTGCCGATGCTGGCGCTGGGCATTCCCGGCTCCGCCACGGCCGCCGTGCTGCTGGGCGGCCTGATGATCTGGGGCCTGCAGCCGGGGCCGCTGCTGTTCACCGAGCAGAAGACCTTCGTCTGGGGGCTGATCGCCAGCATGTACCTGGGCAACATCGCCGGGCTGATCGTGGTGCTTTCCACGGTGCCGCTGTTCGCCGCCATCCTGCGCATTCCGTTCGCGATCATCGCGCCGCTGATCCTCGTGGTGTGCGCCATCGGCGCCTTCACGGTGCACAACGCCATGTTCGACGTCTGGCTGATGCTGATTTTCGGCGTGATCGGCTACGTGCTGAAGAAGCTCGACTACCCGCTGGCGCCGCTGGTGCTGGCGCTGGTACTGGGCGACCGCGCCGAGGATTCGTTCCGCCAGACCATGCTGATGTCCCAGGGCCAGATGGACGTGTTCTGGTCCAACGGCCTGGTCGGCACGATCATGGCGCTGGCCGTGGCGGTGCTGGTGTGGCCGGTGATCGGCGGGCTGGTGGAAAAGGGCCGGCGCCGGAAGGTGCAGCCGACTTGATCGGCCAACATCGTCAGCCGACGTAGTAGAGGATGCTGACGAACTGGCAGAAGCTGCCCGCCAGGACGAAAAGGTGCCAGATGCCGTGGAAGTGGCGCACGCGTTCGTCGAACAGGAAGAAGCCGATGCCGGCGGTATAGGTGGCGCCGCCGGCCACCAGCCAGTACAGGCCGGCGCGCGGCAGGGCGGCGGTGAGCGGGTCGAACGCGAAGACTACCAGCCAGCCCATGATCACGTAGATCGACAGGGACAGGATGCGCGTGCGGTGGCCGATCCACAGTTCCTGGATGATGCCGATGACCGCGAGGCCCCAGTTGACGCCGAACAGCGTCCAGCCCCAGGGGCCGCGCAGCGTGACCAGCGCGAACGGTGTGTAGCTGCCGGCGATGAGCAGGTAGATGGCGCAGTAGTCGAGCCGGCGGAAGATGTCCTTCGCCGGGCCGCGGATGCTGTGGTAGACCGTGGAGATGGTGTAGAGCAGGACCAGCGTGGTGCCGTAGACCACCGAGCTGACCACCTTCCAGGCATCGTGGTGCAGGGCCGAGGAAGTGACGAGCACTGCCATGCCGGCGGCCGCCAGGACCGCCCCCGCGAGGTGGCTGTAGCCGTTGAACCGTTCGCCGCGATACATCCCCGAAGCTCCGTTTCCGCGTTGGACCAGCCGGCATTTTGGCATGGATCAAGCGGGGGGATGTTGCGTCGCCGCAAATCGGACTAGTACGAAACGCCCTTTTTTCTCCCCGCTCCGGCTGGCGGCTGCGGGGAGAAACCATCCCGTTACGTCATCGCCTGGAAGAATTTCAGCGTCCGGGCGTTGGCCTCCTGTGCTGCATCCGCCACGTAGTGCACGCCGTCATTGCGGGCGAAGGCATGCTGGCAGCCCGGGTAGGTGTGGATCTCCACGTGCGGGCTGTCTTCCAGCGTCTCGATGATCTTGGCGCGGGCCTCGGCCGGCACGAATTCGTCTTCCTCGGCGATATGCATCAGCAGCGGCTTGGCGATACGGGGCGCCTCGTCCAGGTGCTTGTCGATGCCGACGCCGTAGTACGACACCGCCGCATCGGCCCCGGTGCGCGCGGCCGTCAGGTAGGCCAGCAGCCCGCCCAGGCAGAAGCCGACCGTGCCCACGCCGCCGGTCACGCCCGGCTGCTGGCGCACGGCCTGGATGGCCGCGTCGATGTCCGCCACGCCCTTGTCCACGTTGAAGCCGTTGTACAACTCCAGCGCGCGCTTCCACTCGGCCTCGGTCTTGTCGGTCAGCTCGACATTGGGTTCCTGGCGCCAGTACAGGTCGGGGCAGATCGCCACGAAGCCTTCGCGCGCGAAGTTGTCGCAGGTCTCGCGCATGTCGGCGTTGATGCCGAAGATTTCCTGGATGACCACGATGGCCGTGCCGCGCGCGTTGGCGGCGTCCGGCGTGGCGAGGTAGGCGGCGAAACTGCCGTCCGGTACGGAAAGGGTGATGCGCTGGCCCATGGTTGTCTCCGGTGGTCGTGGGGGGATAGGTCCGCGAAGCTTAGCAAACGCTCATCGTTCATGTGGCGTGAAATGTTGTGAAGCGCGCGTCCCACGGCTTGCGTTTGCCGCTGCCATCGCCTTTGATGAAACGTTCCCGCCTGGCAGTTCACGCTCACCCCCCTGTCCCACCCCCTTCAAGGAGCACGCATCATGGCTTTCGCAATCGCGCAGGACGGCACGGAGATCTATTACAAGGACTGGGGGCACGGCCGCCCCATCGTGTTCTCGCACGGCTGGCCGCTCTGCGGCGACGCCTGGGACGCCCAGATGCTGTTCTTCGTGCAGCAGGGCTTCCGCGTGATCGCCCATGACCGCCGGGGCCATGGCCGCTCCGGGCAGCCGTCCGGTGGCAACGACATGGACACCTATGCCGACGACCTGGCGGCCGTGCTGGAGAAGGCCGATGTCGGACAGGCCACGCTGGTCGGCCATTCCACGGGCGGCGGCGAGGTGGCGCACTACATCGGCCGCCACGGCACGCGGCGCGTGGCGCAGGCGGTGCTGATCGGGGCGGTGCCGCCGATCATGCTGAAGACCGCCGCCAACCCGGGCGGGCTGCCCATCGACGTGTTCGACGGCATCCGCAAGGGCGTGGCCGATAACCGCTCGCAGTTCTACAAGGACCTGGCGGTGCCGTTCCACGGGTATAACCGCGAGGGCGCCAAGCCGTCGCAGGGCACCATCGACAGTTTCTGGGCGCAGGGCATGGCGGGCGGCATCAAGGGCCAGTACGAGTGCATCAAGCAGTTCTCGGAGGTGGATTACACCGAGGACCTGAAGAAGTTCGACGTGCCCACGCTGATCCTGCACGGCGAGGACGACCAGATCGTGCCGATCGACGCCGCCGGGCGGCTGTCGGCGAAGATCGTCAAGGGGGCGGTGCTGAAGACGTATCCCGGCTTCTCGCACGGCATGTGCGTGGTCAATGCCGATGTGATCAACGCCGACCTGCTGGCCTTCGTCAAACAGTCGACCTGACCGCAGGCCCTGGGGGCAGACCGGTCGAACCATAAGAATTTTTGCGTTCATCGGTCTGAAAAGCGCTTTTTTCTGCTTTCGACAGCCGCCAGACTGTCGGCAGCAGCGCGTCCCCCACCGTATTGCCCGAGGCCTCGCCCCTCCGCGCTGTCCCCTACCTATATAAGAAGACACCGGAGACAACATGACCCCCACCTACCGCGCCGTCCGGCGCCGCCTGCTGCTGGCCGGCCTTGCCGCGCCGCTGGCCGTCTCGATGCGTAGCGCGCTGGCTGCGTGGCCGGACAAGCCGATCCGCCTGGTGGTGCCCTATCCGCCGGGTGGGGCGACCGATGTGATTGGCCGCATCATCGCCAGCAAGCTCACCGAGGCGCTGGGCCAGCAGGTGGTGGTGGACAACCGGGGCGGGGCGGGCGGCAATATCGGCGCCGAGGCCGTCGCCAAGGCCGCGCCCGATGGCTACACCCTGCTGATGGGCGCGCTGACCTCGCACTCGACCATGGCCACGCTCGAAAAGGGCCGGCTGCGCTACGATCTGGTGAAGGATTTCGCACCGGTGATGGTGGTGGGCTCGGTGCCGCTGGTGGTGGTGGTGAACCCCAAGCTGCCGGTGCACACGCTGCAGGAGCTGATCCAGTACGGCAAGGCGCATCCGGGCAAGCTGAACTATGCGTCGTCGGGCGCCGGCGCGCCGCAGCGCATGGCCGCCGAGATCTTCCGCAAGGAGGCCGGGATCGACATGGTGCACGTGCCGTATAAAGGCAGCGGCCCGGCCATGACCGACCTCGTGGCGGGGCAGGTGAACATGATGGTGGAAACCGCGCCGGCCTCACTGCCGTTCATCAAGTCCGGACAACTGCGCGCGCTGGCCGTGGCCGCGCCGGCCCGCATCTCGATGCTGCCGGACGTGCCCTCGGCCACCGAGGCCGGGATGCCCGCGCTCGACGTCAGTTCCACGTTCGGCGTGCTGGCGCCCACCGGCACCCCGCCGGCCGTGGTCGATCGGCTCAACGCCGCGCTGGCCAAGATGCTCGAGGCGCCGGACGTCAAGGAGCAGTTCCTGAAACAGGGCGTCTACGCGCTGGCGCCGACCTCCCCGGACAAGGCCGCCGACCGCCTGCGCACCGAGGTATCGCGCTGGGAGAAGGTGATTACCGATGCCCAGATCAAATCCGATGGTTGACCGCCATCGCCGATTTCCGAATTCTTTTTGATTGTTGTTCGCACACGCCGCATTTATGACTCAGAAACCCAAGGACTCCTCCTCCCCCGAATCGACGGAATCGACCCCATCGACGGATTCGACCCAGGGCCAGCCCGGCGCCACCGGCTTGCGCAAGGGCCTGACCAACTATGGCGACCAGGGCTTCTCGCTGTTCCTGCGCAAGGCGTTTATCAAGGGCTCGGGCTATACGGACAGCGCGCTTGATCGACCGGTCATCGGCATTGCCGACACCGGGAGCGCGTACAACCCGTGCCACGGCAACATGCCGCAGCTGCTGGAGGCCGTGAAGCGCGGGATCATGCTCGCGGGCGGGCTGCCGATGGCCTTCCCGACCATCTCCGTGCACGAGAGCTTTGCCGCGCCGACCAGCATGTACCTGCGCAACCTGATGTCGATGGACACCGAGGAGATGATCCGCGCCCAGCCGATGGACGCGGTGGTGCTGATCGGCGGCTGCGACAAGACCGTGCCGGCCCAGCTGATGGGCGCCGCCTCGGCCGGCGTGCCGGCCATCCAGCTAGTGACCGGGGCGATGCTGACCGGCTCGCACCGCAGCGAGCGCGTGGGCGCGTGCACGGACTGCCGCCGCTACTGGGGCAAGTTCCGCGCGGGCGAGATCGACGCCGAGGAGACCGCCGACGTCAACAACCAGCTGGTGGCCAGCGTCGGCACCTGCTCGGTGATGGGCACGGCCAGCACCATGGCCTGCCTGACCGAGGCGATGGGCATGAGCCTGCCCGGCGCGGCCACGCCGCCCGCCGTGACGGCAGACCGCATCCGCATTGCCGAGCTGACCGGCGCGCGCGCGGTGCAGATGGCGCGCGAGCGGCTGACCATCGACCGCATCCTGACCCCGGCGGCATTCGAGAACGCGATGCGGGTGCTGCTGGCCATCGGCGGGTCGACCAACGGCATCGTCCATCTGGCGGCCATCGCCGGGCGCGTGGGGCTGGACATCGACATGCAGGCGCTGGACCGCATGGGCCGCGAGACCCCGGTGCTGCTCGACCTGAAGCCGAGCGGCCAGCACTATATGGAGGACTTCCACAAGGCCGGCGGCATGGCCACGCTGCTGCGCGAGCTGAAGCCGCTGCTGCGGCTGGACGCGCTGACAGTCACCGGCCGCACGCTGGGCGAGGAGATCGAGGCCGCCGGCCCCGGCTTCGCCCAGGACGTGGTGCGCACGATGGCCGCGCCGATCTATCCACAGGGCGGCATCGCCGTGCTGGCCGGCAACCTGGCGCCGGGCGGCGCCATCATCAAGCAGTCGGCCGCCGATGCCCGCCTGATGGAGCACGAAGGCCGTGTGGTGGTGTTCCAGGACTCGCAGGACCTCGTCGAGCGGATCGACTCGGATGACCTCGACGTGACGGCCGACGACATCCTCGTCCTGCGCAACATCGGCCCGAAAGGCGCCCCCGGCATGCCCGAGGCCGGCTATATCCCGATTCCGCGCAAGCTGGCCCGCGCCGGCGTGAAGGACATGGTGCGGATTTCGGACGGCCGCATGAGCGGCACCGCGTTCGGCACGGTGGTGCTCCATGTGACGCCCGAGGCTGCCGTGGGCGGCCCGCTGGCGCTGGTGCGCACCGGCGATCGTATCCGCCTGAGCGTGAGCCGGCGTGAGCTGAGCCTGCTGGTATCGGACGAGGAACTGGCGCAGCGGCGCGCGGCATCGGACTGGATCGAACCGAGCGCGCCGCGCGGCTACCTGAAGCTGTTCCTGCAGACGGTGACGCAGGCCGACCAAGGGGTGGATTTCGACTTCCTGCGCGCGGCGGAGACCCGTGGCAAGACGCCGGAGTAGGGGGGTGTCAGGGGGATGTCAGGTCCGGGTGGTCCGGAACAGCGCGCGGGCCTCGTCGAGCAGGGCTTCGGCCAGCGAGGCGCGGGGCCCGTGCGTGGCCCATATCAGGCCCACGCGGCGCACCGGCGCGCGGTCCGGCAGCGGCAGGCGGGCGATCTTGAGCGGGCCGTCCCACATCGGCGCCCAATCCGGCACCAGCGCCACGCCGAGCCCTTCGCTCACCAGCGCGGCGATGACCATCAGGCCATCGACCTCGAGCCGCTGGTGCGGCCGGATATCGTGGTCGCGCAGGTAGCGGTCCGCGAGCTGTCCGCCCAGTACGGAGCGGTCGTAGCGGATAAACGGCTGCGTGGCCAGCAGCGCGTGCGGGTCCTGCCCGGCCAGCGCGGCGGGTGCGACCACCACCAGCGGTTCGGCGATGAATTCGGCCCACTGGTAGCCCTTGGCCACCGCGAACTGCGGCTCCACCACGATGGCGGCATCGAGTTCGCCGCGCACGAGGCTTTCGCACAATTCGATCGACCGGCCCGGCTTGACGAACAGGTTGACGTCCGGATGCCGCCGGTAGAGCTGGCCCAGCAGCGGCGGCACGATGCTGCCCATCGCCGTCACGAACGAGCCGAGCCGGAATTCGCCCAGCGAGGCGTCGCCGCTGGCTACCGTGCTCATGTCGCGCACATCGCGAATCACCTGCCGTGCACGCTCGAGAATGCGGATGCCGGCTTCGGTCGGCACCACAGAACGCCCGGCGCGCCGCACCAGCGGCACGCCAATCTCCTCCTCGAGCGCATGCAGCCGGGCCGCGATGGCGGCCGGCGTCAGGTCGAGCCGGCGCGCCGCTTCCGCGAGCGAGCCGACATCCACCACCGTCACGAAGCTTTGGAGAAATCTGACATCCATGCCGTGATGCTAACAAATCCCATGACCTTGAAGGGGACGCCGCTTGGGGCTACCCTGACGATCGCTTTCCCTGACTACCCCCCCAGGAGCCACCATGCCTTCCCCCGCTTTCACCGCGCTGACCGCTGACGCACGCGGCGTCTTCCCCATCGCCCCGACGCCGTTCTTCGACGATGGCACGATCGACATCGCCTCGATCGACCGCCTGACCGACTTCTACCTGGCCTGCGGCGCCACCGGCATCACCGTGCTGGGCCAGCTGGGCGAGGCGCCCAAGCTGGAGCACGCGGAATCCGTGGAGGTGGCCGCGCAGATGATCCGCCGGGCGGGCCGGCTGCCGGTGGTGGTGGGGGTGTCGGCGCCCGGGTTTGCCGCCATGCGCGCGCTGACCCGCGAGGTGATGGAGCGCGGCGCGGCCGGCGTGATGATCGCCCCGCCCAACACGCTGCGCACCGATGACCAGATCGTCGGCTATTACCGCCAGGCCGTGGAGGCCATCGGCGCCGACGTGCCGTTCGTGATCCAGGACTACCCGCTGACCTTCTCGGTGCAGATGACGCCCGGCGTGATCCGCCGCATCGTGCAGGAACTGCCCTCCTGCGTGATGCTCAAGCACGAGGACTGGCCCGGGCTGGAGAAGATCTCGACGCTGCGCGGCTTCGAGAAAGACGGCTCGATGCGCCATATCTCCATCCTCTGCGGCAACAACGGCCTGTTCCTCGACTACGAGATGGAGCGCGGCGCCGACGGCGCCAACACGGGCTACTGCTTCCCGGACATGCTCTGCGACGTGGTGCGCCTCTCCGCCGCCGGCCAGCGCGAGGCCGCGCACGACCTGTTCGACGCCCACCTGCCGCTGCTGCGCTACGAGCAGCAGCCCGGCGCGGGGCTGGCGGTGCGCAAGTACGTGATGATGCGGCGCGGCTTGCTGACCTCGGCCGCCCAGCGCAAGCCGGCGGCGGCGATGACGCCCACCGCCAGGTCGGAGGTCGACCATCTGCTGGTGCGTCTGGCACGGCACGACGCGCGCGCGGCTGCGGCGCTCGGCTGAAGCAGGCTTTCCCCAAGGATTCTCGGACTCGTCCTATATCGCTAAGCCGCATTGGTTGGTAATGTGACGCGATACGTGCCTGCCAGGCATGCCATTCGCATTTGCTCGTCGCAATCAATATGAAGCAGGATGGATTTACTTTGGGGATTCGGCAATGGGAGACAGGGCTAACCTGATGCGCACGCTCGTATCGTTCGCACTCCTGCGTGAGGCAGAGCGCAAGGTCTTCATCTCGCAGATGAACGAATTCCTGCTGGCCTCCCCGAAGATCCGGCAGCGCATCGTGGAAGAATGGCGCGAGCATGCCGAGGGCCACAGGAAGCCCACCGCCGGCCCAGCGGGGGATTGCAATACATCAGGCCTGTTATGAGTCGCTACGGTATCCGGGTCATCTTTGCCGATGACCATCCTGTGCTCACGCTTGCAAACCGCCATGTCGTCGCCGCCGTTCCCACCATTGCCTGTGTGGGCGACGCGCGCAATTCGACCGAACTCGTCGATCTGCTACAGCGTACGCCCTGCGACGTGCTGGTCACGGACTACGCCATGCCCGGCGGCGAATACGGCGACGGGCGAACGCTGATCTCGTTCCTCACGCGCCGCTATCCGGCGCTCAAGCTCGTGGTCATGACCATGATGGACAACCCGATGGTGCTGCGCTCGCTGTTCAGCCAGCGCATCCACTGCGTCGTCAGCAAGTCCGACGACCCGGGCCACGTGGTGCCGGCCATCCATGCCGCATTCCGTGGGGATCGCTATGCCTCGCCGCGCGTGGAATCGCTGCTGGAGGCCTGGCCGGTCACCGAAGGCAGCGGCGACGACGCACGGCTGCGGGCACTCAGCCAGCGGGAACTCGAGGTGGTGCGCCTGTTCGTCTCCGGCATGACCGTCTCCGAGATCGCGGCCGTCCTGCGGCGGACCAAGCAGACCATCAGCACGCAAAAGCTCAACGCGATGCGCAAGCTCGGCATCGACCGTGACGGCGACCTGTACCGATACGCGAACGAGGTCGGGCTGGTGGCGAGCGTGTCGGGCGCGGCCTAGTGGCTAACGTCGTCAAGCAACGCGAGCGAGGCGGCACAGCGGATCAACTCCATGTCGTTCCGGAGCCCCAGTTTCTGCATGGCGCGGTTCTTCTGGGTGCTCACCGTCTGCTTCGCCTTGTGCGTCCTGGCGGCGATCTCGCTGATCGTCATCCCGGACACATAGAGCCGCACCACCTCCATCTCCCGCGCCGATAGCCCGCCGCCCGGCGCAGCGAGCAACCGGCCGATGGCTGGCGAAAGGTACGCCACACCGCGCCGGGCTTCGCGTATCGCCGTGACGATATGCCCCACTTCGTCGAACTTGCTGACGATGCCCGTCATGCCGCGCGCAAGAATGGCGCGGACTAGCACCGGGTTCTCCTGCGCCAGCAGCACGACGGCGGCAATGCTCGGATACGTGCGCCGCAGGTATCGCAATAACGCCATGCCATCCATGTCATCCCGGCCGCGCATCGAGTAATCGACGAGCACCACGTCGCATTCGAATGCACGCGACGACCGTTCGAACTCCTCGGCAGTCGCGTGAATGCCCACGAGTTCCAGCTGCGGAGACGTGCTGGTGATGTGCTCCACGCCGAGTCTGGCCAAGGGCCGGTCGCCCGCAAACACGACCCGGATGCGCTGACCTGACGCGAAGTTCAGTTGATGCATGGCGATGTGTGCCCGATATGGAAGGTCTGAAACGGCCGGATTGTAGAGGGCCGCGACGCGCTCGCACATCGGAATTCTCCGAGAAATGCGACCACTTCTCCTGATACGCCCCATGCGTCACTGGCGTGGCGTCGAAAGGCGCGCGAACGCATTGGAAAAATCGGACTAGTTCAATAGATTGCCCGGCGCCGGCTTGCTAGTCTTCGTTCTCTGGAAAACTCTTTCCAGCCTCGAACGGCGCCATGAACGAAACAGATGCAGCACGCGAGGAGGGCGCGGTGTCCATGTCCTCCGATTACAGCGACTTGGTCGCGTTGGCCATGGGCGGCGCGCAGGATGTGCCGCCGCTGCCGGATACCGCGCTGGTACGGCACGCTTCCGACGCCAGCCTGCCACTCGCCGACCTCGACGCCTCCGACGTGCTCGGGCAGCTTGCTGTCGAGTACCGCGAGGCGCTGATGTCCGTTGGGCAGGTGCCGAAGCGGCTCAAGCGCCTGGGAGCCGGGTGCGCGTCCGGTCCGCTTCCCCCCGATCCGCTTCGTCTGAATACGAAGGCGACCTCCGCCGTCTGCCTGTTCGACGATCTGCTTGGGCCGCGCCGCATCGACCGCGTGCTGGACAGCCTTGACAGCTTCGGCGCGCAGCAACTGTTTTCGCCGCCGCCCCGGCACGAGATCCTGAGACTCTTCGCCGCCCGCCATCAACAGACACGCCGCACAGGCCAGTTCGCGCTGCTGGCACGCCAGGAGCACCATGCATCGAGCATGGATAGCTGCCTCGCCATGCCGGATATCGCGGCCGACACGTCCGACGACACGGGAGAACGCCATGCCACCACGTGATGGCGGGTTCCGCAACGCGTACCTCCCCTCCCTGCTGGATCGCCTGCAGGACGATGCCCCGCAGCAACGCAGCGAGCCGGCCGAGGCCTACGCCCCGGACGAGCGCGGCATGCGTCGCATCATCCAGCGCGATCTGGGCCTGTTGCTGAATACCACCAACCTGAACGAGGAACTCGACGCCGAGGCCTACCCCGAGGTGGCGAACTCGGTCGTCAACTACGGCATTCCGCCGCTCTCCGGCGGGTTCGCCACGGAAATGACCTGGGAGCGGCTTGAGGAGCGGGTGCGTACCGCGATCGCCCGCTTCGAGCCCCGGCTGATTCCGGACACGGTACGGCTACGCCCGCTGCGCGACACTTCCGCACGGCGCTACAACAAGATGATGTTTGAAATCGAGGCGCTGATGCAGTGGACGCCCTATCCGCTCGAATTCCGCATCCAGAGCGTGTTCGACCTGGAACTGAGCAAGGTCTCGTTCCAGTCGGGCCATACCCCGGGATCGGCAGGCTGACATGGATCCGAAGTTTCTCGAGTACTACAACCGCGAGCTGACCTACCTGCGCGAATCGGCAGGCGAGTTCGCCGCACAGCATCCGAAGATTGCGCGCCGGCTGGGCATGGAGGGCATCGAAGTCGCCGACCCCTATGTCGAGCGGATGATCGAGGCGTTCTGCTTCATGTCCGCCCGCACGCACCTGAAACTGGATGCGGAGTTCCCGCGCTTCACCCAGCGGCTGCTTGAAGTCGTCTACCCGAACTACGTGGCGCCCACGCCTTCGATGGCGGTGGCGCGGCTGCATCCGAGCCTGCGCGAGGGCGAGTTCAGCCAGGGATTCAAGGTGGCACGCCATAGCGTCATGCGCTCCGCAGTCCCGCCCGGCGAGCAGACTGCGTGCGAGTTCCGCACCGGGCAGGACGTCACGCTCTGGCCGATCGAGATCGTCGATGCGCGGCTGACCGCCGTACCGCCAGATCTCCCGGAAACGGGGCATCTGCTCCGGCACCGCCAGTTGCGCGGCGCGCTGCGACTGCGGTTGCGTACGGTTGGCGACATTCGATTCAACGAGATCAAGGGGCTGGATCGGCTTCCGCTCTATATCGACGGCGACGAACGCATTGCTTCGCACTTGTTCGAGCTGATCCATGCGGGCGCGGTCGCGTCCGTGGTGCGGCCGGAGGGCGTCACCGATCATGTGCGATGCCATGTCGTGTCCAGGGCACCGGTCGCGTTCGAAGGCTTCGAGCCGGACCAGAGCCTGCTGCCGCTGCGCTGGAACAAGTTCAGCGGGCATAACCTGCTCCAGGAGTACTTCTCTTGCCGGCAACGCTTCTACTTCTTCGTGCTGACGGATCTGGCGAAGGGCCTGTCGCGCGTGGATGGCAAGGAAGCGGAGATCGTGCTGCTGCTGGACCGCATGCCGGACGAACTGGGCGTGCATGTCGATGGCAGCCGCTTCCTGCTGTTCTGTACGCCAATCGTCAACTTGTTCCCCCGACGCACGGACCGTGTGGAGGTCGACCGCAGCCTGACGGATTTCCATCTAGTGGTCGATCGCGCACGTCCGCGTGACTACGAGGTCTACTCGGTTTCGCGCGTGTTTGGGCAGAGGGCGGAGACCTCGACGGAGATCCAGTTCAATCCGCTGTACCAGACCCTCCACAGCGACCTTGGCAACTATGGCCGGTACTTCTCGGTGCGGCGAGAGCAGCGCATGCTGTCCGGCGATGCCCGCAAGTACGGCACGCGCACGGCCTATATCGGCACGGAGGTGTTCCTGTCGCTGGTGGACCAGGCCGAAGCGCCATATGCCGACGATATCCGCTACCTGTCCGTGGAGGCGTGGGTGACTAACCGCGACCTGCCGCGCCTGATGCCGCGCGGCGTGGGCGGCCATCTGACCATGCCTGATGCGGTGCCGCTCGAGGCCGTCAGCCTCGTCCATGCGCCGAGCGCTCCGCGCGCACCCTACGCGAGCGACGAAGCCGCGTGGCGGCTGATCCGCCAGCTCAGCTTCAACTACATGCCGCTGTCGGAACTCGATCACGGCGAAGGCGCGCAGGCGCTGCGCAACATGTTGCGCCTCTTCGTGACCAGCAGCGAGCGCGAGCAGATCGCGCAAGTCGAGAGTCTGGTCGGCGCGAAGACCCAACCCGTGGTGAGCCGCCTGCCGGGCCATGGCCTGCTGGTGTACGGGCGCGGCGTACGCTGCGAGCTGACGGTGGACGAGAACGGCTTCTCCGGCGCCAGCCCGTACCTGTTCGGCCTGATCCTGGAGCACTATCTCGCGCGCCACGTGGCGATCAACGTCTTTTCGGAAACCGAACTGCACTCCATGCAGCGGGGCCTGATCACGCGCTGGGCGCCCCGGATGGGAGGTCGCGGTGCGGTATAGGGCCGTGGAAGCGTCTCCGAATGCGGCGTTGCAGCCGGATGCCCTGCGCGCATGGTTCGACCAGGGCCGTCCGTGGAAGTCGGGCTTCATGAGCCTGATGCGCGCGATTGCCGCGCGCGACCGCAACCGCCCTGCGCCGGGGTCTGCCGACCTGCCGTCTCAGGAGACCTACCGCATCGGCCAGCGCCCGGTGCTCGCCTTCCCGCCGCGGGAAGTCGCGTCGCTCGACACGCGGCACGGACGGCTCGACATCCGCCTATTCGGCCTGGGCATCTGGGGCCCGCAGGGTCCGCTGCCGCTGCATGTCACCGAGTTGGCGTATCACCGGTCCGTCGCGCTCCAGGACCGGACTCTCGAGCACTTCGCCGACCTGTTCCACCATCGCGCACTGTCGCTGTTCTATCGCGCCTGGGCTGCGGGCCAGTCCACCGCCGCACTCGACCGGCCTGACGAGGAGCGGTTCTCGTTCTACGTCGCCAGCCTGATGGGAACGGATCAGGACGAAGCGCGCCAGAGCTGCCTGCCTACCCACGCCCGTTACGGCGCGTCGGCGCACATTGTGCGCGAGGCCCGGAACCCTGAGGGCATCGCGGCCACGCTGTCGCAGTACTTCGATGTGCCGATTGCGGTCGAGGAGTACGTGCCGCATTGGATTCGCGTCGACGCGTCCGGCCATTGCCGGTTGGGGCTCCCGGGCGCTTCGTCCTTCATGGGCGAGGCGGCGATGCTCGGCGAGCAGATTGCTGACCGGCAGCACAAGTTCCGGCTTGTGATCGGCCCGCTCGACTTCCTCCACTACCAGCGGCTTGCGCCGCGTGGCGAAGACTTGCGCACACTGGTCGAATGGGTGCGTGCCTTCATCGGCTACGAGTACGACTGGGAGATCCAGTTGCTGATCAAGCCAGAAGAGGTGCCAGCGCCGCACGTGGACGGGCGTCAGCGGCTTGGGCACTCGATCTGGCTGGGCGAGTGCGACCCGGCGCAACCCGTGTCCGGCATGGTCTTCGAGCCGGAGGCCTACGCGGCATGACCGAGAACTTCCCCATGACAATGCAGAACCTGGCACCCGCCGCGACGTCGCGCTACGACGACCTGCTTGAACCGGTCTCGGACGCAGCCGCCTGTGGTGATGACCTGGAATACGATCCGGCCTTCATCATGCTACAGGCCGCTGTGGCGCCGTCGGCGCCCGTGCAATACGGTGACTTCGTCGAGACGCCAGCGTCGGTCAACTGGGCCGAGGCCGAGCGCGAGTGCGAAGTGCTGCTGGCCCGAACCAAGGATCTCCGCGTGGCCATCATCCTGCTGCGCGCTGCCGTGCGGCTGCGCGGCGCGGCAGGTCTGCGCGATGGGATGGTCTTCCTCCAGGCCCTGCTGGAACGATATGGCAGCCGTCTGCATCCGTTACCGTACTTCGACGGCGAGTGGGATCCCATCACGTTCGCCAATGCGCTCGCCGCGCTGGCGGACGCGGAAGGTGCGCTGGCCGATGTGCGGGAGATTCCGCTACCCAAGGCGGCCGGCGCGCAGTTGCAGCTGCGCGATATCGAGAAAGCACTGGCGATGCCGCGCCAGAAGGACGCACTGGCGCCCGAAAGCGTGACGCGCATGCTCAAGGAGCTGGCCGCACGCGGCGAAGCGGTCGTGCTGGCGCTTGGCGAAGCCCACGGCCGGTTGGCGCAGATTGCTGCATGGGCCACGAGCGGACTGAAGGCCGACGCGCCCAACCTCGCCCCGCTTTCCCGACTGCTGCAGCCATTCAGCGAGATCGATCGGCTGGTCGAGCCCGCGCCAGCGGCACAGCCGCCGGCACCCGTGGCTGAGATGCAGGCTGGGCGCGCGAGCGCGCCCGACCTTCCCAACCCCGTTCCGCGTGCCACGACGCCGCCGCCACACGCCGCACCCACCGCCACCACCGTCCCCACCGCCCCGGCAATGGACCGATGGACCGCACTCGCCACCATACGGCAAGTGCGGGAGTGGTTCGAAGACAACGAGCCAAGCAGCCCCGTGACCGTGATGCTGCGCGAGGCGGAGCGCATGGTCGGCAAGCGGTTCTCCGAGCTCGCTCAAAGCATTCCCCTCGACCTGCTGTCGAAGTGGGACGCCGTGGACAACTGAAATGGCCCCAACGGGCACTCCCATTAACGCATCGGACGACAAGCCGGTCAGCCGGCGGTGTCGCCCGCAATCTCGACAGGTACTGTGATGAAAGGCTATACCAAGGGCTTCGCCGCGTTGTTGGGGCTTGGGCTCCTGCTGCCGGCGGGTGGCGCAATGGCGGCATGTAGTCAGGTGACACAGGCGGACATCGATGAGTGGACCGCGAAGGGACTGCCGAACATCGATGTCATCCAGAGGGAAGTCAGCTTCCATGTGACGTTTCCCTCGGCGATTGAGGTCAGGCCAGATCTTGCAGTTGGCGAGACGTTCGGCAGCGGGGCGTCCGAGAGTTTGGGACGCAGCACGGCGCTATTGAATTGCGATTGGCGCTCGGGCGGACAGGTTCGCTATGCATTCGTGAGCGCGAAGCAGCCAACCGCCGTTCCGGGGGTGGTGGAATCCGGTCTCAAGGGGATTGGCATTCGCCTCAGCTACGTCCGAAGCTCGGGGACAGTCAGCACCTTTCCCTTCATCGTGAACTTTGGGCCGGCGGAACCCAATCAGCCGTATTTCCCGGGCTTCCGTTCAGGGCTGCGGATGGTGGTCGATTTTGTGAAGACAGGAGAGATGGACGCCTCGTCGACGTTCAGCGCCGCGAACATCGCCACGGTCGCCGGCGATGGTTCGGGCGGGCCGGTTATCCGGGTATCCAACGGTAGTACGCGGATCAACGTGTTGCCCAGTTGCAGCCCAAGTACACCCAGCCGAAATGTCGATTTCGGTACATTTGGTGCCAACAGTGTCTCGCAGATAACGGGGCCCACACGACCGATCAACTTTGAAGTGACATGCATCGGCCCCGCGTCGCCCAGATCGATCACGGCCAAGCTCACCGGCACCCCGGACACGGAAAATCATTCGCTGCTCAGGAATACCGGCGCGCAGCACCTCGGCATCCGGATCAAGGATCGCGATAGCGATACCGTGCTCAGGCCCAACGACAACGCCAGCGTCATCAACAAGCCAGGTAACACGAAGCTCTTCACATACAACCTCGATGCCACCGTGCTGCGAACCGGGACGCAGACGCCAACCGCTGGTCTGATCAATGCCACTGCCGTGTTCACCATGGCGGTCAACTGAAGGCGACGGTGAGGGCGGCAACGTGATGGAGGAGAGCATTTTCGTGCAGGTGGCGAGCTATCGGGATCCGCAACTGATCCCGACCTTGCACAGCCTGATCAGGCAGGCGTCGCGGCCGGAACGCCTGCGCGTGGTGGTGTGCTGGCAGCACGGCCTCGACGAGATGATCGGCAAGTTCTTCGCGCATGGCTTCTCGCATTGGCAAGTGGTGATGCATGAAGGGCTCACCGTGCATCGGCTTGTGCTTGCGGAGGCAACGGTTGAACTGATCGATGTGCCCGCCATGGAAAGCCAGGGCGCCTGCTGGGCGCGGAACCTGATCCAGCAGCAGTACGCCGGCGAAGCCTATACCTTGCAGATCGACTCTCACCATCGTTTCGTCCAGGGATGGGACAGGATGGCCATCGACATGCTCGAGTCGCTGCGCGATGAAAGCGAGAAACCGGTGCTGACGGCCTATCTGCCAGCTTTCGAGCCGGCGGACGATGACCCGTCGCGCCGCGGCCAGCGTCCCACCTCTCTCATTTTCGACCGCTTCGTCGCGGCCGGGGCGCTGCTTGTGGCGTCGCGCCGGATGCCGGACTGGCAGGCGCAGACCAAACCGCTCAAGGCTCGCTTCTATAGCGCGCACTTTGCCTTTGCCGACGGGCATTTCTCGACGACTGTCCAGCATGATCCCGAGTACTTCTTTCACGGCGAGGAGATCTCGATTGCCGCGCGGGCCTTCACCCATGGGTATGACCTGTATCACCCGCATCGTGTGCTCGCCTGGCATGAGTACACGCGCGACTATCGCGCCAAGATGTGGGATGACCACACGCCCGAGAACCAGGCGCTTGGGCTGGTGAAGACTGCGTGGTTCGAGCGTGACAGACTCTCACAGGCGCGCAATCGCGCCCTGCTCGGCGTGGACGGCGCGAGCGCTGAGGGCACCGATTTCGGTCCGTATGGATTCGGACAAGTACGAACACTGGCTGAGTACGAGGCCTATGCGGGCGTCAGCTTCGATCGGCGCGCCGCCACGCCGGAAGCGTTGCGTGGCGATCCTCCCTCGCCCGGTGCGGCACATCCTGAAACTGACCTCGCACTCCTGCGCTGCTCCCATGACGTGGCCGTCGAACTCTATCTCGGCGACCTCGACAGCCTGTCTGGCCTGAAGCACATCGCGTTCACGGTGCTCGCGGCGGATGGCGGAACGCTCCACGACGACCTCCAGCCCGCCACGGGATTACCGCAGCTCCTCGCCGAGCACAACGGCTGGCTATCCCGGCGACTCCTCTTCCAGTCCGGCGCCGACGGCACCCCGGTCCGCTACATCGCCAGATTCGTCAATGCAGACGACGTCACCGTGCACGAGCTGGCGTGCGACGTGCCGCCCTACGGCGCCCCCGCCTCGACCTGAACACCGCCCATCGGCGGACCCATTCCCTTCCCGGCATCTGCCGTTAGACCATGACCACATCCAGAAAGACCCTGTTCGGCAAGCTCGGCGAAACGATGTTTCGCGGCATCGAGTCGGCCACAACGTTTTGCAAGCTCCGCGGCAACCCTTACGTCGAACTGGCGCATTGGCTGCACCAGATCCTCGCGCTGCCGGACAGTGACATGCACCGCATCTGCCGTCACGCCGGCGTGGACCGCGAGAGGCTCGACGCGGATCTGGTCCGAACACTCGCCGGCTTGCCTTCCGGCGCCAGCTCGATCAGCGATTTCTCGAACCATATCGACATCGCCATCGAGCGCGCGTGGGTGGTTGCGACACTCGAGTTCCGTGACCTGCGCGTGCGCGGCGCCTGGCTCATGGCGGCGCTACTGAAGTCGCCGGAGTTGCGGCGCGTACTGCTGTCGATTTCCCCCGAGTTCGCGAAGATCGGTGTGACCGATCTGAATGCCATGCTGCCGGCCTGGATCATCGACTCGCCAGAGGAAGGGGACTCGGCCTACGAAAGCTCCGACTTCCCGGCGGCGATGCCTGGCGTCGCGTCCGGCGCCATCGGAGACGCCTCGGTGGCCGGCTCCCCCCTGGAGCAGTACTGCGTGGACCTGACTGCCCGCGCGCGCGCCGGGGAGGTGGATCCGGTGATCGGGCGGGAACTGGAGATCCGCACGATGATCGACGTGTTGGTCCGCCGCCGGCAGAACAATCCCCTGTTGACGGGTGAGGCCGGTGTCGGCAAGACCGCTGTCGTGGAGGGGCTGGCGCTGGCCATCGTTAGGGCCGATGTGCCGTCGAAGCTGGCCGACGCGCGGGTCCTGAGCCTGGATGTGGGCGCACTGCTGGCTGGCGCGAGCATGAAGGGCGAGTTCGAGGCACGCCTCAAAGGCGTACTGGCCGCGGCGGAGACGAGTGCCGGGACCGTGATCCTGTTTGTGGACGAGATCCACACGCTGATCGGCGCGGGCGGGCAGGCTGGCACTGGCGATGCCGCGAACTTGCTCAAGCCGGCACTCGCGCGCGGCACGATCCGGACGATTGGGGCGACGACGTGGGCCGAGTACAAGCGCCATATCGAGAAAGACCCAGCGCTGACGCGGCGTTTCCAGGTGCTGCAGGTCCACGAGCCGCAGGAGCCGGCGGCCATCGACATGGTGCGCGGGCTGGTGAAGACGTTCTCGCGGCACCACGGCGTGGTGGTACTCGATGCCGCGATCCGCGCCGCGGTGGCGTTGTCGCACCGCTACATTCCGTCCCGCCAACTGCCCGACAAGGCCATCAGCCTGCTCGACACGGCGTGTGCGCGGGTTGGTCTTTCCCAACAAACGCGACCACGGGAGTTGCAGGACGTGCAGCAGCAGTTGCTGGCTGCGCGCGCCGAACTTGACCTGCTGGAGAGCGAAGCGCGCATCGGGCTCGAAGTCGACGGGAATCTGGACGACGTACGGGCTCGCATCGGCGGATTGGAAACCGAGGAAGCCGCCATTACTGCAAGGTGGGATGCACAGCGGGAGGCCGCGCAGGCGTTGCTGTCCGCGCGCGAACGGATCGAACGCGGCGCGGAAGCGGAGGCAGGCATCGATGGCGAGTGGGAGCCGCTGCCTTCGATGGAGGTGCTGCGCGAACGCGAAGCAACCATGGCAGCACTCCAGGGCGAGGCGCCACTCGTGTTTGCCGAGGTCAACGAGGCGATTGTCGCCGAGGTCGTCTCCGACTGGACCGGCATCCCCGCCGGACGCATGGTGACTAACCAGGTCGCCGCCGTACAGGCCCTCCCGGCCACACTCGCCAATCGGGTGATGGGGCAGGAGAGCGCATTGCATCGGATCAGCGAACGGGTGCAGACCGCACGCGCCGGGCTGACCGACCCCGGCAAGCCGCTCGGCGTGTTCCTGCTGGTGGGCCCGTCCGGCGTCGGCAAGACCGAAACGGCGCTGGCGCTGGCGGAAGCGCTCTACGGCGGCGAGCAAAACCTGATCACGATCAATATGAGCGAGTACCAGGAGGCGCACACCGTCTCCGGGCTCAAGGGTGCGCCGCCTGGATATGTCGGCTATGGCGAGGGTGGCGTGCTGACCGAGGCGGTGCGGCGGCGGCCTTACGCGGTGGTCCTGCTTGATGAAGTGGAGAAGGCGCATCGCGACGTCCACGAAATGTTCTTCCAGGTTTTCGACAAGGGATACATGGAGGATGGCGATGGCCGCTACATCGACTTCAAGAACACGGCGATCCTGCTGACAAGCAATGTCGGCGCCGAACTGATCTCGCATCTTCATGCCGATGCCTCTGACGTGCCCGAACCCGATGCGCTGCGCGACGCGCTGATGCCCGCGCTGCTGAGCGCCTTCCCGGCCGCCTTCCTGGGCCGCGTGACCGTGGTGCCGTATCGCCCGCTGGCGCATGCGTCGCTGTCGAACATCGTCCGCCTGCACCTCGACCGCGTCGTGCAGCGCATGCAGGACCATCACGACATCGCGGTGCACTACAGCCCAACGGTCGTCGACTACGTCATCGCGCGTTGCCTCGTACAGGAGACGGGCGCGCGTGCGTTGATCGGCTTCATCGACCAGCACATCCTGCCGAGATTGTCTGCGCTCTGGCTGGAATCGGTCGCATCGCGGTCCGTGCTGACGCATATCGAAGTCGATATCGTCGACGCCGAGCTGGCGCCGGCGAAGGCGCTTTGCCTGAACGCGCGTGCGGCCGAAGGTCTGTCGCAGAACTGACAGGAACTTTCGTACGAGTCATATATGCGCCGGAAATGCTGGCTTGTACGATGCGTTCGTCGTGAAGTGAGGCGGGATCCGAGGTTGGTCGACGCCGGTTTGCAGCAACAGCGGAAGGACTGAATCCGCATCTCAATTGGAAGGACGTTTCATGAATAAGCAAGTACTCCAGGTTGCCGTCGCAGCATTGCTCGCGATGGGCGCCGCATCGAGCGCTGTGGCGCAGGCCGTTGTCGCGCAGGGTCAGGTGAATTTCGCTGGCCGGCTGACGGGGCAGACCTGCTCGATCACCGCCGGTGATCGCAACAAGACCGTGACGTTGCCAGCCATCTCGATTGCCAGCTTGACAACAAAGGGTCATACCGCCGGCTCGAGGCCGTTCAGCATCAATGTCGAGAACTGCCCGGTCGGGGTGAACAGCGTATCGGCGCACTGGGAGATCACGAACCTCAATCCTGAAACCGGGAACGCCCGCAATCTCGCCACCGCCACGCCCGCAGGCAACGTTGAAGTGCAGTTGCTCGATCACGACGGCGCGGTGCTGCGTCTGGGCGACAGCGGCAAGCCCATTCAGGTGGCGCGGACGGCCGCAGACGCCGTCGGTACCGCAACGCTGCACTACGGCGGCCGCTACTACGCGACCGGTGCAACGTCTGCGGGCATGGTTTCGACCACTGCGAACTTTACCCTGGCTTACAACTAAGGCATGCGGCAGATTGGCTGGCCCGCTCGCGGGCCAGCCGCTCAAGCGCGTGGAGATCAATGATGCATGTCTGGCGATGGCTCTCCTTCCTGATTGCGGCCACAGTGGGACTGGTGTCGATACCGGCCCAAGCCGCGATTGTCATTACCGGTACCCGGGTGATCTACCCGGAAAAGAGTCGCCAAGTCTCCGTGCGGCTCAACAATGTCGAGGACACGCCGGTACTGGTGCAGGCATGGATCGACGATGGCGATACGTCCGTTCCAGTTGAGAAGCTCGACGTACCGTTCATCATCACGCCGCCGGTATTCCGTGCAGAAGGCGGCAAGGGCCAGACGCTGCGGGTGAAGTTCACCGGCAAGGCGATGCCCGCGGACCGTGAGACGGTCTACTGGCTCAACATCCTCGAAATTCCGCCCAAGCCAGTGGATGCCGATAGCAGGAACATGCTTCAGCTTGCGTTCGGCACGCGCATCAAGCTCTTCTATCGGCCTGCCGCGTTGCGCGACGACCCATCCGCCGGGCGTGCTGGGTTGACCTGGACGGCCGCGCGCAATGCCGAAGGCAAGCAGGTGCTGCGGGTTGGGAATCCAACCGGCTACCACGTGTCACTCGACAGCGTGTCGGCCAAAGCCGGCACCGCCGACATCAGCTACCAGCCCCAGATGGTCCCTCCATTTGGCAGTGTCGAGCTTTCCCAAGTTGGGGACCGCAATGTCTCCCCACCAAGCGGTACGGCAATCACCTATTCCCTAATCAACGACTTCGGCGCGACGGTCGAAGACGTCGCCGCAGTCCAGTAACGCCAGCAGGCAACCCAGGGCGCTTCTCGTAGTCGCCGTCAGCCGCTGATGCTGCCGCTGAGTAGGCGTGATCACATCAAAGCAAGGCGAAATGTTTCTATGAGCACCAGGCATCGTTTGGCTGTGCGTCCGTGGGCACGGACGATGATGGTCCTTGGTGCATTTGTGTGCTACGGGCCGGATGCAGAAGCAGTGCAATCGAAGCCAGGTGGCGTACCGATCGAGGAAATTGAAACGCTCAAGGCGGGACCGCGGGAGCGAAGCAAGCGGCGTCATCGGCCCAAGCTCGCCTCGGTGCAGTTCAATCCAGCGTTCCTGAACGGCCAGGTCGTGAGCATTTCCCGCTTCACGAATGGCAACCCCGTGCCGCCCGGCGTATACGACGTGGATCTGTCGCTCAATGGAAAATCGCAGGGGCAGCGCGAAGTCCAGTTTGTCGCCGTGGCAGACAGTGACGTGGCGGAGCCTTGCTTCACCATCGCGGCGCTGCGCGGTCTGGGCGTCGATGTTGACAAGGCGCTTCGATCTAGCGCGGACGACGCTGGCGCCCAATCCCATCACGCAGCAGAAGACGCTGCCTTCAGCGAAGCGGACCAATGCATCCGACTGACGGACCTTGTTCCTGACGCACAGGTCGAACTCGACATCGCGGAACTGCAACTCGGTATCACCGTGCCCCAGGCGAGCATGGTGCAGACGCCATACGGGTACGTGAGCCCCGCCCTGTGGGACGCCGGCATCAAGGCGGGGCTTCTCCAGTACAACTTCAGTACATACAGCGCCAATCAATCTGGCGCCGACATGAGCAGTGCGTATCTTGGCCTGCAACTGGGCTTGAATCTGGGCCAATGGCGCTTTCGCCAGCGCTCCACGCTTGACTGGAACAGCAGCCAGGGCGGTATGCGCTGGAATAACCTGGCGACCTACGTCGAGCGAGACATCACGTCCTGGCGCAGCCGCCTGACGCTCGGCGACAGCTTCACGACCGGTGAAGTTTTCGATTCGTTCAGTGTGCGGGGCGTTCAGGTATCCAGTGAAGACCGGATGCTGCCCGACTCGATGCGTGCCTACGCGCCCATCGTACGTGGCGTGGCGGAAAGCAATGCGCGCGTGATCGTCCGCCAGAACAACGACATTCTCTACGAGACGAGCGTCCCGCCAGGGCCGTTCGAACTCGCCGACCTACCGGCGATCGGCTACTGCGGAGATCTGCGCGTTACGGTGGAAGAAGCGGATGGGCGGCGACAGACCTTTCTGGTGCCCTTTGCCGCCGTCCCTAACCTGCTGCGCCCCGGTTTCACGAAGTTCAACGTGTCCGCAGGCCAGTACCGCGACCAGCTCGTTCAGGATGAGCCATGGGTGGTGCAAGCAACCATCCAGCGCGGCCTGAACAATATGCTGACCGGCTATACGGGTGTCCTGGGCTCCGAGGGTTACAACTCAGGCTTGCTCGGCCTCGCCGTCAACACGCCGATCGGGGCAGTCTCAGCGGATGTGACGATGGCGCGTACGGAACTACCGAGCAGTTCGCATACGGGCAGCAGCTGGCGCGTCAGCTACAGCAAACGCATTCCCGGCATTGATACGAATGTCTTGCTAGGTGCCTATCGATATTCGACAAATGGCTTCTACAGCCTGCGCGACGCCATCTACGCGCGGAACGTGCGGAATCCCGCCGGCAACCTGATGAGCTATCGCACGCGCAACCGCTTGCAGCTCAGCATCAATCAGCCGCTCGGCACGATGGGCTCCGTGTATCTCTCAGGCAGCACGCAGGACTACTGGGATGGCCGTCGCGGACGAGATACCCAGTATCAGGCTGGGTTCAGCGGCGGGCGCGGCCGGGTTGGATACACGATCTACGCGCAGCAGTCGTTCGACCAAAACCGCGCCAGACATACCCTGTTCGGCGTGAACCTGACGATCTCCCTCGGCCGCAACTCCGCGGTGGATCGCGGTCCGTTCGATTCCGTGTCGACGAATTTGACAGTGGACACCAACGGCGACAGCGCCTTCCAGGCCAGCCTCAATGGGTCCACTGCGGGGGAAGCGCCCATTTCGTACGGCATCAACGCCCAACGGACATCGAGCGCTGGCGACAAAACGAATCTGCTCGGTGGCAACGCCACCTATCGCTCGCGCTATGGCACATACGCCGCGAACGCCTCCATCGGGAACCAGGGCCGCCAGTTCGGCCTGAACGCGGACGGCAGCATGGTCGCGCACGCTGGCGGCGTCACATTGGGGCCGCCGCTTGGCCAGGCTGCCGCACTGGTCGAAGCCAAGGGCGCGGAAGGCGGGCGGATTGTCAACGGTCAAGGCGCGCGCATAGACGGCAATGGCTATGCCTTGCTGCCGTCCTTGACGCCCTACCGCGTGAACCGGGTGGCGATCGACCCGACTGACCTGCCAGATGACGTGGAACTGGAGACTTCCAGTGACGAGGTCGTACCGCGCCTCAACGCCCTTGTGCTCGTGAAGATGCCAACCGTCACAGGCAAAGCGGCGCTGGTGGCCATGCATGACGCGGCCGGCAAGGCCCTGCCGCTGGGCACCGCCTTGTTCGCCGCCGACGGAAAGTCGATGGGGATCGTGGGGCAGGGTGGTTTGGCGTTCCTGCGCGGTCTGGCGGGCAGGGGCGCACTGCGTGCGCGGTGGGGCGAATTGACGAACGAGTCATGCGACCTCCCGTACGAGATGCCTGCTGGCGCGGGTGCGGGCGGGGGCGGTGACTCGGCCACGCGCCTGATACTGCGCTGCGTGGCAGCGGCGAGCTGAAGCGGAATCGATGTGAGTGGAGATCCCCGAGAATGAAGATGCACGCGAAGTTGCCCGTCACACAGCAGACGCTGAGGTGCTCACCACGGAAGCTGCGGACGTCGTTGGCTGCGAGCCTGACCGTGCTGTGTTTCCCTGCCTTCGCGGATGGCACAAAACCATCGGTCGCGTTGAATTTCACGGGGAAGTACGTTACGCAAACCTGCCGCCACACAGGGGCAGTGCGGCAAAGCGTCACGCTGCCAAGCATCCCCACCGCTGCTTTAAAAAAAGCCGGAGACACAGCGGGCGACACCGCGTTCACGATCAACCTGGTATGCGAGGGCGGCCAAGAGCCCGTGGCAGTCTCGTTCGTCACCTTTAGGAAGATCGATGGGCGACTGATATCCAGTGGCACCGCGCAGAACGTCCAGGTGCAACTGCTCAAGGCGGACGGGACGCCGATCGCGGTAGGCGATGACTCCACGACTCCGATGTTTCCGATGTCCTCGACAGGGTTGATGTCGCTCTCATTCATTGCGCGGTACTACGCGACGGGAGCCACAACTCCGGGGTCGGTGACGGCCGGCACCTGGTACTTCATTGAGGTGCGCTGACGCTAGCTCAGAAACTTCTGACAAGACTCGGAACTTTCGAACGTTTCCTATATCCCGCGCCTGCCCCGAGACCTAACATGCTTCTCGCAGGCCCTGTGGCCGGAAAGGGGGCCGCGGTTCTCACGGCAAGTCCCACATCATCATGCATTCGACGGAGTATTCCATGTCAGCATCCAACAGTTCACAGAAGTTCATTGCGAGGAACCGCGCGCCGCGCGTGCAGATCGAGTACGACGTCGAGATCTACGGCTCGGAAAAGAAGATCGAGTTGCCATTCGTGATGGGCGTGCTTGCCGATTTGTCCGGCACGCAGGTGGATCCACTGCCGCCAGTGGCGGACCGCAAGTTCTTCAACATCGATGTCGACAACTTCGACGAGCGCATGAAGGCGATGAAGCCGCGTGTAGCCTTCCCGGTGGCGAACACGCTGTCGGATCAGGGCCAGTTGATGGTGGACATGACCTTCGAGAGCATCGATGACTTCTCGCCTGCTGCCATCGCCCGCAAGGTCGATGTCCTGGCCAAGCTGCTCGAGGCTCGCACGCAGCTTGCCAACCTCCAGACCTACATGGACGGCAAGTCCGGCGCCGAGGGCCTGGTTGCACAGGTGCTCAAGGATCCCGCGCTGCTGAACGCGCTGGCCAAGGCACCGCGCCCCGAAGCGGCGAACGAGGCCGACGACAAGGCCCAGGCGCAGTAAGGACCGCAACCGCAACCGAGTACAAGACATGGCAACACGTGACACGCAATACAAGGCCGCGACGGCGCAGACGCTCGACCGGCAATCCGACTTCAATGCGCTGCTGACGAAGGAATTCAAGCCGAAGACCGAGCAGGCGCGCGAGGCCGTCGAGAACGCGGTCAAGACCCTTGCGGAGCAGGCGCTGGCCAATGCCGTGACGATGTCTGACGATGCTTACAAGAGCATTGAGGCCATCATCGGCGAGATTGACCGCAAGCTGTCCGAGCAGATCAACCTCATCCTGCACCACGAGGACTTCCAGAAGCTGGAAAGCGCCTGGCGCGGGCTCCACCACCTGGTTACCAATACCGAGACCGACGAGAAGCTCCGCATCCGCTTCATGGATATCTCGAAGGAAGAGCTGCGCCGCACGATGAAGCGGTTCAAGGGCGTGGCGTGGGATCAGAGCTCCCTGTTCAAGCAGATTTACGAGGAAGAGTACGGGCAGCTCGGCGGCGAGCCTTACGGCTGCCTGGTGGCTGACTACTACTTCGACCACACGCCAGCCGACGTCGACCTGCTCGGCTCGATGGCAAAGGTGGCTGCGGCCGCGCATGCGCCATTCATCAGCGGTGCCTCGCCGTCAGTGCTCCAAATGGATTCGTGGCAGGAGCTCGCCAACCCGCGCGACCTGACCAAGATCTTCACGCAAAACCTCGAATATGCACCGTGGAATTCGCTGCGGTCCTCGGAGGATTCGCGCTACATCGGCCTGGCCATGCCGCGCTTCCTGTCCCGTCTGCCGTACGGTGTGCGCACCAATCCGGTAGATGAATTCAATTTCGAGGAAGAAACCGACGGTTCCGATCACCAGAAGTACGCGTGGTCGAACGCCGCCTACGCGATGGCAGTGAATATCAACCGCTCGTTCAAGCGCTACGGTTGGTGCACCCTGATTCGCGGCGTGGAAAGCGGTGGCGTGGTCGAGAACCTGCCCTGCCATACCTTCCCGACCGACGATGGCGGCGTGGACATGAAGTGCCCGACCGAGATCGCTATTTCGGATCGCCGTGAAGCCGAGTTGTCGAAGAACGGCTTCATGCCGCTGATTCACCGCAAGAATACCGATTACGCGGCGTTCATCGGCGCGCAGTCGCTGCAGAAGCCTGCCGAGTACTACGACCCGGACGCCACGGCCAACGCCAACCTGTCGGCGCGCCTGCCCTACCTGTTCGCTTGCTCGCGCTTTGCCCATTACCTCAAGTGCATCGTGCGCGACAAGGTCGGCTCGTTCAAGGAGCGCGAGGAAATGGAGCAATGGCTCAACGAATGGATCATGAACTACGTTGACGCCGACCCGACAAATTCGAGCCAGGAAACCAAGGCGCGCCGTCCGCTGGCCGCTGCGGAGGTGGTGGTCGAGGATGTCGAGGGCAATCCCGGTTACTACCAGGCCAAGTTCTTCCTGCGTCCGCATTTCCAGCTCGAGGGCCTGACGGTATCGCTGCGACTCGTCGCGAAACTGCCGCTGGTGAAGGCTGCCGCCTGAGCATCGTGGCGCGGCGTACGTCGCGCCTGCGAACGCTACTCCGAGTCAGGGCGGGGGCTCGTCAAACAAGCCCGCCATGGGTAAGTCATATCTACTGAACAAGGAAATTCTCACTATGGCACAAGACATCTTCCTGAAGATCAACGGCATCGATGGCGAGTCCGAGGATAGCGTCCACAAGAGCGAGATCGAGGTGTTGAGCTGGTCGTGGAGCGTCAGCCAGCAATCGAACATGCACGCCGGCTCTGGCGGTGGCGCTGGCAAGGCCACTGTCGATGACCTGCAGTTCGAGCACTATATCGACCGTGCCAGCCCGAATCTCGTGCAGTACTGCCTGCTGGGCAAGCATATCGACGAGGCTCGTCTGGTGGTGCGCAAGGCCGGCGGCAGCCCGCTCGAGTACATCAAGTTCACGATGAACGACCTGCTGGTGACGCAGGTGAGCCCTTCTGGCCTTAGCTCCGACGAAGCTCGTCCGCGCGAGATCGTGCGTCTGTCGTTCTCCCGCCTGAAGCAGGAATACGTGGTGCAGAACGCGCAGGGCGGCAGCGGCGGCGTGATCACCGCAACGTTCGACGTCAAGAAGAACACGGCCTGACCCTCCTGGTTGTCGTGCAATCCGGTTGCGATTCGGCGGCCGGATTGCACTGCGTGCAGCCAAACCGAATCGAACATGTCCATGCGCTTTGATCTGACCCCCACCGGATTGGCCGGCACCCGCGCCACTCGGTGGATGGCGATCGGGTGGTTGTTGCTGATGGTGTGCCTGGTCTTGCAAGGATGCAGCACTGCACCGACGCGGAAAGAGCCGTTGCAGTTGAAGCTCCTGATCGAGACGAGCGGGAACCTGAATAGCGATGAACAAGGCCGCGCTGCGCCGGTGATGGTGCGCGTCTACGAACTGAAGTCCGCTGCGGCGTTCGATAGCGCCGACTTCTTTACGCTTCAGAACGAAGACAAGAAGGTGCTTGCCGCCGACCTGCTTGCTGTCGACGAGTTCATCATGCGGCCCGGCACCGACGAGCGTATCGAACGCAAATCCAATCCGGCCACAACAGCGATTGGCGTGCTGGTTGGTTACCGCGAACTAGGCAAGTCCGTATGGCGCGCCACGTGGCGCCTGCCCGAGGCACCCGATGCAGCCTGGTACCGCGCGGTGGTGCCCGACAGGACTGTCGCCCTGAAGATCGAGGCACGCGGTCAAGCTGTTTCGATTACTGAGGTCAACTGATTGCCATGAGCTATCACAATAAGATCGTCTGGAGTGAAGGACTATTCCTGCGCCCTCAGCTGTTTCAGCAGCAAGAGCGCTATCTCGAGTATGTCGCACAGCGGTGTGTGACAACGCTTAGTCCGTTCTCATGGGGATTCAGCCAGTATGAGATCGATCAGAGTGCATTGTCCTTCGGCAAGCTGGCGATCAAACGCGGATCGGGAATCTTTCCCGATGGCACACCGTTCGACACGCCAACGGAGGCGCCACCGCCACCGCCGCTGACGATCACTCCCGAGCATCTCGGCCAGTTGATCTACCTCGCCGTGCCGCTACGCCTTGCCAACACCGAGGAGACGATCTTCGAGGAGCAGGCGGGGTCGCTGGCGCGGTATCTTGCCTTTGACGAAGCGCTACGCGATGCAAATGCGATCGGCCAAGGTCCGAAGCCGGTCCAGATGGCTAACCTGCGGCTGCGGCTGTTGCCTGAGAAGGAACTGAGCCAGTCCTGGATCGGCATCGCCGTAGCGCGCATCCAGAGCTTGCAGCCCGACGGTTCGGTCATCCTCCATGAGCGCGACCATATCCCGCCCGTTGTGCACTTTGGCGCCAACGCCTTGTTGCGAGAATGGGTGACGCAGCTGCATGGCCTGGCGAAGCTACGCGCCGATGCGTTGGCGAACCGGCTGTCAGGCAGCCATGGGCGCACGGGTGCCGTAGCCGAAGTCGCCGACTATCTGCTGTTGCAGGTGCTCAACCGCCATGAGCCGTTGCTCGAACACATCGGGCAGATCGGCGAGACCTCGCCCGTCGAGCTCTACCGCGCGCTGCTCTTGCTGTCCGGCGACCTCGCGACCTTTGTGCGTCCGCAGACGCGGCGGCCCGAGCTTGCGCCGGGCTACGACCATGCGCGACTCTTTGAGAGCCTGTATCCGCTAGTAACCGAGGTCCATCACCTGCTGAACCAGGTGCTGATACGTGGCGCGCAACCGATTCCGCTCGTGGAGCAGCCGCATGGCATTCGCCTTGCGACAATGCTGCCCGCTGAGTTGGCCAGTTTCGAGACGCTTGTGCTTGCCGTGGGTGCGCAGATGTCGCCAGACGTCCTGCAACAACAGTTCGCCGCACAGGCCAAGATCAGCCAGCCTCAGCGCCTGCCGGAACTGATCCGTTCGCACCTGCCGGGGCTCCAGATGCTGGCGCTTCCCGTGCCGCCGCGCCAGATTCCGTTCAATGCGAATTACGTCTACTTCGAGCTGTCCCGAACCGGCGTGTTCTGGGACCAGATCGCTCAGCAGGGTGCCCTGGCGATGCATATCGCCGGCAGTTTCCCCGAGCTGAAGCTGGAACTGTGGGGAGTGCGTCATAAGTGAGCGCCGGAAATCTTGAATCGTCGGACGACTTCGCGTTTCTCACGGAGGGTGGCGTGACTGACGTGCAGACGGCATCGGGCGCAAAAGTGGCGGTGCCGCGCGATGGTACGTCGCCGGTGGAGGCCGAAGTGCTGTTCGCGTTCGATCCGCCGGTGGACGCCGAACGGCGGCTCGAGACGGTGCAGCTAGCCAGGAATCCGCTCATGGAAGCGGCGAGCCCGTTACTGCGGTTGCTGGCCGACATGCCAGCGACGATGGCATCGCAGGAAGAGATCCGCGCGCTGCGCCTGCTGCTCGCGCGCGAAGTGGACCATTTCCAGACCCTCTGTGAGCGTGCCAACCTCCACTGGACGCATATGGCGGCGGTGCGCTACTGCCTGTGCACGGCGCTCGACGAAGCCGCAAACCGTACACGATGGGGCGGCGGCGGTGCCTGGGCGCGTAACAGCCTGCTGATTGCGTTCGAAGGCGAGAACGACGGTGGTGAGAAGGTATTCCTGCTGATCGGCCGGATGGCTGCTGATCCGCAAACCTACATCGACGTGCTGGAGATCCTGTACCGCATCCTTGGCCTGGGTTTCGAGGGCCGGTACAGCGTGATCGAGGATGGCCGGCGTCATCTGGAGCAGGTGCGGCATCGCCTTGCCGCGCTGGTCGCCGGCGCCCGCGACGCAGTGCCGGTCGAACTCTCCCCACGCTGGAAGCCCGCCGAGGCGGGGCGCCTGCGCGCATTGCGCGGCGTTCCGCCATGGAGCCTGGCCGCAGTGGCCGCGGTGATCGTGTTCGGCTTGTTCGCCTGGTACAAATATCAGTTGCTCACGGCCGGCAGCGCGCTAAATGCGCGCATCCATAGCATTCCGCGTGGATCAGTGCAGGCTCCGGCGCGGCTCCGCCTCTCGATCCTGCTCAAGGACGAGGTCACGCGCGGCCTCGTGAGCGTGGATGAGGACGAGCGACGCAGCCTGGTCATCTTCAAGGGCGATTCGATGTTTGCCTCCGGCAAGAACGAAGTTCGTGCAGACATGTACCCGACCCTCGAGAAGGTGGCGAAAGAGGTGGCCCGCGTGGGCGGCCAGGTCGTCGTCACCGGCCATACCGACAGCCTGCCGATCCGTTCGCGGGACTTTGCGAGCAACGAGCAGTTGTCCGAGAAGCGCGCGGCCTTTGTCGCGAAGATTCTGGAGTCGGGCGGTACGCCCGCGAATCGTATCGCGGTGCATGGCCGTGGCGATGCGCAACCCGTGGCCAGCAATGGCACGGCGGAAGGACGTTCCCGCAACCGGCGCGTGGAAGTCATGGTGACGCAGTAGCGCGGAAGCAGCATGCATAACTTGAAGACCTTCTTCTCTCCCCTGTTCTCGAAGGCGATGCTGGCATTCCTCGCCATCGTGGCGCTGGGGCTCGCCGTCTGGTTCCTCGGCCCCTGGCTCGCGTTCGGTGCCCATCATCCTCTTGGCGATCTGTCATTACGGGTGACGGCCATCGTAATGCTGGTCGCGCTGTACGTATGCTGGCTGCGTAGCTGGCCGTATAGCCCGCTCGCCGTGGCCGCCCTGTGCGTGCTGCTGTGGCATCTCGGCCCGCTCCTCGCATTCGGCGAGGTTCGTCCACTGGCCTCCTACGGCACGCGCACAATCTGCATCGTGCTGATCGTCATTGCCTATGGGGTTTACGGCGCCTGGCGTCTGTGGGGCGCATTGCGCAACAACGAGGCCCTAGTCAAGCGCATCTTCGGCTCGTCCGATGACGCGGCCGCGCGGCCGCGCGATGAACTGCACGTGCTTGGCGCCATTGTCGGCAAGGCTGTCCAGCATATCCGGCGTATTCACGGGCACGGGCTTGGCCTGAAGCGGTACTTCGAAAGTGACCGCCAGCTCTACGACCTGCCGTGGTTCATGATGCTGGGCACCCCGGAGGCGGGCAAGACCATTGCCGCCCTGAATTCCGGGCTCGAGTTCCCGGAGGCGGACCAGATGAATGCCGTCTCGCTGAAGGCGCCGGAAGGGACGACCTACTGCGACTGGTGGTTTACCAATGAGGCGGTTCTGATTGATACGGCCGGCCGGTATGCCGATCATCGCGCCGGTGAGACGGAGGACCCCGAGCGCAACAAGACGGAGTGGATGGGCTTCCTGGGCCTGCTGCGCAAGCACCGGCCGCGCGCGCCCGTCAATGGCGTGGTGCTGGCACTCAGCGCCTCGGAGTTGTTGGGTAAGTCGGCCGATGAGCGGATCGCTCTCGCGGCCACGCTGCGCACCCGGCTGACCGAGCTACGCAAGGAACTCGGGATTCGCTTCCCGGTGTATGTGCTCGTGACCAAGGTCGATGTGCTGCCAGGCTTCAGCGAGTACTTCCAGTCACTGACGGCGGAAGGGCGTGCCCAGGTATGGGGCATCGCGGTCTCCGCTCCGGAAGACGGTGCGGCACGTCGTGTCAATGATCTGCGCGAACGGTGCGTCGAGGAAGTCGGGGTGCTTGTCGACCGCCTGGAGGCGGGCGTCAACAATCGACTGATCGAGGAGTACGAGACCGAACGTCGCAAGCGTCTCTACGCGCTGCCGGCGGAATTCGGCTGCCTGGCCGGTGTGGTGCTCGATGTGGTGTCGCTCGTATTCATGGACTCACGCTACGACAGCACGCAGATCGACAGTGCCCTGCGCGGCGTGTACTTCTCGAGCGCAATGCAGTCGGACGTAGCGATTGCCGCCGACAAGACCACGCTGCTCCAGCGGCTGCGCGGCGGCGGGGTCCGCTCGGTGCCCAGTGAAACCGGAGCGGAGGCGGAGGCCTCGCGTGCCGCGGGCGCCGAGATTTCCGGCTATCGCAGCTACTTCCTGCACAACCTGTTCCAGCAGGTGATCGTGCCGGAAGCACACCTGGTTCGGCCGAACCAGCGCTGGGAACTCCGCTTCCGGGCGATGCGCGCAGCGAGCTATCTGGCGTCAGTCGTGGTGTGTGGTTGGCTGGTCTATGCGCTCACCACGAGTTTTGAGAATAATCACGCTTATCTGACAGCCATCGAGGCGAAGGTGACCGCGCTTGACGAACGGGTCAAGGGCTATCGCAAGCGGCGCGAGCCGACGGCCTTGCCCGGCATGCTGAATGCGTCGGCAGATTTGCCGCACCTCGGGCAGCTCGATCTCGCCAATCCTGGCTTGGACTATCGGTACGGGCTCTACGCCGCACCCCCCGTCATGGATGCCTCGGGGAGCACCTACGCCATCCTGTTGCGCCAGATGCTGCTGCCGCATGTCGTACGGCGTCTGGAGGATTCGCTCGATGCGCGAATGGAGGCTGGTGACCCCGATGGCGTCTATAGCGCCCTGACGGCCTACCTGATGCTGTACGACAGGAAACACTTCGACGCCGCAGTGTTCAAGGCGTGGGTGCTCAAGGACTGGGAGCAGTCGGACAGCAGCGCAGCGTTCGGCGAGCCCCATCGGATGCGCCAGCACCTTCAGGCGCTGTTCGATGGCGACGACCTGTCGCCGAGCACGCCACAAAACGCGTTGCTCGTGGACCGCGCGCGTCGCTACCTGAGCAGCAACCCGGCGCCGCGACGGCTCTATGAACGAGCCATGGCGGAGATGGCCAAGGAGGCGCCCGAGCCGATCACCCTGGCGCGCGCTGCGGGGTTGCAGGCCGGTTCGGTGCTGACGCTCGCGGACAGCGCGCTGCTCGAGCAGGGCGTGCCCGGCCTCTACACATACGATGGTTACCACAAGGTATTCGCGCGGCGGCTGGCGCACTTCCTTGTCAAGGCTCAGCCTGCGGATGCCTGGATCATGGGGCGTACTGAGTTGCAGGCGAAGGCTGGCTACGGCCAGGACGTCGCCACGCTGATGGCCAGTTCGCCGCTGGCGGAGGACATCCGCCGTCAATACCTGATTGACTACGCCAACTACTGGCAGCGTTTCCTGGAAAGCGTGCGGCCCGCGATGCCGGACGCGGCGGAGCAGGGTGGTTCAACGGTGCTCGATCTTCAGATCCTGCGCATTCTGTCTTCAGCGGATTCCCCGCTGGCACGACTGGCCCGTACGGCAATACGCGAGACATCGCTGTCGGTCGCGGATGACGAGGATGATGGCGTCAATACCGCGCAGAAGGTCGTCACGGCCTCTGGCATGTCCGCGCGGCTCCATACGGTGACACGGGCTGCCAGTGCTGCGTCCGCGCTTGGCGGCACGAACCGGCTGCGCCGCGTGGAGCGCGATCTGGTCGACAACCGTTTTGCAGCGCTGCGCGAAGTGGTGACCGGGCACGCCGATTCGGGTGCCGGCACGACACCCGCCAGCGCGCCAGTGGCGGCGGCCGGTTCCGGTGGCAATGCGCTCCAGCTGGGCGGCATCATGGCGCTGCTGGGTGAGCAGTACACCCGGCTTTCCGTGGCGGGCGCCGCGCTTGCGGCGAACAGTATGCCGCCGGCGGTCGACATCGGCACGATGCTGCAACTGGAAGCCGAGAAGCTCCCCGCGCCATTCCGCGCCGTGCTGGCCGGCATATCGGTCCAGGTGACGCAGAAGGTCAACGCGGGCGTTGGCACGCTGCTGGCATCCCAACTCGAATCATCGGTCGGTGCGGCGTGCCGCCGGGCGATTGCGGGCAAGTATCCGTTCGTGGCAGGGGCGAGCCAGGATGTGGACATTGAAGACTTCCACCACATCTTCGCGGCCGATGGCCTGCTGGATGCCTTCTTCACCCGGACGCTCGCGCCGAACGTGGATACCAGTTCGCGGCCCTGGCGCTACAAGGCGCTCAGCCCGGGCATGCCGCCCGTCCACGGGCCGAGCCTGGAGCCGTTCGAACGGGCTGCGGCCATCCGCGAGACGTTCTTCCGCGAATCGGGCGGGAAGCGCATGGCGTGGAAGGTCGACGCCCGGGTGGCCAATCTCGACCCCGAGATTCTGGAACTCTCGCTCGACATCGACGGCCAGCAGATTCGCTATGCACATGGCCCGGTCGTGACATTCCAGCTCGGATGGCCGGGCCCACGCGGCGGGGCGGTGGCCGGCATGTCGGCCAGCCCGAAGATCCGGCCCGACACGTCGACGATCGTGACATCGGGTCCGTGGGCGCTGTTCCGGCTGATCGACCGAGGGCGGCCAGTTGGCACGGCCTCGGCCAGCCGCATGGTCGTGGATTTTACATTCGACGACCGCCATGCCGCACTGGAACTCGTGACGGGCGGGCACGCGAATGCGTTGTCCGGCCAGCTTCTCAGGGGTTTCGCCTGCCCGAAAGGCGCGTAGCGCCGGCCGTGCCGACGACGATGGAAACAGACTGGTGATTGCAATAGGGAAGAAATGGCTACTGAATTCTTGAACGGCGTTGCCTCGCAGAATCGTACCGTGGCGATCCGCAGCGCCGCCATGCCCAAGGTGGCCGGCTTGCCGGCCCTCGAGTTCCTGCAGGTCCATGGCACGGAGCGGCTTGGCCGATTGTTTGAGTACGAGGTGCAGTTGCGCACGCCGGACGACTACCAGCTGCCGCTGGCGGCGAGCGCGAACCTTGACCTGAAGGCATTGGTCGGCAAGGAGATGACGCTCTCGATCCAGATCGACGGAAGCGGGAAGGCGCCCAGCGAGCAGGCGGGGCGCGGCACGCGCGAGATCAGCGGGCTCGTGGTCTCGGCCGGTTACCTGCGCCAGGAGGGACGCTACAACGTTTATCGCGTGGTGTTGCGGCCCTGGCTGTGGCTGGCCACGCTGACCAACGACTTCAAGATATATCAGGACAAGACCGTACTCGAGATCATCGACGACGTTCTGGCTGACTATCCCTACCCGGTGGATAAGCGGCTCGACGTGGGCAAATACGCGCTGACGAGCGAATCCGAGCGCAACGACCCGCGCAAGTTCCAGGTCCAGTATGGCGAGACGGACTTCAACTTCATCCAGCGGCTGATGGAGGAATGGGGCATCTACTGGTTCTTCGAGCATTCGGACGGCAAACACCGGCTTGTGCTGTGCGACCACATCGGTGCGCACCGCCGCGTGCGCAGCGAGTCCTATCACCAGATCGAATACCACCCGAACGACGACAAGATCGACATCGAACACATCGCGGCGTTCTCCGTGCATGAGGCGCTGCGTACCGGCCGCGTGGAAGTGGACGACTACGACTTCACACGCTCGCGGGCGAGGCTGCTGCAAGCCAATCAGCAGCCTCGCCGCACGACATGGGCCGACCGGGACGTGTTCGAATGGCCGAGTGACTTTACTGACGCGCGTCATGGCGACATGATCAGTCGTGTCCGCATGGAAGAGGCCCGCGCGGAAGGTGTGCGCGCGTTCGGCCATGGGAACGTTCGTGGCGTGGCTTGCGGCGAGACCTTCGTGCTCGCCCGTCATGCGCACCGTGGGGCGAACCGCGAGTATCTCGTGGTGGAATCGACAATGATGCTGACGGAGGTTGCCGACGAGTCGGGCGCCGGTTATCAGTACCAATGCCGGAACGAGCTTGAGGTGCAGCCCACCAGCGAGGTGTTCCGCATGCCCCGCACGACGGCCAAACCCAATACCCACGGTCCGCAATCGGCCATCGTGGTCGGCCCGCCGGGCTCCACGGTCTGGACTGACGAATTCGGCCGCATCAAGGTGCGTTTCCTTTGGGACCGCTACGCGCGCAACGACGAGTCGGACTCATGCTGGGTGCGCGTGGTGCAGGCCTGGGCCGGCGCCAAGTTCGGCAGCATCTATATCCCGCGCGTCGGCCATGAGGTGATTATCAATTTCATGAATGGCGACCCGGATCGGCCGCTGGTCACTGGCAGTCTCTATAACAATGCGACGCAGCCGCCCTGGGACCTGCCCGCCAGCGCCACCAAGAGCGGCTTCAAAAGCCAGACGCCAGGTGGCGGGCCGGACAACTACAACGGCGTCCGGTTCGAGGACAAGGCCGGCATGGAGGAGTTCTACCAGCAGGCCGAGCGCGACATGGTCAGCCTGACGAAGCGGAACGAGACGAAAACCGTCGGTATGGACCTGGCGATGGGCGTGGGTGCCAACTTCAACCTTGGCGTTGGCGCACTGTATGCCACCAACGTGGCGGGCGGATCGGTCCATACCGTCGGCGCTGCCTATTCCATGAGCATCGGTGGCATATCGGCGGTCAACGTGGCCTTGGCATCGACCTATTCGGTGGGCGGCGCCTATCTGGTGAGCATCGGCAAGGCGATGGCCGTCAGTGCCGGTTCGGCCTTGTCGCTGACCTGCGGGGAATCGTCGCTGTCGATGGCCAGCGACGGAACGATCAAGCTCGTGGGCAACAAGATTGTCATCCAGGGCACGCAACTGGACTTGAACCCGGGCGACGGCAAGAAGAAGAGCGGCGGCGGAGGCGATGGCGGTGGCTTCTTCGCAATCGGGCTGGCCGCACCTTCGATGCCGATCGTCGTGCCCATGCTTGGCGTTGGCGCCCGCGCCAATGCCAAGCAGATACCGGGACCGCCGGGGCCGAGTGGCGCAACGGGGGCGACTGGAGCAACGGGGGGAACTGGCGTAACTGGGGCAACCGGCGTAACCGGGGCAACAGGGCCAACCGGGCCAACCGGGCCAACCGGGCCAACCGGGCCAACCGGGCCAACGGGGTCGACAGGGCCAACCGGGTCGACAGGGCCAACCGGGTCGACAGGGCCAACCGGGTCGACAGGGCTAACGGGGTCGACAGGGCCAACCGGGTCGACAGGGCCAACTGGCGCGACTGGACCAACCGGATCGACAGGGCCAACCGGGCCGACTGGGCCAACCGGACCGACGCCACCGTCGCCGACGCCCACCCCGCCCCCACCGACGCCGACGCCGACGCCGCCGATTCCGACGCCGACGCCAACGACGCCAGAGCCATAACGGCGGAAGGCGAGAACCTGCTCGCCCCGGTGACATCCGTCACCGGGCCATCACTCGATTCTGAAAGGAAGCACATATGGGAACGCCAGCTGCGCGATTGGGTGACGCGATCGGCCACGGAGGGTCGATCACGTCGGGATCCGGCAATGTCTTTATCAACGGGGTGCCCGCCGCTATCGCGTGCGGGAGCAGTTGTTCGTGCTCGCTGCACGGAGGCGGATCATTGGCGAAAGGCTCGTCCACGGTATTCATCAATAACATGCCGGCCTCCATGGTCGGCGGCGTGTCCGGCTGCGGCGCGCCAGTCGCGAATGGCTCCCCTAACGTATTCGTCGGGGGTTGAGGGCGGACATGTCGGCCATCAGTGAACTGGGCAGCCTGCTCGACCTGCTCCGGGCGAAGGAACTCGATGCCGTGGCAACGCGTCCTTTTGCCGGGCGATTCCATGGTCACGAAGCGGAGATGGCGGCGCGGTACGGTGTTCGTCGCGCGCTGTCCGGCCTGCTGTGGGGCGAGATCGATGTCCTGTCTGGCGACAAGATCTGCCTCCCGGCGCACGAGACGGATTTCACGCTGCCGGCGCGCCTGCCGCTGCGCTGGTCGCGCTTCTATTCCGGCGCACTGGCCGCGGAAGGGGCGCTGGGCGTCGGCTGGCGCGTGCGTTGGGAGGCGACGCTGCACCGGCAGGGCGATCGGCTGATCTACGCCGATGAGCACGGGCGCACGATCGACGTGCCCGATCCGCAGCCTGGCACGCGCGTGACAGTGCTGTCCGAACGGCTGCACCTGGCGTGCCTGTCGGACGGCACGATGGTCGTGGCCGATTTCACGCCGTGCTATCGCGTCTTCGAGAAGTTCGACGCGCAAGGCATCGCGCGGCTGAAGTACATCGAGGACTATGCCGGCGAACGCATCGGCTGCATCCGGGATGCCTCGGGACGCTTGGACCGGCTTGGCAGCACGTGCGGTGACGTCTTGCAGATGCACTATGCCGGCGACAGCCGGCGCCTGTCCGCCATCGAGCGTGTAGGGACAGGGCCTGCCGGCATGCTCGTGCACTATCACTACGATGATGACGAACGGCTCGCGCGGGTCGAGGACCGCACGGGTGCCACGACCCGGCGTTACGGCTACCGCGGCGGGCGCATGGTCGAGCAAGTCGGCGCTCTCGGCGGCGTGACACGCTACGTATGGGAGGCCGATGGAGACCGCGCGCGTGTGGTCGAGCGCAGCACCGATGCCGGGGCACGCGAACAGTTCACATACGACACTGCATCGCGCACCTGCGACGTCACCGATGTGTTCGGGCACACGGCGCGCTGGCGCTACGACGCGCGCGGTTGCGTGGTCGGCTTCCGTGACTTCGATCGCCGGCAGTATGCGTTCCAGTACAGCCGCTCGCACTGGCCAGTCGCGCTGGAACTGCCGGGTGAGCGTCGGATCGTGCTCACACTGGACAACCTCTCGCGCGTGGTCAAGGAGACCGATTCCGCCGGCCGATGGCGCCAGACCCACTACACCTTCAGCACGCTCGAGCCGCTGATGGTGAAAGATTCCGCCGGCCAGAACTGGTCGTGGATTCGCGATGACAGCCTCCAGCCGACGCAGCACAATACGCCGGAAGGCAAAGTGGCCACGGTGTACGACGCGCACGGCTGGATCGTCCGTCGCACCGGCGCCGACGGTGCAACGGTTCAATTCGAGCGGGACGCCGCCGGTCGGGTGCTCCGGCAGACCGATGCGGAGGGCCGTACCTTCGACCTGACCTATGGCGCGGACAACCGAGTCACCGCGCTGTGCGACGCGGCGGGCGGCATCACACGCTTCGCATGCAACGGCCACGGTTGGCCGCTCCAGCTGACGCGCGCCGATGGCAGCGATGAGCGTCATGACTGGAATGCGCTCGGTCAGCGCACCCAGTATGTCGGCGCCGACGGCCAGGGCCGGGCGTGGGAGCGCGATGGGCGCGGTCGTGTCCTGCGCGAGATCAACGAAGAGGGGCACGCAATCGCGCATGCCTACGACGCGCACGGCCGGCGCGTGCGCACCACGAGCGGCAATGGGGCGGTCCAGACGTTCGAATGGGATGCCGTGGGCCGTCCGAGCCGGTCGACCGACGAGAACGGCGTAACGCAGGACTTCACCTACACGGACAGCGGCGCGCTCGCCACGCTGACAGCGAGTGCCGGCGGGCAGGTGCGGCGCGAGGTGTACTCGTACGATCCCCTTGGCCGTCTCGTGGGGCGCGACACCACGCACAGTCGGTATCGGTTCGACTATGCCGCCGACGGTCATCTCCAGGCCGTGTCGCGCACGCCCACCGCTGAGGGCGAGGCGCTGGGGATCGTCGAGGCAGCCGTCCGCTACACGCATGACGAGATGGGCAAGCCCTTGTCCGAGGAAGGCCCGCACAGCAAGCTCCGCTTTGGCTACGATGACGCCGGTCGCCTGATTGGGGTGCTGCTGCCCCAACAGCAGACCGTGCAGATCACGCGCGACGACACGGGGGTGGTGACGTTGATCGGGATCGACGGCCAGCACGTCGCGGAGTTTGCTTTCGACCCCATGCAGCGCGAAGTGGTTCGCATGCAGGGCGACCTGCTGACCTATACGGGCTACGACGCCATCGGCGCGCCGCTGTGGTGGCGCGCGGTGCTGCACAGCGAGACCGCCGAGCGCGAGATCGTGCCGGAAGATCTTCGGCTCTGGCGCGCGGTCAGTTACGGCGCTGGCGGCAAGGTAGTACAGACCGTCGATCACCGATATGGCACCACCCACCTCGACTATGACCGCAGCGGCAACCTGCTGCGGCGCGTGACCGACGATCTCGGCATTGAACGCTTCAGCTGGGACGGCGCGGGCACGCAGTTAGACCCATCGCGGAGCCTGGTGGGTCCGGTGCGGCGTGACAATCACCGGCTGACCGAATTTGCGGGCTGGCGGTATGAGTACGACGCGTGGGGGCAGGTCATAGCGAAGTCAGGCAATCGCGACGCAATGGCACTGGAATGGGACGCCGAAGGCCACCTGATTGCCGTGCGCGTGCGCGACCGGCTCGTGCGCTACCAGTACGACGCGCTGGGCCGTTGCATCGAGCGGACTGTGACGGTCCGGCAGGCGCCGGGCCGCGCGTTGCCAGCCACGCCGCCGCGCATCACGCGCTTCGTCTGGCACGACGACACCTTGCGGCAGATACTCGAGGCAGACCGCGTACGGACCTATCTCTATGTGCCGGCGGGGCAAGGCTCTGGCGGCGACGTGCCCTTGACCTGCATCGACCAGCCGCTCGATGCTGCCGGCCAGCCCGGGGCCATGCGGTTCCTGCATTACCAGACCGACGTCGCCGGCACCGCCGTGGCGTTGACCGACGAGGCGGGCGCGGAGGTCTGGTCTGGCCGCTACACGGCGCTGGGCCGGCTGCTGGCCCAAGATGGCCCGGCAGTCGCCGGCGGGCAGCCGCTGCGGCTCGCGGGCCAGTTCGCCGATGACGAAACCGGGCTGCATTGGCACGGCCGGCGTGTCTATGACCCCGACATCGGCCGCTACCTGAGCCCGGACCGTCGCGGCGGCGATGGCGTCAACCCCTATGCGTACCGGGCACCCACGGCGAAGCCGGCGCCAGCGCCGCACGCGCAAGGGCCGGCCATGGCGGACGACTACTGGACCGTGGCGGATACCGCGCGGCGGCACGCCATGATCGCCTCCGGCGCGGAGAAGGACTGGGGATGACCCACTATTGGGGAGGCAATCTCCTGCTCCATCTCGCCCAGCCGCTGTTTCGCATCCTCGATGAACTGTCGCCGGAGCTGAAGTCGATGGCGCGGATGGAATGGCTCAAGCGCGAGTCCCGCAAACAGCTCGTCCACCTGCGGCGGGCGGGCAACGCGGTGGACCTGCCGGTCGACGCTGTGCAGGCGGTGCACTACTGCTTCTGCACCGCGCTGGATCAGGCGGGCAGTCGTGTGCAGGGCGCATCGGGCAGTTGCCGGGGCGTATGGCTGCAGGACAGCCTGCTGCGCGAGTACTACGGCAGCGCCGATACCGGGCAGCAATGCCGGACGTGGATCCTGCGCTTGCGTGAAGCGCCGGACATGGGCACGCACGCACTGGCGGTGATCGCGGCGCTGGTCGCCCGGGGGCTGCGGGACGAGCACGGCGCGCCATTGCCAGACACCGCGCCGCGCGTCCGGCCGGCGCTCGTACCGGCAGAGGCGGAGGAGACGATGCCGGCTTCGGTCGCCGACCCGGAGCGGCGCCGCCGCACGATGCCATGGCGAGGAATTGCCGTGGTGCTCGTTGCGCTGGCGCTGTCGCTCTCGCTCGCGCACTTCATCGTCGGGCTGTTCGTGGTCGGATGATGCCTCGGGTACACTGCCGGCTGGCCTCGCGCGCGCTGCCGGCGCCAATTTCCAAACACACTGACACGACAGATTCCCATGAAGACTCTTTCCCTGATTCTTGCCGCCGTCACGCTCGCTGGCGCAGGCGTTGCCCAGGCCGCCGCACCAGCTTCCGAGACGCTGCCGTCCGGCGTGGTGATCCAGCACGTGACCAAGGGCACGGGCGCCTCGCCCAAGGCTTCCGATACCGTCAAGGTCCACTACCGTGGCACGCTGACCGATGGCACGGAATTCGACAGCTCGTACAAGCGCGGCCAGCCGATCTCGTTCCCGCTGAATCGCGTGATTCCGTGCTGGACCGAGGGCGTGCAGAAGATGCAAGTGGGCGGCAAGGCCAAGCTGACCTGCCCGTCGGCCAGCGCCTATGGCGCACGCGGCGTGCCGGGTACGATCCCGCCGAACGCCACGCTGAACTTCGAAGTGGAACTGCTCGGCATCGGCGGCTGATCAGGTCGCCTGATCAGGTCACCGAAGCCGGTTTCAGCGCCGCGAGCTTTTTGTAGAACGCGGCGCGGCTGATGCCGATCCGCGTGGCGGCGTCGGCCACCCGGCCGCCGCAGGCGTCCAGCGCCTGTTGCAGGAAGGCGGCCTCGAAGCCGGCCATCGCCGCCGCGTAGGTTTGCGGCGGGGGTTCGGGTGCCGTCGGCACAACCGTCGTCACCTTCGCCGGCGCGACGGGGGCTTCCAGGCTCGCTGGTACGCTTGACGGCAGGGTCGCCGGCAAGCGGCGGTCCAGCAGCGGGGCGAGAGTGGTCGCGTCGATCGAATCCTCGTCGCACAGCATCACGACACGCTCCAGCACGTTGTGCAACTCGCGCACGTTGCCGGGCCAGTCATATTCCCCAAGCAGTTGCAACGCGTCCTGGCGCAGCCCGGGCGGGTTGCGATCGGCCTTGATGCACAGTTCCTCGATGATCGCGTTGGCCAGCAGCAGCAGGTCGGCCCGCCGCTCGCGCAGTGGCGGCAGTTCGATCGTCAGGACGTTGAGCCGGTAGTAGAGATCGGCGCGGAACTTGCCCGCCGCGACCAGCGCCGGCAGGTCGGCCGACGTGGCCGCGATGATCCGCACATCGGCGCGCACGATGCGGTTGGAGCCGAGCGGCTCGAATTCCTTGTCCTGCAACGCCCGGAGCAGCTTGCTCTGGAGCATCAGCGGCATGTCCCCCACCTCGTCGAGCAGCAGCGTGCCGCCGTCCGCCAGTTCGAACTTGCCGATGCGGCCCTTGCGGTCCACGCCCGTGTAGGCGCCCGGCGCCGCGCCGAAGAACTCGACCTCCAGCAGCGTCTCGGGAATGGCCGCCACGTTCACGGTGACAAGAGGCTGCTCGGCGCGCGTAGAGCCGGCGTGGATACCATGCGCGAGCAACTCCTTGCCAGTGCCCGTCTCGCCAAGCAGCAGCACCGGCGACTCCACGCGCGCCGCGCGCCGGGCCTGGCGCTTGACCTCCTGCGCCGCCGGGCTGGTGCCGATGAAGCTGGCGAAGGTGTACTTCGCGCGGCGGGCCTGGTCGAGCGAGCGGCGCGCTGCGGCCAGCTCGGCCTGTACGCGCGAGTAGTGCGCGAACAGCGGCGTCAGCGACTTCAGTTCGTCGAACAGCGCGAAGCCCACCGCGCCGATCGTGCGCCCATCGTCGTCCTTGATCGGCAGGCGCGTGACGATCATCGTGTCGCTGTCCGTCTCCAGGATGTCGAGCAGGATCGGCTTGCCGGTGGTCACCACCTCGCGCATCAGGCTGTTGGGAATCACCTGCTCGCAGTCGCGGCCGATGGCCTCCTGCGGGTTCGAAAACCCGAAGCGCGCCGCGTAGCGCTTGTTGATCCAGACCACGCGCGCGTGGTCGTCCACGACGAACGTGCCTTCGCTGAAATTCTCGAACGTGCGGAACAGCGAGGCCATGGCGCGACGCGCCACGTAGTCGTAGTCCAGCAGCAGGGCACCGCCCGGCTCCGCTATTTTCTGCATGCTGCCGATGTCGTTGTCTCGATGGGGAGACGGCGAGTGTCTCACAAGCGAGATTTGCATGCGTCGATAGCAGGTTTGAATCCATGAATCGAGACAAAAACGCCAATAAGTGATGTATTCGCCTCGTATGGCGTATGGCACACATCCTGCGAACTCAAGCCGCCCCCCATGCCTGACAAGCCAGGGGCAATCCGCGCGCGACGGCTCTTCCATGGCCGCTCAGCAGCGTCGGTTCAAGAACAAATTCTGGAGACCTCATGTCTTTTGTCGTGGTGATCGCCGCCCTGGCGTTCCTGATGTTTGCCGCCTATCGCGGCTACAGCGTCATCCTGTTTGCACCCCTGGCGGCGCTTGGCGCCGTACTGTTGACCGATCCGTCCGCCGTGGCGCCGGTGTTCACGGGCATCTTCATGGAGAAGATGGTCGGGTTCGTGAAGCTCTATTTCCCGGTGTTCCTGCTCGGCGCGGTGTTCGGCAAGGTGATCGAACTGTCCGGCTTTTCCGAGTCCATCGTCGCCGCGGCCATCCGCTATATCGGGCGCTCGCGGGCCAATGCAGTGATCGTGGCGGTCTGCGCGTTGCTGACCTATGGCGGCGTGTCGCTGTTCGTGGTGGTCTTCGCCGTCTACCCGTTCGCGGCCGAACTCTATCGCCAGAGCAACATCCCCAAGCGGCTGATGCCGGGGGCGATCGCGCTGGGCGCGTTCTCGTTCACGATGGATTCGCTGCCGGGCACGCCGCAGATCCAGAACATCATCCCGTCGAACTTCTTCAACACCACGGCGTGGGCCGCCCCGATCCTCGGCGTGATCGGCTCGCTGTTCATCATCGCGGTGGGCCTGAGCTACCTCGAGTGGCGCCGCCGTTCGGCTGCTGCGCGGGGGGAGGGCTACGGCACCAACCTGCTCAACGAGCCGCAGCGCGTGGAAGGCGGCAAGCTGCCGCCGCCGCTGCTGGCCATCCTGCCGCTGCTCGTGGTGGGTGTGTCGAATTTCTGGCTGACGCGGATGATCCCGCTCTGGTATGGGCCGGCCAACAGCGTGTCGCTGCCGGGCCTGGCCAAGCCGATCGAGACCAAGGTGGCGAGCGTCACGGCCATCTGGGCGGTCGAGGGCGCGCTGCTGCTGGGCATCGTGGTGGTGCTCGTCACCGCGTTCGGCGCCGTGCGGGAGCGTTTTGCCGAAGGCACCAAGGGCGCCGTCGGGGGCGCGCTGCTGGCATCGATGAACACGGCATCGGAGTACGGCTTCGGCGGTGTGATCGCCGCGCTGCCGGGTTTCCTCGTGGTTAGCGATGCGCTGCGCAGCATTCCCAACCCGCTGGTCAACGCGGCCATCTCGGTCAGCACACTGGCCGGTATCACCGGCTCGGCCTCGGGCGGCATGAGCATCGCGCTGGCTGCAATGTCCGACGCCTTCATCCATGGTGCGCAGGCCGCCCAGATTCCGCTGGAAGTGCTGCACCGCGTGGTGTCGATGGCCAGCGGCGGCATGGACACGCTGCCGCACAACGGCGCCGTGATCACGCTACTGGCGGTTACGGGCCTCACGCACCGCGAGTCGTACCGCGATATCTTCGCCATCACCGTGATCAAGACGCTGGCGGTGTTCTTCGTCATCGCGGTGTACTACATGACCGGCCTGGTCTGAGCGAGGCGCGATCATGAACAATCTGACCCATTTGCAAGGCAAGACCGCCCTGGTGACCGGCTCGACGAGCGGCATCGGGCTGGGCATTGCACAGGCGCTGGCCGAGGCTGGCGCCAATATCGTCCTGAACGGTTTCGGCGAAGTGGACGCCGCGCTGGCCAGCCTCGCGGCGACCGGCGTGCAGGCCATCCACCATCCGGCCGACATGCGCAAGCCCGACGAGATCGCGGCGATGGTGGCCGCGGCGCAGGCGCGCTTTGGCGGCGTGGATGTGCTGGTGAACAACGCTGGCATCCAGCACGTGGCACCAGTGGAGGCGTTCCCGGCGGAGAAGTGGGACGACATCCTCGCCATCAACCTGACTTCCAGCTTCCATACGATTCGCCACGCGCTGCCCGGCATGCGTGCACGGAACTGGGGTCGCATCGTCAATATCGCGTCCGTGCACGGGCTGGTGGGCTCGGCGGGCAAGTCGGCCTACGTGGCGGCCAAGCACGGGCTGGTGGGCCTGACCAAGGTCACCGCGCTCGAGACGGCCGGTACCGGCGTCACGTGCAATGCGATCTGCCCGGGCTTCGTGCTGACGCCGCTGGTGGCGCAGCAGATTGCGGATATCGCGGCGCGGGATGGCATCTCGGCCGAGGCGGCGCAGGCCCGGCTGCTGGCGGACAAGCAGCCGTCCGGGCAGTTCGTCACGCCGCGCCAGTTGGGCGGGATCGTGACGATGCTGTGCTCGCCGCTGGGCGACGAAGTGCGTGGCGCCGCCTGGGCGGCGGACGGCGGCTGGACTGCCCAATAAGGGGGCAAAAAGCGGTCAAAAAGCGGGCGGCGGTGGCCGTGAGGGCGCTCGCGCCCTTGCTGCGCCGCGCCAGTGCTTTACAACAATTCACGTGCGAATGCCATGGCGCTTTGGCGCCCATCGGGATAGGCTTAACCTTGGCACGTGCGTCCTGGACGCGCGATCTTCCACATTCCGTCAGGAGGCATCGATGAAGTCGATCACCATGGTATTGGCCATTGCAACGTTGGTTCCGGGCGTCGTGCTCGCGGCAGGTCCGGCGAATCCCGCCGATCGCTACGACTACAACATGCGGACCACGAACAAGGACGGCTATGTGCCGGATCCGGCTCGTGCCACCAACAAGGATGGCTACGTACCTGATACCGCGCGCGCTGGCGACAAGTTCGATCCGTACACCCAGGGTGCCAAGAGCACGGGGTCGGCGCTGACCGACACCAAGAGCACCACGAAGAAGTCCACCAAGGCGCCCAAGAAGGCGCCGGCCGAAGCCGCGAAGTAACGGCTTGCACGTCAGATGAAAACGGCCCGCCGAGTGCGGGCCGTTTGTTTTTTGGCGGGACGTCGATCCTCAGGCCAGCCGAGCCTCGATGCGCGAGACCAGCCCTTCCATCCAGCCCCGCAGCGCAGTATCGATCATCACGCACGGAAGACTGCCCGCCAGCACCTGGTAGACCTTGCCGCGCGGGACTTTGGAGACGCGCGCCGGATCGAGCCAGGCGTCGTTGTCCACCAGCAACAGCAGCGTTTCCAGCCCGATCAGGATCGGCCAGATGCAGGCCAGCCGCAGCCGCACGGCCGTGCGCGGGATGGCCAGCGTGTAGGCGATGGCTTCGCGGAAATGGTCGAGCGCCACGCGCACGCCCTCCGCCAGCATCGGCCGGGCACGGCGGCTGTTGGCCGGGTCCAGCAGATCCGCCGGCGACAGCCCGTGCCGGCCCAGCAACTCAGTCGGCAGGTAGCAGCGCCCGATGCGCAGGTCCTTGCCGCAGTCGCGCAGCACGTTGACCATCTGCAGCGCCTTGCCGAAGCGCACGCCCCGGCGCAGCATCAGTTCGGCCGGCGCCTGCAGCGTGCCCGGCTGATGCCGGTAGGTCATCGTGGTCCAGAACTCGCCCACGCAGCCGGCCACCAGATAGGTATACCGGTCGAGATCGGCCATGGTGGCCAGTGCCGCGACCTGCCCGGAGCCTTCGTCCGGGAAGGTGCGCAGGTCGAATTCCATGCCTTCGGTCAGCGTGGTCACGATGCCGCGCACGGCGGTGCGGTCGGCCTCGGGCAACTGGTCGAGCACGTCCAGCGCCGGGCCGATCGACTCCAGCAGCACCTTTTCGTCCGACAGGCTTTGCTGGCTGGCGACCTCGGCGGCCAGCCGGCGGACCAGTTCGCCCCCGTCATCGGCACCGTTCACGCGGGCGCGCAGCCCCAGCAGCAGGTCCAGCCGCTGCGGCGGGGGAATCAGCGCGGTATCGGCGATGGTGTCCGCCGCGCGGGCCAGCAGGTAGGCGAGCCCCACGGGGTCGCGCATGCCGGCGGGCAGGATGCGCAGCGTCAGGTAGAACGAGCGGGACACCCCCTTCAGCAGCGGGCCGAGCAGGAAAACCCGGTCAGGAATTGGCATAAAACGGCATAAAGCGGTGGAGGCGGGATGAGCGGGCCGAATGGGCCCGGATGCGGCGCAGGCGCATTGTAGCCGCCCGGGCCACACCAGGATGGCGTCGGCGTGGCGCGCGCACCACGTCAACACGGCGCCACACCACCCGCAAAGCCAGCGCCGGCGCGGCAGTCCCCATCAATGGGGCGTGCACCATACATGTGCGCGTGGCTGTCATCACGTGGTCATGGCAATGTCACGCCGATCCGCGCATAATTTTCGGCATCTGGGCTCTAGGAACTGCGTTGATGCAAGTCACGATTCGAACCACGACGATTCCCGGATCGCCCGACAGGGCGGCGGTGCACCGGGCGGCCGTCTACCCTAACACCGAGGAAGACGCCTCGCCGCTGATGGTCAGCGCCTGGACACAACGTGAGCCGGAAGCCTTTCTGGCCGCGCAACGCTGGGCGATCAGCCAGGCGTACCACATCTCCAATCCGCGCACGGGAACGTTCTACGGCGGCCGCTCGGCCCGCTGATGTCCAGGGCGCCGAAGCCTTAGGCTGCTCTCCAGGTTTCGCCAGGCGGAATGGCGTGCCGTAGTTCGCACGATTTATTGCATTCCTGCGAATACCGAGCGAACCGCGCGCGTAAAATGGCCGGCTGCCCCCCGACAGCCACGAGTCATCGCGTTGCATCGCCCTCATATTTCGACTTTCCCCGAGGAAAGCCCCAGCACGACCCCCGACGCCACGACCCGGCGCGGCATCACGTTTCTCACGTTCGCCTTCATCCTGAGCCAGTTCTATCGCAGCTGCCTCGCGGTGATCGCGCCTGAACTCCAGCACGACTTCCAACTGTCGCCCGCGGGCTACGGGGCCCTGTCGTCGTGCTTTTTCCTGGCTTTCGCGGTGGCGCAGATTCCGGTCGGGCTGGCGTTCGACCGTTTCGGCGTGGGCCGCCCCACGGCGTGGCTGCTCGGCGTGGGCGCGGTGTCCGGCGTCGCGTTCGCGGCGGCGCCCAACGCCACGGTCGCCATGCTCGCCCAGATGGGCCTCGGTCTGGCCTGCGCGCCGGTCTTCATGGGGTTGCTCCACTACGCGTCCGAGCAACTCTCGGAAAAACAGTACATGCGCGTGGTCAGCCGATCCAACGCGCTGGGGATGGTTGGCGCGCTGTGCGCCACGGCCCCGCTGGGCTGGGCCTCGCAGCATGTGGGCTGGCGGCCGGCGATGGGGCTCTCGGCCATTTGCATGGCGGCCGTCTGCTACGGCGTCTGGCGCGTGGTGCGCGACGAAGGCCACGCCGAGGCACGCAATGTGCCGATGGGCGCGATGCTGACCGATAGCGCGCGGCTGCTCGGCATGGGCTCGCTGTGGCTGCTGATTCCGATGTGCGTGGCGATGGCCGCCGGCACGGCGTTCCGGAATGCCTGGAGCGGGCCGTATCTGGCCGATGTCTACCATCTCAACGCGGGCACGCGCGGCGTGGCGCTGACGCTGTTGAGCCTGGCGGGCTTCCTGACCGCCTTCCTGCTGCCGGTGCTGGTGCGCGGCACGTCCCTGAAGGCGACCATCTTCGGCTGGGGCGCCCTGTCGATGGTGGGCGGGCTGCTGCTGTGGGCCTGGCCGGACAGCGGGATCGTGTCCGGCGTGGGCCTGATGGCGCTGGTGTCGACCATCGGCATGTTGCATCCGCTGGTTATGGCCCAGGGCCGCGCGCTGATTCCGGCGCCGTCGCGCGGGCGCGGGCTGGGCGTGCTCAATACCTTTGTCTTCCTTGGTTCCGCGCTGACCTCTTGGGGCTTCGGGCTGATCGCCAATGTCGGCCACACGCGCCAATGGGCGGAAGGCGATACCTACGGCGCGATTTTTCTCACGGCGGCCGTACTGGTAGCGCTGGCGCTGGTGCCGTACGCCTTCAGCCGGACCTCGGTCGCGGCCCAGCCGCGCTAGAACCCGACAGGACCGCGCTGCGTTCCGCGATGTGGGATGTCCTCTGTCCACGGGCGGGCAACGTCCGCAATGCGCGTTTTCCCTGAGAAATTTCTCAAGCTTCTGCTACCCGATGCCGTTAAGCCATCCAATGTCCGGTCGTGCGTTCATTCGCGCGACGGGGCACCGGAGAGAGAGCGGCCGGGCGCCATGCGGGCGCGCACGGTCACCCACCAGTGTGCAATCAGGTAGAAGAAATGAAGAATCTTGGTATTGGTGTTCGCCTTGGCATTGGCTTTGGCGTGGTCTTGATGCTATCCACCCTCATGACCGTGGTGGGCGTGCTGCGCCTCCAGGAAGTGGCCGGCCGCACGCACGAAATGATGCAGCAGCCGCTGGCCAAGGAACGGCTGGTCAGTGACTGGTACCGGCTGATGTACGCGAGCGTGCGCCGCACGACCGCCGTGGCGCGTAGCGCCGACCCCTCGCTCGGCACCTTCTTCGCGGCCGAGACCAAGTATTCGGTCGAGGCGATCGCCAAGCTGCGCGAGAAGCTCGACCCGGTCATGACGTCCGAGGCCGAGAAGGCGGCGTTCCAGCGCATACTTGTTGTGCGCAACCCGTACAACGACTCGCGCGACAAGATCACCAAGCTCAAGAAGGACGGGCAGACCGACGAGGCGAACAAGGTCCTCGAGACCGAATTCGTGCCGGCCGGCGATGCCTACCTGGGCGAGATCCAGAAGTTGCTGGACATCCAGCGCGCGGCCATCGACAGCACGGCCGAGGAAATCAACGGCATCTACCGCAGCGCGCGTAACGGCCTGATCACGCTGGGCGTGGTGGCGCTGGGTATTGGCGTGGCGTTTGCGTGGTGGCTGACCATCGGCATCACGCGCCCGCTGCACCGTGCGGTGGGCTTTGCGCGCACCGTGGCGGCGGGCGACCTGACCAGCCAGATCGAGGTGGATAGCCACGACGAGACCGGCCAGCTGCTCGAAGCGCTGCGCGAGATGAACGACAACATCCTCGGCATCGTCACCGAAGTGCGCTACGGCACCGAGGCGATTGCCACGGGCACGAGCCAGATCGCGGCCGGCAACACGGACCTCTCGCAGCGTACCGAGGAGCAGGCGTCGTCGCTGCAGGAAACGGCCTCCAGCATGGAGGAGCTGACCAGCATCGTCCGCCAGAACGCCGACAGCGCCAAGCAGGCCAGCGCGCTGGCCGTGAATGCGTCGGAAGTGGCGACGCAGGGTGGCGACGTGGTGGGGCAGGTGGTCCACACGATGGACGAGATCAACGTGTCCTCGCGCAAGGTGGTGGACATCATCTCGGTCATCGAGGGCATCGCCTTCCAGACCAACATCCTGGCGCTGAACGCGGCCGTGGAAGCGGCCCGTGCCGGCGAGCAGGGCCGCGGCTTTGCGGTGGTGGCGGGCGAGGTGCGCAGCCTGGCGCAGCGTTCGGCCACGGCGGCCAAGGAAATCAAGTCGCTGATCGGGGATTCGGCGGATCGTGTGGAGCGCGGCTCGCAACTGGTGGCGCGCGCCGGCGAGACCATGGAGCAGATCGTCAGCGCCGTGAAGCGTGTGACGGACATCATGGGGGAAATCAGCGCGGCCTCGGCCGAGCAGAGCGCCGGTATCGAGCAGGTGAACCTGGCGGTCACGCAGATGGACACCGTGACGCAGCAGAACGCGGCGCTGGTGGAGCAGGCCGCTGCGGCGGCGGGCTCGCTCGAAGAGCAGGCCCAGCGCCTGAAGGAAGCCGTGTCTACCTTCCGCCTGGCCGCCTAAGTGGACACCTGAGCGGCAGCAGGGGTATCAGAAGTATCAAGGGGCCTTGGGCGGCGTGATGCCGCCCGGGCCCGGCAGCTTCTCCGAATGCTGCATCGACGGCATCATGTTGCTGTTCAGGTGGAACATCACCCAGAGCGAGCCGGTGAGCGTGATGACCACGAGCACCAGCGTGAAGATCAGGGACAGCATGTTCCAGCCGCCTTCCGAGTGCGCGTTCATGTGCAGGAAGAAAATCATGTGGACGACGATCTGCACTGCGCCGAGCAGCAGGATCACCACGGCCGTGGTCGAAGTCTTGTCGAACACATCGCCCATCACCAGCCAGAACGGAATCGCGGTCAGGAAGACCGACAGCACGAAGCCGGTCAGGTAGCCGCCCAGCGTGGCGTGCGGCCCGATCTCTTCTTCGTGACCATGACCATGCGCGTCCGCGTGGTCGCCGAGGGTGTTGTCGTGCACGCTCATTGCAGCGTTCCCATCAGGTAGACGAAGGTAAAGACGCCGATCCACACGACGTCCAGAAAGTGCCAGAACATCGACAGGCACATCAGCCGACGCTTGTTGGCGGTGATCAGCCCGTGCCGGCTGACCTGGAACATCAGCACGACCAGCCAGATGATGCCGAACGTCACGTGCAGCCCGTGCGTGCCGACCAGTGCGAAGAACGACGTCAGGAAAGCGCTGCGCTGCGGCCCCGCGCCTTCATGGATCAGGTGCGCGAACTCGTACAGCTCCACGAACAGGAAGGCCAGGCCGAATACGCCCGTGATGGCCAGCCAGATCAGCGTGCCGGCCTTGCGCCGCACCTGCATCTGCAGCATGGCGAAGCCGTAGGTGATCGACGACAGCAGCAGGAAGGTGGTGTTCAGGGCCACCAGCGGCAGCTCGAACAGCTCCGCCCCGGTGGGGCCGCCCGCGTATTCCCGCCCGAGCACGCCGTAGCAGGCGAACAGGCACGCGAAGACCAGGCAGTCGCTCATCAGGTAGAGCCAGAACCCGAGCAGCGTGCCGTTCTCCGCGTGGACCTCTTCCTTGACGTAGAACTGGTAGTTGTGGTCGAGCGGCGCGGCCGGGTGGGTGCCCGGGCCACCGTGCGAGAGGGGCATCGTCGATTCAACCATGGGTCGCGAGCAGTTGGGTGCGCGTCGCTTCGGTCCGGACCACGTCATCGGCCGGAATGTAGTAATCGCGCTTGTAGTTGAAGGTATGGACGATGGCGGAGATGATCGTCGCCGCGAAGGACACCACCACGAGCCACCAGATGTGCCAGATCAGGGCGAAGCCGCACAGGGTGCTCAGGCCCGCCAGCACGATCCCGGCGGCGGTGTTCTTCGGCATGTGAATGGGGATGAAGCCCTGGTCGGGGCGCTGGTAGCCCAGCTGCTTCATCTGCCACCAGGCGTCGGCGTCGTGGACCATCGGCGTGAACGCGAAGTTGTACTGCGGCGGCGGCGACGAAGTGGACCATTCGAGCGTGCGGCCGTTCCACGGGTCGCCCGTGGTGTCGCGCAGCTGCTCGCGGCGCATGAAGCTGACCACCAGCTGGATGATGAAGCAGCCGATGCCGAGCGCGATCAGCAGCGCACCCAGCGCGGCGATCTGGAACCACGGCTGCAGCGACGGATCGTCGAAATGGTTCATGCGGCGCGTCACGCCGAGGAAGCCCAGCCAGTACAGCGGCATGAACGCCACGTAGAACCCGACCAGCCAGAACCAGAACGAGCACTTGCCCCAGAACGGGTCGAGCTTGTAGCCAAAGGCCTTCGGGAACCAGTAGGTGATGCCGGCCATCAGCCCGAACAGCACGCCGCCGATGATCACGTTGTGGAAGTGGGCAATCAGGAACAGGCTGTTGTGGAGCAGGAAGTCAGCGGGCGGCACCGCCAGCAGCACGCCGGTCATGCCGCCGATCACGAAGGTGACCATGAAGCCGACGGTCCACAGCATCGGCACCTCGAACTTGATGCGCCCGTGGTACATCGTGAACAGCCAGTTGAAGATCTTGGCGCCGGTTGGGATCGAGATGATCATCGTCGTGATCCCGAAGAACGAATTGACGCTGGCGCCCGATCCCATCGTGAAGAAGTGGTGCAGCCACACCAGGTAGGAGAGCACCGTGATCACCACCGTGGCGTACACCATCGACGCATAGCCGAACAGCCGCTTGCGCGCGAAGGTGGCTACCACCTCGGAATACACGCCGAACACGGGCAGGACCAGGATGTAGACCTCGGGGTGGCCCCAGATCCAGATCAGGTTCACGTACATCATGGCGCTGCCGCCCTGGTCCGCCGTGAAGAAGTTCGTGCCGACGTAGCGGTCCAGCGCCAGCATGGTGATGGCGGCGGTCAGCACGGGGAACGCGGCGATGATCAGCACGTTGGTGCACAGCGAGGTCCAGGTGAAGATCGGCATGCGCATCAGCGTCATGCCCGGCGCGCGCATCTTGACGATGGTGACGAGCAGGTTGATCCCCGATAACAATGTGCCGACCCCGGCCACCTCCAGGGACCATATGTAGTAGTCCACGCCCACGTCCGGACTGTGCAGGATGCCGGACAGCGGTGGATAGGCCAGCCAGCCGGTGCGCGCGAACTCGCCCACGAACAGCGACATCATCACCAGTATCGCGCCGCCCACGGTCATCCAGAAGCTGAAGTTGTTCAGGAACGGGAACGCCACGTCGCGCGCGCCGATCTGCAGCGGCACGACGAAGTTCATCAGCCCGGTGACCAGTGGCATCGCCACGAAGAAGATCATGATCACGCCGTGCGCGGTGAAGATCTGGTCGTAGTGGTGCGGGGGCAGGTAGCCGAGGTTGTCGCCGAACGCGACGGCCTGCTGGATGCGCATCATGATCGCGTCGGCAAAGCCGCGCAGCAGCATCACGATGCCCAGGATCACGTACATGATGCCGATCTTCTTGTGGTCGATGCTGGTGAACCACTCGCGCCACAGGTAGCCCCAGACCCGGTAGTAGGTCAGCGCGCCGACGAGGGCGAGGCCCCCGAGCGCCACCACGGCGAACGTCGCCAGCAGGATCGGTTCATGGAGCGGAATGGCCTCCCAGGAGAGGCGGCCAAAGATCGGCGAAGCGAGATCAGAGCGCTCGGGCATGTTGTGTCACCTGGGCCAGCAGGCCGCTGAGTATTGGCGAAAGATTACGAGTCCGGCGGCGCTTCGTCTACCGCAGCAAGCGCCTGCCGTCGTTCAGCGCGGGTTCCGAGGCGAACATGGACGCCTCGCCCGCCGCGCCGCCAGCCGTATTGCCGGCCGTGCAGACATAGGTGGACGGGTCGAACTTGCCGCGGCTGCGGTCCAGCGCCATCGTGTCCGCCATGCAGGTTCCCCCTAGCACGCAGCGGTTCAGAATCTGCTTGTACAAATCGGGCTCGACGCTGGCATAGCGCTGCACCGGCACGCGCTCGCTCGGCTCGGCCAGCTTCACGTAGGCATCTTTGGAGAGCGCGGTGCCGCCCGACTTCACCTGCTGCACCCATTTGTCGAAATCGCCGTCTGACAGCCCGTGGAACTTGAAGCGCATGTGCGAGAACCCTTCGCCGCTGTAGTTGCCCGAGAGTCCATCATAGACGCCGGCCTTGTTGATGACGGCGTGCAGCTTGGTTTCCATGCCGGGCATCGCATAGACCATGCCCGCCAGCGAGGGCACGAAGAACGTGTTCATCACCGAGGTGGCCGTGATCTTGAACGCGATGGGCCGGTCCACCGGCGCGGCCATCTCGTTGACCGTGGCGATGCCCTGCTCGGGGTAGAGGAACAGCCATTTCCAGTCCATCGCCACCACTTCCACGACCAGCGGCTTGGTGTCAGGCGTGACGGCGCGTTTGCCGTCGATGAAGGTGAGGGGGCGGTAGGGATCGAGCTGGTGGGTACTCACCCAGGTCACGGCGCCCAGCGCGATGATGATCAGCAGCGGCGCGGCCCAGATGGCCAGCTCCAGCACGGTGGAGTGGTCCCAGTCAGGGTTGTAGTGGGGATTGTTGGCGTTCTCCCGGTACCGCCAGGCGAACAGCAGCGTCAGGATGATCACCGGAACGATGATCAGCAGCATCAGCAGGGTGGCGATGATGATGAGGTCGCGCTGGCGCACGGCCAACTCGCCAGATGGCGAAAAAAGCACTGCGTTGCAACCGGCGAGCGCGGCCAGCAGGCCGAACGCACCAACACGCAAAAGCAGTCTTCCCGTCACTTTGAGCGGCCGAGCCGCAGAATCGAAGGGTCGCATGGTTGCGGAAGTGGCGTTTGAGGAACGTCGAGCGCCGCTCGACGCAATCATCTTTTCGATTTCCTATGGCAGTTTAGGCGCTATTCTTGTCAGTGGATGACTTTGAGTGCAGTTTGACATGCCTCTCGCTCGCGAAGGAGATCTCAAGGATGGCCAGCCTGACCCATCAGCACCGCGCGTCGCCGACTGCACCTCCGGCGGAAGGTCACCATCAGGTGGCGCCCGCCGAAATCGCCACCGGCGTCGTGATCGGCCGCGCGTCGGAGTACTTCGACTTCTTTGTCTACGGCATCGCCTCGGTGCTGGTCTTCCCATCGGTCTACTTCCCCTTCGCCAGTGAGCTGGCCGGGCTGCTCTACAGCTTCACGATCTTTTCCTTCGCGTTCATCGGGCGGCCGTTCGGCACGGCGCTGTTCATGCGCATTCAGCGCCGATGGGGGCGCGGCGTCAAGCTGACGGCCTCGCTGTTCCTGCTCGGCACGGCAACGGTGGGCATCGCCTTCCTGCCGTCCTATGCCACGCTCGGCAGCGCCGCCATCTACCTGCTCGCGTTTTTCCGCTTCCTGCAGGGCATTGCCTTCGGCGGCTCGTGGGATGGCCTGCCGTCGCTGCTGGCCATCAACTCGCCCCCGCACAAGCGCGGCTGGTACGCGATGGTGGGGCAACTGGGCGCGCCCACGGGCTTCATCATCGCCGGCGCGCTGTTCCTGTTCCTCTACGCGAGCCTGACACCGGCTGAATTCATCGACTGGGGCTGGCGCTATCCGTTCTTCGTGGCCTTCGCCATCAACGTGGTGGCGCTGTTCGCGCGGCTGCGGCTGGTGGTGACGCACGAGTACACGCAACTGCTCGACGAAGGCGAGCTGGAGCCGATCAGCACGTTGCAGATGGTGAACGCGCAAGGCTTCAACATCTTCCTCGGCGCCTTCGCGGCGTTGGCGAGCTACGCGCTGTTCCACCTGGTGACGGTGTTCCCGCTGTCCTGGGTGCTCCTGCACAAGGCGCAGGGCGTGACGGACATGCTGGCGATCCAGATCGTGGGCGGCTTCATCGCCTTCATCGGCACGCTGCTGTCGGGCTGGATCGCGGACCGCATCGGCCGCCGCACCACGCTGGCGGTGATGGCGGTGCTGATCGGCATCTTCAGCCTGTTCGCCCCATGGCTGCTCGACGGCGGGCAGACCGGGCAGGACGTGTTCATCCTGGTCGGGTTTGCGCTGCTGGGGCTGTCCTACGGGCAGGCGGCGGGCGTGGTGACGTCGAATTTCGACCGCCGCTACCGCTACACGGGCGCCGCACTGACCACGGACTTCGGCTGGCTGTTCGGCGCGGCCTTCGCGCCGCTGGTGGCGCTGGGCCTGTCGTCCCTGTTCGGGCTGGCGGCAGTGAGCCTGTACTTGCTGTCCGGTGCCGTCGGCACGCTCGTGGCGCTGCGGATCAACAAGGCGCTGGGCACGCACGACGAGGTGTAGCACCGAGGGGGCACGACCTGCCCCCTCGCCACCCGTTGCGCCACGCCGACACCCCACTAACCACTGAGGCGTGGCGGCCGGCGCGCTGATACCCTTCGGCTCGCGATCCATCCTCAGTCTCGTTCCGAATGCTCTACAAGTCCCTGTGCGCAGTGTCCCTGGGCGCGCTGCTGTGCGCGCCTGCCCTGGCCGCCAACACTCAAGTCCTGCTGGAAACCCCCGTTACCTATGCGCCCGGCGCCGGCGTGGTCGACAAGGTCCGCGAGGAATGCCAGATCGAGTCGATGCTGGCCACGCGTGTGTCGGACGTCCTGCGCCGCCGCAACAAGGGCGGTGACGGCAAGCTGGCCGCCGGCGCGGAGGCCGGCGAGGCCCAGGTGATGCGGCTCCAGATCACGCACGTCCTGGGCGTGGGCGGCGGGGCCTGGACCGGCCCGAAGGCCATCACGGTGAATGCCGAGCTGATCGAAGGCGGCAAGGTGGCGCGCCACGTCAAGCTGAACCGCTGGTCCATCGGCGGATTCTGGGGCGGGTTCAAGGGCACCTGTTCGATCCTGAACCGCAGCGCCGTGGCGCTGGCCAAGGACCTGAACCGCTGGGCGCGCGATCCGTCCTACGTGCCGAAGGATGAGGTCGAGCCGCCGGCGCAGCCTACGGATGGCCAGACCGACGCGCCGGCTGAGCCGGCAGCGGAAGTGCCGGCCGAGGCCATTGTCGCGCCGCAGGCCAAGGGCACGGCGCTCGAATAGCGCGAGGCGGGCGGCGTATCATGGTGGCGTCATCGACCCCCTGACCCTCCCGTCGCCCCCGCCGCCATGCCCCTGCGCATCAGTGAAGAGATCACGTTCCGCAAGCTCGAGGCCCTGCTGGCCTTCATGGAGACCGGCAACCTGGCCAAGGCCGCGGAGGCGCTCGATATCAGCCCGGTAAGCGTGCACCGGGCGCTCCATTCGCTCGAGGACGGCATGCGCTGCGCGCTGTTCCGCCACGAGGGCCGCAACCTGTTGCCGACCGAGGCCGCGCACGTGCTGGCCGATGTGGCGCGAGATGTCCTCAAGACGATGTCCGACGGCGTCCGCGTCACGCGCGAGGCCGCCGGCTACTCCGCCGACCAGCTCAAGATCGGCTCGCTCTATTCGCTGACCATCAAGACCGTGCCGCAGGTGGTCATCGGCATCAAGATGCGCCGCCCGGAGCTGCAGACCGAACTCGTGCTCGGCTCCAACGCCGACCTGCTCCAGAAGCTGCGCCAGGGCTCCATCGACGCCACGCTGATGGCCCTGCCCGAGCCCGACGCCGAAATCGAGTCGATTCCGATGTTCGAGGACGACATCTTCTTCGCCGCCCCGGCGGATTCCCACTACGCCACGCTGCCCGAGATCGACCTGCGGGTCTGCCGGGACGAGCCGTTCGTGTCGCTGGGCGAGGGCTTTGTGACATCGAGCGGCTTCATGGAGGCGTTCCGCATCGCAGATTTCACGCCCAACGTGGTGATGAAGGTCGGGGACATTTTCTCGCTGATGAACCTCGTGGGCGGCGGCATCGGTTATTCCCTGCTGCCCGGGCGCGTGCGGGACGTGTTCGCGAAGAACGTCGCCTTTGTCCCCCTGACCGCCGAATACGACATGAAGCAGTCCATCGGCCTGAGCTTCCTGCGCCGCCGGGAGCGCGATCCGAACCTGCTCGGCCTGGCCGCCGTGTGCCGGATGCTAATGAAAGCCTAGGGTTTCCGGGAGGCAATACCCCTTGTGAGGGGGCCGCACCGCCGTCAATAAATACGGGAGAATGCCGTTGTACTGGCGTGTCAATCCCTTGGTGCCCATGGAAATCATGCTGTCTGCGCGACGAATCGCCGTAATGGCGCCATTGGTGCTGGGGATCTGGCACGCGCAGGCCGCCGCCCAGGCCCGCGCCGCGCCGCCTGCCGCGCCCACCCAGGCGCAGACCACCATCGTCCTGTACTCGGAGGCCGGCCAGCGACCCCAGTCCTACGAGGAAAATGGGATTCCCAAGGGCGCCTATATCGACAATATCAATCGCGTCCTGAAGCGGATTCCCGAATTCAAGGTGCAGGTCCGCTTTGCCCCCTGGGCGCGGGTGGTGGAGGAGGCCCGGAACGGCAACAGCGCCGGCGTGCTCGGCGTCTATTACCGGCCCAGGGAGCGGCCGTTCCTGAATCACTCCAAGCCGTTCTATAGCGAGGAAGTGGCGGTGCACTGCAACCGCGATTCGATCGAGGGCCGCACCTTCCATCGCTATCCGGACGACTTCGCCGGGCTGAAGTTCGGCAACCAGCGCGGCTACCTCGCCCCCGGCCCGCGCTTTTTCCAGCTCGCGCGGGAGGGCAAGATCCAGCTTGTGGAGGGGCATGAGTTCCACGACCTGGTCAAGAAGATGCTGGTGCAGGAGATCGACTGCGTGGTGAATCCCACCGTGGTCATCAACGAGGCGCTGGTCACGCTGGAAGCGCAGGGCATTCCGGAGCGCATGCGCTACAAGTCCCGGCGGGCGATGACCATCAAGACCGAGACCGTGCACGTCGGATTCAGCAAGAAGTACGAGGAATCGCACCCGGAACTCGCCAGGTTCCGGCAATTGTTCGACCAGGCGGCGGACCAATAGCCCGCGCCGCGACCCCTCAGGATTGCGCATTCCATGCCACTGCTGCCACCGGTTCGTTCGATCCGGAACAGGATGATCGTGCTGTTCATCGTTGCCACCACGACAACGCTGGGCGCGTTCGCCATGCATCGGCAATGGCTGCTGCACCAGGACCTGGAGCAGCGCTTCGAGCGGACCCGTGGCGAGGTGTTGGACGGCCTCAAGCAGAGCCTGGCCGCCCCTACCTGGGCGCTGAACGTGGGGACCCTGCGCACGCAGCTGGAATCCACGCTGATCCATCCCGAGGTCACCGAGGCCTGCGTCTTCTCCCCAGACCGGGAGGAGGTGTACGCGGCGGTGCAGCGCACAGCCACCGCCGCCCCGGCCGGGCCATTCTGCGCGGCCAGCGGGCATGACGTGCTGGCGGAAGTCACCCTCTATCCCCCGGACGACATCGACGCCGAGCGGCGCAGCCAGGCCATCGGTACGGCCGTGGTCCGCTTCACGCGCGACACCATGCAGAAGACCCAGCGCGCGGCCATGATCCAGGGGATCACCGAGGTCGCCGTGATCGACGTAGCGCTGGTCATCCTGCTGACCTTCGGCCTGCGGATGGTGTTCCGGCCGCTCGAGCATCTGCGGGAGGCGCTGTTCGAGCTGTCTTCCAGCCATGGCGACCATCTCGACGAACTCGCCCGGCTGGGCCGGACCGAGTTCGACAGCGTGATCGACGGCTTCAACTCGGTCCTGCGCCGGCTCCGGCTGATCATTGCCCTGCGCACGGAGGCGGAACTGGAATTGATGGAGAAAAACCGCCTGCTTGAGGCGCTCTCCAAGACCGACCAGCTCACCGGGGTGTTCAACCGGCGGCATCTCGACGATGCACTGGCCAGCGCGCTGGCGCGCAGCCGCGTCGAAGGCAACCCGTTCTCGATCCTGCTGATCGACGTGGACCGCTTCAAGTCGGTCAACGACACCTACGGCCATCAGGTGGGCGACCGCGTGCTGGTCGAGATCGCCGACCTGATCATGGCGGTCAAGCGGCCCACGGACACCCTCGGCCGCTGGGGCGGCGAGGAGTTCCTGCTGATCTGCGCCGATACTGCCCTGCAGGACGCCGTGCACTTCGCCCACCGGCTGCGCAATGCGCTGGCCGAGCAGGACTTCGCGGTGACGGGCCGGATGACCGCCAGCCTGGGCGTGGCCTGCGTGCAGCCGGGCGACACCATCCACGGCATGATCGCCCGCGCCGACACGGCCCTGTACCGCAGCAAGGAGCGCGGCCGGAATCGGGTCGAGTTCGCCGACGATGGCGTGACCACGCCGTGAAATCAGAACAAAGCCAATCCGCTTAATTCGGCGCGACAAAACATTCAGATCGCACACAGCGTTGCCTCGGGGATACTTGTGTCGACTTTTTGTCACATTTCCCGGAGGAAGATTTTCGATGACGCGCGCATTTTGCCTGATGACCCCGTTCGCCCTCGCTGCTTGCCTTGCCGTGAGTGGCGCCCATGCCGCCGACGCGCCCAAGGAGGCGTCCGCCATCACGCGGCAGGTGCAGGCAGACACGATCAAGCAACTCGACTTCGCTGACCGCCAGGACTTCGACGACGCCCAGCGCGGCTTCATCGGCACCACGGAAATGCCGATCAAGACCGGGAACACCGTCAACTGGGATCTGCGCAAGTACGACTTCATCAAGGGCGATCAGGTCCCCGACACCGTCAACCCGAGCCTGTGGCGCCTGGCCAAGCTGAACCTGACCAACGGCCTGTTCAAGGTGACGGACCGCGTCTATCAGGTGCGCGGCTTCGACCTGTCCAATATGACGATCGTGGAAGGCGACACCGGCGTGATCGTGATCGATCCGCTGGTGACCACGGAAGTCGCCAAGGCCGCGCTCGACCTCTACTTCAAGCACCGGCCGAAGAAGCCGGTGGTCGCCGTCATCTACACCCACAGCCACGCGGACCACTACGGCGGCGTCAAGGGCGTGGTGAACGAGGCCGATGTGAAGTCCGGCAAGGTCAAGGTGATCGCGCCGCAGGGCTTCCTGGACGAAGCGGTGAGCGAGAACGTCTTCGCCGGCAACGCCATGAGCCGGCGCACGCTGTACCAGTACGGCGCCTTCCTGCCGCCCTCGGCGCGCGGCCAGATGGATGCGGGGCTGGGCAAGACCACCTCCACCGGCACCTTCACGCTGATTCCGCCCACGGTCACCGTGACGAAGACCGGCGAGACCCTGAATGTCGATGGCGTGGACATGGAGTTCCAGATGGCGCCCGGCACCGAGGCCCCGGCGGAAATGCTGATCTACTTCCCGCAGTTCAAGGTGCTCAACACGGCCGAGGACGCCACCCACACGCTGCACAACCTCTACACGCTGCGCGGCGCCCAGGTGCGTGATGCGGCACATTGGTGGAAGACGCTGCACACCGCTATCGGCCGCTATGGCGACAAGCTGGACATCGTCATCGCCCAGCACCACTGGCCGACCTTCGGGCGCGAGCGCTCGGTGCAGTTCATGGCCGATCAGCGCGACATGTTCAAGTACCTGCACGACCAGACCCTGAACCTGGCCAACAAGGGCTACAACGCCACCGAGATCGCCGAGCAGCTCCAGCTTCCGGCCAGCATCGGCAACAAGTGGTACAACCGCGGCTACTACGGCTCGGTCAACCACAACGCCAAGGCGGTCTACCAGCGCTACCTGGGCTGGTATGACAGCAATCCGGCCAACCTCCACCCGCTGCCGCCGGAAGAAGTCGGCAAGAAGTATGTGGAGGCGATGGGCGGCGCGGACAACGTGCTGAAGCTCGGCAAGCAGGCCATCGCCAAGGGCGAATACCGCTGGGCAGCCGAGATGCTCAAGCACGTGGTCTTCGCCGATCCGAACAACCAGGCCGCGCGCAACCTGGAGGCCGACGCCCTCGAGCAGATGGGCTACCAGACCGAGAACCCGACCTGGCGCAACGAGTTCCTGATGGGCGCCTTCGAACTGCGCAACGGCACGCCGAAGCAGCGCCCGCTCAGCACGTCCAGCCCGGACATGGTGGCGGCGATGACGCCGGAACTGATCCTCGACTACGTCGGCATCCGCCTGAACGGCCCCCGCGCCGCCGGCAAGGAAACGCGCCTGAACTGGGTGCAGCCGGACGGCAAGACCTTCGCTCTGGAGCTGCGCAATGGCGTGCTGCTCTACACCGCCGACAAGACCCTGCCGAATCCTGACGCCACCTTGACCGTGGACAAGGGCAGCTTCGCGGCGATGCTGATGGGCGGCGCCGCGCTGGACAAGGAAGTCGCGGCGGGCCGCGCCAAGGTGACCGGCGACCAGCAGAAGGTGAACGAACTGTTCGGGCTGCTCGACAAGTTCGACGGCATGTTCAACATCGTGCTGCCTTGATATAGGCGCGGAAAGCTGCCGCCGGGCCGGTCAGGGCGGTAACAGACCGGTCCGGGCGGCGGCCATCACTTCCCGGCTCAGGCCGTCGATCAAGGCCGATGCCGCGCGGGCGTAGTGCCAGTGCAGGGGCACGTCCAGCGGGGTGTCCGGCACCAGTTCGACCAGCGTGCCGTCTGCGAGATGCCCGGCGATCAGGCTCTGCGGATGCAGGCCCCAACCCATGCCGGCCACGGCCGCCGTGACAAACGCCTGCGACGACGGCAGCGTGTGCCGGGGCAGTTCCACATGCCGATGGCACAGGCGCCGCACCCAGGTCGCCTGCAACGCATCCTTGTTGTTGAACACCAGGCTCGGCGCCGCCGCCATACTGCCGGCGCCCACGCCGGCGGCGAAATGGCGTTGCACGAAGGCCGGGCTGGCAGCCGCCAGATAGCGCATGGCGCCCAGCGGACGGCTTTCGCAGCCAGCGGCAGGGCGGGCGGCGGCGGTCACGGCAGCCAGCACGGCGCCGCTGCGCAGCCATTCGGTGGTGTGGTCCTGATCGTCCACCGCCACCTCCATCAGGACGGGATGTTGCGCGGCAAACGTCGCAATCGCCGGCGCGGCCCACGTCGCCAGACTGTCGGCATTGATCGCGACGGGCAGCGCCACCCGCGCCAGCCCCTCCGCCGCAAGTGACGGCAACGTCCCCTGCAATTCATGTTCGAGCATCCGCACGCGGTCCACGTGCTGGCACAGGCGGCGCCCGGTTTCCGTGGCCCGGCAGGGCTGGTCGCGGATCACCAGCGCGCAGCCCACGCGCTCCTCCAGCAGGCGAATGCGTTGGGAAATGGCCGATGGGGTCACGTGCAGCGCGCGGGCCGCACGCTCGAAGCTGCCTTCGCGCACCACGGCGGCCAAGGCGGACAGGGCGGCGTAATCGAGCATGAGATTAGCGAAACTACATCGAATGAAGAAAAGATAGTTTGTCTACATTTTCCAGAGCAGGCAAGCTGCGCACATGATTTCCGCACTGCCCACTCCTTCGCTCCCTTTATCCGTCGCCCTGCAGGGCCTGGCCCTGAGCTTCGGCCTGATCGTCGCCATCGGCGCGCAGAACGCGTTCGTGCTGCGTCAGGGCCTGCGCCGGGAGCATGTGGGCAGCGTGGTCCTGCTCTGCGCGGTGGCGGATGCCTTGCTGATTGCCGCCGGCGTCATGGGCATGGCCCAGGTGCTGGGCGAGCGCCCGGGCCTTGCGCGCTTACTGGCGCTGGCCGGCGCGATCTTTCTGGCCGTCTATGGCTGGCGGGCGCTGCGGCGCGCGGGGCAGGCGCAGCGGCTGCAAGCCTCGGAGGGGGAGAAGGGTGCGAAGAGTCTTAGCCGAGGCGCGATCCTGGCGCAGGCGGCGGCCTTCACGCTGCTCAATCCGCATGTCTATTTAGATACCGTGCTGCTGGTGGGCAGCATCGGCGCCCAGCAGCCGGCCGCGCTACGTGGCTGGTTCGTGGCGGGCGCCAGTTCCGCCAGCCTGTGCTGGTTCGGGCTGCTCGGGTTTGGCGCGCGCTTTCTCGCCCCGTGGTTCGCCCGGCCGAAGGCATGGCGCGTGCTCGACGGGCTGGTCGGCATCACCATGTTCGTTCTGTCGGCGCTGCTGGTGCGCCATGCCTGGGCGGGCTGAGCCCGCCCGCCATGACAGCGCCCCTGACTACACCGGCACGTTCAGCACCGCCTTGGTCTCCAGGAACGCTTCCAGCCCATAGACGCCGTACTCGCGCCCAATGCCCGACTGCTTCAGGCCGCCGAACGGCGCCGCCGGGTCGTGGGCGAGCGTGTTGACGAGGACCCGCCCGGCCTCGATGCGCGATGCCACCGCGTGCGCCCGCTGGACATCGGCCGACAGCACGTACGCCTGCAAGCCGTAGCTGGTGTCGTTGGCGATGGCGATGGCCTCCTCGGTGTCCCGGTAGGTGATGATCGACAGTACCGGCCCGAAGATCTCCTCCCGCGCAATCGTCATGTCGTTGGTCACATCGCTGAAGACGGTCGGGCGCACGAACCATCCTGCGTCGAGCCCTTCCGGCCGGCCTTCGCCGCCCGCCACCAGCCGCGCGCCTTCGTCAATGCCGATGCGGATATAGCGCTGCACGCGCTCCCACTGCTTCTGGCTGACCATCGGCCCAACCGTCGTCTGCGGATCGCGCGGATCGCCGGCTTGCGTGGCCGCCACGATGTCGCGCACGTGCGCCTCGAACTCGGCAAGCCGGTGTTCCGGCACCAGAATCCGCGTGCCGGCGATGCACGCCTGCCCGCTGTTCATAAAGCCGGCGTCCATGGCCATCGGCACGGCTTCGTCGAAGTTCGCATCGTCGAGCACCACCACGGGCGACTTGCCGCCCAGCTCCAGCGTCACCCGCTTCAGCGTGTCCGCCGCCACGCGCAGGATGGTCTTGCCGACCGCCGTGGAGCCCGTGAACGACACCTTGGTCACATCGGGATGCGTGCTGATCTCGGCGCCGACCACATCGCCGCGCCCCGTGACGATATTGAACACGCCGGGCGGCACGTCCGCCGCGTGCAGCGCCTCGGTGATGATGCGGGTCTGCATCGCGCTCATCTCGCTCGGCTTGATGACGGCGGTGCAGCCGGCGGCCACGGCGGCAGCCAGCTTGCCGCAGATAAAGCCCGCGTCGCTGTTCCACGGCGTGATCAGCCCGGCCACGCCCATCGGCTGCATCACCACCTCGGCGCCGCCCACGCGGCGCGTGAACGTGTACTGCTCGAGCACATTGGCCGCGTCGATCAGCACGTTGCTCGCATGCCGGGCCATCCAGCGGCCCCGGGACACCGGCGCGCCGTACTCCTCGGTGATCGCCTCGTACAGTTCGTCCTCCTTCGCCAGCACGGCGGCGTGCATGCGCTTCAGCAGGTCCACGCGCGCGCGCTGGCTGGTGCGGGAGAAGGCCGGGAACGCCCGTTTGGCGGCGGCGATGGCGTCCCGGGCGTCCTGCGCGTCGGCCAGGCGCACCTGGCCGATCACCTGTTCGGTGGCCGGGTTGAACAGGTCGAACATCTCGTCGCCGTGCGGGGTGACGAAGGCACCGTCGATATAAATCTTGTCGATGATCTGCATGGTGGGTCTCCGGGGTAGCGGAAAAGCATCTTAAGCAAAGCGCGAAAAACGCGGGCTGAAGCACAAGATAGCCCTGCGCCATTGTGTTGACTAGCCATACAATGCGGGATGTGATGATGAAGAAATCAGGATAATGAAATCCTCGGGCCTCGGTGAACTGGAGGCGGTGCTGGCGGTGGCGCGGCATCGCAGCTTTCGGGCGGCAGCGGCGGAGCTGGGCGTCTCCACGTCCGCGCTCAGCCACGCGGTGGCGGCGCTGGAGTCGCGCATCGGCGTGCGGCTGTTCCATCGCACCACGCGCAGTGTGTCGCTGACGGCAGCCGGCACGCAGTTCGTGGACAGCATCGCCCCGGCGCTGTCCACGATCCGGGGCGCGATCGAGCAGGCGGGGAGCCTGCGCGACACCGTGTCGGGCCAGTTGCGCATCAACACCTCGGCGGGCGCCGCGCGGCAGGTGATGCCGCTGTTCATCGCCTTCCTGCAGCGCTATCCGGCCATGACGCTCGATATCGTCACGGAAGGGCGGCTGATCGACATCGTCGCCGACGGCTTCGATGCCGGCATCCGCCTCGCCGAAACCCTGCCGCAGGACATGATCGCCGTGCCCTTTGGCGATACCCAGCGCTTCGCCGTGGTCGGCAGCCCGGACTACTTCGCCCGGCACAAGCCGCCGCGCACGCCCGCCGACCTGCACGCGCACGCCTGCATCCGCACGCGCATGCCGAGCGGGGCGATCTACCAGTGGGAATTCGCGCGGCACGGCGAGGCGGTGCGCGTCGACGTCAAAGGCGCGCTGACCCTCGACGAGCCCGGCCTGACGCAGCAGGCCGCCCGCGCCGGGCTGGGGCTGGCCTACCTGAGCGAGTGGAACGTGGCCGCCGACCTGCAGGCCGGCACGCTGGTGCGCGTGCTGGAAGGCTGGACGCCGCCGCTCGATGGCCTGTGCCTGTACTACCCGGGCCGCCGCCACGTGCCGGCCGGCCTGCGCGCGCTCATCGACCTGATCCGCGAGTAGGCACCGAACAGGCACCGAACAGGCACCGAACAGGCACCGAACAGGCACCGAACAGGCACCGAACAGGCACCAATCACCGGCGTATCAAGCACCATCCCGCGGGCGGGTTTCCACGTAAAATTCGGCAGCCGGCGCGATGCGTCGGCGCAATGTCTTGACATTTGGGATGTACGTAGACCTCCTCACCCTTTATCTCCTCGCCATCGGGACGCTTCTGGCCAGTGCCGGCATGACGTTCTGGGAGCATCGGACCAATCCCCGCCGCAGCCGGACGCTGCGGATTCTCGCGGCCGGCTTCACGACGCTCGCCATCGGCTGCGCGCTGGTGCTGGTCCGGCGCAGCGTGCCCGGGGCGATGGGCTCCGCCGTCAGCAATCTCGTCATCCTCACCGGATACCTGCTGGTACTCGGCGGTATCGCCTCGCTGAGCGGGCGGCAGTATCGCGCGGCGTCGGTGGGGATACTGATCGTGGACGCGCTGGTGTGGGCCGGCTGGGGCGCGCAGCGGCTGGACCTCATGTGGAACTACGTCAGCGCCCTGCCGATCGCGCTGATCAGCGCCATGACAGCGCGCGAGATGCTGCGTTGCGAGGCGACGAAGGCGCTCCGTTCGCGCCACATCATCGTGGTCGTGGCGGGCATCCATGCCGTGGTCTATGTCGCGCGGGCCCTGATCCTGCCGTGGCTGGTTTCTGCCTACGGGCCGGCGATGCAGGCCGCCGCCAGCAAGCTCACGGTCTACGAAGGGGTGCTGTACTCGGTCCTCCTGCCGATGGCGCTGCTCAAGCTGATCCGTGACGAGGCCCACGGCCAGCTCCTGCAGGAAGCCCAGACCGACTACCTGACCCGGCTGGGCAACCGCCGCTGGTTCTTCGAGCAGGGCGCCCGCCTCCTCGGTGGCGAAGGGAGCCGGCCGGTGGCCGTGCTGGCGTTCGACCTCGACCGCTTCAAGGCCGTCAACGACGTGTACGGTCACCAGACTGGTGACCAGGTGCTGAAGTCGTTCGCGGAAATCGCCCGGCGTGTGCTGGGGCCGCACGCGCTGCTCGGGCGCATCGGCGGCGAGGAGTTCGCCGCCCTGCTGACCGGCGACGACGCGCGCCGCGCCCGGGCGCTCGGCGAGGCCGTGGCCACGCGCTTCGCCGACACCATCCCGCACCAGATCCACGGCCTCGGTCTCGGCATTCCGGCCACGGTCAGCATCGGGCTGGCCCACTTCGAGACCGAGGTGCCGCCGCTGGCCGACGCGCTGGCCGCCGCCGACCAGGCGCTGTATCGCGCCAAATCGCTCGGCGGCAACCGGCTCGAAGTGGCGCGGACCGCCGAGGGCTCCGCCGTGCGCTGAGCCGGCCCCTAGAAGCTGGCCGCCAGCCCGAACGACAGGCCGTGCACGTTGTTGCCGAAGACGTAGCGGAACACGCCCCGAATGCGGGTGACGAATACTTCATGTGCGCTGGTGTCGAGTTCCAGCCCGGTGCCGACCGTGGTCAGCTGGCTGAAGCCCAGCGCGCCGGCCTGATTGCCGAAGTAGTGCGAGTGGGACAGTTCGAGCACATAGCGCACCGGCCGGTCCAGCGCACGCAGGCCGGTGGGCGCGCGCCAGCGGGCGTAGAGGCTGGCGGTCTGGGCGGCGGCGGAGGCGTTCATGCCCCCCGTGGTGCCAAAGCTGCGCAGGTAGATGTTGGTGTAGCGCAGCTCCACATCGACATCGCGCTCGTTGCGGTGGCTTTCCCAGTCCAGCATCACCGACCCGCCCAGCCCGTAGGCGTTCATGGCGCCGTTGTCCAGGAAGGCGATCTCCTGGTCGGTCACATGTTCCACCGCGAACTTGGCGACGGAGAGGTCGCTGGCCACGCGGCCGATCGACGCATTGAAGATCGGCCGGAACACCAGTTCCTTGCTGTCGATGAGCGGGAAATCCCAGCCGACGCCGACCGTGCCCGCGAAGGTATTCCACTTGGTCGGCAGCTTGCGGGTCTCCTGGCCGTTGGAGGCCACGAAGGTCGGGTCGTAGCGGTTGTAGGCAATCGACCCCTCCAGATAGAGCGGGAACGACTGGCTCAAGGTGAAACCGCCGCCGAGCTGCCAGAGCGTCAGGGCGGGGTTGTCGGTGCTGGTGTTGCTGATGGAGAGCGAACTGGAGGCGAGGTCAGGCACCACGGCGAACGACATCAGCGTCAGCACCGCATTGGCCTGCTTCTGGACGTTGGCGCCCACGATGCCGAACGTGGGACCGGTCTGGGCGTGGGCCGGCGCCGGGGCGAGGCCCACCATCCCCATCATCGCCAACATCACCACACATCGCGCGGAATTCAGGGTGCCATGGGCGCGCATCGCCTACCTCTTCCTGGCCGGATTCAAGGACGCGGTCATGATCGCCGCAACGCCCAGTCGGCGGAAGTAAAACTTCTTGCGCGGCCATTAAGAAAGTTCGGTGCTTGATGTGGCGCAAACGGCGCGACGCTGCGCAACGTTCATTCCGGACAAATCCGACCGCCCGTTCAATGCCGCGCGGCGGATTGGCGTGACGATGGCGCCTGCACACCGGAGGACAAACCATGAAAAAAATCGTAGGGATGGCGCTGGCCGTGACGGCGTTGGCTGGCGCGGGCGTTGGGCTGGCGGAGACGGCGAAGGAAGCCGCCGGGAAAGACAGCATGCAGGCGGCCAAGCCGGTCGCCAAGATAGCCAATCAGGACCTCAGCAAGGTAGCCGTGCCGGACAAGATCCCGCCCGGCTACCGCGCGTGGACGCTGATCTCGGTGGCCCGCGAGGAAGGCGCCACCGACGACCTGCGCGCCATCCTCGGCAACGAGGCGGCGGTCGTGGCCCTGCGCAGCGGCAAGTACCCGCTGCCCGACGGCGCCATCATCGCCCGGCTCGCCTGGAGCTACGACGCGCTGGCGGAGAGCGCGGAAGCCTTCGGCAAGGCCCAGTCCCACGTGGCCGGGCACCCGAAGAACGGCCTCCAGTTCATGGTGCGGGATTCGACCAAGTACGCCGCCACCGGCGGCTGGGGCTACGTGCAGTTTGATGACGGCAAGCCCTCGGACGCCACCAAGCAACAGGCCTGCTTCGCCTGCCACACGGTCGTCAAGAACCGCGACTACGTGTTCAACCGCTTCGCCCCGGATCCGCCTAACAGCAACTAGCCGAGCCCGGACAGAGGGAAGTGGCGGTCCCGTCATTTCTCTCACCGTAACGATCCGCCGCCGGGTGTCATTGTTTGACCATGGCCCCCGGCGTATCGTGGCCCACATCGACAGTCATGCCGCATGTCCGGAGCCGCGATGCCAGATTCCCCCACTCCCCGCCAATGGGACACCCGCCGCGTTGAGAAGCGCCGCCGCCAGGGCCTTGGCGCCCGGCTGGCCGATGGCAAGGTGGTTGCCACCGACAACATCGTCCCCTTCCTCGAAGCCGTGACCGCCCCGGGCGACCGCGTGGTGCTCGAAGGCAACAACCAGAAGCAGGCGGACTTCCTGTCCCGTGCGCTGGCCGAGGTAGACCCGGCCACCGTGCACGACCTGCACATGATCATTCCGAGCGTGAGCCGGGTCGAACATCTGGACCTGTTCGAGCGCGGCATCGCGCGCAAGCTCGACTTCGCCTATGCCGGCACACAGAGCGTGCGGATCTCGCAGTTCCTTGAGGATGGGCTGCTCGAAGTCGGCGCCATCCACACCTATATCGAGCTGTACGCCCGGCTGTATGTGGATCTGACACCACAGATTGTGCTGATTGCCGGCTACAAGGCCGACCGCGCTGGCAACCTCTACACCGGCGCCAGCACCGAGGACACGCCCGCGCTGGTGGAAGCCGCCGCGTTCCGCGACGGCCTGGTGATCGCCCAGGTCAACGAGATCGTGGACGACCCGGCCGACCTGCCGCGCGTGGACATCCCCGGCTCGTGGATCGACTACGTGGTGCAGGCCGACAAGCCGTTCTTCTGCGAGCCGCTGTTCACGCGCGACCCTCGCCTGATCAAGCCGGTGCACGTGCTGATGGCGATGATGGCCATCCGTGGCATCTACGAGCGGCACAAGGTGCAGTCGCTGAACCACGGCATCGGCTTCAACACGGCCGCCATCGAACTGATCCTGCCGACCTACGGCGAATCGCTCGGGCTCAAGGGCAAGATCTGCAAGCACTGGACGCTGAACCCGCACCCGACGCTGATCCCGGCCATCGAGTCGGGCTGGGTCGAGAGCGTGCACAGCTTCGGCAGCGAACTGGGCATGGAGAACTACGTGGCGGCCCGGCCCGACGTGTTCTTCACCGGCGCGGACGGCGCGATGCGCTCCAACCGGGCCTTCTGCCAGCTCGCCGGCCAGTACGCGGTGGACCTGTTTATCGGCTCCACGCTCCAGATCGATGGCGACGGGCATTCGTCGACGGTCACGCGCGGCCGGCTTTCGGGCTTCGGTGGCGCGCCGAACATGGGCCACCAGCCGGGCGGCCGCCGCCACGCCACCCCGGCCTGGCTCGACCTGATCGAGACTGACGACCCGCTCGCGCGGGGCCGCAAGCTGGTGGTGCAGATGGTCGAAACCTTCCAGGCGGGCGGCAAGCCGACCTTCGTGGAGTCCATGGACGCCGTGCAGGTGGCCAAGGATGCCGGCATGCCGCTGGCGCCGGTGATGATTTATGGCGATGACGTCACGCACGTGCTGACCGAGGAAGGCATCGCCTATTTATATAAGGCCACGTCGATCGAGCAGCGCCGCCGGATGATCGCGGCGGTGGCCGGCGTCACGCCGATCGGCATGCGCCACGACCCGGCCACCACGCGCCAGATGCGCAGCGACGGGCTGATCGCGCTGCCGGAAGACCTCGGCGTGCATCGCGCCGATGCCACGCGCTCGCTGCTGGCGGCCAAGAGCATGGCCGATCTGGTCGAGTGGTCGGGCGGGCTGTACGAGCCGCCGGCACGTTTCCGGAGCTGGTAATGGCCGTCCCAATCCATGCGGTAGCGCTCACCGAAGATCGCGCCGGCGCCATCGGCGCGCTGGCCGAAGCGGTGTTGATCGACGAGGCGATGCTGTCGCCCAAGCCCGGGCTGGTGGATGCGCGCGGCAGCGGCGCCCACCGCGACCTGACGCTGGCGCTGATGGTGGCGTCCGCGCGCAGCCTGCGCGGCGGCTTCGCCGCGATGGCGGAGGCGGGGCGGGAATCCTCCGGCGTCGATCGACCCCTGCGCGAACAACTCGGCGCGCTGGGCCGCGCGGCGGAGGCGACGATGCTGCGCGCCACCGGCGGCGTCAACACCCATCGCGGCGCGATCTGGTGCCTGGGCCTGCTGGCCGGCGCCGCCGGGCTGCTGCCGGAGGGTGCCGATGCCCACGCCGTGGCCGACGCGGCGGGGGCCATCGCCCGGCTGCCAGACGGGCATCGCCCCGCGCACACCGGCAACAAGGGCGAACTGGCGCGGCAGGCGTATCAGGTAGGCGGCGCGCGCGGGCAGGCCGAGGCCGGCTTCCCGCATGTCGTGCAACGGGGTTTGCCGACGCTGCGCGCCAGCCGCGCGCGCGGCGATGCGGAGCCCACCGCGCGCGTCAATGCGCTGCTGGCGATCATGGCCGGGCTCGACGATACCTGCGTGCTGGCCCGCGCCGGCCGCGAAGGGCTGGCCACGATGCAGGCCGGCGCCGCCGCCGTGCTTGCAGCGGGCGGCATCGGCACGCTGCCGGGCCGGCGGCTGCTGCATCGGCTCGAAGCCGGCATGCTGGCGCGCAACGCCTCCCCCGGCGGCGCCGCCGACCTGCTCGCCGCCACGTTATTTCTGGATCGCCTGCCCACCGGGCCGGCGCTCCCCCACGGAGACCGATGATGGAACAACTCCAGTTCGAATATCCCGCCGGCGCACCGGCCAGCCAACGCGTGCTGGTGGGCGTGGTCGGTTCTGGCGACCTTGAAGTGATGATCGAACCCGGCGACGCCGGCAAGACCTCGATCCAGGTGACCACCTCGGTGGACGGCTACGGCCGCGTCTGGGACGCCCAACTCACGCGCGTCTTCAGCGCCGAGCCGCGCGCCGCCATGCGTATCCGCATCCACGACTTCGGCGCCACGCCGGGCGTGGTGGGCATGCGGCTGGCCGAGGCGTTCGAGGCATTGGATGACAGCAAGGGGCAGCCATGAGCCAGCCCGCACTGCTGTCGCGCGAGAGTTTTGTCGAACTGGGCGCCCGCGCGCGCGCCCATGCGCTGCTGGACCCCGGCACCTTCCGCGAACTGGCGGGGCCGTTCGACGGCCTGACTTCGACCTGGCTCGCGCGTCAGGGCGTGGTGCCGCAGGCCGATGACGGCGTGATCGTCGCCAAGGGCACCATCGACGGGCATCCCACCGTCGTGCTGGCCATCGAAGGCGCCTTTCAGGGCGGCAGCCTGGGCGAAGTGGGCGGCGCCAAGATTGCCGGCGCGCTGGAACTGGCCGCGCAGGACAACCGGCAGGGCACCCCGACGCGCGCGGTGATCCTGTTCGAGACCGGCGGCGTGCGGCTGCAGGAGGCCAACCTCGGCCTCGCCGCCATCGCCGAGATCCACGCGGGCATCGTCGATCTGCGCCGCTACCAGCCGGTGATCGGCGTGATTGCGGGGCAGGTGGGGTGTTTCGGCGGGATGTCGATTGCGGCCGGACTGTGCAGCACGCTGGTGGTCACGCGTGAGGCGCGGCTGGGCCTGAACGGGCCGGCCGTGATCGAGCAGGAGGCCGGCATTGCCGAGTACGACTCGCGCGACCGGCCGCTGATCTGGAGCCTGACCGGCGGCGAGCAGCGCATCGCTACCGGGCTGGCGGACCGCTACGTCGAGGACGACAGCGCGGCGATCCGCGCCACCGTGGCGGCCCTCGTCGCCGAGCCGCCCAATCAGCCACCCACCCCGCCGCGCAGTGCCGCGTATGCGTTCTATCTGCAGCGGCTGGCCGACTATGACCCCGCGCGGCAGGCCGATGCGGCCACCGTGCGCGCCGTGTTTGGAGAACCGTCATGACGACCGAATCGACTGAATCGAACTCCCGGGGCGCCATTTGGCTCGCCGCCTTGAGCCAGGGCGCATCGCGCCTGACCGACTATCCGGCTTCGATCCAGGTGGCCGATGGCGAACTGGCGGGCCGGCCCGTGCGCTGGATCGCGGTGGTGCCCGATGCCGCCAGCCCGTTCCCGCGCGCCCGGCAGGGCGAGGTGGGGCTGCGCGAGGGCTGGACGCTCGCGCGCGCCGTCCATGACGCCGTGCAGGCGGACCGCGACGCGCCGGTCAAGCGCGCCATCGTCGCCGTGGTGGACACCCCGAGCCAGGCCTACGGCCGGCGCGAGGAAGCGTTCGGCATCCACCAGTCGCTGGCCAGCGCGGCGGATGCCTACGCCACCGCGCGCCTGCAGGGGCATCCGGTGATCGCGCTGCTGGTGGGCAAGGCCATGTCGGGCGCCTTCCTCGCGCACGGCTATCAGGCCAACCGCATCGTCGCGCTGGCCGACCCCGGCGTGCAGGTGCATGCGATGGGCAAGGAAGCGGCGGCGCGCATCACCATGCGCAGCGTGGAGGACCTCGAAGCCTTCGCGGCCACGGTGCCGCCGATGGCCTACGACATCGACAACTACGCCACGCTGGGCCTGCTGTGGCGGCGCGTGCCGGTCTCCCGGGCCGAGGCGCCCGAAGCCGGTGACGTCGCCACGGTGCGCACGACGCTGGAAGCTGCGCTGGCCGATATCGACGCCGACCCCGAGCGCGACCTGCGCAGCCGGCTGGGCGGCGAGAATCGGCAGGCATCGGCGCGCGTGCGCGAAGTGCTCGCCCGGCAGTGGCAGGGATGACACCGTGCCGGACGCTCCGCTCCCCCGCCCACTCCAGCCGCACGACCTGATCTGGCTGCGCGACGCCCCGGCGTTCGCGGCCAGCCAGCCGCTGCCGGCGTGGGTCGATGCCACGTGGCTGGCGGTGGCGCCCGTAGTGGTGCGGCGCGATCTGCTGCGCGATAGCTGCATCCCGGTGGGGCTGCGCGGCCGGCGGCGCGAGGAGCGCCACGCCACGTGGATCGATGCGTCCCAGTGCGATCGGGTGATGTCGCCATTCGCCATCGCCCGGGCGGCGCGCTGGCAGGATCACCCGCGCCGACTGGCGCTGCCGGCGCTGCGCACGCTGGCGCAGATCGCCCCGCTACTCGATGCGCGCGGCCTGCCATGGGGCGTGACCGGCGCGGCCGGGTTCACGCTCGCGTCCGGGCTCGATGTGCTCCATCCCGGCAGCGATGTGGACCTGCTGATTGACGCCGCCGCGCCGCTGGGTCAGGCGGACGAACAATGGCTGGCGGCGCTGRTCGACGATTGCAAGGACGCGCGGCTCGACATCCAGATCGCCACGCCCCACGGCGGCTTTGCCCTGCTGGAGCGCCTGCGCACCGGAGGCCGCGTGCTGCTGAAGACCGCCACCGGCCCGGTGCGCTGCACGGACCCGTGGCAGACGGCATGAGCACGCTGCTGACCTTCCCCGGACAAGGTGCGCAGCGCCCCGGCATGCTCCACGGCCTGCGCGACCATCGCGCCGTGCACGAAACCCTCGCCCAGACCAGCGACGCGCTGGGCCATGACGTGATGGCGCTCGACACCGCCGACAGCCTGACCTCCACCGTATCGGTCCAGCTCTGCCTGCTGGCGGCCGGCGTAGCCACGGCACGCGCGCTGATGGCGGACGGCGCCCGGCCGGAGGCTGTGGCCGGGCTGTCGATCGGCGCCTACGCGGCGGCCGTGGTGGCCGGCGCGCTGGCCTATGACGACGCGGTGCGGCTGGTGGCGCTGCGGGGCCGGCTGATGGCGGACGCCTACCCGCAGGGCTTCGGCATGACCGCCATCCTCGGGCTCGAAGCCCCGGCGCTGGAAGCCATCGTGACGCGGGTCCGGGCGACCGGCCTGCCGGTCTATGTCGCCAATTTCAACGCGCCGACGCAGCTCGTCATCGCCGGGGCGGACGTGGCGATGGCCCGTGTGGCGGCGCTGGCGCAGGAGGCCGGCGCGCATGGCGCCAAGCGGGTGGCCATCGCCGTGCCGTCCCACTGCCCGCTGCTGGACGATGCCGCCGCGAGCCTCGCACAGGCGTTCGCGCCGGTCACGCTGCGCCGGCCCACGCTGCGGTTGTTCAGCGCCAGCGCCGCGCGCGAGCTACGCGACCCGGCACGCATCGCGGCGGATCTCGCCGCCAACATGGCGTTGCCGGTGCGCTGGCACGAGACCATGCTGCTGGCGCGCGCCTGCGGTGTGCGGCTGGCGGTGGAGATGCCGCCCGGCAACGTGCTGACGCGGCTCGCCGGCATGGTGCTGCCGGAGGCGGTGGCCTGTGCCGAGACGCGGGCGGACAGTGTGCGCGTGTTGATGGACCGGGCCAGCCGGGGCGAATAGAAGGTGCTCCCGACCTCGCAAAAAATTGAAACAATCGGTGTGCACGTGGGCGGCAAGCCTGCAGGCGGCGTACGATTTGGCCGTTAACACAGGCACGATCCCTCGCCGCCGGGACCCGCCCGGCGCGCGCTCAGGAACCGCCCATGCAGCCGCCCCCGATTCCGCCCGATGAAACCCTGCGTCTCGCCACGCTGAGATCGCTCAACATCCTCGACACCCCGGCCGAGGAACGGTTCGACCGCCTGACCCGGCTCGCCAAACGGCTGTTTGACGTGCCGATCGCGGTCGTCAGCCTGGTCGATGCCAACCGTCAGTGGTTCAAGGCCTGCGAGGGCCTGGACCAGACCGAGGCGCCGCGCAACACCTCGTTCTGCGGCCACGCGATTGCCGGCGACGGCATCCTGCTGATTCCCGACGCCCGCCTGGACCCGCGCTTCCACGACAACCCGCTGGTCACCGGCGAGCCGCACATCCGCTTTTACGCCGGCTGCCCGCTGGTGGCGCACAACGGCACCAAGCTCGGCACGCTCTGCCTGATCGACCGCCAGCCGCGCACCTTCGACGACGACGACCGCGCGCTGCTGCACGACCTGGCCCGCATGGCCGAGCAGGAGCTGGCCGCCGTGCACCTGGCCAGCATGGACGAGCTGACCGCGCTCTCCAACCGGCGCGGCTTCACGGTGCTGAGCCAGCATGCCATCGAGCTGTGCCGCCGGCTGGACCGGCCGGCCACGCTGGTGTTCTTCGATATGGACGGCTTCAAGCCGATCAACGACCAGTTCGGCCATGCCGAAGGCGACCGCGCGCTGACCGCGTTCGGCGCGGCGCTGCGGATGGCGTTCCGGGATTCGGATGTGGTGGGGCGGCTCGGCGGCGACGAATTCGCCGCGCTGCTGACCAATACCCATGCCGCCGGCTGTGGCGAGGCGCTGGCGCGCCTGCATCGAAACGTGGATGCGTGGAATGCGCAGAACGCGCGTGGCTACCGCCTGCGTTTCAGCGTGGGGCTGACCGAGTTCGATCCGTCCCGCCACGCCACGGTGCATGAGCTGCTGGCGCAGGCCGATGCGGCGATGTACGCCGACAAGGCCCAGCGCAAGGCCACCCGGCACTGATTCGCCGCTGACTTGGGCTAGCTACGGCTCCGCGCGCTGCGGCGCGGCGCGCAGCACGCCGGCGGCGATCTCGCGCATCAACTCGTCCACGGCATTCAGCTCGGCTTCACCAAGCTCCCAGGCGCAGCGCGTGGCGCCCCAGTCGCCATAGATCAGCGCGATGCAGCGGTTGCGCATGCGCACCGGCGCCAGCAGGATCGACTTCGCGTCCGGCATGGCGTCGCGGTACCAGCGCGGAATCCGGTGGGCGATGCTCGGGTCGAATGCATCCTCGATCAGCAGCGGCTTGTCGGCCAGCCCGGCGAAGTGGAACACGTCGGGCACGAAGCCTTCCTCGAAGGACAGGGCCGTCAGCTTGTCACGCATGCCCTCGCCAAAGCCCAGCCGCGCGTGGAAGCGCTTGGTGGCCGGGTTCAGCATCATCAGGAAGCAGCGCGAGAAGTTCATTGCGCGCATCGTGGTTTCCAGCACCATCGGCGCCAGCTGGGACACCGACAGCCCGGCGCCCTCGCGCCGCACCTCGTCCAGCCCCTGGCGCAGCCGCCGCAGCATGTCTTCCGGATCGCTGCTGGCGCCGACGGGCGCCGCCGCCTCGGCCGGGGCCTCGGCGCGGGTGATCGAGGTATTGAGCGAATCGGCCTGGCGCACGGCAATCGCCACGTCGCCGGTGGTCAGGCCCAGCATCTTGGCGTGGGCGGTGAGCAGGTCCTGCACCGACTCCTGCGTGCCGTCGCGCACCATGGCAGCGGCGGCCTGGGCCGAGACATGGGCGATGGCGGCCAGCCAGTCGGCATGGGTTTCCAGCACCGTGTCCGGCGACATCAGGCGCGGCTTCATGGCATGGGCGATGATCCCCGGCAGGCGCCACTTGCGCGCGGCGGCCTCGGCGATCTCCTCCATCGAGACGCCCAGCACCTCCTGGCAGGCCTCGTTCTCGGTCATCGGGTGCGCGGCGCACATCGCCTCCACGCGCTCCCACTCGTCCGGGAAGTAGAACACCACCAGCAGCCGGCTCATGTGGTGCATCAACGTGCAGACGACGGCTTCCTCGCCCTCGTTGATGCCGCGCGCATGCGACAGCGCCCGGGTGATCTCGCCCGCCACCAGCGCGCGCTGGAGCCCCTTGGTGGCTTGCGGGCGCTGCGACGCCACGCCGTGGAAGTAGTCGAGCAGCTGGATGCCCAGCGTCAGGTGGCTGATGGCCTCCACGCCGAGCACCAGGATGGCGCGGGACACCGTGGTGACCTCGCCGCCGAACGAGCGGTACATCGCCGAGTTGGCCAGCCGGATCACCTTCTGCGACAGGCTGAAGTCGGACAGCACGCTGGTGGCCATCTCGCCCACGGTGAGATCGCCGTTGAGCGTCTGGAAGATGTTGTCGACACAGTACTGCAGGGTCGGGAAGTCCCCCTGCTGCGCCATGCGGTTCCACAGCGACTCGAAGAATTGTTCCTTGGACAGCATGGTCATCCAGCCACCTGCCGCGAGAACACTTCGTCGCGGCCAAGCATCAGGCGGCCGTCCGCGAGGGCCTGCTCGAAGTCGAGCGGGCTCAGCGCGCGCGCATAGCGCCAGCCCTGCACGAGGTTGCAGCCCTGGGCGGCCAGCAGCTCGCCCTGCGCGTCGGTTTCCACGCCCTCGGCGATGGCTACCAGACCCAGCTCGCGCGCCAGCGACAGCACCGCCGAGACGATGGTGCGCGCATGCGGGGAATCGACCATGTCCGCCACGAAGCTGCGGTCCACCTTGAGCGCGGACAGCGGGAAGCGACGCAGATAGGAGAGGCTGGAATAGCCGGTGCCGAAGTCGTCCACGGCAAAGCGCAGGCCCAGCGCGCGCAGGGACATCAGCAGGTCCTCGGCGGCCTTGGGGTCGGTCATCAGCGCGCTTTCGGTGATCTCCAGCACCAGGCGGTCGGCGCTGATGCCGGCGTCCTGGATGGCGTTGCGCACGCTCTCGAAGAACCCCGGGTGCAGGAACTGCACGGCGGAGACGTTGACCGACATATGGCCGACCTGGAGCCCCTGGGCGTCCCACGCAGCCAACTGGGCGCAGGCGCAGCGCAGCGCCCAGGCGCCCAGATGCTTGATCAGGCCGTTCTTCTCGGCCACGGGAATGAAGACGTCGGGGCGGATGAACTCGCCCGCGTGGTCCCAGCGCATCAGCGCCTCCACGGCGCAGACCTCGCCCGTGGCCGGCCAGACGATGGGCTGGTAGTGGAGCAGGAATTCGCCGTTCTGCACCGCCTCGAACATGCTCTGCTCGATGCGGAACTGCTCGTCCAGCCGGCGGTCCAGCTCGGGCGAGTAGACGCAATAGCGGTTCTTGCCCAGCGCCTTGGCCTCGTACATGGCCAGGTCGGCGCGGCGCAGCCAGTGCGACTCCGACTCCGGCTGGACGTTGCCGGACGCGGCCGACGAGAAGGCCAGCCCGATGCTGGTGGTGATCCGCACATGGCAGCCGCCCAGCAGGAAGGGCTGGCGGCAGACGTGGATCACGCGCTCGAGAATGCGGATGGCCTCGGCCTCGGACTCCAGGCCATCGAGCATCAGCACGAATTCATCGCCACCCAGGCGCGCCACGCTCTGCTGGGATCGCACGGTGTCCTGCAGGCGGGCGCCGACTTCCTTGAGCAGCGCGTCGCCGAACTCGTGGCCGAGCGAATCGTTGATGTTCTTGAAGCCGTCCAGGTCCATCAGCGCCACGGCGAACGGCACGCGCGCGCTGGCGGCGCCGGCCATGTACTGCTCGATGCGGCGGCGGATGAAGGCCCGGTTGCCGACGCCGGTCAGCGGGTCCAGGAAGGCGCGGGCGTTGAGCTGGCGCTCGTTCTCGACCCAGTCCGTGACGTCGTGGCCGAACAGCAGCAGGCTCGCCGGGGTGTTGCCCTCGCCGGGCTGGTGCGCGATGCGCAGGTCCAGCCAGCCGCCGCCGATGCCGCCGGCAAAGCGCACGCGCTCGCGGCGGGCGGCGCGGTCGCGCGCGCAGGCCTGGAGCAGGGCGGCCACGCTATCGCGGGATTCCGGGGCGATGACGTCGAGCACCGACGTGCGCAGCAGGTATTCGTGGGGGTAGACGAGCAGGTCAGCCGTGGCTTCGGTGGCCTGGAGGATGCGACCCTGGACATCGACCCGCATGGCCAGCGCGCCGGAAGCTTCCAGCAGCGCCCAGGCCTCGCGCCCGGCAGGGCGGTCGCCGGCAGTCCCGCTTTCCGCGGGCTCCGGCGCCAGGGCAACATCATATGCAAACGAGGTCATGTCTTCCTCAGCCCGGAATCCCCTTGGACGCTGGCCTGATAACTGTTGAGTGGGTCTCGATGGGTAACGCGTGTTCTGGCAGGCAGATCGGAACCAGTCCGGGGCCTTCCCGCACCCGGAACATGACCACTGGTTCTGTTGCATGCCGAACGGATCGACACCGGCGATTCTAATACGAGCCGGCATCAGGCTGAACGCCGCGCGGGGCAAGGAATGCGCGGCGTCGGCGCCGCTACAACAGGCGCGCGGCGCCCGGGGGTGGGCGCCGGTGGGGGGATTGACATCGCAACGAAAATGGCGCTTTGTGCGCCGCGGGCTTTCAGCCCCGTTTGTCAGCCCTTCCGGGGCCGGCGCACGGCGCGCAGCTTGCCGCTCGTGCCGCCGCCGCAGAAGAACTGGTCGGCGCCATCGGACTCCAGCCCCGAGACGCCCACGCCGGCCGGCAAATCCAGCCGCTCCAGCACCTCGCCCGAGGCCGGATCGACGCGCCGCAGCTCGCTTTCCTCGCTCTCCCAGGTGCCATGCCACAGCTCGCCGTCCACCCACGTCACGCCCGTGACAAAGCGGTTGGACTCGATGGTGCGCAGGACCTTGCCGGTCTCCGGGTCGATCTGGTGGATCTTGCGCGCCTGCCACTGGCCCACCCACAGCGTGCCTTCGGCCCAGGCCATGCCCGAGTCGTTGCCGTCGCCCGGGGCGGGGATGGTGGCGACAACCTCCCCGGTCTGCGGATCGATTTTCTGGATCTGGCGCTCGGCAATCTGGTACAGGTGCTTGCCGTCGAAGGCGGTGCCGGCATTGGCAGTCACGTCGAGGGTGCGCAGCGTCTGGCCCGTGGCCGGGTCGAGCACGTGGAGTGCGTCGCCCGAGGCGAACCAGACGCGCTTGCCGTCGTAGGTGACGCCGTGGACGGCCTCGACGCCGGGGAAGGGGCCGTATTCACGGAGGATTTCAGCGGGCTGTCGTTTCATGGGTGGATTCCCTCGTTGGTTGAAACATGCCTTCATCCTAGTGATTCGGCAGCGGGGTGGGGAGTAACAAGGTCGTCGTGAATCCGGGCACGGGGGTGCTCAGCCAGCGCCGGGCGCGGCCCCGGCCGAACGCCTCAACCTTGCCGTCGGCGGCCAGCGCGTCCAGCGCGCGCTGGGCGGTGCGCTGGCTGGCGCCCAGCGCCAGGGCGAGGGCGGAACTGGACCACGACTCGCCATCGCCCAGCAAGGCCAGCACGGCACCGTGCTTTTCCTCGACCGGCCGCGCCAGCACGACCACCTGCCGGGCGGGCGGTGGCTCCAGTGGCACCAGCGCGAAGCCGTCCGGGGTGGCCTCCACCCGCGCCAGCGCGCCCAGCATCGCGCGCAGCCGGCCGATTTCCACGCGCAGCCGCGCGCGGTGGGAGCCGTCGATATGGCGGGTACGGAAGGCCCGGGCGATCAGGGCGTCCCGGGGCACATCGGCCGGCCAGGCTTCGCCGAGCGCCCGCGCCAGCGTCAGCAGCACCGGCCGCCGCGCCAGCGAGATGGCCGTGCCGTCGGCCTGCACGACATGACGGCAGCCATCGATCACCAGCGCCTTGGAGGCCAGCAGCGCCTCCACCTCGTCGAGCCGCAGCGGCCGGTCGCCGTCCGGCGTGATCTGCCGCGCGGCGGGGGCGTCGAGCAGCCGGACGGCCTGCTCCACCTCGGCCGAGAGCCCGGGAATGGCGGCCTGGCGCGCCGCCTGACTGGCCCGGGCGAGGGCCTCGCGCGCGGCTTGCGTGCGCAGCCGGCGCAGGGCGATGCCGGCCACGATCAGTTCGTGCGCGGCGCGCGAGGCGGGTGGGAAGGGGGTGGGGTCGAGCGTGGCGAGCGCGGCCTCGGCGGCATCGAGCCGGCCAATCAGCAGCAGATGGCGGATTTCGAGTTGGCGGGCGTGGGCGGCATTGGCGAGGTCGCCGTGCGCCGCCAGCGTGGCCTGCGCGGCGCCGAGCGATCTGGCTGGCCAGCCGAGATCGCGGGAAACCAGCGCGATCTCGGCTTCGGCCACCACGCAGCGCGCCCGGGCCACGGCCTCCTTCTGGCCGAAGGCGCGGGCGGCGCGGCGCACCAGCAGCCGGGCACGCGCGAGATCGCCAAGCTGGGCCATGGCGATGCCGCGCAACGCCAGCGCCGGCGCGTCCTCGCGCAGGGCCACGCGGTTCAGCGCGCCGAGCGGGTCACCCGCCGCCAGCGCCCGCGCGGCGGCGGTAATCAGTGCGTCCATCCAGTTCCGCCAGGAAATGGGTCATGGACGGCACACTATCACGCGACCCGGCGGGCCGCTCCCCTCTCCCGCTTGCGGGAGAGGGGAGAAATCCGGCAGTCAAGCCAGCGCGCCATCCGTGTAGACGTCGAACTGGCGTGACGGCTCGGCGGACACCCCACGCCGGTCCATGCCCGACAGGAAACGCGAGCTGTCCTGGTCGCGCGAGGGCGGTGTCACGTCGCGGGCGCCGTCGGTGTAGACGTCGAAGCGGCCACGGGCGCCGTCGCTGTAGACATCGCGCGAATCGATGCGGAAGTTGTAGCCGTATTTGTCGCCGGCGAACAGGCTGTCACGCGGGCTGGCGGCCTGGGCAAGCTGGGCGGCAAGGGCGGTGGCGATGGCGACGCCGATGAGGAAGGGAAGAAAGCGGTAGTACATGGGTCGAACTCCGATTGGGACAGGGTAGGAAGGGCAAGGAACGCAATCGCGCGTTCCTCCCTTCCTACGCAGGGGTCGTGCCAATCGAAAATCTCGCCCGAATGTGCCGTGGCTGGCGCAAAACCGCGCTATCGGGCGCCTGGCTGGCGGGTGCCAGCCAACAGGTGCGGCGCGTGCCGATGGCCGTGCGCCAACACCCGTTGGGGGTAGATTCAGCGCGAGTGCGTCCGGAAGCCTTCGCCCTGCATGCCGGCCCGATCCACGGCGGCGATGCGGTTCCGGCCATTGTCCTTCGCGTGATACAACTGCGCGTCCACGAGGTTGATGAAGGCAGTGGGCTCCGCGCCCGGCACCGGCAGCGTGGTGCCCACGCCGAAGCTGGCCGTTACGCGCTGTTCGTAGGGGGAGCGCAGGTGGGGGATGGCCGCGTCGGCGATCATCGTGCGGCAGCGCTCGGCAATCGTCACGGCTGTGTCCGCGTCGGTGCCCGGCAGCACGGCCACGAACTCCTCGCCGCCAAAGCGGCCCACGAAGTGCTCGGCGCCCACCGCATCGGCCAGCAGCGCCGCCACCTTGCGCAGGCAGTCATCGCCCTGCAGGTGGCCGTAGTAGTCGTTGTAGGCCTTGAAGAAATCCACATCCATCAGGATCAGCGACAGCGGCTTGCCGGCGTCCTGCAGGGCGGCCCATTCGCGTTCGACCACGGTGTCGAACATGCGGCGGTTGCCCACGCCAGTCAGCCCGTCCGTGAACGAGAGCCGCTCCAGCTCCTTCTGCAACTGGGCGAGCTGTTCCTCGGTGCGCTTGCGTTCGCTGATGTCGAACATGAAGCCGATCAGCGACTCCACCTCGCCGCTGGGCTTGCGCACCACGTGGACCACATCCCGCAGCCAGATATAGCCGCCGTCGCGCGTGAGCGCCCGGTAGTCGGCCTCGTGGTCGGTGCCCGCCTGCGACTGCGCCACGCAGAAGTTCACCACGGCCTCGCGGTCGTCCGGGTGCATGCGGTCGGCCCAGTCATTGACGGTCTTCCAGGACGACGGCGCCCAGCCGAGCAGCGCCTCGATCTGCGGGCCGATATAGGCGAATGCCATGGTCGCCCAGTCGATCTTCCACGGAATGGCCTTGGTGGACTCCAGCAGCGTGCGGTACACGGCGCTGTCGTCCTCGCCGACCATGTGCCCGGCCGGCGCCAGCGATTGTTCGTGCCGCAGGAAGGCGGCCTGGAGCGGGTGTTCGGGGTGATCGGGCTGGTCGGGCTGGTCGGGCTGGTCGGGCTGGCTCATGGGGAGGGAAAGGGCGGTGGCGGAAGCCGGGAATTATGTGGGGAATTGATTAAGGCCGATAGCAACTGGCGATAGCGTCAGGGCTGCCGGGGCGGCGCCACGCCCGCCCCTTCGATGCGGTGCCGTTGCAGCGCCGCCGCCACGAAGCCGCTGGCCTTCATCTCCTCGATATAGCTGCTCAGCCACGCCCGCGCGGCGGTGCGGCCCTTGGGCACGCCCATGGCCTGCTCGATGACCATGAAGCGGCCCGGCAGCAGCCGCACGCCGCCCACGCGCCGTGCGTCGGCTTCCAGCTGCTGCTTTACGCCGGCCGCCACGTCGAGCCGCTCGGCCAGGAACATGTCCGTCACGGCGGGGGAGGTCGGCGCGCGCACCAGCGTGGCCGCCTTGATCTCGCGCGTGAGGAACAGGTCGTAGGCGCTGCCCCGGCCCACCACGATGCGCGTGCCGGGGCGGTCCACGTCCTCGTTGCGCTGCAGCGCGGCGTCGTTGCGCACGAGGTAGGCGCCTTCGATGATCACGTAGGGCGCGGTGTATTCCATGTCCGCCGCGCGCACCGGGTCGATGGCGACGAAGGCCAGATCGACCTGCCGCCCCTTCACCGCCTCCACCACGCTGCCTGCCGACTGGAACGCCACCAGTTCCAGCGGCAGGTTCAGCCGGCGCGCGGCCTCGCGGGCCAGGTCGACGGACACGCCCTGAAGCTCGCCGTTGGCCGCCCGGCCCGCCAGGATCGGGTTGCCGAGGTTGATGGCGGCGCGCAGCTTGCCGGTGCCGCCGAGTTCCGTGGCGGCGGCGCGTGCATCCGGACTGCCGGCGGCTGCCGGTCCGCCCGGCGTGGCACAGCCGGACAGCGCCAGCGCGATGGCTGCGGCGCTGGCGGTGCCGGCGGTGCTGATCAGGCGTCGCGTCCGGTTCATCAGAAGTCCACCTTCTGGCCCGGCTCCGGCACGATCACCTGCGTGCCGGTGACCCCCAGCGCGGCCGTGAACTGGGCCGGCGTGCCGGCCAGCTGCGGCGTGGTCAGGTAGTGCATCGGGATGGCGTACCTGGGCTTGATCATGTCGCGCACGGCCACGGCGGCCTCTTTCGGCCCCATCGTGAAGTGCCCGCCAATCGGAATCAGCACGAGGTCCGGCTTGATCATCTCGCCGATCATGCGCATGTCGCCGTACAGGCCGGTATCGCCCATGTGCCAGACCTTGAAGCCGTTCTCCATCTCGATGATGTACCCGACCGGTTCACCGCCGTAGTGCACTTCATCCTTGTTCGTGGCCGGGTTCTTCCAGACCAGTTCGGACGAGTGCTCGGCGTGGACGGCGGTGATTTTCGGCCCCTGCGGCCCGAACGGTGCCACCGTGCCGCTCTTGTTGAAGCGCTGCGACATCGCCGCCGGCACCATGCCCAGCGCGACGAGGGTCTGGCCCATGCCGCCGCCGTTCCAGATCGGCGCGTTGTTGAGCTGCGACAGCGCCGCGGCGTCGCCGAGGTGGTCGCCGTGGGCGTGGGTGACCAGGATCAGGTCGATTTTGCCGAGCGCGCCCAGTTGCTTGAAGTTGGCCGGCGTCTTGGGATTTCCGGTCAGCCAGGGGTCGATCATGATGACCTTGCCGCCCGGCGTGGTGATGCGCATGGCGGCCTGGCCGAGCCAGAGCACTTCGGTCTTGCCGGCGGTGATCTGCCCCGGCGCGGTGGGCTTGGGCGCGTCGGCGCCCGTGCCGGAGAGGGTCGATGCGCAACCGGCGAGTCCCGCCACCACGGCGGCACAGAGGAGCGTGCGGAGTCTTTTCATGGTCGTCCTTGCTTGGATGTGTGACAGCGGTGAATGACGTCTCTAACCCTGCCACCCATGAGCATGGACATGGTCGGGGCGCGGGCTGGCGATGTGGAGTATTCGCAGGCCGCCGGTCCGTGTCAACTCAGGGTGCACCATGGCGACTCCCCATTGATGCACTCCATGCATCAATCGAGAGGAAATTTGCAATTCACAGACGCGCGGCGGGCGTCCATGATGCGTTCAGCCAAAGCCAGGGCCCCGCCGGCCCAGCCGGCCATTGGCCCCATCCCGAAAAAAAGGCACCCGGGACGCTTCCCGCGGTGTCATGCAAGTGGAGGAGACATGAATGCCACCCGCCGCAGCCTGCTCAAGTCTGGCGCGATGCTGCTCGCCATGCCCGGCTTTGCCGAGGCGCAAGACCCGTTTCCCAACAAGCCGCTGCGCTACGTGGTGCCGGTATCGGCCGGCGGCGGCTCGGACCTGATCGGCCGCACCGTGGCGGACCGCTGGGGCCGCGTGCTCGGCCAGTCCATCGTGGTCGAGAACCAGGCCGGCGGCGGCGGGGTGATTGCCTGCCAGATGACCGCCAAGGCCGCCCCGGACGGCTACAGCCTGATGCAGGGCTACGTCGCCACGCACGGCACCAATCCCGCCACCCGCAAGGTGCCCTACGACCCGCTCAAGGACTTCACCGCCATCGGCATGATCGGCGGCACGCCCAATGTGCTGGTGGTGAGTGCCGGCGTCCCTGCGTCCACGTTGGCCGAGTTCATCGCCTATGCGAAGAAGTCCGGCGCGGTGGCGTACGGCTCGTCCGGGCCGGGGTCGCTGACGCATCTGTCGATGGAGCTGTTCGCCCAGCAGGTCAACGTGAAGATGACCCACGCGGCGTACCGGGGCATTGCCCCGGCGTTCAACGACCTGATTGGCGGCCAGACGCAGGCGATGTTCCCGGGGCTTTCCGCCGCGCTGCCGCATATCCGCTCGGGCCGCGTGAGGCCGCTGGCCGTGACCGGCCACGCGCGCCACCCGCTGCTCAAGGACGTGCCGACGCTGGAGGAAGCCGGGCTCAAGGGCTTCGACGCCCAGCAGTGGTACGGCGTGGTCGGCCCGGCCGGCATGCCCGCCGATATCGTCGCCAAGCTCAACAGTTCGCTCAACACGGTGCTCAAGAGCCCCGACCTGGCTGACAAGCTGTCCTCCGAGGCGCTGCAGCCCACGCCGATGACGCCCGACCAGTTCCGCCGCTATATCGCCGACGAGGTGAACCGCTGGAGCAAGCTCGCCAAGGACCGCGGCATCCATCTCGATACCTGACCGGCTCGGCTGCCCCGACCGGGCGCCAGCCCCCATTTTTCGATTCACTGAACAAGGACCCCTATCCCATGGCACGSAATACCCATGTCGCCGCCGACCACAACGCCCCGCCGGTCACGCGCATCCTCGGAAAGTTCGTGGCCACGCATCCGTCGCAAGGCTGGAGCCGCGAGGTGGACCACGAAGCCCATCGCACCTTCATGAACTGGCTGGGCTGCGCCGTGGGCGCCGCCGGGCATGAGTCCGCCGTGGCCGCGCTGGCCGCCGTGGCGGAACTCCAGCCGGCGCCGCAGGCCACGGTGCTGGGCCGCCGCGACAAGGTGGACATGGCCAGCGCCGCGCTGGTGAATGGCATTACCTCGCATACGTTCGATTTCGACGATACGCACCTGAAGACCATCATCCACCCGGCCGGCCCGGTGGCATCCGCCGTGCTGGCGCTGGCCGAGCACACCGGCGCCAGCGGCCGTGCCGTGACCGATGCCGTGGTGCTGGGCATCGACGTGGCCTGCCGCGTGGGCAACGCCATGTACCCGGACCACTACGACCGTGGCTGGCACATCACCGGCTCCACCGGCATGCTGGGCGCGGCGGCAGCCTGCTCGCGCCTGCTTGGGCTGGACGAGGACCGTACGACGATGGCGCTGGGCATCGCCGCTTCCCAGCCGGTGGGTCTGCGCGAACAGTTCGGCACCATGACCAAGCCGTTCCACCCGGGCGGCGCGGCGCGCGCCGGGCTGATGTCGGCGCTGATGGCGCGGCACGGCTACACGTCGAGCGCGAAGGCGCTGGAGGCACCGCGCGGCTTCATGCAGGTGATCTCGGCCAAGACCGACTGGAACGAGATTACCGACGAGCTGGGCAGCCGCTTCGAGATCTCGTTCAATACCTACAAGCCGTTTGCCTGCGGCATCGTGATCCACCCGAGCATCGACGCCTGCGTGCAGCTGCGCGAGCAGGGCGTGAAGGCCGAGGACGTGGAGCGCATCGAACTGCGCGTGCACCCGCTGGTGCTGGAGCTGACCGGCAAGAAGGAGCCGACCGATGGCCTGCTCGCCAAGTTCAGCGTCTACCACGGCTGCGCGGCGGGCCTGATCTTCGGGCGCGCCGCCGAGGAGGAGTTCTCGGACCACATCGTCACCCGTGAGGACGTGGTGGCGCTGCGCCGCAAGGTGGTGGCGACGGCCGACGCGAACGTCGACGAGGCCGCTTCCATCGTCAAGGCCGTGCTCAAGAACGGCCGCGAAATCGCGGTGACGGTGGAGCACGCCATCGGCTCGCTGCAACGCCCGATGACCGATGCCAACCTGGACGCCAAGTTCCACGCGCTGGCCGACCCGGTGCTCGGCGCGGCGCAGGTAGCCAAGCTGATCGATGCCTGCTGGAAGCTGGGCGATACCGCCAACGTCGGCACCATTACCGCGCTGGCGCGTCCGTAACATGGCGCGCCCCCGGATTGCGGTACTGGGCGACTACGAGCGCGCCCTGACCCGGCTGGCGGACTGGTCGGCCATCCAGGCGCAGGCGGACGTGGCCTTCCACCACGCCCCGCTGCGCGGGGAGGCGCTGGCCGCCGTGCTGCGCGAGGTGGAGGTGCTGGTGCTGGTGCGGGACCGCACCCCGCTGGATGCCGCCACGCTGCGGCTGGCCGAGCGGCTGCGCTACGTGGTCTTCACCGGCACGCGTAACACCACGCTCGACGTGGAGGCGCTGCGCGCGCGCGGCATCCCCGTCGCCAATACGGAATGGGGGCCGTCCAAGGAGTCCACCTGCGAGATGACGTGGGCGCTGATTTTGGCGGCCACGCGCCAACTGGAGATGCAGATGGCGACGATGCGGCTCGGCGGCTGGCGGCCTGCGGAGGCGCTGCCGCTGCCCGGCGTGCTGCACGGCGAGCGGCTGGGCCTGATCGGCCTGGGCGAGATCGGCAAGCGCGTGGCGCGTGTCGGCAAGGCGCTCGGCATGGAAGTGGTGACGTGGAGCCCGCGCATGACGCCCGAGCGCGCGGCGGCAGAGGGGGTGACGGCGGTGAGCCTGGAGGCGCTGCTCTCCACCTCGCGCGTGGTCAGCCTGCATCTGGTGCCGACGGCGGAAACCACGCGGCTGATCAACGCCGAGCGGCTGGCGCTGATGCGGGCCGACGCGCTGCTGGTCAACACCTCCCGCTCGGCCCTGATCGACATGGAAGCCCTGCCGCGCGCGCTGGACCGCCATCGCCCTGCCATGGCGGCGCTGGACGTCTTCGACGTGGAGCCGGTGCCCGCCGATCATCCGCTGCGCGGGCGTACGGATGTGGTTATTACGCCACATACGGGGTTTGTCAGCGAGCCGGTGTTCACGATGTTCGCCAAGGGCGTGGTCGGGACCCTGGCGTCGTGGCTGGAGGCGCAGGCCGGTTCGTAGAGCGCGCCAAACCTTGGTCAGGCCGCCTTCGGCCGCTTGGGCTTGCTGTCCCCCTGCTCGGCCGCGCCACGCCGCCGTTCGTTGGCGTACTTGACCGCGAGACGCTTCATCTCTGCTTCTGCAAAGCGGCGAAGCGCTTCGCGCATGAGCGGTTGGTAGCCCATGCCGTGCTCTTCGGCGAGGAACTTGAAATCGCTGATCAGCGACTTTTGCAGGCGGATCGACACCGCCTGCAGGCCAAGTGCCCGGTCGAGTGCCGCTGATTCGTCGGGCGCGACGACGGCGTGTGCCTCGTCCTCCCCGAGGTCACCCTGCTCCCACGCTTCGACGGTTCCCGGAATTTTCTTGGCGTTGCCCATGTACTGCTCCTGTTGCAAAGGTTGATTCATGACCACGCGGCCAGGCACATGCGCCGGTAGAACGCCACGGTGGGCAGTGCCGGTTCATACGCGGTCTTGAGAAAAATAGTGTCGTCCCTTCTGACGTAGACGATCTTGAGCATGCGGCCGGTGTCCGTCTTCGCGCAGAACCAGTGCGTGGGCGGGTCGGAGGCGTGTTCCTCGCGGTCATCCACAAGGATCTGACCCACCCGGTTCGCAAAGGCTTGCCGGATCTCCACATCGCGGATGCCGCCGTGCTTTGCCACGAGCTTCTTCGCGATCGATGGTGAGATGACGATCTTCAAATGCTACCCCCTATTTGTATATACGGCAAGACCCATTGCATGAGCAGATTGGCCGTGTGGTCAGGGGGCGCAGCGTCGCATTTTTACGCGATTTCTCGGTCTAACTCAGACTATGAGTGATCCTGTGTTGGCATTTTGTCGTATATACAAAACATGGGCAATGGCGGTCATGCCCACTGTCGGCAACACCCCACGGTGTGTGTCCAAAACGTAAAAACCCCACGCTCTCTCAAGCGTGGGGTTTTTACGCGCAGACCTGATGGGAAACCAGCCAGCCCCCCATCGACGGATCAGAAGTCTTCGGCGTCCACGTCGTAGTTGGCCGGCTCCCAGCGGATGGCCAGCAGGGCGACCAGGCCGGCCAGCGGGGCCAGGGCGATGACCCAGAACACCTTGGTGCTCAGCGCGGCGGCCAGCACCGGGAACAGGAACAGCGATGCCGTGGAGCTGGCGCGCATCAGCGTCTGGTTGAAGCCGACGCCCACGCCGCGCAGCGACGTCGGGTAGCTCAGCGAGGCGTAGGTCATGGTGTGCGCGCCCGGGCCGAAGCCCTGGCCCAGCAGGAACACGGCCAGGAAGGCGATGGCGGCGACCACTTCGGGGGCGCCGTGGGGCTTGCCGACCAGCGCCAGGCCGATCAGCGCGGCGAGCTGGAAGGCGTAGCCGGTCACGGTCAGCTTCCAGGCGCCGGTCTTCGGCACCAGGTGCACGCCGATCAGGCCGCCGACGAATGCGAACAGCAGGTTCAGCGCCAGCGAGACCAGGATCGTGGTCAGCATCGACTGCGCCAGGAAGCTGGCGATGATCACCGGCAGGCCGAACGCCACGGCGTTATAGGCGAACGACGAGGCAATCGACATCACCGTGGCCAGCACCGTGCGCCGCGCGTACACGCCCTTGAGCAGCAGCCCGTAGTTGCGCCAGGAGGCGGGGCGCTTGGGCGGCTCGGCCACGGCGTCCGGGGCCACCACAGCGTCGATGCCGTAGGACTGGCGCAGGATCTTGGCGGCGCCTTCCAGGTCGCCCTGGTTGGCGGCCCACACCGGCGATTCGCTCATGTAGCGGCTGCGCACGGCGATGATGACCAGCGCCGGCACGGCGCCGAAGCCGAGGATGATGCGCCACAGCAGGTTGCTGTGCGATTCCGGCAGCACCGAGTAGCAGAGCAGCACTAACAGATAGGACACGCAGATGGCCGCGTACCAGGTCGGGCACCACATCGCCACCCGGGACGCCTTGTTGCCCTTGCCCTGGAGCTTGGAGAACTCGGCCAGGAAGGCCATGGCGACAGGGAGGTCGATGCCGACCCCCAGCCCCATGACGAAGCGCGCGCCGGCCAGCACGTATTCGTTCGGCGCAAACGCGCAGGCGATGGCGGCCACGACGAAGAACACCATGTCGGCCATGAACACGCGGTAGCGGCCGATGCGGTCGGTGAAATAGCCGCCCAGGAAGGCGCCGACGATGGCGCCGAACGTGATGGCCGACGCCACCATGCCGGTGCCGGCGGGCGACAGGTTGAATTCGCGGGTGACGTCCTTCAGGCCGAAGGCCAGGGCGCCGAGGTCATAGGCATCGAGGAAGATGCCGCCCAGCGCGATGGCCACGACGATGCGGGCATTGCTGACGGCGGCGCCGCCCTGGTTGACCAGCTTGGCCACATCGGCGGCGGAACGGATGGTCGCACGGGCGGGCGCGGCCGCCTGGGCGGCGGCCTGCGTCGCGGCGGGCGACAGGGCAAGATCGGCAGACATTGATTGGGGGCGATTGAAAGAAAATTGCGCGTGGACCGGGCGCAATCGGCCCTGTCCGCAAGAAAAGACTGCCGCATGCTACGGGAAGGCGCCCCGCCGGCCAAATGCTTTGTTGTTATATCTTTAGATCATCACGAAAATGCGACGCCGGGAATGGCTCCCAAGGCATTTTCAGGCGCGTCAGACTATCATCGGCAGCTACGAAAACAGGAGACAAGGCATGACGCAAGGAAGCAAAGTCGCACTGGTCACGGGCGCGGCCCGGGGTATTGGCAAGGCCGTGGCGCAGGCGCTGCTGGCCGACGGCTACCAGGTGGTGCTGGCCGGCCGGACCGCCGCCACACTCGAGGCGCTGGCGGCCGAAGCCGCCGCCGCTGGCCAGACCGCGCTGGCCGTGCAGTGCGATGTGAGCGACCCGGCCTCGGTCGACCAGCTCTACGCCCGGGTGCGCGAGCGCTTCGGCCGGCTGGACGTGCTGTTCAATAACGCCGGCATCAACGCCCCGGCCATTTCCATCGATGAACTGTCGGTCGAGCAGTGGAAGGCCGTGGTCGATACCAACCTGACCGGCGCCTTCCTGTGCGCGCGCGGCGCGTTCGCGCTGATGAAGTCGCAGGACCCGCGCGGCGGGCGGATCATCAATAACGGGTCGATTTCGGCCCACGCCCCGCGCCCGAACACGGTGCCCTACACGGCCACCAAGCATGCCATCACGGGGCTGACCAAGAGCCTGTCGCTCGATGGCCGCGCCTGGGACATCGCCTGTGGCCAGATCGACATCGGCAACGCCGGCACCGACATGGCCAACCGCATGGCGCGCGGCGTGCCGCAGGCCAATGGCGAGATTCGCCCGGAACCGCTGATGGATGTGGCGCACATCGCCAGTTCGGTCCTGCACATGGCCAACCTGCCGCTGGAGGCCAATGTGCAGTTCATGACCGTGATGGCCACCAAGATGCCGTTCGTCGGCCGTGGCTAAGCCAGATTGACCGATAAGACCTAGTGGTGCGGCCCGCCCAACTGGGTGGCCGCGCGGCCGGCGCCCATGACGGCGGCGGCATCGGCGGCGGAGAGGCCGCGGTGGTCGCGCGCGTCCGGATTGGCGCCATGCGCGATCAGCAGATCGACGATTTCGGTGCGATTGAACATCGCCGCCGTCATCAGCGCGGTGCGGCCGTCCGGCGAGGCCCCTTCCACATCGGCGCCATGCGCAAGTAGTGCTTCGATCACTTCCCTGAAACCCTTGAACGCAGCGCCTGCCAGCGGCGTCTGGCCGGCCGCATTGCGCAGGTCCGGCGAGGCGCCAGCCTGGAGCAGCGCCAGCACGGTGTCCACATGACCGTGGTAGGCGGCCAGCATCAGCAGGCTGTCGCCCTTTTCATTGCGCAGGTTGGCCGGCATGCCGCGCGCGATCAGCGCACCCAGCGCCGGCGCGTCGCCCTGGCGCGCGAGGTCGAATACTTCGCCCAGCGCGGCCACCATGCGGGATTCCTCTTCCGCCGTCATGGTGCCGGTGGGTGGGGTCGATGTCTGGTCCATGGCGTTGTCCTGTTGTCCTGTCCTGCGGTGTCCGGGCAGCCCGGGGCCGCAGCCCCGGAGTGCCCGATCGTCCGGTAGCCCGGTTAGCGCTTACTTCTGGCCTTCGATCCGTTCGATCGCAGCCGCCACGCCCTGGCCGTAGGCCGGGTCGGCCTTGGTGCAATGCTCGATATGGCGCTGCTGGATATGGCGCGACACGCCCTTGATGGCGCGGGCCGTGTTATCGAACAGCACCTGCTGCTGGGCCGGCGTCATCAGGCGGAACAGGTCGCCCGGCTGCGAGAAGTAGTCGTCGTCCACACGATGGTTCCAGTGGTCGGCGGTGCCTTCCAGCGTCAGCGGCGGCTCGCGGAAGTCCGGCTGCTCCACCCACTCGCCGCGCGTGTTCGGCTCGTAGGAGGTCTTGCCGCCCTGGTTATCGTCGATGCGCATGCGGCCGTCGCGGTGATAGCTGTTCACGAACTTGGCGGCCTTCGGCGAGTTGACCGGGATCATCGAATGGTTCACGCCCAGGCGGTAGCGCTGGGTGTCGCCATACGAGAACAGGCGGCCCTGCAGCATCTTGTCCGGCGAGAAGCCGATCCCCGGCACGATGGTCGACGGCGCGAACGCGGCCTGCTCCACCTCGGCGAAATGGTTCTCGGGGTTGCGGTTCAGCTCCATCACGCCCACTTCGATCAGCGGGAAGTCCTTCTTCGACCAGATCTTGGTCAGGTCGAACGGGTTGACGCGGTACTTGCCCGCCTCGGCTTCCGTCATGATCTGGATGTACAGCTTCCAGCGCGGGAACTCGCCACGCTCGATGGCTTCGTACAGGTCGCGCTGGTGGTGCTCGCGGTCGCGGCCAGTCACCTCGGCGGCTTCGGCGTCGGTCAGGTTCTGGATGCCCTGCTCCGTCCGGAAGTGGAACTTCACCCAGTGGCGCTCGTAGTTGGCGTTGATGAAGCTGTAGGTATGGCTGCCGAAGCCATGCATGTGGCGCCACGAACTGGGGATGCCGCGATCGCTCATGACGATGGTGACCTGGTGCAGCGCCTCGGGCAGGCCGGTCCAGAAGTCCCAGTTGTTGTCGGCGCTGCGCAGGCCGGTGCGCGGGTCGCGCTTGACGGCGTGGTTCAGGTCGGGGAACTTCAGCGGGTCACGCAGGAAGAAGACCGGGGTGTTGTTGCCCACCAGATCCCAGTTGCCTTCCTCGGTATAGAACTTCATCGCGAAACCACGGATATCCCGCTCGGCATCGGCCGCGCCGCGCTCGCCAGCCACCGACGAGAAGCGCAGGAACAGCTCGGTTTTCTTGCCGATTTCGGAGAACAGCTTGGCGCGCGTGTACTTGGTGATGTCATGCGTGACCGTGAACGTGCCATAGGCGCCCGAACCCTTGGCGTGCATGCGGCGCTCGGGGATGACCTCGCGGTCGAAGTGGGCCAGCTTTTCCAGGAACCATACGTCCTGCAACAGGGCCGGTCCGCGCGGACCAGCGGTCTGAATGTTCTGGTTATCGACGACGGGCGCGCCGAAAGCGGTCGTAAGCTTGTTCATGACAATTCCTTTGTGGGCAGGGGGTGTTGAAAGCACTATCGCAGAACGACTACGACAAGTCATATCGTATTGATCAATAAAGGCGATAGGTGTCAGTCTTTTCGATCCGCGATTTCAGCAAATTAGGAGAACGCCTATGGTGCAGAGAAAGGGTCGATACCCGCCATAACACCTTGGGATAGGCCGTCTGAACCCAAGGATCATGGGCGTCACATGGGCCGGCCATGTCCTATAGTTCAAGCCCGCAGTCCACCGGAGGCGAATCATGGCCACCTGGAAGCCCGACCCGAGCTTTTACCCGTCTCCGCGGCTGGCCGCCAAGGCGCCGCCCGAGACCCTGGCCTATGTGGCGATGTTCGACCCCGGGCGCCAGCAGCCGGACGGCATCGCCGTGGTGGACGTGGACCCGGGCTCGGCCACGTACGCGCAGATCGTCGGGCAGGTGACCATGACCCATGCCGGCGACGAACTGCATCATTTCGGGTGGAATGCCTGCTCGTCCTGCCTGTGTCCCAACGCGCCGCATCCTCATATGGAACGGCGCTACCTCGTGGTGCCGGGCCTGCGTTCCTCTCGTATCTATATCCTCGATACCGGCCCGGACCCGCGCCAGCCCGTCATCAGCCGGGTGATCGAGCCCGAGGAACTGGCCGAGCGCACCGGCTACAGCCGCCCCCACACGGTGCATTGCGGCCCGGGCGGCATCTATGTGACGGCGCTGGGCAATGCCGAGGGCAAGGGGCCGGGCGGCATCGCCATGCTGGACGCCCAGAGCTTCGACCCGCTCGGCCAATGGGAGGTGGAGCGCGGTCCCCAGCATTTCGCCTATGACGGATGGTGGCACCTGGGCTATGACACGCTTGTGACAAGCGAGTGGGGCACGCCGGACATGATCGAGGACGGCCTGGTCGCCGACATCCTGCTCGGCGCGCGCTACGGCCGGAAGCTCCATTTCTGGGATTTCACGGGGCGCAAGCATCTTCAGGAGATCGATTTCGGCCCGGACTACCAGCTGGTCTTCGAACTGCGCCCCGCGCACGACCCGACCAAGGCGTACGGCTTCGTCAACTGCGTGCTGTGCCTGAAGGACCTGTCCTCGTCGATCTGGACCTGGTACCGCGATGGCGACAAATGGGCGGTGAAGAAGATCATCGACATCCCCGCCGAGCCGGCCGACCCGGACCAGCTTCCGCCGATGCTCAAGGGGTTTGGCGCGGTGCCGCCGCTGGTCACGGACATCGACCTGTCGATGGACGACCGTTTCCTCTACGTGTCCTGCTGGGGCACGGGGGATCTGCTCCAGTACGACGTCTCCGACCCCTTCGCCCCGAAGCTGACCGGCAAGGTGCGGATCGGCGGCATCGTCTCGCGGGCCGGGCATCCGGGCGCGCCGGGCCGCAGACTGAACGGCGGCCCGCAGATGGTGGAGGTCAGCCGGGACGGCCGGCGCGTCTATTTCACCAATTCTCTCTATGGCGCGGTCGATCCGCAGTTCTACCCCGAGGGGCTGGACGGCTGGATGGTCAAGCTCGATGCCGCGCCCGATGGCGGCATCGCCTTCGACCCGCGCTTCTTCCTCGACTGGCCCAAGAGCCATCGCCCGCACCAGGTGCGCCTGCAGGGCGGCGACTGCTCCTCGGATTCCTACTGCTTTCCCTAGCCTTCGCGGGGGCCGCGCATGCTGACGTGGACGCCAATCTGGGCGGCGACATGGACTGCCTGGTGGCCCTGGCTGACGATTGCCGCGCTGGGCCTGTTCCACGGCCTGAACCCGGCCATGGGATGGCTGTTCGCCGTGGCGCTGGGCCTGCACCGGGGCCAGCGCCGCGTGGTGCTGTGGTCGCTGGTGCCGATTGCGCTCGGCCACGCGGCGGCGGTGGCGCTGGCCGTGGGCGTGGCACTCTGGCTGGGCAGCGTGCTGCCGCACACCGGCTTCGCGCGGGTGGCCGGGGCGGTGCTGCTGGGTTGGGCGATCTGGCACATGGTGCGCGGGCACCGCATGCGGCCGCGCGTGGGCATGCGGGCTGGCATGCTGGGGCTGGCGGCGTGGTCGTTCCTGATGGCCGGCATGCACGGGGCCGGGCTGATGCTGGTGCCGGCGCTGATGCCGATCTGCGCCACGCCGGGCGCCACCCAGTTCGACGCCGCCGACGCGCTCGGCCCGGCCATGCTGGCGCTGGGCCTGCACACGGCAACGATGCTCGCCGCCATCTGCGCCGTGGCGCTGCTGGTCTACGACCGCGTCGGCGTGGCCTTCCTGCGGACCGGCTGGGTCAATCTCGACTGGATCTGGACGGCGGCGCTGGGTATCTGCGGGGTGGTGCTGCTGGTGATGTGACTAATTCCGATTCCCGAAGCGCGCCAGGCAGTGCCAGACCTTCTTCAGCAACTGGGGATCGTGGCGGCCCGTGCGGGCGGCTGCGCCGATCCGGGCCGGGGTGAGCGGTTCGTGGCCGGCGAGCGTCGCGGCCAGTTCGGCGATGGCGGCGCCGCGATAGTCGGGCTGGGCCCGCAAGTCATCGGCATTCGCCGAGAATCCCGCGTGCCATTCGACGGCGCACGGCAGGGCGCGGGCCAGCGTCTCGGTCTCGGTGCCTTGGTACGAGGGATCGAGCACGAGCGCCTCCACGTCGCGCGCCAGCACCAGCGGGCCGTGTACATGCGCTTCTATATAGTGGTCGAGCGGATCGTCCGGCGGCGCGGCGCGCAGCCGGTCTACCAGATCCAGCCGTCCGGCCACGCCGAAATGCACCGGATCGAACACGCTGTCCGGGTAACAGAAGGTGGTCCGCGCCAGCACGTCCGCCGCCAGCCGCAGGTGGCAGGCGCCGAAGCGCGGCGAGCCCCCTTCGGGCCGATGGCGATGGTTGAGCGCGCCGTACTTGGGGCGGTCCGCCGGCGGCGCGGCGTCGTAGGCCTGGCCGAACATCCGGCTTTCCCAGTGCCAGCGGTCTCCGCCGGGGTGGGCGGTCAGCCCGCCGTTGCTGGTGCCGGTCTCGAATTGGGAACGATAGACGCCGTCGGCCGCCATGGCCGCGAGCAGCGGCACGCCGGCGTGGAGCCGGTCGGGGTGGAAATTGAGCGTGACGCGCCAGTCTGGGTGCAGCGGCGCGCCGTGGCTGCGCGCGGCCACATGGGCCAAGGCGTGGGCGGCGGGGTCGTCCGGGAACATTGGCGGATCCGGGGGTGCCGGCAAGGCGGCGATCGGCCGATTGTAGCGGCGCTGCGGTGCAGCAATTGTCGGCGCGACACCGACAGCCACGGCGCCCGTCGCAAGGTACGATAAGGCGCCCTGGCCGGCATCCATGCTGGCGGGGGGCCGGGACGCCTGCCGCCGCGCCCGCCCGCTTTCATCCCATCGATCCTGCCGGTATGCAACCGACTTCCCTGCAACGCTTTCTGTTTGGCACGATCCTGGTGCCTGTCTCGCTTGCCGTGGTTTTCGCGGTGGATGCGTTCACGCCGCTCGGCGTGGCCGCGTGGCTGTTCTACCTGATCCCGATCTGCCTGTCGCTCTATTCGGACAACCCGCGCCTGCCGCTGATCGCCGCGGCGGTCAGCTCGGTGCTGCTGGCGGTCGGGTACGTGATCTCGCCCGCTGGCGCCGCGCCGGCCATCGCCATCACCAACCGCTCCATCGGCTTCCTGGTGAACTGGTTCCTGGCCGTGGTGATCTACCGCTACCTGGTCGGCCAGATCGCCATCCAGCGCCTGATGTGGGTGCAGCAGGCCCAGGTGAAGATTCACCAGGCGGTGCGCTCGGCGCAGTCGGCCGGCAATGTCGGCGACGCGCTGGTGCGCGGGCTGGCGCAGGCGCTCGATGCCCACGTGGGCGTGGTCTATCAGTGCGACGACGGCCGCCTGCATCGGCTGGCCACCTGGGCGCTGGCCGATGCGGACCGCGCGCCGGCCACCCTCGCGCCCGGGGAGACGCTGGCGGGCCAGGCCGTGACCGAGAACCGCGTAATCGCCGTGGGCGGGCTGCCGGCCAACTACCTGCCGGTGGCCTCCGCGCTGGGCCGCACCGGCCCCGCCGAGATCGTGGCTGCCCCGCTGACCGCCGAGGGTGAGGTCGTCGGGGTGATCGAACTGGGGTTCATCACGTCCCGTCGCGGCACCGCCGATGTGGTGGAGTTGCTGGAGCGCATCGGCGAGCCGGTCGGCATGACCCTGCGCGCCGCCAGCTACCGGGGCCGGCTGGAACACCTGCTGGGCGAGACCCAGCGCCAGAGCGAGGAACTGCAGGTCCAGCAGGAGGAGTTGCGCGTCTCCAACGAGGAACTGGAGGAACGCGGCCGCGCGCTGATGGACTCCCAGGCGCGGCTGGAAACCCAGCAGGCGGAACTCGAACAGACCAACGTCCAGCTGGAGGAGCACACCCAGCGGCTGGAGACGCAGAAGCGCGAGATGCTCGCCTTCCAGGCCGAACTGGCCGCCAACGCCCGGGCGCTGGAGCGCTCGAACCAGTACAAGAGCGAATTCCTGGCGAATATGTCGCACGAGCTGCGCACGCCGCTGAACAGCGCGCTGATCCTGGCGAAGCTGCTGCAGGAGAACAAGGACGGCACGCTGACCGGCGAGCAGGTCCGCTACGCGGCCACCATCCACGCGGCCAATACCGACCTGCTGAACCTGATCAACGACATCCTCGACCTCTCCAAGATCGAGGCCGGCCACCTGACCATCGAACCAGAGCCGGTGGAACTGGACACTTTCACCGCCCGGATTTCGCAGATGTTCGACCATGTGGGCGAGCAGAAGGGCGTGGCCTTCCGCGTGGAGCGGATGCCGGGCCTGCCTGACGCCATCGTCACGGACAGCCAGCGCCTGCAGCAGATCCTCAAGAATCTGCTATCCAACGCCTTCAAGTTCACCGAAAAGGGCTCGGTCACGCTGGCGCTGGTCGCGCAGGGCGACGATGCGATCCGCTTCGAGGTGCGCGACACCGGCATCGGCATTCCGAAGGACAAGCAGCAGGTCATCTTCGAGGCCTTCCAGCAGGCCGACGGCACCACCAGCCGCCGCTACGGCGGCACCGGACTGGGTTTGTCGATCTCGCGCGAGCTGGCGCGGCTGCTGGGCGGCGTGATTGCTGTGGCGAGCGAGCCGGGGCAGGGCAGCGTGTTCTCGCTGACCGTACCGCGCACGCTGGTGGCGGATGCCGCCACGCAGGCCGGGCTGGTCACGCCGCCGGCCGCCCCCGAGCAGGTGCAGGCCCCGCCGTCACAGGCCATGCCGCTCTCGCCCGCCGCCCGGGCAGCGCCGGTGCCGGCCCCGGAGGCGTCCGAAGGCGGGCCGGGCCCATCGCCGTCCGGCTATCCCCAGCCGATTGCCGACGACCGCGACCACCGCACGCGCGGCAACCGCCTGATCCTGGTCGTGGAAGACGATATCGACTTCGCTGGCATCCTCTACGACCTGGCCCACGAGCTGGATTTCGACTGCATCCACGCCACCACGTCGAGCCACGGGCTGGAACTGGCGCGCCACCACCAGCCCTGCGGCATCCTGCTCGACGTGGCGCTGCCGGACCAGTCGGGCCTGACGCTGCTGGACTGGCTCAAGCACGACCCGGCCACGCGCCACATCCCCACGCACCTGATCTCGGTCAGCGACCACTCCGAGGCCGCGCTGCATCGCGGCGCCATCGGCTACACCTTCAAGCCGAGCGAGCGCAACAAGCTGGCCGAGGTGATGCGGGGGCTGGAGGCGCGCATGGCGCCGGGCCAGCGCCGCGTGCTGGTGATCGAGGATGACCCGGCGCTGCGCGAGAGCATTCGCGCGCTGCTGCAATCGGTCCAGGCCGAGATCGTCACCGCCGGCACCGTGGCCAGCGCGCGCGAGGCGCTGGCCGGCGCCGCGTTCGACTGCGTGGTGATGGACATGGTGCTGCCGGACGGCACCGGCCACGACCTGCTGGCCCACATGGCCAGCGATGGCGCCGCGCAGATGCCGCCGGTCATCGTCTACACCGGGCGGCAGCTATCGGCCGAGGACGAGCAGCGCCTGCGCCGCTATTCGAAGTCGATCATCATCAAGGGCGCGCGCTCGCCGGACCGGCTGCTGGACGAAGTGACGCTGTTCCTGCACAGCGTGGAGTCCCAGTTGCCGCCCGAGCAGCAGCGCATGCTGCGCGCCGCGCGCAGCCGCGACGACGCCTTCGACGGCCGCAAGCTGCTGCTGGTGGAGGACGACGCGCGCAACATCTTCGCGCTGTCCAAGGTGATCGAGCCGCTCGGGGCCACCGTGGAGATCGCCCGCAGCGGGCGCGAGGCGCTGGACATGCTGGCGCGCCACAAGGACGTGGACCTCGTCCTGATGGACATCATGATGCCGGAGATGGACGGCATCACGGCCATGCGCCATATCCGCCAGATGCCCGAATACGGGCGGCTGCCGATCATCGCGCTGACCGCCAAGGCGATGCCGTCCGACCGCGAGGCGTGCCTGCGCGCCGGGGCGAACGACTACATCGCCAAGCCGATTGATGTGGATCAACTGCTGTCCCTGTGCCGCGTATGGCTCCACGAAAGTTGAAGACCCCGGACACCGCGCCGCTGCCGCCGCTGTCGTTACCGCTGCCCGTGCCGGTGGTGGATCACGGCGAGACGGCGCTGCCCGACGCCAATTTCGAAATCGAACTGGAACTGCTGCTGGAGGCGATCTTCCGCAAGTACCAGCACGATTTCCGGCACTACGCGCGGGCCTCGGTGCGGCGGCGGTTGCAGCAGGCGCTGCACGACCTGGGCTATGGGACGTTGTCGCAACTTCAGGACCGCATGCTGCGCGATCCGGCGCTGTTCGCGCGCATGCTGCAGTACCTGACGGTGCAGGTCAGCGAGATGTTCCGGGACCCGTCCTACTTCCGCGCCATCCGCGAGCATGTGGTGCCGGTGCTCCAGACCTATCCGTCGATCAATGTCTGGGTGGCCGGGTGCAGCAGCGGCGAGGAATTGTGGTCGCTGGCCATCCTGTTCGAGGAGGAGGGGCTGGCCGAGCGCACGGTGTTCTACGCGACGGACATCAACCCCGACGCGCTGGCCATCGCCCGGGCGGGTGTGTACGATGCGGGGCGCCTGCGGGCGTTCGGCGCCAACTACCTGGCGGCGGGCGGGCGGCGCTCGCTCTCGGACTACTATCATGCAGCCTATGGCAAGGCCAAGTTCAGCGCCGGGCTGATCCGCCAGTCGGTGTTTGCCGACCACAGCCTGGCCACCGACAGCGTGTTCCAGGAGGCCCAGCTGATTTCGTGCCGCAATGTGCTGATCTATTTCGACCGCGCGCTGCAGGACCGCGCCATCGGCCTGTTCCACGACGCGCTGGCGCGGCGCGGCTTCCTGGGGCTGGGGAGCAAGGAGAGCCTGCACTTCAGCGCCCACGCCGGGGATTTCGAGCCACTGGTGCCGCGCGAGCGGCTGTACCGCAAGCTGTGAAGGAGGCGCGATGGCAGGGCTGATGGATACGCAAGGGTGCGACGCCGTGGTGATCGGCGCGTCGGCCGGTGGCGTCGAGGCGTTGTCCGTGCTGCTGCCGATGGTGCCGGCGGGCTTCCGGCCGGCGCTGCTGATCGTGATGCACCAGCATCCGAACCAGCCCAGCCTGCTGCCCGAGCTGTTCGGCGCGCGCTGCGCGCTGCCCGTGTGCGAGGCCGAGGACAAGATGCCGGTGCGGCCGGGCCACGTCTACCTGGCGCCGCCGGACTACCACCTGCTCGTGGAGCGGGTGCCGGAGGCGCCGGAGGATGTCGAACTGGCGCTCTCCGTAGAGCCGCCGGTGCGTTTCTCGCGGCCTTCCATCGACGTGCTGTTCGAGTCGGCGGCGGTGGCGTGGCGCGCCCGGGTGCTCGGCGTGCTGCTCTCGGGCGCCAACGACGATGGCGCGCGCGGCCTGGCGATGATCCGCGCGGCGGGTGGTCGGGCGTGGGTGCAGTCGCCGGGCAGCGCCGCCGTGGAAACCATGCCGCAGGAGGCCATCGACCGTGGCGCGGCAGACCGCGTGCTGACACTGGAACAAATCGGCCAACGCCTGGCCCAGTTTTCTGAACGACCCTGACCATGCAAGCTCCGATCAAGATCCTCGCCGTCGACGACATCGCCGCCAACCTCACGGCCCTCGATGCCGTGCTGGCCAAGCCCGATGTACAGATCGTCCACGCCAATTCCGGCGCGCAGGCGCTGGAACTGCTGCTCGAGCACGACTTCGGGCTGGCCATCCTCGATGTGCACATGCCCGAGATGGACGGCTTCGAGCTGGCCGAACTGATGCGCGGCAGCAAGCGCACCAGCCATATCCCCATCCTGTTCCTGACGGCGGCCGGGGAGGACAGCGCGCGGGCGTTCCGCGGCTACGCCACCGGCGCGGTCGACTTCCTGTTCAAGCCGATCGACGCGCGCGTGCTGGCGGCCAAGGTCGATGTATTCGTGCAATTGGCCCAGCAGAAGCAGCAACTGGCCGAGCAACTCGAAACCGCCCAGCAACTGCTCAAGACCAACGAGATGCTGATGGCGGTGCTCGCGCACGACCTGCGTACGCCGCTGTCGGCGATCATCGCGTCGGCGTCGTTCCTGGGGCGGTTCGGGGGCGAGGAGAAGCTCAAGCCGGCCACCGACCGCATCTCGCGCAGCAGCCAGCGCATGGCACGCATGGTGGACCAGCTGCTGCACGTGGCGCGGCTGCACGGCGGGCGCGTCAAGCTGGAGCCGCGCCAGGAAGACCTGCGCGCGATCTGCGCGGCCATCGTCGATGAATGCGAGGCGTCTCACGGCAAGGAGCGCGTGGTACTGGAAACCGTGGGAGATACGCTGGCGACCATCGATCCGGACCTGATCTCGCAGGTGCTGTCGAACCTCGTCAGCAACGCCCTGCATCACGGGGACCCGGCGGTGCCGGTAGTGGTGGCCGTGGACGGCACGGCGGCCGAGCGCCTGACGGTGACGGTGACCAATGGCGGCGTGATCGATGGGGCGACCCTGCCGCATGTCTTCGAGGCGTTCCGCTCGGGCGGCGGCGACAGCGCCGAGGGGCTGGGCCTCGGGCTCTATATCTCGCGGGAGCTGGCCGCGTTGCACGGCGGAAGTGTCGAGGCGGCCTCATCGGCGGCCTCGGGCACCACGGTCTTCACCGTGACGCTGCCCCGCGCGTGCTGCGGGACGCAGGGAACCTTCCAGCCGGCCTAGCCAGCGCATCGCGTGGTGACGCTGTCCGCCATCGACGTCCGATTGCAACTGGGCGATTTCCGATTCCGGCGGATGCCGTCGCAATCGCTAACACGCGCAGCGGTATCTATCTATAGAAGAACCCTGAATCTGCATGGCGATTGAGCCTTGATCAAACGCCCCTGAGTTACCCCAGCCAAAGCATTTCCACCCCCTGAGAATCCGTTTATCGTGCGGCGCGCAAGGCTCGCGTCGCACGACGCGTTGTCCTTGCAGCAGGCTTTATCAGGCTGACAACGGAGCGCAAAGGCATGGCGGATCTTGGGGAAGAACTGAAGGCTTACGGCGGCGCGCTGGACGAGGGGCTGACCGGGCGTCAGGCCTATTTCCTGGCGGT
>NZ_JBFTSH010000006.1:0-294320 GCF_056399925.1 Cupriavidus sp. 01L43
CACCCACCATAACAGTCGCCAGACGGATCTGATTACCAATCAGGATCGTTGGCTATCCCGCAACGTTATTCGCACGCAGAGCGACAACAAGCTCGAATTCGAGGATTGGGAGGGACAGGAGCACGTCAAGCTGTCCACCGAGCATTCCGGCAAATCCCAGCTGACGCTTGGCCATATGGTCGACGGGAAGTGGAAGCGGCGGGGGGAGGGGTTCGAACTCAGGACGTCTGGCTGGGGGGCCATCCGGGGCGGCAAGGGGTTGTTCATCACCGCCGATGACCAGCCAAAGGCCAGCGGACAGCAACTCGACATGGCCCCGGCTCAGCGCCTGCTCGAACAAGCGCTCCAGCAAAGCCAGGCACTGGCCGAGACCGCCAGGGCAGCACAAGCCCTCGCCGCCGACTGCGAGCGCCAGCAGGCCCTGCTCAATGACAGCCTCAAGCAACTCCGCGATGCCGGCCTGCTCGCCAGCGCGCCCGCTGGTATCGCCCTGGTGTCCGGGGCGGACCTGCAAACCAGCGCGGCAAACCATCTCATCGCCACAGCGGGCGGGAATGCGGACATCAGCGCGGTCAAGCGCTTCACCGTTGCCGCCGGCGACGCCGTGTCCCTGTTCGCGCAGAAACTCGGCATGAAACTGTTCGCGGCGGGCGGGAAGGTCGAGATTCAGGCGCAGGGCGATGAGTTGCAGTTGGCGGCGCTTAAGGACGTCACCATTAGCAGTACGGACGGGAAGCTGGTGCTGTCGGCCGCCAAGGAGGTGTGGATTGGGTCGGGCGGGTCTTACATTCGGATTACGCAGTGCGGGATCGAAAATGCAACGCCGGGAGACATCTTCGAAAAGTGCGCGGTGTGGGTTAAGCGCCCGCCCGCCTCGATGCAGATCCACGCCGAAATGGCAAACGTTCTGCCCGCACACCCGCTGACGCTGAACACCGGCGCCTCGCCGGCATCGAGAACCCGGCTGCCTGTCGGCATGCCGTACAAGCTGTTTGCCGAAGGCGTGCTGTTCCGGCAGGGCGTGATCGACGAAACAGGCGACATTCCGATCGACCATCAGATGGCCACCAAGCAGTACGAACTGCAATTGGCTGGCGGCGCGGTCCACGCCATTCCTACTACTGAGGAATATCGCGGCAACGCCGAAAACGGCGAACTTGCCGCGCGCGGCTTTCAATTCTTCGAGTCCGCACCCGGAACGCCCGAGGCGCCCGATCGCGCCGTCCATCGCCAGGTTTATGACCAACTGCTCGGCTCAACACCCGAGGATCAGGTATGAGACAACAACCCATTACCACGCCCATCGCTCTGTCGCGTACCAATCGGGCGCTCATCACGCTGCCGTGGTTCGTCCAGCGTGCCGAATATGCGCCTCAGCCCTGCACCTTTCATCCCCTCGTCAATGGCGAAGAGGCGTTCGGCGACCTCCACGACACCATTTCCGCCGCGCAGAAGACCGTCGACATTATCTGTTGGGGCTTCCAGCCATCAATGTTCTTCAAACGCGGCGCCAGGGAGCGCGGCACGCCTTGTATTGGCGACCTGCTCGAGGCAGCGGGAAAGCGCGGGGTAAAGGTCCGTCTGCTTAGCTGGGGCGGCGAAGCATTGGGCATTCCCGGCATGTCAGATATGGGCGACGAGCCGAACCTGCCTGACCGCATGCATCAGCATCCCTGGTTCTCGCGTCCACCCAATCCCCGCGTCAATCCCAAGGAATTCAACCGGTACTGGCATTGGCGTGCAGCACGCACCTCCCCTACCGCCAAGATATTCAAAGGGCCTGTTCCATCGCAGGTCATGGAAAAGCTGCCGGGATTGCTGGGGCTGCCGAAGCTGGTCAACGTCGAATTTGTCGTGCGGGATTTTGGCCTGTCTAACCGGCTGGAAATCGCATTTCGCACGGCCTTGTGGGGGACCGACGACACGCGCTCTGCCGGCAATAAGGCCCAAGGCGGCGCCATCATGGGCGCGATCGTGCCGACGCACCACCAGAAAATGGTGCTGGTCGATTATGAATTGCCTGACCGGGCAGTTGGCTATGTCATGGGCCACAACATGCTCGACCCGTACTGGGACAAGGACGACCATAGCGCGGTGCGTCTCTCGGGCGATCAGGGCCGGAATGGCGCGACACCACGGCAGGACATTTCAAGCCGGGTCACCGGCCCGGTTCTCCGGTATCTGAACCAGAATTTCTGCGAGGCATGGGACCGCGCCACCGGTGAAGCGCTGCAAACCACCCGGAAACCTGCCGCGACGGCGCTCAAAATGCTGCCCAAAACCGGCGTGCGGGTCATGGCCCAGGTGCTGAGGACTCAGCCGGAACACGGCAAGTTCGATATCGAGAAAATGTATTTGCAGGTGGTCAACAACGCCTGCAGCTTTGTCTATATCGAGAATCAGTATTTCCGCTTTCCGCCATTGGCCGAGCAAATCAAGGCGGCCGCCGCAAAGCAGATAGCCTGGGGCCGCGACCCGGGCGAGCATGGCCCCATCCACCTGTTTGTCGTCACCAATGCGAGCGACGAGGGCATCGGCCCCGGCACGGTGAACACCTACCGGATGCTCGAGGCCCTGGGCCGCGCCGACACCATCCCCGATGTGGCGAAACTCGAACGGCAGGACAAGCGGCGCGAGGCCTTGCAAAAGGAATATGACGAGGCGGTCGCGGCGGATAAGCAGGCCCGTGGAGCGATGCAGGGCGCCGAGGGAATGCGCCGATACGTGGACAGCGAAGTCACCGCGAAGAAGCTGGCCGAGGCCATCGAGAACCTGAGGCGGGCACGAGAGCGACAGGCAGAACTGGTCGATCAGATGAAAGCCCCCCAGGAGGCCATCGTCCCGTCAGAAATCCCCGGCCTGAAAGTCCACATCTGCACGCTGGTCGCGCCGGATTCCCCACCCGGAAAATGGGAGCACGTGTATGTGCACTCAAAGCTGATGATTATTGACGATGTGTTCATGACGCTGGGCTCGGCGAATATCAATACCCGCAGCATGGCGGCGGATAGTGAATTGAATATCTGCCATGAGCATACGGGGGTGACGGGGCCGCTACGGAAGCGGTTGTGGGGGATACATACGGGAGGAAAGGGGGCGCAGGAGGATATTAGGGAGGCGTTTAGACGGTGGGCCCGGATCATTACGAAGAACAAGGACCATCAGAAGAATGGAAGGGCGCCGGTTGCCTCATTGATCGAATTTTATCGAGACGATCCTAAACGTACTCACCTGGACTGAACAATGCGACTCCCCTTCGCCCTCGTCGCGATCGCACTTGCAACGAACGCCTGCTCAAAGGAAACCCCTATGCGAACCGTCCCGGATTTGGCCAGTGTCCGCGCGAATCTTGCTTTCGAATGTACGTATGAAGCAGCAAGTCTTCCTCCGCTCTATCCGGAGGCCGATGTATTGTTTCGGTATGCTCGGCATCTGGAAAGGCTTAGCGGCCCAAAGGATTTCGATGAGGTGGCTCTCTACTATCGAGTAGCAGCTGCCCATGGACACTACAAGGCAAACAATAACCTGCAGCAACTGATTTCACACGGTTTGGCTTCCTCGCCGCTCGCGCAAAAGGAAAGCGTCGACCTGGCTGCGCAGTTAATCGAGGAGGGGGTGCCGTCCGGGTATTACGACATTGGGTATTACTTGAACCTCGGCTATGGCCTCAAGCAAGATAAGGAAATGGCGCTACGGTACATCCGCAAGGCAGCCGACCTTGGCAACGCCAACGCACAAGTCTACGTTGCGGAGTTGCTTGCAGGCTGGGACAAGGCTCCTGCAATAGCGAGAAGCATGCGCCAGTGCGCCACCGATCAGGGACATGGCGAGGCGGCAAACGCGCTGGGAACCAACTTGCAGGGCGACCAACTGTATGCGGAAGCGGTAAAAGCATTTCAGAAGGGCGTAGCCGCCGGAAATTCGATAGCCGCCCTGGTGCTGGAGTACGGCTTCAAGCCGGTTCTCCCAGAGGATATGGACTATCTTGCCTTACCTCCCGACCCCGAACGCTCCCGCCGTTATGAGCAAATCGGCAAATTCCTAGACCGCTACGACGGCCAAAACCCCAAGCTCCCCGACATCGACAAAATCGTCCCCCTGCCCCCGGCCAAGCTTCCGCCCTGGGACGGCACCTTCCAGTGGCAGAAGGAACAGGAAGCCGCCGAACCACCGCCAAAGCCGTCGGATGAACTCATCCTCCGCCTGTGCAAGGCCAAGAACCTCGACCCCGCCACGGGCCTGGCCATTCCGCCCCCGCCCAAGGCGGCATTGGGCACGCAGGCGAACACCGGCACACCGTGCCCCGAATCCGGAACATGGCGCGCCACCCGGTTCAGCTTTCTACAGGACGCCACCGGGCATTTCCGTAAAGGCGAGACGATGCCCGCGCTCTACGTCCCCAACCGGCGCATCTTCGACTGGCTCGACGATTTTCTGGGCTTGCGCTATCAGGACGTGGCCGTCACCTGGAAACTGGTGGCCCACGACAAGGAAACCTGACCGACCGGCGCCCCTTGATGACCCAAAGCCGTATTGGCACAAACAAAGACCATCGAAACAAATGGAAGTCACCGGTGGCCTCATTGATCGAATCTTATCGAGACGATCCAAAGCGCTCCGATCCGGACTGAAATGCGAACCTTTCCCTTGTTTTTTGCCATGGCGTTTACGACGATCGCATGTTCAAAGGAGACCCCTATGCGAACCGTCCCGGATCTGGCCAGTGTCCGCGCCAATCTTGCATTCGAATGTGTCCATGAAGCTGCACGCCTGCCTCACCTCGACCCTGAGACCGATGCAGTCTTTCGGTATGCACGCCATCTGGAAAAGCGGCGCGGCCCGAAGGATTTCGACGAAGTCGCGCGCTACTATCGGATCGCCGCGGCCCACGGTCACTACAAAGCCAATAACAACCTGCAGCAGTTGGTGTCACACGGATTGGCGTCTTCACCTCTCGCACAAAAGGAGAGTGTCGATCTGGCGGCACAGCTAATCGCTGAAGGCGTGCCGTCAGGGTATTACGACATTGGGTACTACCTGAACTTGGGTTATGGCCTGAAACAGGACAGAGAAATGGCGTTGCGGTACTTTCGCAAAGCCGCCGATCTTGGTAACGCCAACGCTCAGGCATACGTGGCAGGCTTGCTCGATCCTCTGGACAAGGCACCGGATATCGCGCGAAGGATGCGCCAATGCGCCACCGATCAAGGGCACCGCGATGCGGCAAACACGTTGGGAATAGATTTGCAGACCGACCAGCTCTACCCAGAAGCGACAATCGCGTATCAGAAAGGTGTGGCCCTTGGGCATGTGTTGTCGGCCCTTTCGCTAGAAGGAGGATTCAATGGAGTTCCGCCAACGGATATGAACTATCTCGCACTACCGCACGATTCCGAGCGTTCCCGACGCTATGGTGAGATTCGGAAGCTGTTCCGCCGCTTCGACGGGAAAAATCCCAAGCTCCCCGACATCGACAAAATCGTCCCCCTGCCCCCGGCCAAGCTTCCGCCCTGGGACGGCACCTTCCAGTGGCAGAAGGAACAGGAAGCCGCCGAACCACCGCCAAAACCGTCGGACGACCTGATCCTCCGCGCGTGCAAGGCCAAGAACCTCGACCCCGCCACGGGCCTGGCCATTCCGCCCCCGCCCAAGGCGGCATTGGGCACGCAGGCGAAACCACCCTATATAACCCAAAGTCGTCCAATTCCTACACCGATATCAGCCCTAGCCCGCCTTGGTTGTGCCGCCTGCTGTTCTACCCTGAATCTACAAGGCAACGCTGAGGCAAGGCTTGGGCTGCGCCTCCGGAACAACAATAGGGAAACAAGGAGCACGCCATGGGTATCGGCACCATTCTTCTCATTATTCTGATTCTGCTGCTCGTCGGCGCGCTTCCGGYGTGGCCGTATAGCACGGGCTGGGGTTATTGGCCCAGCGGCGGGCTGGGTCTTATCGTTCTCATCGTGGTCCTGCTGGTGGTATTGGGCCGAATATAAGGAGTGATTGTCATGCCAGCGAAATCGAAGGCACAGCAAATGGCCGCCGGTGCGGCGCTCTCCGCCAAGCGTGGAGACACCAAGGCTGGCGCGCTGAAAGGCGCGTCCAAGTCGATGTACAAGTCCATGAGCGAAAAGGAGCTGGACAAGATGGCCAGCACCAAGCAAAAGGGCAAGCCGACGCACAAGGCCAAGAGCTGATCGCTGCCGCATCTCGCAGCCGCATCTCGCGGAACCTCGTGCCCCTGCCGGATCCTATCCGCAGGGGCACGAGGCATTTCAGGGGGGTTACTTCTTGCGCGGCACGCAGGGGCCAATCCATCCCGGGAGCCTGCGCGCCTTGCTGCTGCGCGCCAGCGGAATGGCGAGCGTCATCGCGCGGGCGAAGCCGGCGATGCTATGCATGTCTTCTTCCACATGGCGCCGCAAGAAGCCCGCCCAGCTGAAATCGCCGTAGGCATTGCCCGGTTTCTGGTAGGCGCCGGCGTTGCGCGTGAAGGCGGCCAGGCTGCGGTACGGGTCGTCGCGCATCCCCATCACCGTGGCGGGCAGCGCATCGACGTCCAGATGCTTGCCGTGCTCATCCACCGGATGCACATGCCCGAGCGCGCGCATCTTCTTCCAGAACGCGCTGGGCGACAGGTCGCTGAGATCGGCGTCGATGCAGACCGGTGCCGTGCGCCAGCCCAGTTCCAGCCACGCGCGCGCCCAATGGTGATGATCGGCGATATACAGCGCCCCACCCGGCCCGGCGATGGTCCGGATGCAGTGTTCGCGGAGGAACTTGCGCATCGCGGCCGGCTCGCGCGGCTGGGCGCTGACGTCCATCTTCTCGTGGACCTGATAGAAGCCCAGCGTCAGCTGCGTGGGGCGCAGGGTGTCCAGGTCCGCCGTGTCGGTCTTGGCCATGGCGGGCGCCTCAGCTATGGCTCGATACCTGCCGATCGACGTAATGCTCCAGTTCGCTGCCCGGATCTTCGTTGCCCGTGCTGTCCACGGCGACGGCCTCCTCGGCCACCGGCCCGGCGTGCGCGGGCCGGGCCTCGCCATTGGACTGTCCGGACTGGCCGGACTGCCGGGAGGCGGCCGGCGCGGGCCAGCACTCGCCTTCCTGCGTGTCCACCAGCTTGGGCTGTCGCTTCGGATCGAAGTCGGCCCACTGGCCGCCTTCCCAGGTGCCGCTCGCCCGCTCGATGTCGCAGGCGCCGCCTTCGCGCAGCACATCGGCCACTTCCTCGCGGCGGTCGCCCTTGGCGCGGGCGGCCAGCAGCACGCCCGGCGGGCGGGCGCCGCCCGGGTTGACGGACATGATCGACACATCCCAGACCGAGAACCCGCGCGCATACAACTTTTGGGCGATCTCCTCGGCGTCCGGGATGGACGCGAACCGGCCGGCTACGATGGATGACATGATGGGCTCCCTTGCGATACGTCGCGATTTATCGATCGATGCGGGCGCGGTCAACCGTTGACCACTTCCCCGCCATTGATATGCAGAATCTGGCCGGTGATGTAGCTCGCGGCGTCAGACGCCAGGAACACATAGCCGGCCGCCACCTCGAAAGGCTGGCCGGGCCGCCCCATCGGCGTCTTCTTGCCGAACTTGGCCACTTCTTCCTCAGTGAACGTGGACGGAATCAGCGGCGTCCAGATCGGCCCCGGCGCCACGCCGTTGACGCGGATGCCACGCTTGACGATCTGTAGGGCCAGCGAGCGCGTGAACGACACGATGGCCCCCTTCGTCGCCGAATAATCGAGCAGATGGCCGCTACCGCGATAGGCCGTCACCGAGGTCGTATTCAGGATCGACGCGCCCTTCTGCAGGTGCGGCAGCGCGGCGCGCGTGACGTGGAACATGGCGAAGACATTGGTGCGGAAGGTGGCTTCGAGCTGGCTGGTGTCGATGTCTTCGAGCGAATCCTGTGGATGCTGCTCGGCGGCGTTGTTGACCAGGATGTCGAGCCGGCCGAACTGCTTGATGGTCTGGGCCACCACGGCGTCGGCATGGCTGACCTCGGCCAGATCCCCGGCGATGACCAGCGCCCGGCGGCCAGCCTGCTCGATCAGGCTGGCGGTTTCCTTCGCGTCGCCGTGCTCGTCCAGATAGGCGATGGCCACGTCGGCGCCCTCGCGCGCGTAGGCCACGGCGATGGCGCGGCCGATGCCACTGTCGCCGCCGGTCACCAGCGCCACTTTGCCTTCCAGGCGCCCGCTGCCCACGTAGTCGTCGGCGCCGCTATCCGGGCGCGGTTCCATCTCGCTTTCCAGGCCTGGCTGATGTTCCTGGTGCTGGGGCGGTACCTGCTTGGGTGTAGCCATGGCAATACCTGTGAGAAGGGGATCGGAATTGGATATAGGCAAGGTCTGCGCAAATTCCATGCCGCGCGCCGTGGCCCGCCCGCAAGGGAAGATTAGGCGGCTGGCGCCCTCGCCGCGCGTAACGGTTACAACGTGTGGCAAGGATTGCACCCGGCGCCGCGCGCGACTCGCATCGCGCACATCGCGCGGGTACGGCCCCGACCGGCCTCCGCGCGGCATGGAACTTGCGGCTTGGCGAACACCGAACCGCAAGGAGCGCGACATGTTCAATTTCCGAGGAGACCGCGGTGCCAGCCGCACGGGCCGCGCCAAGCCCGAGCCGGCCAGCCCGACGCATGAGGACTGGGGACAGGAATGGGGCGAAGACTGGCGCGGCGATACGACCTACGGCGGCGCTGGCTACTACGGCGACAGCCGCAGCGGCGGACAGTCGTTCAACAGTGCACAACGCGTGTATCCGGGCGATCCCGGCTATCGCGAACATCCCACGCGGCCGCAAACGCTCTCCGGCACCGGTGTCGGCAGCCGCCGCCCGGTGGGGCCAAAGAACTACGAACGGCCCGACGAGCGGGTGCTGGGCGATGTGTGCGACCGCCTCGCCCACCATCCCGACGTGGACGTCTCCGATGTGACCGTCGATGTCGACAAGGGGCTGGTCAAGCTCGGCGGCACGGTCGGAGACCGGCGCCAGAAATACATCGTCGAGGAGATCGCCGATGCCGTGTACGGCGTGAAGGACGTGGAAAACCAGATCCGCGTGCGCCGGCCGGGCGAGGGAGCCGACTCCGCCCAACGCGACAGCATCGGTAGCTGGGCATCCGGCTCGGAAACCGGCGAAGCCACCACCTCCCCCGAACGCACGCTGAACAAGAGCTGAGGCCACCCCCATGGCAAAACTGCTGCGCGCAGGCGCAAAGCTGATGGTGCCGATGGATCATCTGCGGCCCACGCAGATCACCATCGGCGGCTACCACGTCGCGCAGAAGATTCATGTCACGCGGCGCCTGTCGCACGCCGATCTGCCCGGCTTTCTCGACAAACACCGCGTTCACGTGGTGCTCGGCCCGGAGCACACGCTCTACGTGGTGGATCACCACCACTGGGTGCGTGCCTGGCATGAGATGGGCATGGAGATGGTGCCGGCGCACGTGCGGGAAGACCTGAGCCACCTGTCCCAGCGCAAGTTCTGGGCGTACATGGTCGAGAACCACATGGTCCACCCGTACGACGAGCAGGGCCGGCGCCAGCCCATCAAGGCGCTGCCGCCGGACATCCATGCCATGCGGGACGATCCGTATCGGAGCCTGGAGGCGTTCGTGCAGCTGGCCGGCGGCTATCGCAAGGTCAAGGCCGCCTATCCGGATTTCCGCTGGGCCGACTTCTTCCGCAAGCACATCGAAGGGCCGTTCGACACCCATCACGGCTTTGCCACCGCGCTGGCGCGCGCGGTGCAACTGGCGCTGAGCACCAAGGCGCGCGGGCTGCCCGGCTATATCGGGCCATGCCGCAAGCGCGCTGCGTCGAAGAAGAAAAAGACCTAGTCAGGCGCCGCGATCGAGCGGCGCATCAGGACGCGGCGTCTTGGCGGGCTGCGGGGCATCGCGGCGATCGGGGCCATCGCCCCGGCGTGCCATGTCGCGCGCCTGCGTCAGCACGCAGCACAGCAGGTAGTAGGCCCGCTTGAACTCGTTGGCCGCTTCGCGCGGGCAGCCGTTACCGGCCTGCCGGAAGCCCGCGTCGAGCCGGGCCTCGATGCCGCTTTCCCATTCCGCTTCCGTGAACAGATGGCGTGCACGGTTGCGCCAGAGCGCCATCGTCGACATCTGCCGACTAGCCAGCGTGGAGGGCTCCCAGCGCCCCTCGCCATTGCCGAGGTCCAGGCGCATCTCGCACAACGCCTGCATCAGCACGCGCGCCTGCCGGAGATCCCGCCCGCGTAGCGGCCGGACCGTGCCACCGCGCCCCTTGCAGGGAACCGTGGCCAGCCGTGGCATCGGCACTTCTTGATGGTTGTGGTTGTTGAGGGCTGCAACGATGGACTCCGTTTGCGGGAAGTCCTGATGCACCGTTTCCTGCTGGCTGCCGTCGATACTCAGGCAACTGAAGACTGCGTTTTCCACCTTGGCCTCTTGCTAGACTCGCTACGCTGTTGTTATTCATTGGTAGGCGTAGCGATGCAATTGCCGTGCCGGACAACGCGGGCTCACCTCATGCTGCTTTGCGAGGCGTCGCCACCGGCGCACAGGTGCTCTCCAGCAGCGCCAGCAGGCGCGCTTCGTCGGCACGCAGGCGCACGCCGGCACGCGGGGCCGGCAAGGCTTGCAAGGTGTCATCCATGAAGGCCGCGAGCACATCCGGGTGTACGTAGCATTTTCGACAGACGGCCATGGTGTTGCGCAGCCGCTGCGCCACTTCGCGGATGACCTCGGTCACGGCCTTCTTGCGCGCGGTCTCGCTGTCGGCCGTGGTCTTGCGCAGCAGCGCGAGCGCGTGGACGCTGCCGGCCCAGGTGCGGAAGTCCTTGGCCGTGAAATCGCCGCCGGTCACCTCCTGCAGGTAAGCGTTGACATCGACCGAGCCGATCTCGCGGATCTCGCCCTCCGGGTCCTTGTACTTGAACAGCCGCTGCCCCGGCAGCTCCGTGCAATTGCGGACGATGCGGGCCAGGCGGGCATCGTTGACGGACACGTCGTGGGTCACACCGCTCTTGCCGGTGAACTGGAAGCGCAGGCGGCTGCCGCGCACGGCCACATGGCGCCGGTGCAGCGTGGTCAGCCCATAGGTGCGATTCTGGCGCGCGTAACGCGGCGTGCCGACGCGCACGAGGGTGGCATCCAGCAACGTCACCACGGCGGCGAGGATCTTCTCGCGCGGCATGCCGTTGCGCGCCAGATCTCGGGCCAGCCGCCCGCGCAGACGCGGCAGCGCATGCCCGAAGGCCATCAGGCGGGTGTACTTGTCGGTGTCGCGCAGCGCGGCCCAGTCCGGGTGATAGACGTATTGCTTCCGGCCCCGCGCATCGCGGCCCGTGGCCTGGAGGTGGCCGGTGGGGTCGGCGCAGATCCAGACCGCCTCGTAGGCCGGCGGAATCGCCAGCGCCTGGATGCGCGCGAGCGTGGCCTTGTCCTCGATGCGCTTGCCCTTGGCATCGGCATAGTAGAAGCCCGTGCCCGCGCGGCGCCGGGCGATGCCGGCTTCGCCGTCGTCGGCGTGCCGCAGCCCCACGGCACGCAACGCGGCGTCGGCGGCTTGCTCGGCGGTCGCTGCGGGCGAAGGGGTGACGGACGCGGGGCTCATGTGGGTCCGCCAACGCACAAACAATGCCAGCCAGTGGCGACCGCACTTTATGCGGGTTTTGCAAGAATTTCCGGTGCGACTGGCAGAAACAACACGGCCTGCAATCGCTACAAAGCGACTCGCACGCGCTGCCCCGCGCTACTTGCGTGCCTTCGGCGCCGACGCCGCGATCACCTGCGGGTCGTTCTCGTCGTCGGCATCGCCAGCCGCCACGGCGGTCTCGTTGTCGTCCTCATCAGGCGCCAGGCCGGCATCGGCACGCGGCGGGGGCGGCTTTTGGCGCGACACCGTGTATTCGGGGGATTCGGTTGCCGTTGCCTTCTTCACGGTGGACGGTGTGCTTGGCCGGGGCGGCGCCACCGCCGGGCCGGTACGCGCTTCGGTCACCATCTCGCGCAGCCATCCCACCAGCAACTTGCCATAGGCACGCTGGCAGTCCTCTGTCGACAGACCGTGGTCGGCGCCTTTCAGTACCCGGTACGTGATCGACCAGGCCTCGCAGCAGGCGTCCACGTAGCTGAGCACCGCCGCGTGGGGCACGATGCTGTCATGCTGCGATTCCACGACCAGCACATCGCCCTTGAAGTTGGTACAGGCGCGCAGGGCCCGGTTGGTATCGGGGGCTACCACCTTGCGCCGGTACGCCACGAGATCCTGGTCGTGGTGGAGCTGCCGCTTGGGCGACTCCCATCCGCTATCCATGTAGAGCGCCGGCGCGCGCAGGGCCAGCCAGCGCACCGGGCGCAGTTCGCAGAGCACGGCGGCCAGGTAGCCGCCGTAGCTGCTGCCCACCACGGCGATGGCGTTGCGGTCCACCTCGGGGTGCCGCACCAGCACGTCATAGGCAGCCAGGACATCGGCCAGGTTGCGCATGCGGCTGACGGTTTCGTATTGCGCGGCGGTTCCGGCATGACCGGTCAGGTCGAAGGTCATGCAGACGCAGCCCAGGCCGGCCACCTCGCGCGCACGCGCCAGGTACTGCTGCTGGCTGCCGCCCCAGCCGTGCACGAACAGCACGCCGGGGAGCTTGGTGGCCGGCGTGATCAGCGTGCCGGCGATGGTACCGCCATCGGTATGGACCTGTAACGATTCCTCATGTGTGGCCATCAGAACTGGACTCCAGAATTGCGTACTTCGTCAACGGGCCGACGTTGCGGTCTTCTCCCTGGTAATAGACGTCCGCGCCGGGCGGCACGGATACGTCGCTGCCATAGATCTCGCGCGTGCTGGCGGTGGCCCGCACGCATTGGGGGTCGGTCTGGAAGGCCGCCAGCGCGGCCAGTTCGGCCCCGGTGGCGCCGCCCACGCGCCATGACTGTTCGAGCACGCCGAGCCGCTGCCGGCCGTTGTCGGTGCCCATCGCCACATCGTAGTTGCAGCGGGACACCATCGTGCCCGGAAAACACTCCACCGCCGCGGCGTGATAGGCCAGCGCGGCCTGCACGGCCTCGCGCAGGTGCGCCTCGATCGGATGCGCGCACAGGTCTTCCAGCGAGCCCCGCACCACGCGCAGCGTGGACCCGCCGTAGACCAGCTTGCCGGCGTGATTGCGGGTGAGGCCCTGGGTGCCGCAGTAGCTCGCGCGCAGGTTGCCCACCTCCAGCTGACCGACGCTGAACGTCGTCACGCCCTCGAGGTTGCGTTCGAGCACCAAGCCTTCGCACTCGATCCGCCGGGCGTCCAGCGCTTCCAGCGCGGCGTCCAGTTCGGCCGCGTTCGCCACCACCTGCTGGCCGAGTCCGCCGATGCCGCACGGCTCCTTCACACGGACCTTGCCCTCGCCCAGCATGGCCTGCCCGGCGCGCCGGGCATCCTCCACCGAGAACGCTGTGTAGCCGGGCAGGACGTAGGGCTCGATGCGCGCGCCGAAGTCATGGCTCCAGCCCTCCGGCGCCCTTGCATCGGGAGAAATCAGCCCGTGGGAGATCGCCTTGGTGCCGACGAAGTCGTGCGGCACCACGCCGCCGAGCAGGTCATGCAGGCTGTCGATGCCGAGCTGGCGGGCGCTGTCGATGCCAGTCAGCGTGTCGGCCGGCACGAAGTAGAGACGGTCCGCCGCCGCGCCGTGGGTCACGGCGTCGTAGCTGCCCGCGTAGCGGAAACCCGCGAGGGCCGCCACGCGCTCCGCGATGTTCCGCAGCGTGACGCCCGGATGACTCGCCGGGTCGTCGCAATCGGCGCGCCCGTAGACAACCACGCGCACCTCGCGTGGCTGGGCCAGCGGCGCCGGCTCGTTGGATGCCGTCGTAACTGCGGGATTCGGAGTTGCCGGGGTGGCCAAAATGGTCTCCTCAGGGAACAGACGTGCCCGGAACGCACCGGGCATGCGCCGCCAAGCCGAGCCAGATCCATGCCAGCTAGGTGGCGGGCTCGGCATCGGCCGGGGCGGCATCCGCTTGACGCCGCGCGTGGCGCGCGCGCCGTTTCGCGGCATGGTTCTCGTTGGCATCGTCCAGGGAGTGGCTGCACTTCACCCCGCCCTCCTTGTCCGCCAGTTCCGCCAGATGGCGATAGAACAGCACAAGCTGGCGCAACTCGTCCTCGTCGAGTTCCTCGATCGAGATCAGATGGTTGCTCGCCGGCTTGCTCGATGCCAGCAGCTCATTCAGCTTCAGGTGCACGGCCATCGAGTCCTTGTTCTGACTCTGCTGGATCAGGAACACCATCAGGAAGGTGACGATGGTGGTGCCGGTGTTGATGATCAGCTGCCACGTCTCCGAGTAACCGAAGATCGGGCCGGTCAGCGCCCAGACCACCACCACCAGCACGGCCAGCACGAAGGCCGCCGGGGAACCCGCGTGGCGCGTGGCGGCGCCGGCGAAGTGATCGAACAGATGCATCATCCGGCGCTGTTTCATGAAAGGCTCCTGCGGAACGCACGACTGTCTACATTGTAGAGAGCGGACCGCCGCCTGATCAGCCGGCGGTGTCCTACAAGGCTGTCGGCGCGTTGTGACGCGTCGTTTTTACAAGACGGCGCCGGCTTGGGCGGCGCCTGCGCTGTGGCGCCGCAGGCATGCCGATTGCGTCGCACGGTCATGCAGGACTCTTGTTACCAGCGAAAGGAAGCGCCATGCAGACGGAAACCCAGGACACCGCCCGGACCAGTCCAGACGAAGACGACGAATTGCTGCGCGAACGCGTGGGCACATGCATCGCCGAAGCGTGCGGCGGTGACATGCCCGATGGCGTGGCCGTGCACGTGGTGGACCGGCGCGTCACGCTGACGGGCCGCGTGGAGGACATCGACCTGTCGCAACGGCTGGAAAAGGCCGCCGCCACGCCGCCGGGGATTCTCGGTGTGTCGAACCAGCTCACCACGCGGGTGCCGCCGCCCCCGGAGCCGGCCGGCCAGCCGCAGGCCAGTGGCATGCGCGCGGACCCGTCGAGCAAACCCTCGGGGCAGGTGAACCACAAGGTCTGAACCCTTCCCTCCCTCAAACGAAAAAACCGGCGCCCCAGGGCGCCGGTTTTCATCGGTACGGGCCTCAAGCCCACGGATCGTAGCGATCCTTCTCCCAGTACGGTGAAATGCCGTAGTACTCGTGGATCGTGGTAGCCCACTGCGAGTTCGCCATGGTCGGCCAGTGCTCCTTGTCGAAGCCCGGCGCGGCCTTGATGCGCTCGCGCTCCACACCCAGCACGAAACACTTGCGCCGCGTGTCCAGCGTCAGCGCAGACCACGGCAGCGCGTGCAGCTTCTCGCCGATGCCGAGGAAGCCGCCCATCGCCAGCACCGCATAGGCGATGCGGCCGCCGAGCACGTCGAGCATGATGTGGTCGATGGTGCCGATCTCCTCGCCCGAAGGGTCCACTACCTTGTTGCCTTCGAGGGTGTCGGACGCCATCACGAACGGTCCCGGCCCGGCGCTGTGCTGTTCCGCCCCGCCGATAATGGCCGCGCCCTTCGTTCCGGGGCCGCCGGGCGGGATGCCGGGCGGCTCTGGCGTGTTGTCGATGCGTTGCATGGCTGCTCCTTTTTGTGAAAGGGTGAAAGGCATGGTGATGGAAAAAACCGCGCGGCGCTTACTGCCGCTGCCGCGCGCGCGCTGAATCTTCCCCGGTCAACTGTCCTGCCGGCACGGGCGGTGCCAGCGGATCGAAATCTTCCCAGCGGCCATCGCGCCACTGGCCTTCGGCGCGCTCGACGTCTTCCGCGCCGCCCTGCCGCAACTCGTTGGCCACCAGCGCGGTGTTGTCGGGCGACACATGCGCGGCCAGCAGCACGCCGGCATGCCGCATGCGGACCTCGCCGGTGCGCGGATCGCGCTGGCCGGTGCGGGTCATCGACAACGCGCCCATCAACGACCCGCCATAGGCGCCCACGCCCGTGGCAATCGCCAGGATCAACACGAACACCCACGGCTGCGGCGGCGTGGCGAACCACGCGCGCACGGCGGCGGCCAGGCAGATCCCCACGGCCGCACCCAGCGCCGCGCCAATCATCAGGCCCCGCCCGGCGCCCTTGCCGGTCTGCCGGGCGGCCGGATCCACCGCCTGGTCGCCCCCGATCGGGAACGTGGCGTGCTGGCCGGCCGGGTTCACATAGAACAGGCTGAGATCCTGCTCGCTCAGCCCCTTGGCCCGCAAACGGGCCGCGGCGGTCTCTGCGTGGTCAAACGTATCGAATCGTCCTGCGATGATCGTAGACATAGGGATGCTCCGTTCAAAGCGTTGATGCGGTACAGGCGTGCCGGGGCGCACGAAGAATCACAAGCGGCCATCCAAAGGGAGGGCCGCCTGGCGTCCGAATTACTTCTTGCCCGACTTGGCCGTGCTCTTGTCCTTGTGGGCGGATTTGCCAGACTTGCCCGCCTTATCGGCCGCCTTGTCGCTGGCTCCCTTCCTTTCGGCAGCGGCCTTGCCGCTGGCGGCCTGATGCTCGCTGCCCTTCTTCAGGGTCCAGTCCACATCGTCGCGCTTGGTGGTGGTCTTCTTCTCGGCATGCATCGCCGCGCTCGGCGAAATCGGGTCGCTGGCCGGGAAGGTCATATCGAGCGAGTCGTCCACGGCGGCCTGATAGGTCTTCTTTTTCGGCTTGTCCTTCTCGTGCTTGCCATCCGCCTTCTCGGCGCCAGTGATTGCAGGCGCGGCGGGATGATTGGCAGAGGTCGGGAAGGGGCTTTGCGATCCCTTGGAAGCGTGGGCTTTGTGCATGGCATCTCTCCTGTTGGGTATCGAGTTCGGGTCCCCTCATGGCGGGGCTCCACGGATAACCATGCAAACGGTGGGCCAGCGGCCCATGGGCCATCGACGCCGCTTTGACGGGCGGCGGACGGTGCAGATTGTGCTGGATGCGGTAAAAAATGCCGGAAGGCGGGGCGGGCGCGGAGATCAGGCGGCCGGTTGGCGGGGGATGCGCACGGCGATGCAGACGCTGACATTGTCGGCGTCGCAGTTGTCATTCTCGGCGGTCAGCTGGGCGCCCTGCAGTTCCACCATGCGCCGCGTGAGCAGCAGCGCGGTGCTCTGCCGGGGCGAGTGGGCGCCGGCCTCGGCCACGCTGCGCCCGAAGAAGTCGGTCAGCACGGCCAGCCGGGAGGCCCCGCGCGAGCGGTCCAGCGGCGGGCTTTCGGAGATGCGGAATTTCACGTACTCGGCCTCGGCCACCAGGTGCACGCGCACCGATCCGCCGGTCGGCGCGCGCCAGATGCAATGGATCAGCAGATGGCGCAGCAGCGGCGCCAGCCGCAGCGCATCGCCCTGCACGCAGAAGTCCTGTCCGCCGGGGCTCTGGCATTCGATCGAGCCCAGCGTCACGCCGCGCGCTTCGGCCGCCGCCCGCTTGTCGCCCATGGCTTCCTCGGCGGCGTCGCGCAGGTCGGTGGTTTCCCACTCCGGCTTGCGCTCGTCGGCCAGCAGGCGCACGGCCTCCTCCATTTCCTCGATCAGTGCCAGCTGTTGCTGCATGCCGGAGCGGATGCCGTCGAGCGCGCGCTGCGCCGGGGGGGCGGGGGTATCGATCGAACGGTCCAGCACGTAGCCCCAGCTCTGGATCGCGTTGAGTGACGAGCGCAGGTCATGGGACGCCTGCTCGATCAGCGCGGCCACCTCGCCAATGCTGCGCACGGCCGGGAACGCGCGATCCCCGGCGGCGGCGCCGTCGTGCGCGGGTTTTGGGGTGGGGCTGGGTGCGTCGGCCATGGCCATTTTCAGGTCTGCTCAGTCAGCGTGTGAATCGAAAGGAAGCCGCCAATCACGGTCCTCATGCAAGAACCATGCGCCGACAAGTCCGGCGCCGTGGATTCCCTGTCACGCAGCCTGCACTCGCCCGCCCTCACGAGGCGGCGGGCGGGCTGGAGTCGCCATTGCGCGACGCGCGCAGCCATTCGGGCAGCTCGCCCTTGGCCGCATAGTCTTCCAGCCGGTTGTATAAAGTCTTCAAACTGATGCCCAGAATCTCCGCCGCGTGCTTCTTCACGCCCGAGCACTGCTCCAGCGTGGCGAAGATCAGTTGGCGGTCCGCCTCGGCCAGGGACATGCCCACCGGCACCGAGACAACGGCCGTACCGGCCGAGGGCGCCGCCGCCACCTGGAGCGGAATCTGTACCTCGGTAATCACATCCTGGTCGGCCATGATGTAGGCGCGCTGCACGAAGTTGCGCAGCTCGCGCACGTTGCCAGGCCAGGCGTGCATGCGCAGGCTCTCCAGCACGCTGGCGGCAAAGCGCCGTTGCGTGCCCTGCTCGCCGTTCAGCTGTTCCAGCATGGTGTTGGCGATCTGCACCACGTCGTCGCCGCGCGCGCGCAGCGGCGGCAGTTCGATCGGGAACACGTTCAGCCGGTGGTACAGGTCGGCGCGCAGCTTGCCCTCCGCCACGGCTTCCTCGGGGTTGCGGTTGGTGGCGGCCAGCACGCGCACATCGGCATGCTGTTCGCGGTTGGTGCCCACGCGCATGAAGGTGCCGGTCTCGAGCACGCGCAGCAGCTTGACCTGCAGCTCCAGCGGCATCTCGGTGATTTCGTCGAGGAACAGCGTGCCGCCGTCGGCGCGTTCGAAATAGCCCTTGTGCTGGCGGTCGGCGCCGGTGAAGCTGCCGCGCTCGTGGCCGAACATCTCGGTTTCGATCAGCGTGGGCGAGATCGCCCCGCAGTTCACGGCCAGGAAGGGCTGGCGCCGGCGCGGGGATAGTTCGTGCACGGTCTGCGCGGCCAGTTCCTTGCCGGTGCCGCTCTCGCCAATCAGCAGCACGGTGGCCTCGGTCGGGCCGACCTTGCTGAGCTGGTCATAGACCGCCTGCATGGCTTCGGAACTGCCCAGCAGCCGGCCGAAGCGGCCATAGCGGCGCAGCTCGCCGCGCAGCGAATGGATCTCCGCTTTCAGCTCGCCGGTGGTGGCAATACGCTTGAGGACGGTCTGGAGCCGCGTGACGTTGATCGGCTTGACGAGGTAGTCGGTGGCGCCCAGGCGCAGCGCCTCCACGGCGCTCTCCACGCTGGCGTAGCCGGTGGTCAGGATGACTTCCACGCCGGACGAGCCGACTTCCTCGAACAGCTCCATGCCGCTGCCATCGGGCAGGCGCAGGTCGGCCAGCACCGCGTCGGGCATGCGCCAGCCTATCTGGAGGCGCGCCTCGCGCAGGTTGCCGGCGGTGGCGGAGGAAAACCCCTCGATCGCGACAATTTCTGCCAGCGCCGCGCAGGCGTTTTCGTCGTCGTCTACGATCAGGATGTGTGGCATAGGCTGCGCTGGCGTCCGTTGGCGCGGGATTCCTGTCGGAAATCGGTCCGGAGTCTGATTCTCATGAGCCCGTTGGCCTTTCGGTTCGGTGGATGCAGGGTGCTGCGGCGCTTCAGATACTACTGAGATTACGCGGCGGCAAACCGCCTGGCAAAAGTCTCGCCGTGCAACGGGCGGCACAGGGGCAACACAGGCGGCAAGATACGCTGAAGTCTAGCTACAGGCGCTTGGCCGATATGCCAGTGTCCGTCTGACACAGGTGTCGGACCTTTCCGCGACGGCGGCATGGGATGTAGCCACCCGCAGCGCGACCGGATAGCATTAAAACATCATTGACCAATCCGACGCCGTCGGCACCCTTCCCCCACTTTCCTGGGATGGCGGGCGCAGGCGGCCACACTGCCACCCGTGTCCACCACCGCGACGCTTCCATCCGCACGTTCCTCGGCGCCCCCGCCGCGCGCGCCGGGCCGCCGTGCCGCGCCCGGGCAGGTCTCCCTGCTCTGGGAGAGTACCGCGCCAGCCATGCAGCGGTTGATCGCCCAGCTCAACCGGGTGGCGGGGACGGACGTGACGATGCTGGCGGTGGGCGAGAGCGGCAGCGGCAAGGAAGTGGTGGCGCGCGCCGTGCACGAGCGCAGCAGCCGCGCCGGCGGCCCGTTCGTGGCGGTCAACTGCGGTGCCATCGCCCCCACGCTGATCGAATCCGAATTGTTCGGCCACGAGAAAGGCGGCTTCACGGGCGCGCTGGAGCAGAAGGCCGGCTACTTCGAGCAGGCCCAGGGCGGCACGCTGTTCCTGGACGAAGTCACCGAAATGCCGGTGGAGATGCAGATCAAGCTGCTGCGCGTGCTGGAAAGCCGTAACTTCCACCGCGTGGGCGGCGACACCCTGCTGGTGAGCGACGTCCGCATCCTGGCCGCCACCAACCGCGACCCCATGGAGGCCGTCCGGGACGGCCAGTTGCGCGAAGACCTGCTGTACCGCCTGGCCGTCTTCCCGCTCCATATTCCGCCGCTGCGCGAACGCACCGAGGACATCGTCCCGCTGGCGCGCCATTTCCTGGCCGAATTCAACGCCATGGAGCAGACCGAGAAAGCATTTTCGGCCAGCACGCTCGAACGGCTGGTGCGCTATGACTGGCCCGGCAATGTGCGCGAACTGAAGAATTCCGTATATCGCGCCTATATTCTGGCCGATAAACTCGTGGAAATCGGCAATCCCAATCTCGCCAGCCAGCCGATGCGGCCGACGACCGTCGATGGCGTGGTCAGCGTACGGGTGGGGACGACACTGGCCGATACCCAGCGGGAGATTATCCTGGCCACGCTGTCGCGCTTCGACGGCGACAAGCGGCAGGCCGCCAAGGCGCTTGGCATCAGCCTGAAGACGCTCTACAACCGGCTGGATGTCTATCGCGCCGGATAATGGCGCGCCGCCTCCGCTGAAAATCGTCCCCGCCCCTTGGCGGGGATTTTTTTGCCGATTTATTCCGCGCCGGCGTGCCGATTATCGCCCCCATTTATCGATAGCCTTCCGCCTCGTCGGATTTCACGAAAGCCGTATTCCTTACTTTACATCCGCCGGGCACCGTGTATTTCTTACATATGCGACCCGGACGCGCGGCCGGACCGCATCGGCCCCTGCCCTTGCTGCACCGCAGTTCCCGGCCCGCGCGCTCCCGGACCCCGCCGCGTTGGCACAGCCTTCGCGTGCCCGGTCAGAATCGGCGCGCAGCGGCGCCACGGCCAAGGACCTGTGACGTGCGAATCTGCCAACTGAACCTGACCGATTCCCGAGCGGTGGACCCGGAAGCGCTCGCGCGCACCGCCACACTCGGTTTCGACCATGTATTGCTGGCCGGCTGGGCCATTCCCCATATCCGCCCCGACATCCTGGCAGCGACCTTTGCGGCGTGCCGGTCACATGGGCTGCTTCCCCTGCTCGATCTCGCCCTCGACCGCTTTCCGGCCGAGGCGGCAGGCATGCACGATGGCTGGGTCGACCATGCCCGCCCCGGCGGCAGCCCGGATGCCACGGACAGCCACCTGCCCGGCGTGCGGCTGCGCTGGTACGACGAGGGGCTCGCCCCCGCGCTGGTGGCCTGGTGGAGCGCCCAGATCCGCGAAGCGATCGATGCCGGCGCGGCCGGCTTCTGTTGCCGCGCCCCGTCTCGCGTGCCGGGCCGGCACTGGGCGGAGATCATCGAGACCGCCGGGCGGAGCAGTACTGACAGTACCGAGAACGGCGGCGAAGATCCCGTGTTCCTGGCCTTCACCCCCGGTACCAACCCGCAACAACTGGCCGACCTTGCCAAAGCGCCGTTCGACGGCGCGTTCTGCTCGCTCCCGTGGTGGGACTACCGCAGCGCGTGGCTGACCGAGGAGATGGCGCGCCTGCGCGACTTCGGCCGCGTGCTGGCCGCCCCCTCGCTGGCGCCCGACGGCACCGACGTGCTGGCCGCCCGCCGCGCGCTGTGGACCGCCGCCGCCATCGGCGACGGGCTGATGGTGCCGGCCGGCTTCGAGACCGGCGCCCATGGCAGCGCGCCCCTTGATACCGCCCCCGAGGCGCAGTCCGATGGCCATCCCGATGACATCGTCGATGCCCCCTACGACCTCACCCACGAGCTGATCCAGTGCAACGCCTGGCTGGCCGCGCGTGACCCGGCGCCGGCCGTCGCGGTCCGGCAGGTGAGCGGCCCGGACGCGCCGCTTACCGTGCTGGCCCGCCTGCCGCGCCACCTCGCCAATGGTTCGAACGGCGCCACCGGCCCCGCTGCGCTGATCGTGGTGCTGAACCCCTGCCCGATCGAGCCCGCCTCGTTCGGCGCGGACCGCGTGCTGAGCGCGCTGCCGCAGGCCGCCGCCACGTTGCAATCGGCCGATGGCGGCCCCGGCGGCACGCTGGACGCCGCCCACCAGCTCGACCCCAGCGCCACGATCACGCTGGCACCGGCCGATATCCGCCTCTATGACGCGCTGCCGGTCAGCGCGCAGGCCCGCGCGCGCCGCAATGGCAGCGGCAATGGCAATGGCAATCACCGCAAAGCCATCGACCGCGACCTGGCCACCGCCATGCAGGCGCCGCGCGTGGCCATCGAGAACCTGGCGCCCTCTGCCGACCACGGCCGCTTCGCCGTGCGCCGCACGGTGGGCGAGCGCGTGGAGGTCACCGCCGATATCTGGATGGACGGCCACGACAAGCTCGCCGCCGCCGTGCTGTGGCGCGCGCCCGGCGAGCAGGTCTGGCATGCCTCGCCGATGACCCCCGTCATCAACGACCGCTGGCGCGGCAGCTTCCCGATCGTGGCGCTGGGCCGCCACGAGTTCACGGTGGAAGCATGGCGCGATACCTTCGCGAGTTGGCTCGACGAGATCGGCAAGAAGCGCAAGGCCGGCGTGGACGTGACGCTGGAGATCGAGGAAGGCGCCCGGCTGGTGGCCGCCACGCTGGACACCCCCGAGGGCAGCGCCATCCCCGATGCCGGCGCCCTGCTGGCCGAACTGAAGGCCGCCGCCGGCGACGACGCCCTGCGGCTCGAAATCCTGCTCTCCCCGCGCACCGAAGCCGCCATGCACGCCGCCATGGACACCCCGGCCGGGCGCCCGTTCGTCAGCCGCTACCCCACGGCGATGCCGGTGGAGGCAGACCGCCTCGCCGCCCGCTTCGCGAGCTGGTACGAGCTGTTCCCGCGCTCGGAAAGCGGCGATGAAAATCGCCACGGCAACTTCGACGATGTGATCCGCCGGCTGCCGGCCATCCGTGCGATGGGCTTCGACGTGCTCTACTTTCCGCCGATCCACCCCATCGGCCAGGCCCACCGCAAGGGCCGCAACAACAGCCTCGAGGCCGAGCCGGGCGATGTGGGCAGCCCATACGCCATCGGCAGTGCCGAAGGCGGCCACGACGCCCTCCACCCGCAACTCGGCACGTTCGAGGACTTCCAGCGCCTGCGCCGCGCCGCCGCCGACCACGGCCTGGAACTGGCGCTCGACTTCGCCATCCAGTGCTCGCCGGACCACCCGTGGCTGCGCGAGCACCCCGAGTGGTTCTCGCACCGTCCGGACGGCTCGCTGCGCTACGCCGAGAATCCGCCCAAGAAGTACGAGGACATCGTCAACGTCGATTTCTACGCGGCCCCGCCCGGCGGCGAGCATCTCTGGCAGGCGCTGCGCGACGTGGTGATGTTCTGGGCCGACCAGGGCGTACGCATCTTCCGGGTGGATAACCCGCACACCAAGCCGCTGCCGTTCTGGGAGTGGATGATTGCCGACGTGCGCGCCAAGCACCCGGACACGCTGTTCTTGGCCGAAGCCTTCACGCGGCCCAAGATGATGGCGCGGCTGGCCAAACTCGGCTTCTCGCAGTCGTACACCTACTTCACCTGGCGCAACACCAAGGCCGAGCTGACCGAGTACATGACCGAGCTGACGCAGAGCCCGCTGCGCGAGTTCTATCGCCCGCACTTCTTCGTCAACACGCCGGACATCAACCCGTTCTTCCTGCACGACGGCGGACGCCCGGCGTTCCTGATCCGCGCGGCGCTGGCGGCGCTGCTCTCCGGGCTCTGGGGCATGTACAACGGCTTCGAGGTCTGCGAGGGCGCGCCGCTGGTGCTGAACGGCGTGGAACGCGAGGAATACCTCGACTCCGAGAAGTACCAGATCCGCGTGCGCGACTGGAACCAGCCCGGCAACATCGTGGCAGAGATCTCGCGGCTGAACCAGATCCGCGCCAGCCATCCGGCCCTGCAGGATCATCTGGGCGTGCGCTTCTACCACGCCAGCGACGACGCGGTGCTGTACTTCGCCCGCTACGTCCCGGCCGAGCCCGGGGGCCCTGCCGGAGGAACCAGCAGCGGCCCCACCTTCGGCAGCGACGTGCTGCTGGCCGCCATCAGCCTGGACCCGCGCGCGCCGCGCGAATCCACGATCGAACTGCCGCTGTGGGAGTGGGGCCTGCCCGACCACGGCGCCCTGCAGGCCGAAGAGCTGATGTCCGGCCGCCGCTTCACCTGGACCGGCAAGGCCCAGCGCATCCGCCTCAATCCGCATGAACTGCCGTTCGCCCTCTGGCACGTCCGGCCCCAACAACAAACCGGAGATACGGCATGAAGCGCGCATCCGACCGCGTCAGCGCCGCCCTGCTCAACGCCGACCCGCTCTGGTACAAGGACGCGGTCATCTATCAACTGCACATCAAGTCGTTCTATGACGCCAATGGCGATGGCGTCGGCGACTTCGCGGGGCTGCTGGCCAAGCTCGACTATCTGGTCAACCTCGGCGTGGACACCATCTGGCTGCTGCCGTTCTATCCCTCGCCGCGCCGTGACGATGGCTACGACATTGCCGACTACCGCAGCGTGCACCCCGACTACGGCACGCTGACCGAGGCGCGCCGCTTCGTGGCGGCAGCCCACGCGCGCGGGCTGCGCGTGATCACCGAACTGGTGATCAACCACACGTCCGACCAGCACCCGTGGTTCCAGCGCGCGCGCAAGGCCAAGCCCGGCTCGGCCGCCCGCAACTACTACGTGTGGTCCGACAACGACCAGTCCTACGCCGGCACGCGCATCATCTTCTGCGACACCGAGAAGTCGAACTGGAGCTGGGACGCCGAGGCCGGCGCCTACTTCTGGCACCGCTTCTACTCGCACCAGCCGGACCTGAACTTCGACAACCCGCAGGTGCTCAACGAGGTGCTGAGCGTGATGCGGTTCTGGCTCGACATCGGCATCGACGGCCTGCGGCTGGACGCCGTGCCCTATCTGGTGGAGCGCGAAGGCACGACCAACGAGAACCTGCCCGAGACGCACGAGGTCATCCGCAAGATCCGCAGCCACCTGGACGAGCGCTACGCCGGCCGCCTGCTGCTGGCCGAGGCCAATATGTGGCCGGAAGACGCCCAGCAGTACTTTGGCGGCGCCAGCGGCGGCGGCACGGCCGACACCACCGGCGCGGCCAGCCCGGACGGCGGCGTGGTCGGCGACGAATGCCACATGGCCTTCCACTTCCCGCTGATGCCGCGCATGTACATGGCCATCGCCCGGGAAGACCGCTTCCCGATCACCGACATCATGCGGCAGACCCCCGAGGTGCCGCCGAACTGCCAGTGGGCGATCTTCCTGCGCAACCACGACGAACTGACGCTGGAGATGGTCACCAGCAGCGAGCGGGACTACCTGTGGGAGGTCTACGCCTCCGACCGCCGCGCGCGCATCAACCTCGGCATCCGCCGCCGGCTGGCGCCGCTGATGGAGCGCGACCGCCGCCGCATCGAGCTGATGAACAGCCTGCTGTTCTCGATGCCCGGCACGCCGGTGATCTACTACGGCGACGAGATCGGCATGGGCGACAACATCCACCTCGGCGACCGCGATGGCGTGCGCACGCCGATGCAGTGGTCGCCGGACCGCAATGGCGGCTTCTCCCACGCCGACCCCGAGCGGCTGGTGCTGCCGCCGCTGCAGGGGCCGCTGTACGGCTACGAGGCCGTCAACGTGGAGGCCCAGAACCGCGACCCGCACTCGCTGCTGAACTGGATGCGCCGCATGCTGGCCCTGCGCCGGCAGCATCACGCCTTCGGGCGCGGCACGCTGCGCTTCCTGTTCCCCGGCAACCGCAAGGTGCTGGCCTATCTGCGCGAGTTCGATGGCGAGCACATCCTGTGCGTGGCCAACCTGTCCCGCGCGCCGCAGGCCGTGGAGCTGGACCTCTCGCAGTTCCAGGGTCGCGTGCCGGTGGAGATGCTTGGCGCCACGCCCTTCCCGGCCATCGGCCAGCTGACCTACCTGCTCACGCTGCCGCCGTATGGTTTCTACTGGTTTGTGTTGAGCGAGGACGCCCAGCCGCCTTCCTGGCACGTGGACGCCCCCGAGCAAATGGCCGATCAAATCACCCTGGTACTCCAGAACAACGCCGGACGCTCGGAACTGACCGAGTCCGCCCGCCGCGCGCTGACCACCGAAGTCCTGCCGATCTACCTCGCCCGCCGGCGCTGGTTCGCCTCCAAGGCGGACCGCATCGAGCGCGTGACCGTGACCTACGCATGGCCGATCGCCCGCGTCGGCAATAACGAGGAGGTCTTCCATTGCGAGGTCGAGGTGGCCCTGCCGGGCCGCACCGAGTGCTACCAGCTACCGGTGGCGCTGCTGTGGGACCGCGAGAACACCGAAGGCATGCCGCAACTGATGCACGGCCTGTCCATGGCGCGCGTGCGCCGGGGCAGCCGCGTGGGCGTGGCCACCGATGGCTTCGTGGTGGAGGCCTACGCCCGCGCCGTGGTCAAGGCCATGCGCGACGGCACCGAGGCACCGACCACGCACGGCGTGATCCGCTTCCTGCCCGAGCCAGGGCTGGCCGGGGTGACGCTGGAAGACCAGCCCGTGCAGTGGATGTCCGCCGAACAGTCCAACAGCTCACTCGCTTACGGCAACAACGGCGTGCTCAAGCTGGTGCGCCGGGTGGCGGGCGGCATCCATCCGGAAGCCGAGATGACGCGCTACCTGACCAGCCAAGGCTACGCACACTCCGCGCCGCTGCTGGGCGAGGTGGTGCGCACCGGCGCCGATGGCACGCCGCACACGCTGATGCTGCTGCAGGGCTACATCCTCAATCAGGGCGATGGCTGGGACTGGACGCTCGACTACCTGAGCCGCCTGATCGACGACGCCATGCCGTCCGAAGACGCCGACGGCGAGTTCGTCGAAGCCATGGCCGGCTATTCGACCATGGTCGGCACGCTGGGCCGCCGTCTGGCCGAGTTGCACGCGGTGCTGGCCCGGCCCAGCGACGAGGCCGCCTTCTCGCCCGAACCCGCCACCGAGGCGCAGGCCGGCGAATGGGCCGAGGAAGCGCTGAAGTCCCTCAACGAAGCGCTCGATCTGCTTGAAGCCCGCCGCCAGAACGCCACCGGCGCCTTCGCCACCGATATCGAGACGCTGGTCGCCGCGCGCGGCAAGCTGCCCAAGCTGGTGGCACGCCTGGCGCAGGCCGCCCCGGGCAGCCTCCAGACCCGCATCCACGGCGATTTCCACTTCGGGCAGGTGCTGATCGCCCAGAGCGACACCTATATCGTCGATTTCGAAGGCGAACCGCGCCAGCCGCTGGCCTTCCGCCGGCGCAAGACCTCGCCGCTGCGCGATGTGGCGGGGCTGCTGCGCTCGCTCGACTATGCGGCGGCCACGGTCGGCACGGACCGGCAGGAGCGCACCCACGCCACGCTGCCGCCCGCGCTGGCGGAGCGCCGCGCCGCGCTGCTGGAGCGCTTCCGCAGCGCCGCCAGCCAGGCCTTCCTGAACTGCTACCAGCAGTCGATGCAGGCCGCGCCGCAGCAATGGGCCGAGCCGGGACAGATGGCGCAATTGCTCGACCTGTTCCTGCTTGAGCGCGCCGCCTATGAAGTGGGCTATGAGGCCGCCAACCGCGTGGCATGGATCGACCTGCCCACGAGCGGGCTGGCCCGGCTCGTCCGCAAGCTGCTGGGAGCCAACGATGGCACGAACTAATAGCGCCACGATGGAACGCACCCCGACGCTGCCCGATGCCGTGATCGACGCGCTGCTGCAGGGCCGGCTGGCCGACCCGTTCGGCGTGCTCGGCCCCCACCGGGACGACCACGGCGTGGTGGTGCGCGCCATCGCACCGGGCGCGGAATCGGTCTCGCTGGCTGACCGGGCGGGCAAACCCATCGCGCCGATGACCGCGCTGCACCCCGGCGGCGTGTTCGCCGGCCGCCTGCCCGGCACGGAGCCCCCACAACCGGGCGACTACCGCCTGCTGATCCGCTGGCCGGACGGCAACGAGCAATGCAGCGCCGACCCCTACGCCTTCGGCCTGCTGCTGGGCGATCTGGACCTGCACCTGCTCAACGAAGGCCGCCACCTCGAACTCGGCCAGTGCCTCGGCGCGCAATGCCTGACCGTCGATGGCGAAGCCGGCGTGCGCTTCGCGGTGTGGGCGCCCAACGCCCAGCGCGTATCGGTCATCGCCGACTTCAACGGCTGGAACCCGGTGCGCCACCCCATGCGCCTGCGCCACGGCGCCGGCATCTGGGAAGTGTTCATCCCGGAGGCGCTCGGCGCCCACGGCGGCAGCCGCTATAAGTACGACATCATCGGCGCGCAGGGCCACGCCCTGCCGGACAAGGCGGACCCGGTGGCGCTGGCCACCGAGCCGCCGCCCGCCACGGCCTCCGTGGTGGCCTGCCGCGGCCACGGCGCCCCGCCATTCCAGTGGAACGACCAGGCGTGGATGGAGAAGCGCGCCAGCGCCGATCCGTATGCCACGCCGATGTCCGTCTACGAACTCCACGCGATGTCCTGGCAGCGCGCCGCCAACGACACCGCGCACGGCTGGGAGATCCTGGCCGACCGGCTGGTGCCCTATATCCGCGACCTTGGCTTCACGCATATCGAGCTGCTGCCGATCACCGAGCACCCGTTCGGCGGCTCCTGGGGCTACCAGCCGCTGTCGCTGTTCGCGCCCACCTCGCGACTCGGCCCGCCGGACCAGTTCGCCGCCTTCGTCGATCGCTGCCATCAGGCCGACATCGGCGTGATCCTCGACTGGGTGCCCGCGCACTTCCCCACCGACCCGCACGGGCTGGCCGAGTTCGACGGCACGGCGCTCTACGAGCACCAGGACCCGCGCGAGGGCTTCCATCAGGACTGGAACACACTGATCTACAACCTCGGCCGCAACGAGGTGCGCGGCTTCCTGCTGGCGGGGGCGGTGCACTGGCTCGAACAGTTCCATGCCGATGCGCTGCGCGTGGACGCCGTGGCGTCCATGCTCTACCGCGACTACAGCCGCGAGCCGGGCCAGTGGGTGCCCAACCGCTTCGGCGGGCGCGAGAACCTGGAGGCCGTGGCCTTCCTGCGCGACCTGAACACCATCGTCCACGAGCGCTGCCCCGGCGCACTGACCATCGCCGAGGAATCCACGGCGTGGCCCGGCGTGACGGCCAGCGTGGCGTCCGGCGGGCTCGGCTTCGACTTCAAGTGGAATATGGGCTGGATGCACGACTCGCTGCGCTACCTGAGCCAGAACCCGATCCACCGCCCCTGGCATCACAACGAGTTGACCTTCGGGCTGGTCTACGCATGGTCGGAAGCCTTCGTGCTGCCGCTTTCGCACGATGAAGTGGTACACGGCAAGGGGTCGATGATCGGCAAGGCGCCCGGGGACGACTGGCAGCGCTTTGCCAACCTGCGCGCCTACTACGGCTTCATGTGGACGCATCCCGGCAAGAAGCTGCTGTTCATGGGCGGCGAATTCGCCCAATGGCGCGAGTGGAACCACGACGAGGAACTCGACTGGCCGCTGCTGGACCAGCCGCTACACCGTGGCGTGCACTCGCTGGTGCGCGACCTGAACCGGCTGTACCGCGAGCTGCCGGCCCTCCACGCCATGGATCACCGGCCCGAGGGCTTCCAGTGGATTGTCGGCGACGATCACCAGAACAGCGTCTTCGCCTACCTGCGCCGCGCCGCGCCAGACAGCCAGGAGGTGGCGCTGGTGGTCGTCAACATGACCCCGGTGCCGCGCGAGGGCTACCGCCTCGGCGTGCCGTTCGCGGGCGACTGGGAGGAATGCCTGAATACCGATGCCGGCTACTACGGCGGCAGCAACCTCGGTAATGGCGGCCGGGTGGAGGCGTCCCACGCGGCGTCCCACGGCCAGCCGGCCTCGGTCACGCTGACCCTGCCGCCGCTGGCTACGCTGGTCCTGCGCTACCGCCCGCCCCGTTGACACCCCGCTGACACCCTCTGAAAGCTGTCATCACGAGCCACCCAGAATAACCAGAAGAAAGGAGCCATGCACATGGCGATTGCCACGATCGACCGTCTGCTGCCCGGCAAGCCCTACCCCCTTGGCGCGCATTGGGACGGCCTGGGCGTCAACTTCGCAGTCTTCTCCGCCAATGCCACGCGCATCGAGCTGTGCCTGTTCTCCGCCAACGGCCGCAGGGAGATCCACCGCCTGCCGCTGCCCGAATGCACCGACGAGGTCTGGCACGGCTACCTGCCGCTGGCCCAGCCCGGCGCGCTGTACGGCTACCGCGCCTACGGCCCCTACGAGCCGACCCGGGGCCACCGCTTCAACCCCCACAAGCTGCTGCTGGACCCCTACGCGCGGCTGCTGAACGGCCCGGCGCGCTGGTCGGACGCGCTGTTCGGCTACCGGCTCAACAGCCCGCGCGCGGACCTCACGCCCGACCGCCGCGACAGCGCGCCGATGATGCCGAAGGCCGTGGTCGTCGACGAAAGCTTCCACTGGGGCGAAGACCGCCGGCTGGACCGCCCGTGGCCGGAAACCTCGATCTACGAGGTGCACGTGCGCGGCGCCTCCATGCAGCGCGAAGACCTGCTGCCGCACCATCGCGGCACCTTCGCCGCGCTGGCCGATCCGCGTTTCGTCGATCACCTGCACCGGCTCGGCGTGACGGCGGTGGAGCTGCTGCCGATCCACGCCTTCCTGCAGGACCGCTTCCTCGTGGAGCGCGGCCTGCGCAACTACTGGGGCTACAACACGCTGGCGTTCTTCGCGCCGGAGCCGCTCTACCTGTCCGCCAACGAGCTGCACGAGGCCAAGGTGGCCATCCGCCGGCTCCACGCGGCCGGCATCGAGGTCATTCTCGACGTGGTCTACAACCACACCTGCGAAGGCAACGAGCTGGGGCCGACCATGTCCTGGCGCGGGCTGGACAACGCCAGCTACTACCGGCTGATTCCGGGCGACGAGCGCCACTACATCAACGACACCGGCTGCGGCAATACGCTGAACCTCTCGCACCCGCGCGTGCTGCAGATGGTGATGGACTCGCTGCGCTACTGGGTGGAGGCCTTCCACGTGGATGGTTTCCGCTTCGACCTCGGCAGCACGCTGGGCCGCGAGGCCACCGGCTTCGACCCCGGCGCGGGCTTCTTCGACGCCCTCCTCCAGGACCCGGTGCTGTCGCGCGTGAAGCTGATCTCGGAGCCGTGGGACCTCGGCCCCGGCGGCTATCAGGTAGGCAACCATCCGCCCGGCTTTGCCGAATGGAACGACAAGTTCCGCGACAACGTGCGCCGCTTCTGGCGTGGCGATGCCGGCCAGCGCGGCGAACTGGCCGCGCGGCTCACCGGCTCGGCGGACCTGTTCGACCGCCGCCACCGCAAGCCGTGGGCCAGCGTCAACTTCATCACCGCGCACGATGGCTTCACGCTGGCCGACCTCGTCAGCTACAGCAGCAAGCACAACGAGGCCAACGGCGAGGACAACCGCGACGGCAACGACGACAACGCCAGCGCCAACTGGAGCCCGGACGGCAGCGTGGAAGGCCCCACCGACGACGAGCAGATCCTCGAAACCCGTGGCCGCGTGGCCCGGGCGATGATGGCCACGCTGCTGCTCTCCCAGGGCACGCCGATGCTCACCGCCGGCGACGAATGGGGCCGCAGCCAGCAGGGCAACAACAACGCCTACTGCCAGGACAGCCCGCTCTCGTGGCTGAACTGGGAGGATGCCGCCAACCCCGCCAACGCGCCGATGATGGCCTGCGTGAGCCAGTTGCTGGCGCTGCGCCGACAGGTACCGATGCTGACCGAGAACCGCTTCGTGCACGGCCGCTCGCGCCCGGCGCCGGGCGTGCCGGACATTGCGTGGTTCGGGGCCGATGGCAACGAGCTGTCGCCCGAGCAGTGGGCCAATGGCGAAGATCGCACACTGGCGCTGCGCCGCGCCACGCCCGGCAACGGCGAGGACGAGGTGGCGGTGATGCTGCTGTGCCTGAACGCCGGCAACGACGACGTCACCTTCCGCGCGCCGGCCCCAGGCGAGGACTGGCGCGTGCTGTTCGACAGCGCCGCGCCGGATGCCGGCGAAAGCCCGCTTGCGAACGGCGACGACGGCCAGCCCGGCTACACCGTGGTGGCCCACAGCGTGGCGCTACTGCTGGCCAGCGTGCCAAGGGTTCGCAATGAAGACGTCCGCAAAGAGGAACCCCCGCGATGAGCCACGACACCGACGCCCTGCAGCGGCTGGCCGAACGCGCCGGCCTGCAGACCCAGTGGCGCGATGCCTGGGGCCGGCCCCAGGCCCTTACCGAGGACGCCCTGCACGCGGTGCTGGCCGCGCTCGACCTGCCCTGCGACACGCCCGGCGCCTGTGAATCCTCGCTCGCGCGGCTCGCCGCCGACGACGCATCCCACCCGCTGCCGCCGCTGCTCACGGCTGATCAGGGCCAGCCCGTGACCGTGCGGTGGGCGCACACGCTGGCGCAGCGCCCCTATCGGCTCGAACTGGAGGATGGCCGCGTGATCGAGGGCATCGCCCAGCGCAATGCGGACGGGCTGATGGAAATCCCGCCGGTCGCGGACTGGGGCTACCACCGCCTGCTGCTCGGCGATCTGTCCACCACGCTGGCCGTGGCGCCGCCGCGCTGCTACGGCGTGGCCGATGCACTGTCTGCCAACCCATCCGCCAACCCGCGCGCGGTACATGCGAGCAAGCCGTGGGGGCTCTCCGTGCAGCTCTACGGCCTGCGCCGGGGTGCACCCACCGGGCTGGGCGATCTCACCACGCTGGCCCTGACCTGCGAGGCGGCCGCGCGCGAAGGCGCCGACGCCGTCGCCATCAACCCGCTCCACGCCGGCTTTGCGGCGCTGCCGGCGCGCTACAGCCCCTACGCGCCGTCGAGCCGGATCTTCCACAACGCGCTCTACGCCGACCCCGCCGCCGTGTTCGGGCAGGACGCGGTCGATCAGGGCATCGCGGCGTTGAACATCGGCCACCGGCTGGCCGCCGCCGAGGCGCGCGACGAAATCGACTGGCCCACGCTGTCCGTGGCACGCCATGCGCTGCTGCGCTGGCTGTGGGACCGCCATGACACCCTGCTCAGCACGGACGCCCAACAGGCCTTCGCCGCCTTCCGCGCGCGCGGCGGCAGCGGGCTGCTGGCCCATGCCTGCTTCGAGGCCATCCAGGCCAGCCTGCTGGCGCAGGCGAGCAATGACGGGGATGACGCGCGGCGACAAGCGGCATCCGACTGGCGCCAATGGCCGGTCACCCTGCGCTCGCCAGACAGTTCGGCGGTGGCCGCCTTCGAGACCCAGTTTCCGCAGGAGATCGGCTATCACGCCTTCCTGCAATGGCTGGCCGCGCACGGGCTGGACACCGCGCAGCACCGCGCGCGCGCCGCCGGCATGGCCGTGGGACTGATCGCCGACCTCGCCGTGGGCACCGACCCCGGCGGCAGCCACGCGTGGATGCGCCAGACCGAGATCCTCAACGGCTTCCACGCCGGCGCGCCGCCAGACGTCTACAACCCGCTCGGGCAGGACTGGGGCGTGGCGGTGTTCTCGCCGCGCGGCCTGCGCCGCAACGGCTACGCCGCCTTTATCGAGATGCTGCGCGCCAACCTCGCCCATGCCGGCGGGCTGCGCATCGACCACGTGCTGGGGCTGGCGCGGATGTGGCTGGTGCCGGCCGGCGCGCCGGCCACGGCGGGCGCCTACCTGACCTATCCGCTGGATGATCTGCTGCGGCTGGTGGCGATCGAGTCGTGGCGGCAGCGGGCCATCATCATCGGCGAGAACCTCGGCACGGTGCCGGAGACGCTCAACACGGCACTGGCCGCGCGCGGCGTGATGGGCATCGACGTGCTGTGGTTCGAACGCCAGCCGGCGGACGACGATGCTGCCGAAGACACCGACACCCCCGCCCCGTTCCTGCCGCCCGAGCAATGGCCCGCGCAGGCGGTAGCCACCACCACCACGCACGACCTGCCGACCATCGTCGGCTGGTGGGCCGGCCACGACATCGCCTGGCGCGCGCGGCTGCATCAACTGGGCGAGGGGGAGACCGAAGCCGGCCTGATGGCGCTGCGCGCCGCCGAGCGCACGGCGTTGTGGCAGGCGATGTGTGCGGGCGGGGTGGTCGATGGTGCCGAGCCCGACGCGGCGTCCGCCCCCGTGGAAGCGGTGCTGCGCTGGCTGGCCCGCGCGCGGACCCCGCTACGGCTGGTGCCCGTGGAAGACCTGCTGGGCGCCGCCGAGCAGCCCAACCTGCCCGGCACGGTGACCGGGCACCCCAACTGGCAGCGCCGGCTCGACGTCGACGTCCGCGAGCTCTTCGATCATGCGGACGTGCGCACGCGTGTGGCGGCGGTGCGGGGAGATGGTTGAGATGGGCGTGGTCGGTAGGGGCGGACCCGTGACATCACCCCGCCCCATCCCCCGCCAGCGCCCGGCACAGCGTCTCGATCGACAGCGGCTTGACGAGGTGCTCATCGAAGCCGGCCGCCAGTGTGCGCTTGCGGTCGTGCGACGTGCCGCGCCCGGTCAGGGCGAAGATGCGCGGGCCGGTGCCATCGGCATTGGCGGTGTTGGCCGGATCGGGCCGCAGCACCGCCAGCACCTCGAAGCCGTTCATGTCCGGCATTTCCAGGTCGAGCAGCACCACGTCCGGGGCGAAGCTGGCCACCAGTTCCAGCGCCTGCATGCCGCTGTAGGCCGGCCGGGCGTCGTGGCCGAGCACGGTCAGCAGTTCGGCCATGCTGTCGGCGGAGTCGGCGCTGTCATCCACGATCAGGATGCGCAGCCCGGTGCAATCGGTGGCCGTCGCCCGTGGCACGGTGGCGCCGTCCATTTCCACCTCCGGCAGGATCACGGTGAAGGTGCTGCCGCGCCCCGGCCCGCCGCTGCTGGCCTGGATGGCGCCGCCATGTGCTTCCACCACGGCGCGCGCCAGCGCCAGGCCGATGCCGAGCCCGCCGCGCTCGCCATCGTCGCCCTCCTGCGCGAACAGGTTGAAGATGCGGTCGAGCGCCTCCGGCGCGATGCCCTTGCCCGAGTCGCCAATCGCCGTGATCACGTTGCCACCCTCGGTGGTCACGTGGATCGAGACGGCGCCGCCACGCGGCGTGTACTTGGTGGCGTTGCTCAGCAGGTTCGAGAGCACCTGCCCCAGCCGCCCGGCATCGGCATTGACGAAGACCGGGCCAGCGGGCAGCGTGAGCGAGAGGCTCTGCCCCGCCGCGTCCAGCGCGGGCCGGATGGCCTCCACGGCCGACGTGACGATGTCGTTGACCATCGTCGGCACCGGCTGCACCTTGAGCTTGCCCGTGGTGACGCGGCCCACGTCCATCAAATCGGCGACCAGCCGCGTCAGCAGTTGCAGCTGGCGGCCGATGATTTCGGCGCAGTGGCGGATGCGCGTGTCGGTCGAGGGCGTCAGGCGGATCACATCCACGGCATTGCGGATGGGCGCCAGCGGATTGCGCAGCTCGTGGGCCAGGATGGCGAGGAAGGCCTGCACGCGCCGGCCGGCGCCCTCCAGTTCCTCGAGCCGGGCCATGTCAGACATATCGCGCGCCGTCCACAGGATGCCGACCGGGCAGCCGCCGGCATCGCGCAGCAGCGCCTGCCGGATATGGCAGCGCACCAGCATGCCGTCCTGCCGCTGCAGGCGCGCCTCGCCGGTCCACTGGCCGTTGGTGCGCACCTCGCCCAGCGTGGCGAGGTCATGGCCGCTGGCCACGTCCTGGCGGGAATACAGCAGCGAGACCGGCCGGCCCACCGCCGCCTCCGGGCTGTAGCCGAACAGCGCCGTCGCGCCGGCATTCCAGACGCGGATCTCGCCATCGAACCCGAGTTCGCAGACTGCCTGCTCGTGCAGCGTGTCGAGCAGTTGCTGGTGGCGCGCCTCCACCTCCCGGGCGCGTTCCTCGGCGGCGTAGCGGATGGTGATGTCGCGGTAGACCACCGCGAAGCCGTCCGGGGCGCCATCGGCGTAGTTGATGGCCTGGATCACCACGGCGGCGTAGAACGCGGTGCCGTCGCGGCGCACGCGCCAGCCGCGTTCCTCGGCCCGGCCCAGCGTACGGGCGGTGTCCAGCAGGCGCGCGGGCTCGCCGGACTGGATCGATTCGGGGGTGTGGAAGCGGGCGAGCTGGCAGCCGGTCACCTCGTCGGCGGTGTAGAGCAAGGCACGTTCGGCGGCCTCGGACCACGTGCGCACGCAGCCCTCGGGCGTGAGGTCGAAGATGGCGACGTCATCCAGCGCGGCGAGCCAGGCACTCGTGCGCGGAGCAAGGGGCGCCGTGTCATGCATGGCGCCTGCGGCGGCACGGGCCCCCTCACCCATGGATGCGAGGCCCGGCATCTGCCGATCCGGCATAGGAACTCCCTCTCTTATGGCGCAGTCGCGGCTATTCTTGGAAGCCAACCTGGAGGGACCGGGGGATGGCGGTTATCCCGGCCCGTAGGTGGGAGCACGATTTGGGAGCACGACTCCCGCCGGCGTGAGCACCGGCGCTTTCATCATAGACGGTGCTCACGCCCGCGCCATGGACAAGGTGAGGGCGCCGCCGGGGGTGAACCAGACGGCGCCGCCGGGGGTCTGTCGATAATGAACCGTTTCAGTAATTCTCGACGGGCGGCTCGTCCGATTCGCTGTTGTGCCGCTTCACGGAAGGCGGCACCGGATGCTTGTCGGGCAGGTTGCGCGCGGGCTGGTCTCCCTTCTCCTTGTTGTGGTCGGGACACTGGTCGGGCCGGCGGTCTGGCCGGCGCGCGGGATCATGCGGAATATGGTTCGACATGCTGGGGGCCTCGTCGTCGCAGGGAGTGGGTGGAACACCCATGGGTAGGACACCCACAGGTAGACACCCCCGACAAGGCAGCAGTTTCCATACCAGCCAGCTTTCTCAGCTTTTCAGGAGCCAAGTGATGAACGAAGCATCCCGGCTGCGGCCAGCCCCTTCCGGCCCTTCTGGTCCCTCTGGTCCCTCTCCCGCGGCCGAACACTCGGACGACACCCGGACGTCGATGTCCAGCGCCACCATCCGGCGGGCCTTTCTCGATCACGTGTTCTACACCCAGGGCATGGTGCCCAGCCACGCCAGCGGCAACGACCTCTACCAGGCGCTCGCCCACACCGTGCGCGACCGCCTGGTGCAGCGCTGGATCAGCACCGCCGAGGCCTACCAGAGCCAGCCGTCGCGCACGGTGGCCTACCTGTCCGCCGAATTCCTGATGGGGCCGCACCTCGGCAACAACCTCGTCAACCTCGGCATCGCGGACGAAGTGCGCGCCGCCATGGCCGCGCTCAACCTGGACCTCGACCATATCCTCGCGCAGGAGGAGGAGCCCGGCCTCGGCAACGGCGGCCTGGGGCGACTGGCGGCCTGCTTCATGGATTCGCTCGCCACGCTGGAGATTCCGGCGCTGGGCTACGGCATCCGCTACGAGTACGGCATCTTCCACCAGAGCATCATCGACGGCATGCAGGTGGAGAGCACCGACACGTGGCTGCGCAACGGCAATCCGTGGGAGATCCAGCGCTCCGAATGGGCGGTGGAGGTGCGGCTGGGCGGCCATACCGAGCACTACACCGACGACCGCGGCCGCTACCGCGTGCGCTGGGTGCCGGCCAAGATGGTGGTGGGGGTGCCGTTCGACTCGCCGATCCTCGGCTACCGCGTCAACACGGTCAACACACTGCGGCTGTGGCGCGCGGAAGCCACCGAGGCGTTCGACTTCCACACCTTCAACCGGGGCGATTATCTCGGCGCGGTGAACAAGAAAGTGACGTCGGAGAACCTCACCAAGGTGCTCTACCCCAACGACGAGACCCAGCAGGGCAAGGAGTTGCGGCTGGAGCAGCAGTACTTCTTCGTGTCCTGCTCGCTGCAGGACATGCTGCGCCTGCTGGCCACGCAGGGCCTGCCGGTCACGCGCTTCCACGAGAAGTTCACGGTGCAGCTCAACGACACCCACCCGGCGGTGGGCATTGCCGAACTGATGCGGCTGCTGATCGACGACCATGACCTGGCCTGGGACGAAGCCTGGCACATCACCCGCCGCGCCTTCGCCTACACCAACCACACCCTGCTGCCGGAGGCGCTGGAGCAATGGCCGCTGCCGCTGTTCCAGCGCATCCTGCCGCGCCACCTGGAAATCATCTACGAGATCAACGCGCGCTTCCTGGACGAGGTGCGCATCCGCTTCTATGGCGATGAATCGCGGCTGGCGCGGCTCTCGCTGATCAGCGAGCACGGCGAGCGGCACGTCCGCATGGCCCATCTGGCGTGCGTCGGCAGTCACACCATCAACGGGGTGGCGGAGCTGCACTCCCGGCTGATGCGCGAGGACGTGCTCAAGGACCTCTACGAGATGTGGCCGGAGAAGTTCACCAGCATCACCAACGGCGTCACGCCGCGCCGCTGGCTGGCGCTGGCCAACCCCCGGCTGACGCGGCTGGTCAGCGAAGCCATCGGCGACGGCTGGATCAAGGACCTCGACCAGATCCAGGCGCTGGAGCCGTACGCCGACGACCCCGCCTTCCGGGAACGCTGGCAGGCCGTGCGGCGCGAGAACAAGCAGGACCTGGCTCGCCTCGTGCGCGACACCACCGGCGTGGTGGTGGACCCGGACTCGATGTTCGACGTGATGGTCAAGCGCATCCACGAGTACAAGCGCCAGCACCTGGCCGTGCTCCATATCATCGCGCTCTACCACCGCATCAAGTCCGATCCGCACGCGGACGTGCAGCCGCGCACCTTCCTGTTCGCCGGCAAGGCCGCGCCCGGCTACCACTACGCCAAGCTGATGATCCGCTTCGTCACCTCGGTGGCGGGCGTGGTCAACCGCGACCCGCAGGTGCGAGACCGCCTGAAGGTGGTGTTCCTGCCCAACTTCAACGTCACCCACGGCCAGAAGATCTACCCCGCCGCCGACCTCTCCGAGCAGATCTCGCTGGCCGGCAAGGAGGCCTCCGGCACCGGCAACATGAAGTTCGCGATGAACGGCGCCATCACCATCGGCACCATGGATGGCGCCAATATCGAGCTGCGCGACGCCATCGGCGCCGACAACTTCTTCCCGTTCGGCCTCAACGCGTCCGAGGTCTACGCGCTCAAGGCCGCCGGCTACCACCCCTCCACCTACTACGACAGCAGCCCCGAGCTGCGCGCGGTGGTGGACCTGATCCAGCACGGCTTCTTCTCGAAGGGCGACGCCGCCGTGTTCCGCCCGCTGTTCGACGGCCTGCTCCAGCACGACCCCTACCTGCTGATGGCCGACTTCGCCTCCTACCTGCACTGCCAGCAGCAGGTCTCGGCCGCCTACGTCGACAACGAGCGCTGGCAACGCATGTCCGTGCTCTCCAGCGCGCGCTCGGGGCGGTTCTCGTCCGACCGGGCGATCGAGCAGTACTGCCAGCGCGTCTGGCGCGCACGGGCGGTGCCGGTGTGCCTGCTGCACCGGTCCAGCGGGCAGGTGCAAGGCGCCCGTCTTGCGGAGGCCGAAGGCATCGACACCTTCAGCGAGCGCTGCGGGGGCAGTGGATCGTAAATGTTGTCGATGGCTCTTCGACGGCAGCAGGCGCGGTAGTTTCTACAACCGGGCGGGCACCTTATACACAACCCCGCCCTGCCGGGCCGCCGCCGTCCCCACCAGCCACGACGCGGCGCGCCGGTCACGCAGTGCAGCATGCTGGCACGGAGTTCGCATTGCTGAAGCCGCGCGATTTTCTGCGCCCCTTCGCACCCCGGGTTGTTCGCTCGCCATCCGCCGCCTTCCGGCCCCAGCGGATCGGCGCTCCCGTGCGCGGTGGCGCAATGCGCAGGCAAGCCAAGAGGAACGAACCCGGTGCGATGGCGGCAGGCAAGCCGCCCGCGCGTTCGTTTCCAACCGACCTGGAAGCGGAGTCTCATCTTGAACGCGAACATCCTGTTTGTGGCGGCAGAGGCGCACCCCCTGGCAAAGACCGGCGGGCTGGCGGATGTGGTGGGCGGACTGGCGCAGGCGCTGCATCAGCGCGGCGCCGATGTCACGATCCTGATGCCCGGTTATCCCCGGGCCATGGCGGCGGCGAAGCAGTTGCGCAGCCTCGGCGCGATCCGGCTGCCGATGGCGCTGCCGCCCGGCCACAGCCCGGCGCGGCTGCTGGAAGGCCAGACGCCCGATAGCGGCGTGCGCGTGGTGCTGCTGGACTGCCCCTCGCTCTATGACCGGCCCGGCTCGCTCTATGTAGACGCCACCGGGCGCGACTTCTGCGACAACGCCCAGCGATTCGCCGCACTGGCCCACGCCGCCACGCTCATCGCCGCCGGCGAGACCCCGCTGCCGGCGCCGCAACTGGTCCACGCGCACGACTGGCATGCGGCGCTCACGCCACTGCTGATGCGCGCGCGCGGCCTGCCGGTGCCCACGGTGGCCACCATCCACAACCTCGCCTTCCAGGGCGTGTTTCCGATGGAGCGCGCCGCCGCGCTGGGCCTGCCGCCGGCCTGCCTGACGCCGGATGGCATCGAGTTCTGGGGCAAGGTCAATTTCCTGAAGGCCGGTATCCGCTACGCGGACCGCGTGACCACGGTGAGCCACACCTATGCGCGCGAGATCCTCACCGAACCCTTCGGCCATGGGCTGGACGGCCTGCTGCGCCACCGCGCCGAGGTGCTCGGCGCCATTCCCAATGGCGTGGACACGGACGCGTGGTCGCCCCGCGCCGACCGCCTGCTGCCGCAGCGCTACGACGCCCGCGACCTCGCCGGCAAGCGCGCCTGCAAGGCCGCGCTGCAGGCGCGCCACGGCCTGGCGCAGGCGCCGGACCGGCCCCTGATCGCCATGGGCAGCCGGCTCACCCACCAGAAAATGGCCGATGTGGCCGTGCTGGCGATGGAGGCCGCGCTGCGCCGCCATGACCTTGTGCAGTTCGCGGTGCTCGGCTGCGGCGATCCGGCGCTGGAGGCGGCCTATCGCGCGCTCGGCGCCCGCCACCCGGACCGCGTGGGCGTGTCCATCGGCTATCGCGAGGAAGACGCCCACCTGCTCCACGCCGGCGCGGACGCCCTGCTGCACGGCAGCCGCTTCGAGCCGTTCGGCCTGACCCCGGTCTACGCCATGCGCTACGGCACAGTGCCCATCGTCTCCCGCGTGGGCGGCATGGCTGACACCGTGCGCGATGTGGGCGAGGATGCCTTGCCTGCTCCCCGCGCCACCGGCATCGTGTTCGATGGCGATTCGGTCGAAACGATGGGCGCCGCCATCACGCGCGCACTAGACTGGTTCCACCGCCCCCGCCACTGGCGCGCGATGCAGCGTGCCGGCATGCAGACGGAGTTCGGCTGGGAAGGTCCGGCGCAACAGTATCTGGCGATGTACCGCGCGCTGGCGCCGGCCCTCGCCCATGTTCCCGCCGCAGTATCCGCCCCGCTGCCGGATGCCGTGGCGGCCCCCGCCGCGCGTCCGTCGCGCGCCCCTCGTCCCGCCCTGCCCACGCCCGCCGTGGAACCGGTCACACCGGGCCTGCCGGCCTGAAGGTAGCGCACCATGATGTATGCCATGCCCGCGCCCGGTACCGGCGCCAGGCCCGTGCCCCCGGTTCCGCAATGGCAGACGCTCGGCGCGGACACGCGCCTGTTGCCATGTGACGATGAAAGCGCCGAATCCTACCGCTTCGGCCCGGTGCGGCTGGCTGATGGCCGCGTGCGCTTCCGCCTCTGGGCGCCGGACGCCGCCGCGGAGGACCAGCCCGTGCGGCTCGAAGTGGCCGGCATGGCGCCGGTGATGATGGCGCCCACCGAGCACGGCTGGTACGAAGCCGTGACCGCCTGCTGCGACGGCGCGCGCTACTGGTTCCGGCTCGACGACGGCACCATCGTGCCGGACCCCGCCTCCCGGCTTCAGGCCGAGGACGTGCACGGCGCCAGCGTGCTGTGCCAGCCGGCCGAGCCGTTCGCGTGGCACCACACCGAATGGCGCGGGCGCCCCTGGCACGAGGCCGTGATCTATGAAATGCACGTGGGGCTGGCCGGCGGCTACGCCGGCGCCACCGCGCAACTGCACCGGCTGGCCGCGCTGGGCTTCACCGCCATCGAACTGATGCCGCTGGCCGAGTTTCCCGGCGCGCGCAACTGGGGCTATGACGGCGTGCTGCCGTTCGCGCCCGAGCGCAGCTATGGCACGCCGGACGACCTGCGCACGCTGGTCGACACCGCGCACGGGCTGGGCATGATGGTGCTGCTCGATGTGGTCTACAACCACTTCGGCCCCGAGGGCAACTATCTGCACCGCTACGCCAGCGGCTTTTTCCGCGACGACCGCCAGACCCCGTGGGGGCCGGCCATCGATTTCCGGCGCCCCGAGGTGCGGCGCTTCTTTGGCGAGAGCGCGCGCTACTGGCTGGAATCGTTCCGCTTCGACGGCCTGCGGCTGGACGCCGTCCACGCCATCGAGGACGAAGGCTGGCTGCCGCAACTGGCGCACGACCTGCGCCATTGCCTGCCGGGCCGCCATCTGCACCTGGTGCTGGAGAACGACCACAACGACGCCGCGCTGCTGGCCGCCGGCTACGACGCCCAGTGGAACGACGACGCCCACCACGCGCTGCACGTGCTGCTGACCGGCGAGCATGACGGCTACTACAGGGAGTACCACGCCGGCCTGCCCGAGACCGTGGCTGCCGACGCAAGTACGGCGCCCATCCACCACCTCGCCCGGGTGCTGGCCGAAGGCTTCGCGTGGCAGGGCGAGGTATCGCCCCATCGCTCCGGCGACGAGAACGGCCCGCTGCAGGGCCGCGAGGTGCGGCGCGGCCAGCCCAGCGCCCAACTGCCGCCGACAGCCTTCGTCACCTTCCTCCAGAACCACGACCAGACCGGCAACCGCGCCTTCGGCGAGCGGCTGGCCAGCCTGGCGGAGCCGGACGCACTGCGCGCCGCCGTGGCGCTGCAACTGCTCTGCCCACAGATCCCGCTCGTCTTCATGGGCGAGGAGCACGGCGCGCGCTCGCCGTTCCTGTACTTCACCGATCACCCGCCCGAACTGGCGCAGGCCGTGCGCGATGGCCGCCGGCGCGAGTTCGCGGCGTCCGAAGCCTTCCGCGACGACACCCGCTCGGCGCAGATCGCCGATCCCAACGCGCCGGAGACCTTCGAGGCGTCCCGCCCGATCTGCGATGACACCGACGGCTATTGCCGCGCGTGGCACCACTACTACGGCGAGTTGCTGTCGATCCGCCGCAACGAGCTGATGCCGCGCCTGCGCAACGCCCGCGCCGAGGGCGTGACCGTGCTGGGCGACAAGGCCCTCGTGGCGCGCTGGCGGCTGGGCGACGGCAGCCGGCTGTCGATCTGGCTCAATCTGGGCGAGGAACCCGTGGTGGTCGACTGTGACGGCGGCGCGATGATCCACGCCAGCCAGCCCGGCGCCATCGCCACGCTGGCCGCCGGCACGCTCCCCGAACACTGCTGCGTGACCTGCCTGCAACATCCATGAGCGATCTCGACCACGCCGGCGTGCCGCGCGCCACCGCGCGCCTCCAGCTGCACGCCGGGTTCACCTTTGCCGATGCCGAGGCGCTGGTGCCCTATTACGCCGGGCTGGGCGTCAGCCACCTGTATCTGTCGCCGGTCACCACGGCGCGCCCCGGCTCCACGCACGGCTACGACGTCACCGACTTCACACAGGTCAACCCGGAACTGGGCGGCGAAGATGGCCTGCTGGCGCTGGCCACGCGCGCCCGCGCGGCGGGGCTGGGCCTGGTGGTGGACATCGTGCCCAACCACATGGCCGCCGATGCCACGCACAACGGCTGGTGGCGCGACGTGCTCGCACACGGCCAGCGCAGCGCCCATGCGCAATATTTCGACATCGACTGGCAGCCCGCCGACCCCGCGCTGCATGGCAAGGTGCTGCTGCCGATCCTCGGCGATCCGTACTGGGACACGCTGACCTCGGGCGCGCTCAAGCTGGAGCGCCCGCCCGGCGGCCCGGCCACGCTGCGCTACGGCGACCACAGCCTGCCGCTGGCCGAGCCCATGCTCGACATGGCCGCGCCGGGCACCCCGGAAGCCCTGCACGCGCTGCTGGAGCGCCAGCACTACCGGCTGGCGTGGTGGCGCACTGGCGCCGCCGAACTGACCTGGCGGCGCTTTTTCGAGATCACCGAGCTGGTTGGCGTGAGGGAGGAAAACGCGGACGTGTTCGAGGCCGTCCACGCGCTGGCCTTCCGCCTCTATGCCGAAGGCTGGGTGGACGGGCTGCGCGTCGATCATGTCGATGGGCTGGCCGACCCCGCTGGCTACTGCCGGCAGCTTCGCGCCCGGCTGGACATGCTGCGCCCCGGCCGCCCCGCCGAGGGGGCCCGCGCGCACCCGTGGATCGTGGTGGAGAAAATCCTCGGCGAGGATGAACCGCTGCCGGCCGACTGGGGCGTGGACGGCACCACCGGCTACGACTTCATGGACGAGGTGGCCGCCGTACTCCACGACGCCAGCGGCGAAGGCGCGCTGAACATGCTCTGGATGCGCATCAGCGGCGACAGCCGGCCCTACCCCGACTATGTGAAGTCGGCCCGCCACCGCGTGATCGCCCGGCATCTCGTGGCCGAGATCGACGCGGTCTGCACGCGCCTGCACGCGCTGGCGCGGTCGGTGCCGGCCACGCGCGACCTCACCGCCCACGCGCTGCGCCACGCGCTGACCGCCTTCCTCGCGGCGGTGCCGGTGTATCGGAGCTACTACACCGGCGTGGCCGGCGAGCCAGCCTTCGACGACGCGATGGTCGCCACCGCTGCCGGGCAGGCGCGCACCCACCTCGCCCCGGACGAGGCGGCGGCGCTCGACTTCCTCCTGGGCTGCCTGCAAAGCGATGCCGCAGCCGACACCCCGGCCGGCACCATCCGCACCCGGCTGCAACAGGTCATGCCAGCGCTGGCGGCCAAATCCACGGAAGACACCGCCTTCTATCGCTACGGCCGGCTGCTGTCCCGTAACGAAGTCGGCAGTTTTCCCGGCACGCTGGCGCTGGCGCCGGAACGGTTCCACGCGCGCATGGCGCACCGGCAGGCGCACTGGCCGCACGCCATGCTGGCCGTGGCCACGCACGACCACAAGCGCGGCGAGGATGCCCGCATGCGGCTGGCGGTACTGAGCGAGGTCGCCGAGCCATGGGCCGAGGCCGTGGCCGGCTGGGAAGCGCAGATCGGGCCGCTGCTGGTGGCCTCCCCCAAGGGGCCGGATGGCACCGATCGGGCGATGCTTTACCAGACGCTGCTGGGCGCCTGGCCGGCGGAGGCCGGCGCGCTGGCGAGCGAGGACGCCCAGCGCGATTTCATCGAGCGGATTCTGGCGTGGCAGCGCAAGGCCATCCGCGAAGCCAAGCGCCACGGGAGCTGGACCCATCCCGACGAGGCCTACGAGGCAGCCTGCGAAGCGTTCCTCGCCGCGTTGGGGTCTGGTGGCGAAGACAGCGTGCTGGAGCAGATCGGCCGCTTCGCGGACCGGATCGGCCCGGCCTCCGCGCTCAACAGCCTCGCCCAGACCCTGCTCGCGCTGACGGCGCCCGGCGTGCCGGACCGCTATCAAGGCAACGAGGGCTGGGACTTCAGCCTCGTCGATCCGGACAACCGGCGCCCGCCGGACTACGCGCAGCTTCAGGCGCGGTTGGACTGCCGGGCTGGCTGGGCCCAGTGGCTGGCGCGCTGGCGCGACGGCCGCATCAAGCAGCAGGTGATCCGATCGGTGCTGGCGTACCGGGCCGAACAGCCGGCGCTGTTCAGCCGGGGCGAATACACGGCGCGGGCGGCCATCGGCAAGCTGGCGCCGCAGGTGCTGGCGTTCTCGCGTCGCTGCGGGCCGGTGGAAGCGATGATCATCGTGACGCGGCTGGCCGCCGCCCATGTGGACCCGGCGCTACCCCGCATTCCGCCGCATTGCTGGGGCGACACCGCGCTGCATGCCGAGGGGGATTGGGTCGATGTGCTGACCGGCCACGCGGTGCCGTCCCACGCGGGTTATGTGCGCGTGAAGGACGCGCTGGCCAGCCTGCCGGTGGCGCTGCTGGTGCGGGCTTGAATCGACAACCGGCCCGCACCCTCTCACCCTAGCGCCGCCTCAGTTGCACCAGCCCCGCCATCGTCGCCGCCGCGCCCACCATCAGCGCCGTCGTCAGCAGCGGATGCCGGGCCGACGTCGTGTACGGGCAGGACTGGATCGCCTTGCGGTTGCCAGTGCGCTCCCGCAGGCAGTTGCCAGCCTCGTAGAGCGTGTTGTCCTCGCGCGGGCCGGCCGGGTCGCGCGTCTGCTGGGCGCGGCCCATGAAGCGACTCATAAAGCGGTCGAACGCGTGCGGCGCGTGGTAGGCGGCGGCCGAGAACGCCTTGGCGGAGGCGCCCACGAACATGTCCCGGCGCGGGTGCGCGGCGGCGAACAGGATCGCGTCGGCGGCCATCGCGGGGTCATAGAGCGGCGCCGCCAGTTTCGGCTCCACATGCAGGAAGTTCTTGGCGTGGCTGACCATCGGCGTCTCCAGCCCGGCCGGTTTGATCAGCGTTACCGAGATCGGTGCCTTCTCCTGCTCCAGTTCCAGCCGCAGGGTGTCCGTGAAGCCCTTGATGGCGTGCTGGGACGCCGCGTAGGCGCCCTGCAGCGGCATGGCGCAGTCGGAGGCCTCGCTGCCCATGTTGATGATCGCCCCGCCGTGCTGGCGCAGGTGCGTGGCGGCGGCCAGCGAGCCGTGCACCACGCCCCAGTAGTTGGTGTCGAACAGGCGGCGCTGGTCTTCCAGCGGCACGTCGTCATGGCGGCCGAAGATGGTCACGCCGGCATTGTTGACCCAGGTGTCGAAGCCGCCGAAGCGCTCGATGGCCGCCTCGGCCAGCCTGGCCACGTCGTCCTGGTTGCCCACGTCGGTCCTGACGGTGATGACCTCGGTCCCGTGTTCGCGCAACTCCTCGGCCAGCTTGTGCAGCACGTCCTCGCTGCGCGCCGCCAGCACGAGCCGGGCGCCGGCGGCGGCCGCCTTGCGCGCCGTGATCAGGCCTACGCCGCTGGTGGCACCCGTCAGCACGATGACCTGCGAGCCAATTGGTTTCAGGGGTCTCATTTCCGTGTCGTCCTCTGCCAGGCCCGGTTCGGATGGGATGCGGCGCGCGGGCATCCGGGCTGCTGCGGGCGCACTGTTGACGCTGGCGACACTGTGGCGTGTCTCCCCTGTCGAGTCCGCAAGTCCCGTTCCCGGCTGGCGGCGGCGACACGCCGATGTGCGGCGCAGCATCGGCTGTCAGGAATTACAACAACGGGTAAGTGGCGGCGTGTAGGACGGCTCCCGCTTTCGCAAGCGGCGTGTGCTGCATAAGCTGAAAGCCGCAGCCCCGCCGCCTCCGAAGGACAGATCATGGCTCAACCTACCCGTGCCACCCGTGCCGCCGACCCCGCTCCGGACGCCGCCGAACCGCTCGGCAAGTACCGGCGCAAGCGCGACTTCGCGGCCACGCCGGAGCCCAGCGGGGGCAAGGCCAACAAGGCGGCCAAATTGGCAAAGCCGGCCCGCAAGCGCGCGGCGCCGGCGCTGTCCTTCGTGATCCAGAAACACGCCGCGCGGCGGCTCCATTACGACTTCCGGCTCGAACTGGACGGCACGCTGAAGAGCTGGGCCGTGCCCAAGGGCCCGAGCTACGACCCGGCCGACAAGCGCATGGCCGTGCACGTGGAGGACCACCCCCTCGACTACGCCAACTTCGAAGGCGTGATTCCGGCCGGGCACTACGGCGCCGGCACGGTCATCGTGTGGGACCGGGGCACCTGGCTGCCCGATGGCGACCCGGCGGCCGGCTATCGGGACGGCAAGCTCAAGTTCGAATTGCGCGGGGAGAAGCTGCAGGGCCACTGGACCCTCGTGCGCATGGGCGGCAAGCGCCAGCGCGACGACCAACGCGACAACGGCTGGCTGCTGATCAAGGAGCGCGACGAGTACGCGCAGGCCGCGTCGGCCTTCAATGTGGTGGACGCCATGCCGGACAGCGTGCTGGCCGGCACGGCCAAGGCGGCGAAGAAGGTGGCAAAGAAAGCACCGGCCAAATCGGCCAAGTCAGCAGCCGCCAAAAAGACCAAGGCCCGCGACCTCCCCGCCCTGCCCGAGGGCGCCAAGAAGGCCAAGCTGCCGCTGGCGCTGGCACCCCAGCTCGCCACGCTGGTGGAAAAAGCGCCGGCCGACAGCAGCCAGTGGCAGTACGAGATCAAGTTCGATGGCTACCGCGTGCTGGCCCGGGTCGATGGCGACGACGTGCGCCTGTTCACCCGCCAGGGCAACGACTGGACTTCCAAGCTGCGCGCCCTGGCGGCGGAGATCCGTACGCTGGGCCTGCCCGACGGCTGGCTGGACGGCGAGATCGTGGTGGTGGACGCGCAGGGCATCACCGACTTCCAGGCGCTGCAGAACGCGTTCGAGACCTCGCGCGCGGACGCCATCCAGTTCTACGCTTTCGACCTCCCCTACTACGCCGGCCACGACCTGCGCGCCGTGCCGCTGGACCAGCGCCGGCTGCTGCTGCGCCGGCTGTTCGAGGCCAACACCGCGCCCCGGCTCCATTTCAGCGAGAGCTTCGAGGCCAGCCCGGACGAGATGCTCGCCGCCGCCTGCCGCATGAAGCTGGAAGGCGTGATCGGCAAGCGCAACGACGCGCCCTACGTCAGCACGCGCGCCAACACGTGGATCAAGCTCAAATGCACGCTGCGGCAGGAGTTCGTGATCGGCGGCTTTACCGACCCGAAGGGCAGCCGCAGCGGGCTGGGCTCCCTGCTGCTGGGCGTGCACGACGCGCAGGGCAAGCTGCGCTACGCCGGCAACGTCGGCACGGGGTTCGACACGGCGATGCTCGGCACGCTGCGCAAGCAGCTCGATCCGCTGGTCACGGACGCCCCGCCGTTCGACGACCTGCCGCGCGGCATTCGCGGCCACTGGGTCAAGCCGAAGCTGGTGGCGGAGGTGTCCTTCGGCGCGTGGACCAAGGAGGGCCGCGTGCGGCATTCGGTGTTCCACGGCCTGCGCACGGACAAGCCGGCCGGCGCGGTGTCGGTGGAGAAGCCGGCGGCGGCGGCGAAGTCGGGCACGTCGGCCAAGGCGGCCAAGTCGGCAGCAAAGAAAGCCCCGGCCAGGAAAGCCCCGGCCAAGGAGACCATCGGCAAGATCGTCGTCAGCCATGCGGACCGGGTGATCGACACCTCCACCGGGCTGACCAAGGGCGACCTCGTGCGCTATTACGCCAGCGCCGCCGGGCTGATGCTGCCCTACCTCAAGGGCCGGCCGATTGCGCTGGTGCGCGCCCCGTCCGGCGTGGATGGCGAACAGTTCTTCCAGCGCCACGGCGACACCCTCAAGCTCGACGGCGTGAAGCCGCTCGACCCCAAGCTTTGGCCCGGCCATCCGCCGCTGCTGGAGATCGCCACGGAGGCGGCCATCGTCGCGGTGGCGCAGCTCAACGTGGTGGAGTTCCACACCTGGAACGCGGTGGCGCGCAGCCTCGACAGGCCGAACCGGGTCATTTTCGACATCGACCCCGGCGAGGGGGTGAAGTGGCCGGCCATCCGGGAGGCCGCCACGCTGACCAAGGGGCTGCTGGACGAACTGGGGCTGCAAAGCTTCCTGAAGACCAGCGGCGGCAAGGGCCTGCACGTGGTGGTGCCGCTGGCGCCGCGTGCGAACTGGGGCTGGGACCCCGTGCGGGACTTCGCCCAGGCCGTGGTGCAGCACATGGCGACCATGATTCCCGACCGCTTCGTGGCCAAGAGCGGGCCGCGCAACCGGGTTGGCAAGATTTTCATCGATTACCTGCGCAACGGTGTCGGGGCTACCACGGCCGCCGCGTTCTCGGCACGCGCGCGGCCCGGGCTGGGCGTGTCCGTGCCGGTAGCCTGGGAGGAACTGGTCGACCTGACCTCGGCGGCGCACTGGACCATCGCCAACGTGGGTCCGCGCCTGGAGGAAATGGCCCGGCACGACCCGTGGGCCGGGCACGACGCCGTACGCCAGACGCTGACCCAGGCCAGCAAGCGGCTGGCCGGCTCCTGAGCCCGGCAGGACCACCCCGAAGGCCGTCCGGCACTGGCCCGGGCGGCCTGTCCGGCTCCGTCTGTCAGCGCCTCGGCATGCGCGGCACGCTTCTTGCCACTCCCATCGGAAAACCCCCGCCCACGCCGGCACATAAGACGAGGCAAATCCGATGAAACATCTCCCTGACCCATGGTTCTCGAACGACTTCTGGCAACGCGCGGTCCTGGGCGGGCTGACGCTCGCACTGGCCGTCCTGCTGGCCTCCACCGCCGAGGCCAAGCTGCCTCCGCCCACACCTGAACAGCAGCAGGCAGCCGAGGCCAAGAAGGTCAAGGAAGCCGAGGAAGCCAAGGTGCAGGCGGCTCAACTGGCGGCGGTGCAGGACAAACTGGCAGCCCGCTTCGGCAAGGGCCCTAGCCCCAGCGGTCAGACCTCGGAGAGCAAGGTGCCGCAAAAGTCCGTAGAGGCGCCGGGCTCGGCAGGCCCGCAAGGCGGGACGTCGCCCAGCGCGGAAGCCCACAGCGGCGAGGCGCAGCGCAAATAACAGCCCATCACAGCAAAGAGCACGTGAATTTATCGCCACTTTTCAAGCCTGAACTTCGCATGTCGAAACTACAACGGAACCGGGCGGTATGCAGGTAATTATTACAATACGATCCTTATTCCCGACACCTGACGCCGCCCTGCCGGCACGTCCGGCCGGCCTTGCCACGCGTGGCGCACTCCGGGCATCCGTCTTCACTATCGCGGCCGATCCTGCCGCCTGCCAGCCATGAACGCCTCGACCGCCCATCCCAGCCGGCGCCCGCTGATTCTCAACGTGGAAGACCGCGAGGGGCCGCGCTACGTCAAGAGCCGGATCCTCCACCGGGCCGACTTCTCGGTGCTGGAGGCGTCGAACGGCCAGGCTGCGCTGTCGCTGGTCCGCCAGCACACCCCGGATCTCGTGCTGCTCGGCACCCAGTTGCCCGACGTGGACGGACTGGAAGTCTGCCGCCTGATCAAGAATGATCCGCAGAGCGCGCGCACCCTGGTGCTGCTGACGTCACCCGGCATGTCCGATTCCCACCGGCGCGTACAGGCGCTCAACGGCGGCGCCGACAGCTTCCTGATCGAGCCAGTGGAGTCGGAGGAACTGGTCTCCAGCATCAACGCCCTGCTGCGCATGCGCGGGGCTGAGGATGCCTTCCGCCGCACCTCGCAGGCGCTGCACGAAAACGAAGACCTGTTCCGCCAACTGGCGGAGGCGCTGGCCGATGTGGTCTGGATTCTCGACCCGACCACCCGACGCTTCCTGTTCGTCAGCCCCTCGTTCGAATCGCTCTGGGGCCGCCCGGCCCAGGCGGTGCTGCAAGACCCGCACCGCTGGCTCGAATGGGTGCTGCCCGAGGAACGCTCGCGCATGGAAGCCGAATGGCAGAGCATGCTGCGCGATGGCCTGCTCGACACCGAATTCCAGCTCGAACGCCCCAACGGCGAGATCCGCGAAGTCCATATGCGCGCCTTCCCCGTGCGCGGGGCGGATGGCCGCTGCCTGCGCGTGGCGGGCATCTGCCAGGACGTGACGCGCCACAAGCGCGCCGAGCGCACGCTGCATAACGAGGAACGCCGCAAGGACGAATTCCTCGCCATGCTGGCCCACGAACTGCGCAACCCGCTGGCGCCGATGCGCAGCGCGGTGGACCTGCTCCAGCAGTTCTCCCCAAGCCGCGAGGACATGTTCCGCGCGCGGGACATCATCGGCCGGCAGTTGCATCACATGACCCGGCTGGTCGACGAACTGCTCGACGTGTCCCGCTTCAACCAGGGCAAGATCACCCTGCGGCGAGACCTCGTGGAGTTGCGCGGTGCGCTGAACACGGCCGTGGAAACGGTGCGCCCGCTACTGGAGGAGCGCCAGCACACGTTGCGCCTGTCGCTGCCCGAGCAGCCGCTGCCGATTCGCGGCGACATGGTCCGTCTGACGCAGATCTTCGCCAACCTGCTGCACAACGCCGCCAAGTACACGCCCGAGGGCGGCACGCTGGCCGTGGAGGCCGCCGCAGCCGATGGCCGCGTGATCGTGCGGGTGAGCGACAACGGCGCCGGGCTTTCCCAGGCGCTGCAACGGCAGTTGTTCGATCCGCTGGCGCCGGAGTCCGGCAATCCGCTGGAAGAAACGCCGACGCCCGATGCCGCGTCGATCGCAGCCGCCAACGTCGCGGCCAATCCGGTCCCGAGCCTGGCCGCGCTGCATGCCGAGCACGATGACCGGGACGGCGACGCGCCCCAGCCGGCCGATATCGCCACGGATCCCGATACCTTTGCCGCGCGCGAAGGCGCCGGCATTGGCCTGACGCTGGTGCAGAAGCTGGTCACGCTGCATGGCGGCCGGGTCAGCGCCGCAAGCCCGGGCCGCAACATGGGCAGCACCTTCGTCGTGGAACTGCCCGTGGAACCGTGGCAGAACTGGCATCCGCCGACCGGGAAATCGCGCCCCCAGCCGGGCACCGCGCACACCATCATGCTGGTCGATGACAACGTCGATGCGCTGGAGGCCATGACCATGACGCTGGAGACGCTCGGCCACACCGTGGTGACGGCGCCCGATGGCCAGAGCGCCGTGGCGTGCGCGGCCAGCGTGCGGCCGGACGTGGTGCTGCTGGACCTCGGCATGCCGACCATGGACGGCTTCGAGACCGCGCGCCGGCTGCGCGAGATTCCCGAGCTGCGCCACGCGCGCATCGTGGCGCTGACCGGCTTCGGCCAGCCCGATGACCGCCGGCGCACGCGCGCGGCGGGGTTCGACCTGCATCTGGTCAAACCCGCCGACCTCGGTGCCCTGACCCGCATGCTCGATGAACTAGACGCCTGACCCCGAGGAGCCTCATGCTGCATCAGCCCCTGCCCCTGCCCCTGCCCCTGCACCTGCACATCACGCCCGAACCCGACATGGTGCCCCCGCCGCCCGAGGCCCCGCCGCCGGAGCCGCCGCCGGGTCCGCCCGAGCCGGTCAGCGATCCGCCCCCGGGCGATCTCCCGCCCCCGCCGCCGCAGCGCGCGTAGGGCGACCGGAGCGACCGGGCCATGTCCCGCATCATCTGGAAGGGGGCCATCAGCTTTGGCCTCGTCAATATCCCCGTCGCGCTGAAGACCGCCTCGCGCAGCCATACGCTGGACCTCGACCTGCTGGACCAGCGCGACATGGCGCCGGTGGGCTACCAGCGCATCAACAAGCACACCGGCAAGGTCATCGACAGCGAGCACATCGTCAAGGGCTACCAGTACGAGAAGGACGAGTACGTGGTGCTCAGCGACGAGGACTTCCGGCAGGCCAACGTCGAGGCCACGCAGACCGTCGACATCGTCAGCTTCGTGCAAGCGGACAGCATTCCGCCCTACTACTTCGACACCCCCTACTACCTGGAGCCGGACAAGCGCGGCGAGCGCGGCTACGCGCTGCTGCACGAGACCCTGCGCAAGACCGGCCGCGCCGCGCTGGCGCTGGTGGTACTGCGCAACCGCCAGCACCTGGCGGCGCTGCTGGTGGTGGGCAAGGCGCTGGTGTTGAACACGATGCGCTTTGCGGACGAGGTGGTGCCGATCGAGGATCTCAGCCTGCCTTCTGGTGGCAAGGGCAAGGCGGCGACCCCGCGCGAGGTGGCCATGGCCACCAGGCTGGTGAAGGACATGAGCGAGGACTGGAAGCCGGAGCAGTACCACGACACCTATCGCGAAGACCTGATGGCGCGCATCCACGCCAAGATCAAGGCCGGCAAGACGCACCTGCTGACGCCAGCGTCCGAGGAAGCGGCGCCCAGCGGCAAGGGCGCGAAGGTCATCGACATGATGGCGCTGCTCAAGCAGAGCATCGGTAAGCGGGGCAAGGCACCGGCCAGGCCGGCCAGCCGCAATGCCGATCTTCTGGAAGACGAGGAGGAGGAAAAGCCGGCGACGAAGAAGGCTACGGGGAAGGCGACGGCGAAGAAGGCATCGACAAAGACATCGACAAAGGAAGCGGCGACCAAGAAAGCCGCGCCGAAGAAGGCCGCAGCCAGAAAGGCCGCACTCGCCAAAAAGCGCAAAGCGGCTTGACCGAAGTCAAAGCCGCAAGACGAGCCGCAAAAAGAGCCGCGGTACGTGGGATGACCGCGGCTCCGCGCAGAGGGCGACGACGAGGTCGCCGCGCATAAAAAACTAGCGCGTGTGCATTAACGCGACGACACCTTCAGGTTGTCGCGCACCGAATTCACACCTTCCACCGAGCGCACCGTTTCCAGCGCCATCTCGTGCTGGTCCTTGGTCGGCACCGTGCCGGTCAGGGCCACCACGCGGTCCTTGGTCTTCACGTGGATGCCGGTGGACTTGAGGTCCTTGGTCGCCAGCAGCTTCGTCTTGACCTTGGTGGTCAACGCGCTGTCGGTGACAACCTGCTTGGAGTTATCCACGCCCTTGTCCACGCTGGCGTCCATCTTGGCGTCAGTGGTCGCGGCGGGACGCTTTTCCTTGTCACCTTCGGTATGGCCAGGCATGCCCGACGCATTGTTTGCCGGCGGGGCCGCGCTGTTATCGCTGCGGACACTGGTGTCGGCCACCTTGATGAAGCCGCCAGCCCCCATGTCCAGGGCATGCGCGCCACCCGCAGCGGCGAGCGCGGCGGTCATCAGTGCAATACGTGTAATGCGCAGGGTCTGTGCTGTCTTCATGCTCGATCTCCTTGTTGAGGAAGTGACAGCCACTGTTCTGCACATCGCGTGCCAGATCGCCCAAATGACGCGTGGACAGGGCCTCGCGGCGGTTTTCCGCGCCGGGGCCGCGTGGGCGACGCGCCCGACCGGTAAAAACACGGCACGCGTTGTAAATCGGCGCACATGGGGAGCCACGCATGCGTTACCTGTATGTCTGACAGATGCCCTAAAGATGCCATAACCCCCACTTTTCCCCCACATTCTCAACCTCCGAGGGCTTGGCACGGCCATTGCGACTCTGGGCCTGCGGCAGCCTCGCCGCGACATGGAGACTAGCAATGGGACAGCAGCAACAGGGGAACCAATCCCAACCGGGCCAGAAGCAGCAAGAGCAGCAGCAACCCGGCCAGCGCGGTAACCAGCAAGGTGGCAGCCAGGACCAACAACGCCAGGGCGGGGGCCAGATGGGCAACCAGGACCAACGCGGTGGCCAGCAGCAACAGGAGTCCGGCCGTCAAGGCCAGCAAGGTGGCGGTCAGCAAGGCGGCCAGCAAGGGCAACAAGGCCAGCAAGGTGGCCAGAAGGACCAGGACAAGAGCCGCCAGCCGTAAGTCGGCTTCCTCTTCGTCTTTTCGGACCCCGCGCGGCATTTCCACGGTTGCCGCAGTGCGCTGAAGTTCAAGGCGCGCGGATAACTCGGGGTCCACCGCCGGGGCACTCGCAAGGGTGCCCCGGTGTCTTTCGTGGGATTCCCTCTATATATAGGCAGCGCGCCCGGGCGAACCGTCAGGCGAGCCGGCTGGCCACGCGGCCGATGGCCTGCCGCCAGACCTCGCGCTCGCGCGCCAGGTAGTCGGAAGCCTGCGCGCCGGTGAGCGCCAGCGGCTCGGCGCCGTCCTGACCCAGACGTTGCCGCAGAGCCGGCGTGCGCAGCAGCCGCGTGAAGCGGTCCGCCAGCGCCGCGCAGGCGCGCGCGGACATGCTGGGCGCCGCCAGCACGCCGTACCAGGCGTCCTGCCGCATGCCGGGCACGCCGGCCTCCTCGAACGTCGGCACGTTCGGCGCGAGCGGGCTGCGCGCGGCACCGGTCACCGCCAGCGCGCGCACCTTGCCCTGACGCATCAGCGGCAACGCGGCCTGCAGCGTGCTCACCAGCAGCGCCACGTGTCCGCCCTGCAGATCGACCAATGCGCGCGCACTGCCGGGATACGGCACGTGGTTCATCGACACACCCGCCTGCTGGCAGATCAATTCGCCCACCAGATGGGCGCTGGAATGAATGCCGAGGGAGGCGTAGGCCAGTTCGCCGGGGCGCCGACGCGCTTCGGCCAGCCGGGCCTGGAGCGTCTGCGTGGCAGCGGGCGCCTCCGCGGAGGCCAGCAGCACGTGCGGCGTGGTGGCGACGATGGCCACCGGCTGCAACGGCGTGGCCGGCGGCTCGGGCGCGGCGGCCAATAGCGGGCCGATGCTGACCGAGCCTACTGTGCCGAGCAGCAAGGTGCGCGGGCCGGACGTGGCGCGCGCCACCTGGTGCAGGGCGATCTGGCCGGCGGCGCCGGGGCGGTTCTCGACGATGGTGGGCACGCCGTCCGTGGTCAGGCTGTCGGCGACGAGACGGGCGATATGGTCGGCACCCCCGCCGGCGGCATAGCCGACCAGCAGGTGCGTGGTGTCTGCGCCACATGCGGCGCGGGGGAACAGCGGGAGTACCGCCAGCCCGGCCAGCCCAGCCAGACCATGGGTCAGGCGGCGGCGGGCCCGATCAGGCGGAACCGGAGGGAACGGCATGGATGCAGGGGCGCGAGTCGAATAGCTCGCGGCATGCTAGCACCAGCCCGCCCTGCCCGCCTTGGGGGCAAACCCCGTCTTGCCCAGGCCCTCACAGCTGCGGTGCCCGGCACACGGCGCCCGCCGCGTTGGCGGCTGGTTCCATGCCGAACACCGCCTGCGCGCCGCACTGCGAGCCGAACATGCGCGCCTGATCGTGCCCCACGCCCACCACTTCAAAGGCGCGATGGCGGCTGGTCTGGCCCGGCTTGGCGAGGAATTGCTCGTAGCGCTGGTAGGCGCGCCCGCGCTGGAGGCGCGTGGGGCCTTCGGCCTCGGCGCCGCATGCCTTATCGAGCACACGGTGATTCGGATCGTTATCCTCGCTACCCACCATATAGGTGACCTGCCGCTGCATGTAGCGCTGGTAGAGCGTCATGCCACTGGCGCCCTTGGCGTAGGCCACCATGTCCTGCATGCCGTAGCGGTACTTGTCGTAGTCCGCGCAGGTCGTGGTGCTGTACGGCGCGAAGCGCTTGAGATCAGGCGCCACCGGCCGGTCCGGCGTGAAGTAGAGATAGGACGAGGGATTGGCCACCACGTAGCGCAGATCGATGCCGCCCGCGCGCACGCGCTCGTCCACGTTGTTCAGCACGGCGTAGCGGTGGACGATCTGGGCGCCGCCCGAATGGCCCGCCACGGTGACCTTGTTCACGGCGGGGAAGCGCGACTTGTCCGTGACGAAGGCCAGCAGGTCGTCCAGCACCTGGAGCGAGCTGACGCCGGCGCCGGGGCCGGACACCGCGTCTTCGCCGCCGATCCAGCCTTGCACGGTCCAGACCGGCATGTTGTCGAAGTGCTTGGCGGCGTCGGGCGTGCCGGGGAAGTTCGGGGCGATCAGCAGCACCTCTTCCGGCTTGCGGCCGCTGGCCTGGAGCAGTGCGGCGCCGGCTGCGTAGTAATCGTCGCCATTGCGCTGGAGACCGTGCTGCACGAATACCACCTCGCGAATGCCGCGCAGGTCCGCCGTCAGCGGATGGTTGGCGTAGACCGGGAAGTCATAGCCGGCGCCACTGCCCAGGTGCACGCGCTGCCATTGGGGCTTGGCGGCGGATGTGGCAGGTGCTTCGCCAGAGGCGGAAGGCGCCGGGGGCTGGCTGGCGCAGCCGGCAGCAAGCGCCGCCGTGGCGGCCATCAGCAAAGTGAATCGGGCGAAACGTGGCGCGCCGGGCATGGTGTCTCCTTGGTCTTATGTCTGCCGTATCAGGCAAAACGCCAATACTAGGACGGCCGGGCCCGCTCGTAAAATATATGCTTTCGGCATCTGCCATATCCACGACATATCGGACCACCGATGGAACTGAGACACCTGCGTTATTTCCTGGCCGTGGCCGAAACCGGCTCCGTGACCCGCGCCGCCGAGCAGCTGGGCATCCAGCAGCCCCCGCTCTCCCAGCAGTTGAAGGCACTGGAGACCGAGCTGGGCGTGTCCCTGTTCGACCGCCAGCCGCGCGGCGTGGCGCTGACCGCCGCCGGGACCGCGCTCCATGGCGACGCCGTGGAGTTGTTCGCCCGTATCGAGCAAATGCGCGCGCGCATGCACCGCATGGCGCGTGGCGACGAAGGCGCGCTGGCCATCGGCTTCACCAGTTCGGCGGCGGCGCACAAGCTCACCCCCGAGGTGCTACGCGCCTGCCGGCGGCAGTTTCCGCGCGTGACGCTCTCCCTGACCGAGCGCAACGCGGCCGAAGGCATCGAGCAACTGGCCGATGGCACGCTCAGCGCGGCGCTGCTGCGCGCCCCGGTGCAACACCCGGAAGGCGTGCGCTTCGACCTCCTGCTCGAGGAAGAAATGGTGATCGCCCTGCCGCTGGACCACGCGCTGCTGCGCCGCCGGGCGGCCGAAGGCGTGGCCGCCGGCACGCCGGTGTCACTGCGCGAACTGAAGGGCGATCCGTTCATCCTGGTCCGCCGGCCCGGCGCGCCAGGCATGTACGGCGACCTGCTGCGCGAATGCGAGGCGCTGGGCTTCACGCCGCGCATCGGCGCCGAGGTGGAACGCATGCTGACCAACCTCAACCTGGTAGCCGCTGGCGCCGGCGTGAGCGTGGTGCCGGCGTCGATGGCCGGCCTCAACCGCCACGGCGTGGCCTACTGCCGCATGGTCGAGACCGACCGCCTGCGCGCCCCGCTCACCCTTGGCTACCGGGCCAACGACGCCGACCCGGCCGTTGCGGCGCTGGTGGCGCTGACGCACAGGATTGCGGCCAGGCACAGGAAGGATCGGGACGCGGTGGGCGAGGCGTTGCCGGATTGAAATCGGCCCTTCAGTAATGTCGGCCTTCAACGCGTGACTAGGCGTCCTAGCGCGCCTGGCGCCGCAGGATCACATGCGTAGCCTTCTCCGACGCTACGGATTTCACGCATTGGTATCCCAGCGCCACCAGGTCAACCCCGTCGAACAGCGACTCTCCCCGCCCAAGCAGGACCGGRGAGATTGCAATGTGCAGCTCGTCAATCAAGCCCTCGCGAAGATACTGCCGGATCGTATGCGCCCCACCGCCGATCCGCACGTCCATGCCGGCAGCGGCGTCGCGTGCACGGTCGAGCGCCTCGCGAATGCCGCCTGTTATGAAGTGGAACGTGGTGCCGCCTTCCATCTCGATGGAAGGCCGAGCATGATGGGTCAGGACGAAGACCGGAACGTGGTACGGCGGACTATCTCCCCACCAGCCTTTCCAGCTTTCGTCCGGCCAATCCCCACGAATGGGTCCGAACATGTTCCGCCCAAGAATCCAGGCGCCGACATTCTGAAAGCTTCGGGCGGCGAAATCGTCGTCAATCCCGGTCGTACCGCCTTCCTTGCCGAACAAGGCTTGCTGGAAGGTGCGTGTCGGGACTAGCCACTGGTGGAGTTCCGTCCCGCCAACGCCGAGCGGATGGCTGAGGTCTTGGTTCGGACCCGCTCCGTATCCGTCGAGCGAAATGGTGAAGCCTTCAACGCGAACGCGTGCCATCGTTTTCCTCCGTGTAGACGCCTGACAGGTGATACATAAGTCATCCTGTTGTTCAGATGCGGGACTGGATCCACAAATAGTGCCATTGGACGGTGCGACGAGGCAGCGGAAAAGGGCAACGCCTACGCCAAGCGCAGATCCCGCAACATATCAAGCACGTGTTGCGTCGAACGCTCAACGTACCCCGCACGATGTGCAATGCCGAGCCGACGCCACAGCGCCGGGCGCAACGGACGCATGACAATGCGCGTGTCGGGCAATGGCGACGTCGCCTCATGGGGCAACAGCGCGGCGCCGTAACCTGCCGCTACCAGACTCTTGATCGCGTCGTTGTAGTTGAGCTGAATGCGAGGCGCAGGATGACACCCCCCGGCTGCGAACCACTCCGCAGTCAGACGGGAAAGACGCGTGGTCGCGTCATTGAGAATGAGAGGTTGGGCAGCGAGCCAATCAGGCGTGACGCGGGCCGGACACTGCCAATGCGCCGGCACAAAGGCCATCACGGGGTCGCGCCGCCAAGGCTTGATCACGAGTCCAGCCACCGGGGGCTGAGGCAGTGCGACCAGCCCAACGTCCAGCGTCCCATCCGCCAGTCGGGACAAGGTTTCATGTGAAGTCAGCACCGCAACCTGAATGTCGATGGCGGGATGGTGCTGGCGCAGCACTTCAAGCGCTTGCGGCAACAGATGCGCGATCGCGCCAGTCGACGCACCGAGCCGCACGCGCCCTTCGAGCCCCTGCACCTGGCGTTGAATATCGTCCAACGCCTGCTCCGCATCGGCCAGCAGTCGACGCGCGCGCTCCACCAGCACCTCCCCTATCGCCGACGGCCTGACCTGTCCGCGCTTCCGCGACAGGAGTGGCGCCCCAATGCGGTCTTCCAGTTCAGCGATATGAAGGCTGACCGTTGGCGGCGCCAGGTGCAATGCACGCGCCGCTTCGGCAAATGAGCCGCGGTCTGCAATGGCGACCAGCGTGCGCAGGCGGTCCAGGCTGATCTCTCGCATGTCGGCGTCCAGGTTCAGGAAAACTGAATGTTCAGGTTATGAAATTCAACTTTCTCTATTGTAGTGGTCCACGCAATATGAGGCTTCTCTCTATTTCTTACAACCCAAAGTCAGCGGAGTCTTTCACGTATGAGCTCTCCCGTTGTTTTCATCGATGGCGACCAGGGCACCACCGGCTTGCTCATCCACGAACGGCTCCGTAACCGGACCGACATCAGGCTGATTACGCTTGCTGCTGCGGAGCGCAAGGATTTGCGGCGTCGCGCAGAAGCCATCAACGCCTGCGACATCGCCCTCCTCTGTTTGCCGGATGCCGCCGCGCGCGAGGCAGTGGCCACCATCGTCAATCCTGCGGTTCGCGTCATCGACGCAAGCTCCGCCCACCGTACACAGCCGGACTGGACTTACGGATTTCCGGAGATGGCGCCGGGGCAGGCCGAGCGCATTGCCAACGCACGTCGGGTCACCAACCCTGGGTGCTATCCGACCGGTGCGATTGGCCTGCTGCGTCCGTTGGTGCAAGCGGGGCTGATACCGGGCGATTACCCCATCAGCATTCATGCGGTATCGGGCTATTCCGGACGCGGACGCGCCGGCGTGGAGGAATATGAGGGGCCGGGAGCCGCTAACGCGCCTTCATATCAGGTCTATGGCCTGGAACTCGCGCACAAGCACACGCCGGAGATCCAGCAGCACGCCGGGCTCGCGCAGCCGCCCATTTTCGTCCCTGCATACGGAGCGTTCCGCCAGGGCATCGTGCTGACGGTGCCGCTAACGTTGCGGCTGCTGGCACCCGGCGCAAATGGCGCCACGTTGCACGCCTGCCTCGCGCGCCACTATGCCAAGACGGACCACGTACATGTCTTGCCGCTGCAAGAATCGAGCGCCGTAAAGCAGCTGGATCCGCAAATGCTGAACGGCACAAACGACATGCGCTTGAGCGTATTTCCCAGCATGGAGCACGGGCACGTTCTCCTGTCTGCGGTTTTCGATAATCTAGGCAAGGGCGCATCCGGCGCCGCAATTCAAAACCTGGACCTGATGCTCGCGTAGAAGACGCGTCGCGCATTCGTCCAGCATGCGATGAAAAAAAACCGCCGCGAGTCTTATGAACTCGCGGCGGCTTCTTTGACAGTCGTCAGTGCAACCGATATCAGTAATCCCACTGCACCGGCACGAAGCGGTAGGCATCACCGTTCTTCGCAATATGACCGATGGACGGGAATGCGACGTGCGCGGCGGCCAGCATGGAGCCGGTTTCGGCGGCTTCGTCGAGCAGCGCGATGCGGACTTCCGTGGCCACTTCAGGCTCGTGCTCGAAGCCGTTTTGCCATGCGGGATGCTCGAAGCCGACCTCGAAGATCGCGTCGCCGACGAACGTCAGCTTCTCGCCCTTCGATGCGACGTCCACCACGCAGTGTCCCGGCGTGTGGCCGCCGGTCACGCGCGCCGACACGCCCGCCGCCACTTGCACGGTCTGGCCGAACTGCACGATGTTCTTGCTGTAGAGTTCCACGAACGTTGCGGCGGCCTTGCGGAGCGCGGGTGGCACCGCTTCCGGCATCACCGTCTTGCTAAAGTCCGGGTTCTTCCAGAACTCCACTTCCGCGGCCGCCACGTGAATGCGCACGTCCGGGCGCAGCTTGGCCTTGACGCCATCCACATTCAGCCCGCCGACGTGGTCCATATGCATATGGGTAATCACGATGTCGGTGATGGCTGCGAGGTCGATGCCAGCCGTTTCCAGGCGCAGCACCGAGCGACCGGCGCGCGAGAAGTATTCGAAACCGTCGCCCACACCGGAGTCGACCAGGATCAGGCGGTCGCCGCTGCGCACGAGGGCGATATTCAGCGCCCAGTCGAACATGTCGCGCTGCAGGAAGCGATCGTCGAACCATTCGTTGCGGTCGGCTTCCTTCACGTTGGTGGACATGGTGGAGGTCGGCAGCGGCAGAACCCCATCGCTGATCAGCAGGACGTCGACGTCACCCACGCGCACGGCGTAGCGGGAAGACACGAGTTCGCCAAAACCTTCTTTGCCAACGTTGGCGATAACCGGCTGCACATTGTGGATTGTTTCGCTCATTTTCAGTAGTCCTGTTGGTTTGATGGGGTGAGCCGCGTGGGGCGGCGCGGTGGACGAGAACGACCGCGAAATTCGCGCGCTTCGTTGTGCTCGCGATTCGACCTACCGTGTGACGCAGTGTAGTCAGGGGGAGCCGGCGCCAGTAGTATCGTGAAGGCCCTCAGCATGTTGTCCTGGCGGCAACAATCGCCGGCCTTCGTGAGACACTCGGCTGTATCAACATTTGAATTCGACTATGGCGGATATCGAACGCGAAGCCCTTGGGGTATTAACGCTTGCGCCTCCCGTTGCTTCCGATGGCCTCCCACCGGACGCCACGGGTTTCTCCATCTCCGTGCGGCATGTCACGGTGACGTTGCCGGACGGCAGGACGCTCCTACACGATCTGAATGACACCTTCCAGCGCGAGCGTACCGGCTTGCTCGGCCGGAATGGCGCGGGCAAGAGTGTGCTGGCGAGGGTGTTGGTCGGTTTGTTCCAGCCGGAGACCGGGCAGGTCACGCGCCATGGCACGGTCGCCTACGTGCCGCAGGAAATCGTCCCCGCAAAAGGCGCGACGGTTGCCGATGTCGCCGGATTGACACCAATACTCGATGCGCTGGCGCGAATGGAAGGCGGTACGCCGCATCCCACCGACTTCGATTTACTGGATGGACGGTGGCATATCCGCGCCAGTCTGGAGCAGGCGCTGGCGGACAGCGGACTGCCGCACCTGCACCCAAAAGGGCTGGCGGGATCGCTGAGCGGTGGCGAACTTACCCGCGTTGCGCTGATCGGCGCCTTTCTATCCGACGCGGAAGGCCTGGTGCTCGACGAACCCACGAACCATCTGGATCACACCGCGCGCGAATGGCTGCGTGACAAGTTGCAGCGATGGACCGGCGGCCTGATTCTCGTCAGTCACGACCGGGAATTGCTGGACCTGATGGACCGCATCGTCGAACTGACACCGGGCGGGATGCGCAGTTACGGCGGCAATTACACGCTCTATCAGGCTCAGCGCAGCACCGAAGCGGCGGCGGCGCAGGCTTCGCTCGACCGCGCAAGGACGGATCGCAACGCCGCCGAGCGTGCGGCGCAGCGTCAACATGACGCGCAACAGCGCCGCACCGCACGTCAGACGAAAGGCGCAAAGGACGCGAATCTTCCGGGGATCGCCATGGGCCGCCGCAAGGATGGCGCAGAGGTATTTGCAGGCCGGCAGCGACTTCGTCAGCAGGACGTGCAGTTCAAGCTCGACGAGGCGGTTCAATTGGCAGCACGTCGAATCGAGCCCGATAAAGCTGTCGCACTTATCCTGCCAGCAACTGCCATTGCGGCTGGCAAACGCGTGATCCATCTGGAAGACGCCGTCGCGCCGTTTCCGGAAGACGGTGCGCCCCTTACGCTGACGCTGACGGGACCCGTGCGCGTCGCCGTGACCGGTCCGAATGGCTGCGGCAAGACAACGTTGCTGAAGATGTTGGCGGGCACCATTGCCCCGGTCTCTGGTATTTGCCAGACCGGCGTGCGCAGCGCATGGCTCGATCAGCGAGCGACCAGCGTGTTGCCACCCCACCTGTCGGTTCTCGAACGCCTGCATGAACTGGAAACGCCGCTGCCGGACGGGGTATTGCGCAGCCATCTTTCGCTGCTGGGCTTGAACGCCGACCTTGTGAACCTGCCGTCCGGTGCGTTGAGCGGCGGTGAGCGACTCAAGGGTGCGCTGGCGTGCGTGCTGTGGAGCACCGAGCCCGCGCAGCTGCTATTGCTGGACGAGCCGACCAATCACGTCGATCTGGAATCCATCCAGGCGGTAGAGCAGGCATTGGACGATTATCCCGGCGCCCTGGTCGTGGCCTCTCACGACACACGTTTCCTGCAGTCGCTTCGATTGACGCACCGGCTGGAGTCAGACGGAAGACATTGGAAGTTGATAGCGGAATGAATCGCGGGCGGGGGCCGGCGCTACGGCCCAAAAAGGAGCGCTAAAAGCGGGCCATCAAGGCCCGCTTTTTCGTCATCACCGCGTCACATCAATTCAGTAACCCCAGCTCGAACCGTCCCGCCGACGTACCGATCAGCAGACCACCGTTCGACAGGTACGACGCCACCACCCCGCCCGAGGCGTCGAGCACGCCCGCCACCGGCTGGTTGTAGGTCAGCACGCCCGAGGCGCCGTCGCGCACGATGGCCGTGGCGTTGAGGTCGGCGCTGACCTGGCTGCCATCGGTACCCATCATGCGGTACCGGCCATCGGCCGCGCCCGCCGTCAGCGGTGCCGTGGGCTGCGAGGCGTACACGTTCATCCCGTAGGCCGTGGCCGAGCGCGTGAGGACCAGCGGCACCGGCTTGCCGTTGACGATGCCGCTGATCAGCGACCCGCTCAGCACGCCGTCGCCGGCGGCGATGGTGCCGCCCACGAAGTAGTCGAACGCGTTGCGCGCCGGGTTCCAGACAATGTAGCCCTTGCTGGTGTTGGCGCAGGCCGCGTCATAGACCATGAAACCGCCCGCCGCCGTTGCCGAGCAGGTCTGCCACGTGGCTGCCGACGAGCGCAGCCGTGCCGAGCCGGTACGCAGTGTCACCGCGCCACCCGCCACCGCCGTCTGCACGCCATTGACGTTGTAGATGTCGGCCACCGCCTTGAAGTCCGACGACACGGTCTGGAAGGCCACCAGCGGCAGGAAGCCAGCGCCCGAGAGCGGCCTCACCCCGCCCGCCAGCACCCCGCCGCCGGTGAAGGTGAAGTTGGCGCCGTTCTCGTCGCTGGCATAAGTGCACCCGCCCTGCGAGACAAGCTGGCCGGTGCGCGTCACGCCGGCGGTCCGTTGCAGGCTGGCATCGATCGTCACGGTGTACTGGAGGGTGGCCGGGTCCACACGCACCGACAGTTCCTCGCCGTTGGTGTTGCCGCCCTTCCACGTGGTGGCCACGGCCGGCAGGTTCAGGCAGGACTGCACGATGCCCGACGCGCCCTCGCAGGTGTAGTTGATGGACGCGTCCTGGCTGCCCGAGCCCTTGTACTTCGGCCATGCCGGGTACTGGCACAGCGGCCGCGTGCGGCCATAGGTGCCGGCGTTGGTGTCCATCACCGTACGCTGGCCCGGCGCCACGCCCATCTCCACCCAGTTCTCGAGTGCGGTCAGGGAGTTCCACGCCGGCAGGAAGCTGCCCGTGCCATGGCCCATGCCCGGCACCGTGTAGAACGTGATGCCCTGGTCCACCGCCGCCTGCCCTACCCGCGCGATCACAGCCTTGTACCAGGCGATGGTCGAATTGGGGCTGATGACCTCGTCAGCCAGCCCGTGCAGCAGGATCAGCCGGCCGCCCTTCGCCAGGAACGCGGACAGGTCCGGGTTGGTGGCATCGGTCAGCGCCGAGACGGTCTGCACGCGCGAGGTCCAGCTACCCGGGCTGGCGGGGTCGAAGGTCAGCGCGTCGAACGTGGCGGCGCGGGTGACGAAGTACTTCACCCATTGGTCGCCGGTGAGGTACATGTTCGAATCCGCCGTGGTGGCCGGATTGCCGGGCACTGGCCGCGTGCCGAGGTCACGCGTGGTGAACGGCCCCGCCACCAGCGCGCCTTCCAGGATGTTGTAGCCGCCGGCCACGGTCACGCCGTTGGCCAGCGGGTAGGTCAGCTGGAGCGGCTGCTCGATGGTCTTGACGGTGGCAATCTGCGCGTCCGAGAGGCAGGTGTCGCCCGTGTCCGTACCGCCGGGGCAGCGCAGGTTGGCCAGTACCTGCATCGCGCCAAGGCGGCAGCCCTCGACATTGCTGACCACCTTGTCGGCCACGCCGTCCAGCGTGTCGCAGGCGGCCAAGGCAGCGGCCTGCACCATCAGCGTCTTGTTGATGTTGAGCCAGCCGGCGCCGCCGTTCAGGTAGAGCGCGCGGCCCACGGCCACGTTGGAGAGGCGCGTGCCGGTGTAGTTGAGCGCCGGCTCGTTGGCGATGACGCCGTCGTAGTCGGCCGGCCAGCGCTGGATGTAGCTCAGCGCATCCCGCCCGCCCGTGGAGGTGCCGAGGAAGTACGCCCGCGTGGGCGCACGGCCATAGCGCTGGCGGATCATCGCCAGGGCCACGTCATGGGTTTTCTTGAGCGTGTCGCCGCCATAGTTGGCGAGTTGCTCGTCGTTGGTGGCGAAGCGCCCATCGGTGATGCTGGTGCTCTGGTGGCCCGAATCGTCGCCCCAGGTGGCGTAGCCGCGCGCCAGCGGCGCCGGGTCGTCCGGCAGCGCGAAGCGTACGGTCTCGGTGCCATCGATCAGCGTGCCGTCGAACCCGCCGCCGCCGAACTGGATGCCCTTGCCGTTCCACTGCGTCGGCAGGTTCACCGCGAAGTTGATGTTGGACGCGGCAGCGTCCACGGGAGCGATGGTGCCGCGCACCTGGCAGTACTCGCCGAGCGTGTTGCCGGTGGCATCGGCGGCAACCAGCGTAGCCGCCTTGACCGTGGCGCCGCCCGAGGCCAGCGTCAGCGCCGAGGCCGGCAGGCTGGCGCCGTTCAGCGCGTTGCAGGCCTCCAGCGCGCTTAACGTCGGCTGGGTCGGCTGGGTCGGCTGGGCCGGCTGGGTCGGGATGTCGGGGTTGTCAGTGCCGGGGGCGCCGGTGCTGGGCGCCCCGCCCGACGCCGTCGGGGCGTCGTCGCCACCGCCGCACGCGGCCATCAATGCAGTGGCCGCACAGGCAGCCGCCAGCAGCGCCAGGCGCCGCCGGACGTTCGATCCGGATGTCATGTTGTGGTCTCCTCCAAGCGCATGCGGTGCTTGTGCCGCATGTTGGAGCGAGACGGTATCACCGGCTTGGTGCTACGTAAAATATATGTCGGATGGCGCATCCATACTTCATGAATATGGATGGATGGACGTCAGTCCTGCGGCGTAGCCTGGAGCCGGGTGATGTCGAAGCCCTTCGCCTCCAGCCGGCGCAGCAGCGCCTGATAGGCGCCGGAATCCACGGTGGGCGTGCGGGAAAGAATCCAGAGGTAGTCCCGGCCCGGCTCGCTGACGGCAGCAAGCGTGTAGCCGGGGTCGAGGTCGATCACCCAGTAGTCGCCCCAGACCCACGGCAGGAAGGACAGCCACGCCGGGGCGAATCGCACCTCCAGCTTCGGCGTGCCGGCCTCCCCCACCGGCCGGGCCACGCCGGTGGCGTCATCGCTCGTCCCATCCGCCTTGCGGCAGCGGTTCACCACGTCGACCCGCCCATCGGACCGCGCCGCGTACTGCGCCGTGGTGTGGCCGGCGCACTGGCGCTGGAAGCGGTTCGGATATTTGGCGATTTCGTACCACGTGCCCATGTAGCGGGCCACGTCGAGCGAGGCGATGGGCGCCAGCGGCGCGGCCGGCTCGGCGCGCGCCGGGATCAGCGCGGCAGTGGTGAGGGCAACGAGGGCAGCAAGCCCGAGCACGACACGCTTCATGGCGGACCTCCGGGGGGGGCGATAGCGGCATTGTCGCGTGCCATCGCCGCCCCCTGCTGTCCGCCGGCAGACGACTTGCGCCTCGGCAAGCGTCCTACGCCGGCAGCCCCACGTAGTTCTCGGCCAGCGCCCGGCAGGCAGCCTCGGAGCCGACCAGATAGTCGAGTTCGGCCTGCTGGATGCGGTGCGCGAACGCATCGGCATCGGGGAAGCGGTGCAGCAGCGCCGTCATCCACCACGAGAACCGCTCCGCCTTCCACACGCGCCGCAGGCATTTCGCGGAATAGGCGTCGAGTTCGGCCGGATCGCCGTGCTGGTACTGGGCGATCAGCCCGTCGGCGAGGTACAGCACGTCGCTGGCGGCCAGGTTCAGCCCCTTGGCGCCGGTGGGCGGCACGATATGCGCGGCATCGCCCGCCAGGAACAGGCGCCCAAAGCGCATCGGCTCGCAGACGAAGCTGCGCAGCGGCGCGATGCTTTTCTCGATGCTCGGGCCGGTGACCAGCGCCTGCGCGGCGGCGGGATCGAGCCGGGCGCGCAGTTCGTCCCAGAAGCGCGCATCGGACCAGTTCTCCGCGCGCTCCGTGGCCGGCACCTGCACGTAGTAGCGGCTGCGCGTCTTCGACCGCATGCTGCACAGCGCAAACCCGCGTTCGTGGCTGGCGTAGATCAGTTCGTCGGCCACCGGCGGCGTCTCGGACAGCACGCCGAGCCAGCCGAACGGATAGACCCGCTCGAAGATCCGTGTCGATGCCTCCGGCACGCTGGCCCGGCTCACGCCATGGAAGCCATCGCAGCCGGCCACATAGTCGCAGGCCAGTTCGTGCGCGCTGCCGGCGTGGCGGAAGGTCACGCGGGGCCGGTCCGTATCGAAATCGTGCAGGGAGACCTCGGTGGCCTCGTAGACGATGGGCATGCCAGACGCTGCGCGCGCCGCCATCAGGTCCCGCGTGACCTCGGTCTGGCCATACACGGTGACGTCGCGGCCAATCAGCGCGTGGAAGTCGATGCGGTGGCGCGCGCCCTGGTACGACAGCTCGATGCCATGGTGCCGCAGCCCCTCCGCGCGCAGCCGCTGGTCCACGCCGGCGCGCGTGAGCGCATCCACGGTCACCGATTCGAGGATGCCGGCGCGGATGCGCCCCAGCACGTGTTCGGCGCTGCGCTGCTCGATGATGACGTTGTCGATGCCGGCCACGGTAAGCAGTTGCCCGAGCAACAGCCCGGCCGGCCCTGCTCCGATGATCGCCACGCGCGTGGCGCGCGGCATGCCGTTGCCCTGCTGACCCATGGCCTGTCTCCCGATCCGTTTTTTTATGGTGTGCGGCTGACTACCAACTACCGGTCAAGCTCGGCGAAGACCTCCTCCGCCATGTGGAACGCCGAATTCGCCGCCGGCACGCCGCAATAGATCGCGGTCTGCAACAGCACTTCCTTGATCTCGTCGCGCGTGACGCCGTTGTTGGCGGCGGCGCGCAGATGGAGCTTCAGCTCCTCCGAGCGGTTCAGCGCCACCATCATCGCAATCGTGATCAGGCTGCGCGTATGGCGCGGCAGGCCCTCGCGCGTCCAGATCTCGCCCCAGGCGTAGCGCGTGATCAGGTTCTGGAATTCCTCGGTCAGCGGCGAGATCCGTTGCAGCGAGCGGTCCACGTGGGCGCTGCCCAGCACGTCGCGCCGCACCGATAGCCCGGCCTCATAGCGCGCGGCGTCGTCGGTCACCGGGCGGCGGCCGAGGATGAAGTCGAGCAGCGCGGCAGTGAAGCGGCCCGGCTGCTCGCGGTTGGACAGGTGCGCGGCGTGCAGTTCGACATAGATCGCCCCGGGGATGGCGGCGGCGAGTTCGCGGCCCTGCGCCGCCGTGGTCGATGGATCGTCGCTGCCCGCAATCACCAGCACCGGCACGGGGATGGTCTTCACGGCCTCGCGCAGGTCCGCGTCGCGCACGGCGCCGCAGCTACCGGCGTAGCCACGCGGGTCGAGGCCAGCGAGCACCGCGCGCAGGTCATCGAGCGCATGGCCGGCGGTGGCGAGGAAGCCCGGCGTGAACCAGCGTTGCAGCGAGGCATCAGTCAGCGGCGCCATGCCGTCGCGCAGCACCATGTCGATGCGGCTGTTCCAGGCGTCTGCCGTGCCGATCTTGGCCGCCGTGTTGGCCAGCACGATGCGGCTGAAGCGCTCCGGCGCATGCGCGCCCAGCCACATGCCGGTAAGGCCGCCCATCGACAGGCCGCAGAACACGGCCCGCCCGATCTGCAGGGCGTCGAGGATGGCCACCACGTCGCGGCCCAGCACGTCCACCGTGATGGCGCCCTCGGGCGCGGTGGAGCGGCCGTGGCCGCGCACGTCGTAGCGCACCACCCGGAAGCGGCCCGCCAGCGCGGCGGCCTGCGGCTGCCACATCGTGTAATCGGTGCCCAGCGAGTTGGAAAAGACGATGGCGGGCGCGGTGTCCGGGCCATCGACGGTGTAGAACAGCCGGGCGCCGGCGTGGTCGAGATAGGGCAACGTGGTCTCCTTGTCGGTATAGGGTCAGGCGGCGCGCAGGGCCTGCCAGGCGGCCACGGCGGCATCGGCGAAGGCGGCGGACTGCCCGGCGTAGTGCGCCGGGTCGCTGAGGCGGTCCAGTTCGGCGTCATCCAACAGCGTGGCGTGCGCGGGATTGGCGGCGAGCGTGGCGGCCAGCGCCACGCGCAGCGTCTCGCCCTGCTCCACGGCGCGGCGCGAGGCCGCGTCCACCACGTGGTGCGCCTCCAGCCGGCCGATGCGGCCGCCGAGGGCCAGCATCGCAGCCTCGCCCAGGATCAGGCCGTGCGTCAGGTCGAGATTGGCGCGCATGCGGGCGGCATCCACTTCCAGGCCCGCCGCCACGTCGCCCAGTTGGCGCAGCGCGCCGGCCGCGAGCGTGACGATTTGCGGCAGCGTGTCCCACTCGGCCTGCCAGCCGCCCAGCGCGCGCTCATGCTCCTGCACCATGCCGGCGAGCATCGTCGCCACCAGCGGCGGCACGCGCACGGCCACGGTCAGCACCGCCGCGCAGCCCACCGGGTTGCGCTTGTGCGGCATCGTGCTGGAGCCGCCCCGGCCCGGGCCCGATGGCTCGGCCACCTCGCCCACTTCGGTCTGCATCATCAGGGACAGATCGCGCGCCATCTTGCCGAGCGTGCCGGTGAGCAGGCCCAAAGCCGTCGCCACCGCCACCAGCCGGTCACGATGCGCGTGCCACGGCAGCGCGGGCAGGTCCAGGCCCAGCTCGCGGGCGAACTGCGCGGCCACGGCGGGCGCCTTGTCGCCCAGGCTGGCCAGCGTGCCGGCGGCACCGCCGAATTGCAGCACGCGCGCCTGATCGGCGGACTGGCGCAGGCGGATCACGTCGCGGCGCAGCGCATCGAGCCAGCCGCCAGCCTTCAGGCCGAAGGTGGTGGGCAGCGCGTGCTGGAGCCAGGTGCGCGCCACCATCGGCGTGGTCCGGTGGGCGGTGGCCAGCGTCGCGCAGGCATCGCCCAGGCGCAGCAGGTCGATGTCGATGGCCTGCAGGGCATCGGCCAGTTGCAGCATGGCGCCGGTGTCGATGATGTCCTGGCTGGTCGCGCCCCAATGGACGTAGCGGCCAGCCTCGGCATCGCGCCGCGCCACGGCGGCGGTCAACTGCTTTACGAACGGGATGGCGAGGTTGCCGGCGGCGACGGCGGACTGCGCGAGGGCATCAAGGTCGATCACGCCGACATCGGCACAGACTTCGGTGATGACGGCAGCGGCCTGCGCGGGAATCACGCCGCAGTGCGCCTCGGCGCGCGCGAGGGCCGCCTCGGCATCGAGCATGCGCCGCACGGTGCCGGTATCGGAAAAGATCGCGAGCACTGCGGGACTGCCGAACATCGGATCGGTCAGGCGGGAAATTGAGGGCATCGTCGGCGGGGGCGGACCGGTAGGAATGCTCCGATTGTGCGGCAAAACGCCTCGCGGAGGGCGAGGCGTGCCGGGGTCAGATATCGAAGAACACAGTTTCGTCCGCGCCCTGCAGCACCACGTTCCAGCGGTAGCTGCCGGGCGCCGTGGCCTCGGCAACCAGCGTGGCGCGGCGCGCGGGCGGCACCAGGCCGAGCACGCTGTCGGCGGCGTTGGCGGCGGCTTCATCGCCGAAGTACAGCCGCGTGGCCACGTGCTTGACCAGCCCGCGTGTGAACACGGACACCATGATGTGCGGCGCCTGCAGGCCACCGGCGAGATCCGGCACCGGGCCGGGCTTCACCGTGACGAAGCGGAAGTCGCCATCCGGGCCGGTCGGCACGCGGCCGAAGCCGGTGAAGCCGGGCACCAGCGGCGCGTCGCCGGTGTCTTCCTCATGCCGATAGCGGCCGGCGGGGTTGGCCTGCCAGATCTCGACCATGCCGTCCGGCACGGGCTCGCCGCGGCCATCGATCACACGGCCCTCGATCACGATGCGCTGCCCGGCCAGGTCGGGGGCATCGGCGGTCAGGTCGGCGCAGTCCAGCGCGGCAAGGCCGATATGGAGGTACGGCCCAACGGTTTGGGAGGCGGTAGCGTAGAGCATGGCCTTACTCCATCGGCGTGGCATCGCGGCCACGCAGCACGATATCGAATTGGTAGCCGAGCGCGTATTCGGGCGAGGTGGTCGCCCAGTCGAACGTGGCGATCAGGCGGTCGCGCGCCTTGGCATCGGGCACGCAGTTGAAGATCGGGTCGAACGCGAGCAGCGGGTCGCCGGGGAAATACATCTGCGTGACCAGGCGCGTGGCGTAGGCATTGCCGAACAGCGAAAAGTGAATGTGCTGCGGACGCCACGCGTTGTGATGATTGCGCCAAGGGTAGGCACCCGGCTTGATCGTCTTGAACTGGTAGCGGCCCTGCGCATCGGTCAGGGTGCGGCCATCGCCCGTGAAATTGGGGTCGAGCGGCGCGTCGTGCTGGTCGCGCTTGTGCACATAGCGGCCGGCGGCGTTGGCCTGCCAGATCTCGATCAGCGCGTGCGGCACCGGGCGGCCGTTCTCGTCGAGCACGCGGCCCGTCACGAGAATCCGCTCGCCGATCGGCTCGCCGCCATGGCCGGCGGTCAGGTCGTTGTCACCGTCACGGACGAATTCGGGGCCGAAAGTCGGGCCAGTCAGCTCGGAAATCGATTGCGGCAGCGCGATCAGCGGCTGGGACGGCGCGCGCAGTTGCGTGGACCCATAGGGGTCGAAGCGGTACGGGGGCTGGGTGTCCCAGTACGGGCGACGGTAGGGACCGGGGCGTGGGGGCATCGCGCTGTCTCCGTTTTGGTGTGTGGGGCGAGACTTAGACTGTAAGCACCGCCGGAAGTCATGTAAATTGAGTTTTCGCGTAATTTGGATGACTTTTAGTTATGGATGTATCGGATCCGTCGCCCGATCTGTTCCGCACCCGTATCCGGCTGCGGCACCTGCACTGCTTCGTCACCGTGGCGCAGACCCAGCACCTGGGCCGGGCCGGTGCGCGGCTGGGCCTGACCCAGCCGGCGGTGTCCAAGACGCTGACCGAACTCGAGGAACTGGTAGGCGCCCGGCTGCTGGTGCGCCAGCGCGCCGGCACGGACCTGACGGCGGCGGGCATGCGCTTCCTGCGCCATGCGCTGCGCATCATCGAGGACGTGGACGCGGCGGCGGACAGCCTGGCCGGCGCTGATGCCCCGCGCCACGAACGCATCCGGCTGGGCGCGCTGCCGAGCATCGTGCCGGCGCTGCTGCTCGACGCCGTCGCGCAATTCCGCACCGCGCACCCCGAGGTGGCGCTGGCCGTGCAGACCGGCATGAACCGCACGCTGATCGACCTGCTCAAGGCCGACGTGCTCGACCTCGTCATCGGCCGCATGGACGACCCCGCCGCGATGGAAGGCCTCTGGTTCGAATCGCTCGGCCCGGAGCCGCTGGTGCTGGCCGTGCGCGCGGGCCATCCGCTCGCCGACAACGCGCGCCCGACCCTGCGCGAGGTGCTGGCGTGGCCGCTGGTGATTCCCGCCGTCGGCTCGATCCCGCGCCACAGTACCGAGAGCCTGCTGGCACGCCACGGCCACACCCTGCCCGAAGGCTGCGTGGAAACCGCCGACGCCTACCTCGGCCGCCTGCTCACGCAGCAGAGCGACACCGTCTGGGCCGCCCCCCTCTCCGCCACCCGCCGCGCCGTCGCCGCCGGCGAAATGGTCCTCCTGCCCGTGGACACCCAAGGCACCGAAGAACCCATCGGCCTCCTCCGCCGCAGCGACCGGACACTGGAACCGGTGGCGGAGGCATTTGTGGCGGGGATTCGGGGGATTGCGGCGGGGCGGTGAGGGGGGCGTTGCAGGCGAGTTTGTCGCCGCTGGACAACGGACTGCATCAGGATTTGCACGCTTCGTAACAGATCCGCGCGCGTTTGGCCAAATGGGCGCGAAGGCGAACTGATTTAATCGAACATCGGGCCATCACTGAAAGACGCGAGACAACGCATGACTCGAATGCACAATCCTCCCCACCCGGGCTCGGTGCTCGCCGAATGGCTGGACGGCCTGGATTCCATGACCATCTCCGCCTTCGCCCGCCATATCGGGGTGACGCGCGCCACGCTGTCGCGCATCGTGAATGGCCATGCGGCCATTACGCCTGATATCTCGATCCGGCTGGAAGAGGCACTGGGCGCGAGCCGAGAGATGTGGAGCGGCATGCAGACGACCTATGACCTGTGGCAGGCCGCGCAGAAGCCCCGCAAGCGCATTCCCCGCATTGCGGGTGCCGAGGGCCAGTCGGTTTGAACTTTGCCCAATCCCCCCGACTCTCACCGTGAAACAAACCCCTGGGAGGCATGGCCATGCGACTGCAAGGCAGGACGGCGGGAGACGGCGCCACGCCCGGGCAGGAGGCTCATGCCGAGCCCCACGCCGTGCCGCACGTGGTGGCCCACACCCGCCCCGCGGCGGCCGATGCTGGCGCGCGGCAAGCCAGTTGCGCCGACACGCCTCGCCCCGCGCATTGCCACGCGCTGGCGCCATCGGTCACCCACCTCCCCTGCCCCGGTCCGCGCACGCTCCATGGCTGCGCGGCGGCCGATGCGGTGTCGCCGGCTGAGCGCTACGCCGAACTGTTCGTCGATGTGCAGGCCAGCGGCCTGTTCGCCGACAGCAAGACCTTTCCCGATTGCGTGCCGCTGGTGGCGCCAGAGGTCATCCTGGAGCGCTATCGCGCGCAACGCGAGTCGGCGGATTTCTCGCTCGCAGCATTCGTGCAGGCGCACTTCGCGCGCGAATCGATTCCGGACGAGCACTACGTCTCCAACCCCGACCATTCCCTGCGCGACCATATCGACGGCCTGTGGCCGGTGCTGACGCGCGAGCCCGCCGAGCATCCGTCGCTCTGCTCGCTGCTGCCGCTGCCGCGCCCCTACGTGGTGCCGGGCGGGCGCTTCCGCGAACTCTATTACTGGGATTCGTATTTCACGATGCTCGGGCTGGCGGCCAGCGGCCGGCATGACCTGCTGCGCGCGATGGCGGACAACTTCGCCTACCTGATCGACACCTACGGGCTGGTGCCCAACGGCACGCGCACGTATTACCTCACCCGCTCGCAGCCGCCCGTGTTCTCCCTGATGACCACGCTGTTCGAGGACCATGCCGTCGAAGCGGCGCACGCCTACCTGCCGCAGTTGAAGCTGGAATATGCGTTCTGGATGGACGGCGCGGCGCATCTGCGGCCCGGCGCGGCCCACCGGCGCGTGGTGCGGCTGCCTGACGGCGCGGTGCTGAACCGCTATTGGGACGACCGCGCCCATCCGCGCGAGGAGGCCTACCTCGAGGACGTGGAGACGGCGCGGCGCAGCGGCCGGCCCCACCATATCGTGTACCGCGACCTGCGTGCGGCGGCCGAGTCAGGCTGGGACTTCAGTTCGCGATGGTGCGACGGCCAGCCCGATGCGATCACCGGGTTCTCCCAGGCGCCGGCGAGCGACCTCGCCACCATCCGCACCACCTGCATCCTGCCCATCGACCTCAACGCCCTGCTCTGGCATGCCGAAATCCGCCTGGCCGCGCTGTGCAACGCCACCGGCGAACCCGATTCCGCCAGGCAATATGCGGAAGCTGCCGAGCGGCGGCGCCACGCCATCTTCGCCACCATGTGGGACGAGGACGCCGGCGCGTTCTTCGATTTCGACTGGCAGCGCGGCAAGCGGCGCGAACTGTTGACGGCGGCTACGCTGATGCCGCTCTACCTGCGGATGGCCACGCCCGCGCAGGCCGCGCGCGTGGCCGACGTGGCGGGCGCCCGGCTGCTCGAGGCAGGCGGCCTGGCTACGACCGAGCGGGACTCCGGCCAGCAGTGGGACCAGCCCAACGGCTGGGCCCCGTTGCAGTGGATCGCCATCCACGGGCTGCGGCGCTACGGCTGCGAGGCGCTGGCCGACGAGATCGCGCACCGCTGGCTCGCCACGGTGGGCAGCCTCTACACCCACGAGTACAAGCTAGTCGAGAAATATCGGCTGGAGCCGCGCATGGACGGCGCAGAGGGCGGCGGCGGCGGCGAATATCCGCTCCAGGACGGCTTCGGCTGGACCAACGGCGTGGTAAGCGCGCTGCTCATGGAATACCCCCACCATCCCGCAACGCACAGCGCGGCCGGCCGGCGCGACGCCAACGGGTAACCGCGCCCATCACCCTAACGAGTGATGCCACGCGTGCAGCGGGGCTGGCGGCGCCTTTCGGTGCGCATCATGGAATTTCGTTCTTTTGTTCAGAATCTCGCAGTGCAGCAGCCGAATTTGCGAGCTTTGTCCTCGTTTCCCGCAATAACTCAGCTGAGTTATTGGCGGGCGTAGCAGCGCAGGTCACACTTGCCCCAGGGTCACTCGACACGACCCCAAACGACTTGGCAACTCTTACTACCCCGACGATCCCGCGCGTCGGGGTATTTCTTTGTGGGACCGCTTTTTTGTGCGCGCAGGTTTTGCCACGCGCCCCGCTCCCCCCGCCACGCCCCGCCACGCCCCGCCACGCCCCAGCGCGATCCGTCCCCCCACCGCACGCCGACCTTTCTTGCGCTGCATCAAGTGGCCGCAACAACTGGACACGTTTTGACCCTCCTTTTCACGGCACCGGGGCGACGCGCATGACGACGAGGACTTCGCCCGGTATCAGTGACGCATAGCCGCCAGAACGTCCGCGACTTCGCCAGTACGGGAGTGAGGATCCTGAATCCGTTCTCGGGCCATCGTCCGGCAAGCGCGCATGCCGCTTCGCTTCCGTCATCCAGCATTCCGGGGCGGCAGTACACCGACAATGTGCGATGGATCGATGGCGTGAAGCATGATCCATGACTCCCCCTGGCCACCAAGCCGTGATGCCCCAAGCGCACATCCATGACGGTGCGGTGGCCCACCCCGAGAAGCCGACCGGGCGGGCTACACTGGCGGCTGCCATTTGTTGAGCATTCATTCCGTCCAGTACAGCCGTGTCCAAACCCCTTTCTACCCTTCCTGCCCTGCCCGTCCTGACCGATTTCCGCGCCGACCCTGCGCCCACGCACGACCGGCCTAGGCCGGATCGCCTTGTCGAGGGCAACCCGGATCGCACCACGTGGACGCACTACAGCGCCGCGGCGGGCGATTTCGATTGTGGGATCTGGGCGTGCGAGCCCGGCGCGTGGCGTATTGCGTTTCCGGCTGGCAAGGAGGAGTTTTTCCACGTCATCAGCGGCCGGCTGCGGATCACCGACCATGCCGGCGTGACGCGCGAGTTCGGGCCCGGGGATGCCTGCGTGATCCCGGCTGGTTTCGAAGGGGTATTTGAAGTGATCGAGCCCGTGCGCAAGCACTTCGTCGTCCTGGAACGCAACGCGGGCTGACCACGCCCGGAGGAGGTCTGGCCATGCTTCCACGCCGTATCCTGCTGGGTGCCGTGCTCGGCGTGCTGACAGGCGCGGGGCACGCCGCCAGCCCCAGCTTCGACTGCAAGCGGGCCGAAGGCCAGATCGAGCAGATGATCTGCAAGGACGATACGCTGGCGAAGCTCGACAAGGAAACGACGCGCCTGTACGGGCTGGCGCTCGACGCGCGCTCCATGAGCACGAGCCGCAAGAAGACGTTGCTGGCCGAGCAGCGCGGCTGGATCAAGGGTCGCAACGACTGCTGGAAGGCGAGCGACGCACGCGCGTGCACCACCGCCGAATACATCGATCGGATTCACTTGCTGCGGCAGAACTTCGCCGGCCCGCGCACGCAGGACGCCAAGGGCATCACCCGGGGGCCGTTCTCGGTGCGCTGCCCGGGGGCCGACGCGCTGATCCTGGCCACCTTCGTGCAGACCGAACCCGGCTACGCCTACCTGACGTGGCTGGACAAGAAGCTGCTGTTGTCGCAGACGCGCGCGGCGTCGGGTGCCCGCTATGCGGCCACGACCGACGCCGGCGAGGCGATGTTCTGGGACAAGGGCCCCGAGGCCCAGTTTGAGCTACCGGGCAAGCCCGCCATGACCTGTCGCGTGGAGGCCCCGGAATAAGATCCCGGGGCGGTCCGAGTCAGTGCGCGCGATGGGCGTCGACGTCCAGCGCCACCTCGGCGGCATCGCCGGTCTTGCCCTTGTAGTACAGGTGCACGCCGATGGCCAGCGAGTCATGGCGAATCTCGTGCATGGCGCGCCAGGCTTCGGTCGGGTCCTTGAAGACGAGGTAGTGCGCTTCCTGATCCACCAGCTCCGCCACGCGGTGCAGGCCGTGGCCGTGCAGCGCGTTGACCAGGTGGCCGAGGCTGCGGTGCGTGCGCGCATCGGTGCGCGGATAGAGCATGTGCAGCACCGCCACTTGCTGCGAAGCCATCAGCGCGGAGAACGCGACAACGATGTCCTGGTGTTGAATGGCAGTGACCGAGTCCCCCACGGCCGCGCCGGTTTCGCGTTGGGCGGGCAGAATGGCTTCGAGCGTCAGGTTCATGGCGGTACCTCCTTGTTGTAACCGAAAGAACTGTCCCACGAAGATTAGGTGGTGATTGCTGCAATGCAATGGGCGGGATGGGCAACAGACTGTTCCAGCCAATGCGTCTAATCGCTGCGATAGTCGCGCGTTAACCCGCCATAAGCTTTCAATTCCCTTGCAACGCGCCCTGTCGTTGACGCCCCGTTCCGGTCATTCGCGAAGCGGATCCGTCGATTCGGCGCCTCGCCCTGGCATCCCACCCGCCGGCGGCGTAATTTGTCCTCATCAACCCTTTCCGATGAGGTTCCCGATGCGACACGACGCGATGCACCGCCCGACCAACCCCGCCGACGAGAACGCCATGGCGTACTGGCGCGCCCACCGCATGGTCCGGGCGCTGCGCGGCTGGTATCTGCACCTGCTGATCTACCTCGCCGTGAACGGATGGCTCTGGTTCCGCTTCCTGTTCATGCCGTCGCCCAGCTGGGCGCACCGCTCGCTTGAGGCCGGCTGGCCGTGGCCGCTCACCACCACGCTGGCCTGGGGGCTGGGGCTGACGATCCATGGCCTGCTGGTCTGGTGGCGCGTCTCGCAACGTGGGCGCGACTGGGAGTCCCGCAAGATCGACCAGTTCATGAACCGCGACTAAACCTCCCCTCGCCCGCTACATCTGGCGGAAGCGGTGCACGTAGGCGCGCGAGACCGGCAGTTCGGTCTCGCTTTTGGTTTCCCGATTCTGGAGGCGCACGAACAGCCGCCCGCTGTCATCCCGCCGCGTGCCGGCCACGTATTCCATATTGACGATGGTCGAGCGATGCACCTGCCAGAAGGTGTCCGGGTCGAGCCCTTCCATCAGCTCGGCCAGCGGCGTGCGGATCAGGTGCTCGCCGTCGCGCGTATGCACCACCACGTATTTGTCGTCGGCCTGGAAGTACAGCACGTCCTGGATCGGCACGTGGCTGGTGGTGTTGCCCCGGCTCGCCCGCACCCAGCGCAGCGGCGCCGCGCCGGCCTCCGGGCGGGCCGGGCCGCGCGTGAGCTGGCTCAGCAACTGCGCCAGCTCCGGCAGCGGCGCCGCCTCCTGGAAGGCCTTGCGCAGCCGCTCCACGGACCGCGCCAGACGTTCGTCCGTCACCGGCTTGACGAGATAGTCCACGGCCTCGCGCTCGAAGGCGTCCAGCGCGTACTGGTCGAAGGCGGTGACGAAGACCACCCGCGTATCGGTCTCGATGCCCTGCGCCACCTCCAGCCCGGACAGCCCCGGCATCTTGATATCGAGAAAGGCCACCGCCGGCGCCAGTTGTGCGATGGCCTGCGCGGCCTCCACGCCATTGGCCGCCTCCCCCACGATGCGCAACTCGGGCCACAGCCGCTCCAGCTTGCCGCGCAGATGCGTGCGCAGGTGCTCCTCGTCATCGGCAATCAAGGCGGTGGGCATCCGGGTCATGGGGTCTCTCCGTTGCGGAAGGGGGCGGACAGCGGAATGTCGATGTGGACGGCCGTGCCGGGCGAGCGCTCCTCGATGCGCACCTGAGCCTCGCCGTCGTAGAGCACGGCCAGCCGGTCGCGCAGGTTGGACAGCCCCACGCCGGCGCTGGCCGATGGGCGGAAGCCCATGCCGTCATCCTCGATCGAAGCCAGCATGCGCCCGCCGCGCCGCGTCAGCCGCACGGTCAGGTGCCCGCCCTCGATCTTCGGTTCCAGCCCGTGCCGGATCGCGTTCTCCACCACCGGCTGCAGCAGCATCGGCGCCAGCGGCACCTCGTTCAGCGCCGGGTCCACGTCGATACGATACTGGAGCCGCTCGCCCATGCGGATCTTGATCAGGGCGAGGTAGTCGCGCAGCAGCGTGGCCTCCTGCGCCACCGTGCCCTGCGTAGCCCGGCTCGCGGCCAGCGACGCGCGGAGGTAGGCGATGAAGTGTTCGAGCATCAGCGTGGCTTTGCGCGGCGCCGGCTCGATCAGGCTCACCACGTTGGCCAGCGTGTTGAACAGGAAATGCGGCTCGATCTGGGCCTGCAGCAGCCGCATCTGCGCCTCCACCAGCTGCTTCTCGGTGGAGATCGTGCGCACCTGCTCGCGCGCCATGTACTCGGCGATCTTGCGCTCCTCCCAGCGGCGCCCGAGCAGGCCCACGCGGCTCCAGACCAGCACGCCATGGGCGGTCAGCCCCAGTCCCCAGCCCAGCAGCGGCGCGCCGGACCAGGGCCGGTGCGAGGCGCCGAACACGTTCCAGAGCACGAGGATGGTGTTGACCACCACGTAGAGCGTCAGGTGGATATAGAAGCCGCGCAGCGCGCGCACGTTGCGGCGGGCTTCCTCATAGGCGCGTTGGTCGGCGGCGGACCGCCACATCTGCGGATCGGAATGGCGCACGGTGGGGGGCTTTGTGGCGGATCGGGAACGCTGGGAGGTTACCACCGGCGCCACCCGTCGCAACAGCCCCACGCGGCGAACCGACGGCGGCGCGGCGTCAGGCGCAATCTGCCGGCGCCAGTGAAGGGAAGCGCTGGCCCTCTCCCCCGACCCCTCTCCCGCAAGCGGGCGAGGGGAGCAAACCGTCGGCACTTGGAAATCTCGCCGTTTTCTCCCCTCTCCCTCCGGGAGAGGGGCCGGGGGAGAGGGTCGGCGTCTCGGACGAAGTCCGGCCCGCTCAATCTCCAAACCGACGCGGATCGTACGGTGCGGCGTCGACATACGTCGCGTCCCCGTCGAACAGCTCGGCCAGCAGCCGGGCGGTGGCCGGCCCAAGCGTCAGCCCCTGATGGCCATGCCCGAAATGGAGCCAGAGGCCGGGATGGCGCGGCGCGCGGCCCACCACGGGCAGCATGTCGGCGATGCACGGGCGGGCGCCCATCCACGGCTGCGCCTCCACGGGGGCGCCCAGCCGCACCATCTGCGCGGCGATCTGCTCGGCCCGGCCGGACTGGACCGGCGTGGGCGGTGCGTCGCGATGGGCGAACTCCGCGCCCGTTGTCACGCGCAGGCCCTGCCGCATCGGCACCAGCAGCACGCCGTTCTCGGCGTCCAGCACCGGCTTGGACGGCATCGCCTCGGTCGCATAGTGGCGGTGATAGCCGCGTTTTACGAATAGCGGCAGCCGATAGCCCAGCCGCGTGGTCAGATCCGCCGCCCACGGCCCCAGCGCGATTACGGCCTGCGCCGCCTCGACCTTGCCGTCCTCCGTAGACACCTGCCAGCCCGAACCGCTGGCGCGCAGCGTGGCGGCGTCGCCATGGCAGAAGGTGCCGCCCTGCCGCTCGAACAGCGCGGCATAGCGGGCGACCAGTTCGCCGGGATCGCTCACGGTCCATGGGTCGCGCCAGTGGATGGCGCCGGCCAGCACGTCGCGCAGGGCCGGCTCGGCCTGCTGCAGCGCCGCGCGGTCCAGCAGGGCGTGATCGAGCGCATGGTCGGCGGCCACGGCCGTGGCGTCGCGGGCGGCGGCGTCGAACTCGGCTTCGCTGCGGTAGGCCTCCAGCCAGCCATCGTGGCGGACGAGGTCCTGCGCCCCGGCCCGGGCGATCCACGGCGCGTGTTCATCGAGGCAATGGCGGATCAGCGCGCTGTAGGCCGCCACCGTGCCGGCATAGCGCGCGGGCGCCGAGGCATGCCAGTAGCGGGCCAGTGCGGGCACCAGTGCCGGCAGCGCGCGCAGGTGGTAGTGCACGTCGTTGCCTTGCCCCGTGGCCACGCGCAGCAGCGCCTGCCAGTCGCGGGGGAAGGCGTAGGGCCGCACCGCCTCGCGCTGGAGGATGCCGCAATTGCCGTAGGAGGTGGCCCGGCCCGGCGCCTGCCGATCGACCAGACAGACCGCGTGGCCGCGCTGCTGCAAGGCCAGCGCGGTGGAGACGCCCACGATGCCGGCGCCCAGGACGATGACTGCGGTGGAGGAAGGGTTACCGGGCGCGGACGAATCGGTCATATCGAGAGGTATCTATATAGAGGGGGGGCGGTGTCAGCCACGATTCTGCCAAGGCAGGCCGGGCGGCGGTGCATCCATGATGTGCAATGAATCGAAGACTCGATTGCCGGTTTGGCAATCCATGTCAATCATGGAGATCCCCCATGCCGGTCAGCGAATCAGTCAATTGCTGGAGGAAGGCCCGGGCGGCCTCGGGCAGGTTGCGCTTGGCCAGGGTCTGGATCTCGATATAGCGCTCATTCATCTCGCGGTCGCGCAGTGGCACGGCGGCGATCAGCCCGGCGGCCAGCCGGCTGCGCACGGACACCTCGCCATAGAACGTGATCGCGCCCCCGCCTGCCGCCGCGAACGACACCAGTGAATCAAGGTAATTGCTGGAAAAGATGGTTTCGTAGTTCAGGCCCTGCCGGCTGCAACTGGTGTCCAGCAACTGGCGCAGCGAGCTGTCCGCGGGCGCCAGCGCCAGCGGGTAGGCCACCACCTGCGAGAGCGAGATCTGGCGCTGGCTGGCCAGCGGATGGTCGGGCGCCATGATGGCCAGCACCGGCGCCGGATGGCGCAGCTCCACCTCGATGCTCGGCTCGGGCAGCCCGCTCAGGGTCACGCCGATATCGGCCTCACCGTCGCGAATGCGGCGCGCCACGTCAGCCTGCGGGCAGACCTCGAGATCGAAGCGGATGCCGGTGTGCTGGGCGCGGAACGCCGCCGCGAGCGAGGGCAGGAACTCGTGCGCCAGCCCGGCCACGCTGGCCAGCCGCACCCGGCCGGCGCGCAGGCCGCGCAGGGCCTGGATGTCGCCGGTCACCCGCTCGATGTCCTGTTGCGTGCGCTTGGCGTAGGCGGCCAGCAATTCGCCCGCCGCATTGGGCACCAGCCCGCGTGCGCGGCGGTCGAACAACAGGGTGTCCAGTTCGGCCTCCAGCCGCGCCACCTGCCGGCTCACGGCGGAGGGCGCCACGTTCAGCTTCAGCGCGGCGTCCTTGACCGACCCCGTCCGCACCACTTCCAGGAAGTAGCGGACGGCGGTTTCCTGCAGGGTGCGATACGACATGGAATCTCCGGGATGACACGTGACATCAACGTCGCCAGTCTAGCGAAGATTGCCGATATGGCAATCGAATATTCGAAAGATTGCGCACACCGCAAGCATGGACCGGCTTACGATGAGATCCAACGAAGCCTGTGACGTGTCCTTTCTCTCTACTGCCGGAGCCTGTTCATGCTTTTCCCCGCCCCCCGTCTTTCGAATCGCTTTTCGCGTGGCCGTCGCCTGACGCTGGCCCCCATGGCCGGCGCCCTCGCGCTCGGCCTGGCCAGCGTGGCCGGCACCGCCGCCGCGCAGGGCGGATATCCGACCAAGCCGATCCAACTCGTGATTCCGTTCCCGCCGGGCGGATCCACTGACGTGATCGGCCGCATCGTCGGCCAGAAGCTCGGTGAACGGCTCGGCCAGACCGTGGTGGTGGACAACCGACCCGGCGCAGGCACCATCGTTGGCGCCAGTTTCGTGGCGAAGGCGGCACCTGACGGCTACACGCTGCTGGTTACCTCCGGCACCACCTTCACGGTCAACCCGGCCATCCACGCCAAGCTGCCGTACGACCCGATCAAGAGCTTCGACCCCGTGGCCCAGGTGGGCGTGACCGGGCTGATCCTGCTGGCCAACCGCGACACACCGGCCAACAACCTCAAGGAATACGTGGCGATGGTCAAACCCTCGCCGGGCAAGTATTCCTATGGCTCGTTCGGCGCCGGCACCACGGCGCACTTCGCGGGCGAGGCGCTGCAAACCCTCACCGGCACCAAGATGCTCCACGTGCCATACAAGGGCAGCGCGCCGGCCATGACCGACCTGATCGGCGGCCAGATCCCGTTCAGCATGGACACCGTCACCGCCGCCATCCCGCAGGTGAAGGCCGGCAAGGTCAAGGCGATTGCCGTGACCACGGCCAAGCGCTCGGCCCTGCTGCCGGACGTGCCCACGGTGGCCGAGAGCGGCTACCCCGGCATGGACGCCGCCACGTGGCTCGTCATCGTCGCCCCGGCCGGCGTGCCCGCCGAGGTGAAGGCCAAGCTGGAGAAGACGCTCGGCGAAGTGGTCGCGGACCCCGCCACGCGCCAGAAGCTGATCGACAACGGCTTCGAGCCGACCTACGCCACCGGCGCGCAGGTGGCCGCGAAGATCGTCAAGGAAACGCCCCAGATGCGCGCCATCGCGCGCGCCGCCAATATCCAGGCCGAGTAACCCAACCCTGACGCCTGGCTCCGGAGACAGCATGCCCCTGCAAGACAGCCTGCCGACCTTGTCGGCAGTGGAACTGCGCCGCCTGATCGGCAACAAGGAAATCTCGCCCGTCGCACTGCTCGATGCCTGCATCGCGCGGATCGAGGCCTACAACCCGAAGATCAACGCGATTACGGCCACGGACTTCGAGCGCGCCCGCGAGCAGGCGCGCGAAGCCGAACGCGCCGTGATGCGCGGCGAGCCGCTCGGCCTGCTGCACGGCCTGCCGCTCGGCGTGAAGGATCTGGAGGCCACCGCTGGCCTGCTGACCACCTTCGGCTCGCCGCTGTATCGCGGCAATGTGCCGGCGCAGGACAACGTGCTGGTCGCCCGCCTGCGCGCCGCCGGCGCCATCGTCACGGCGAAGACCAACGTGCCCGAGATGGGCGCCGGCGCCAATTCGCGCAACGTGGTCTGGGGCGCCACCGGCAATCCGTTCAATCCGAATCTCAATGCCGGCGGGTCCTCGGGCGGCTCGGCCGCCGCGCTGGCGGCGGACTTCCTGCCGGTCTGCACCGGCTCGGACACGGGCGGCTCGCTGCGCATTCCGGCCGCAAAGTGCGGCGTGGTGGGCTTCCGGCCTTCGCCGGGGCTGGTGCCGAGTTCGCGCAAGCTGCTGGGCTGGACGCCGATCTCGGTGGTCGGCCCGATGGGCCGCACGGTGGCCGATGCCTGCCTGCAGTTGGCCGCCTCGGCCGGAATGTCGGTGACGGACCCGCTGAGTTACGAGAGCGATCCGCTTGGTTTTCTGGTGCCGGCCAACGTCGACCTGGGCTCGCTGCGCGTGGGCTACACCGAGGACTTCGGCTGCTGCGATGTGGATGACGACATCCGCCAGACCTTCCGCGCCAAAATCGCCGCGATGAAGCACCTGTTCCGCACCTGCGAGCCGGTGGCGTTCGATCTGGGCGATGTACACCGCTGCTTCGACGTGCTGCGCGCCGAGAGCTTCGTGGCCGGCATGCACGACGCCTACACGCGCGATCCGTCGAGCCTGGGGCCGAATACCCGTGCGAATTACGAGATGGGCGCGCGCATGTCGCTGGTGGACAGCGCGTGGGCACAAGCCGAGCAGACGCGCATTTTGCAGCGCTTCCAGGCCGCGTATCGGGACTATGACGTGATCCTGTCGCCGACCACGCCGGTCTCCCCGTTCCCGTGGACGCGCCTCTACGCCGACACCGTGGGCGGCCAGCCGCAGGCCAACTACTACCGCTGGCTGGCGCTGACCTATGTGGTCACGCTGACCACGCATCCGTCGATCGCGCTGCCCTGCGGCACCGACCTCGCCGGCATGCCGTTCGGGCTCCAGGTGACGGGTGGCTTCCGCGCGGACCGGCAGACGCTGGGCGTGGCGCAGGCGATGGAAACCGCCTTCGCCACCTCGCCCGCCCTGCGCCGCCCGGTGCCGGACCTGGCCGCGCTGGCCGCGCCCGAACCGGCGCTGCGCTCCATCGTTACCGATCCGCCGTTGTCCGGCGCGACGGAGCCGGCGCGGGACGTTTCGGCGGTTTGATCGACGATTGACCAGACGATTGGATCGACGCTGCCTCCGCCCGGAGGCAGTCGATCAACTGCTCCGCGCTCGGGGCCTGCCGGCGCTCGCGCAGCCGGATCAGGCCCACGGGCGGCAACGCCACCTCCACGTCCAGCGGCAGCACATGGAAGCGCCCTTCCGCCTCCAGCTGCTGCCCCACCGACCTCGCCACGAACCCTGCCGCGCCGCGCTGGGCGACGAAGGTCGTCACGGCCAGATAGGATGACGATTCCATCACATCGGCAGGCGGCTGCTGGCCGTGCCGGAAAAAGGTCTGTTCGATCTTCACGCGCAACGACGCCCACGGCGGCGGCAGCACGCAGGGCATGGCCGCGAGGTCGGCCCAGTCCGGCCGGGCCTTGCCGGCGAGCGGATGACCGGCGCCGACGATAGCCACCATCGGCTCGTCATAGAGCGGCTCGGTCACCAGATCCGGCGCCGCGTAGGCGGGCTCCAGCCGCCCCACGATCACATCCAGTTCGCTCAGGCGCAGGCGCGGCAGCAGGTGCGTCAGGTCGCCCTCCTCCACCAGCACCGTGGCGCGCGGGGACTGCGTCTTGAGCCGCGTGACGGCGCGCGCCAGCAGCACCGGCAGCGCAGCGCCCATCGACCCCACCCGCACCCGGCCGGCGGCGCCGCTGGCCACGGACTCGATCTCGTCGCGCGTGACCTCGTACTGCGCCAGCACCGAACGCGCGAAGCGCACCAGCGATTCCCCCGCCGGCGTGGGCTCCGTGCCGCGCGTGGAGCGCGTGAAGAGCGTCATGCCCAGCATCTTCTCCACCTCGGCCAGCACCTTGGACACCGCCGGCTGGCTCACCGCCAGGAACTCGGCCGTGCGGCCCAGATGGCGGAATTCGTCCAGCGCCACCAGCAGTTGCAGGTGGCGCAGCTTGATATTGGAGCGCAGCGCGCGGTCGATATGGGCCATCCGGGCAGTCTATCTAACCTTAAGGTTATGAAGCAATGCCATTTCTTGATTGGATTGTTATGACTGACATGCCCACAATGAGGGCATGGCGATGGCAAAGCACCATCGCCCAGAACGCAAACACAAAAGAGACGGAGACAACATGCCACACGGTATCCCCACCGCTTCCCTCATCGCTTCCCCTTCAGAACTGCCGACCAGTCTCGCCCGCCGCCGGCTGTTGCTGGGCGGTGCGGCCAGCGCCGTGGCGGCTGCCACCGGCACCGCCGGGCTGATCCTGCCGAGCGGCGCCCGCGCCGCGGCGGCCTACCCCGAGCGCCCGATCAAGTTCATCTGCCCGTGGCCCGTGGGCGGCACGGCGGACCAGTCGATGCGCGCGCTGTGCCAGGTGGCAGCCGGCCTGCTCGGCCAGTCGGTGGTGGTGGAAAACCAGGCCGGCGCGTCCGGCATGATCGGCACCAAGGCGCTGGCGCGCGCCAACCCGGACGGCTACACCATCGGCCAGATCCCGATCTCCGTCACGCGCTTCTCCCAGCTTGGCATGCTGCAACTGGACCCGCGCACCGAGCTGACCTATCTGGCGCGCACCTCCGGCCAGACCTTCGGCATCGCCGTGCCGGCCAATTCCCGCTTCCACACGCTGCAGGACGTGATTGCCGCCGCCAAGGCGGACCCGGGCAAGCTGACCTATGCGCACGCCGGCATCGGCGGCGCCACGCACGTGGGCATGGAGCAGTTTGCGATGGCGGCCGGCGTCAAGTTCAACGCCATCGCCTACAAGGGCGGCTCGCAGGCGCTGCAGGACGTGCTGGCCGGTCAGGTGGACCTGCTGGCGGACTCCAGCTCGTGGGCACCGCATGTGGAGGCCGGCAAGCTGCGCCTGCTGGCCACCTGGGGCGAGCAGCGCACGCCGCGCTTCGCCAGCACGCCCACGCTCAAGGAGCTGGGCTACAACGTGGTGGTGGAGGCCCCCAACGGCATCGGCGCGCCCAAGGGCCTGCCGCCGGCTGTCGAGAAGAAGCTGCGCGAGGCCTTCCGCGCCGCCGTGGCCAGCAACGAGTTCAAGGCCGTGGCCGCTCGCATCGACGCGCCCGTGATGTACCTCGACGGACCGGACTACAAGAAGTACGTGTCCACGGTCTACGACCAGGAAACCCAGTTGATCCAGCGCCTGAAACTGAAGGAAATGCTTCAGCAGAGCTGACCTGAGCTGATCCCAACGCATTTTTGAACGGCAACGTCCATCGTGAATCCGAACCCCGTCATCCGGCTCCATGCCAACGACAACGTGCTGATCGCGCGCAGCGACCTCACGCTGGGCCAGCGCCTGCCCGACCTGGGCGTGCGCGCCCGCGCGCAGGTGCCGGCCGGCCACAAGATTGCCGCGCGCGCCATTGCCCAGGGCGAGGCCGTGCGCAAGTACGACACCGTGATCGGCGTGGCTGACCGCGACATCGCCGCCGGGGAGCACGTGCACAGCCACAACCTGCGGCTGGTGGACTTCTACCGCGACCCCGAGTTCTGCCGCGACGTGCGCCCGGTGCAGTACGTGCCCGAGGCCGAGCGCGCCACCTTCATGGGCTACGTCCGCCCGGATGGCCGGGTCGGCACGCGCAACTTCATCGGCATCCTGTCCTCGGTGAACTGTTCGGCCACGGTGATCAAGCACATCGCCGCGCACTTCACGCCGGAGCGGCTGGCGGCGTATCCGAATGTCGATGGGGTGGCCGCCTTCGCCCAGAGCAGCGGCTGCGGCATGTCCTCCCCCAGCGAGCATTTCGATGTGCTGCGCCGCACGCTGGCCGGCTACGCGCGCCATCCGAACCTGGCTGGCGTGCTGATCGTCGGGCTCGGGTGCGAGCGCAACCAGGTGGCCTCGCTGGTCGACTCGCAGGGGCTGGTGCCGGGCGAGAACCTCCACACGCTGGTGATGCAGGACACCGGCGGCACGCGCGAAACCATCGCCGCCGGCATCCGGGCGATCGAGGCCATGCTGCCCGCCGCCAATGCCGCCACGCGGCAGCCGGTGCCGGCCAGCCACCTCAAGATCGGGCTGGAATGCGGCGGATCGGACGGCTTCTCGGGCATCACCGCCAACCCGGCGCTCGGCGCGGCCATGGACATCCTGGTGCGCCACGGCGGCACGGCCATCCTCTCCGAGACGCCCGAAATCCACGGCGTGGAATACATGCTCACGCGCCGCGCCGTGACGCCCGAAGTCGGCCAGAAGCTGCTTGACCGCCTCGCCTGGTGGGAGCGCTACACCGCCGGCCACAACGCCCAGTTCAACGGCGTGGTGGGCCACGGCAACCAGCAGGGCGGCCTCGCCAACATCTTCGAGAAATCGCTCGGCTCGGCCATGAAGGGCGGCACCACGCCACTGCAGGCCGTGTACGAGTACGCCGAGCCGATCGATCAGGCCGGCTTCGTCTTCATGGACTCGCCCGGCTACGACCCGGTGGCCGCCACGGGCCAGATCGCCAGCGGCGCCAACCTGATCTGCTTCACCACCGGGCGGGGGTCGATGTTCGGCTCCAAGCCGGCGCCGACGATCAAGCTGGCCTCCAACTCGCCGATGTTCCACCGGCTGGAAGAGGACATGGACATCAACTGCGGCCTCGTGCTCGACGGCGAACTGAGCGTGGCGCAGATGGGCGAGCGGATCTTCGCCCATATCCTGCGCGCCGCCTCCGGCGAATCCACCAAGAGCGAGCTGCTGGGCCTGGGCGACCATGAATTCGTGCCCTGGCATCTCGGCATCGTCAGCTAACCCTTCATCCACCGTCCCCGCACCCATGCTTGATTCCCTCGCTCAGGCGGACCTGTTGCGTTCGCAGAACCTCGTCGGCCAGGAATGGTCCGATGCCCGCGCCGGCCAGCGGCTGGCCGTGACCAACCCGGCCACCGGCGAGGTCATCGCCAGCGTGCCGGACAGCCACGCCGCCGATGCCGCGCTGGCCGCCGAAGCCGCCGCGGCCGCTTTCCCCGCCTGGAGCCGCCGCACCGCCCGGGAGCGCGCGCAGATCATCAAGCGCTGGCACGCGCTGATCCTCGCGCATGAGGCAGATCTGGCCCGCATCATCTCCGCCGAGCAGGGCAAGCCGCTGCACGAGAGCACGGGCGAGGTGCGCTACGGGGCGTCTTACGTCGAATGGTTCGCGGAGGAAGCCACGCGCATCTGCGGCGACGTGATTGCCGAGGCCGTGCCAGGCCGCAAGATGCTGGTGATCAAGGAGCCGGTGGGCGTTGTGGCCGCCATCACGCCGTGGAATTTCCCGCTGGCGATGATCGCACGCAAGATCGCCCCGGCGCTGGCGGCCGGCTGCACCGTGGTGGCCAAGCCGGCCGAGGACACCCCGCTGACCGCGCTGGCGCTGGTCTGGCTGGCCCAGCAGGCCGGGCTGCCGGCGGGCGTGCTCAATATCGTCACGGCTTCGCGCGAACACACGCCGGCCGTGGTGGATAGCTGGCTGGCCGATCCGCGCGTGCGCAAGATCACCTTCACCGGCTCCACGCCGGTGGGCAAGCATCTGGCCCGCGAGTCGGCCGGCACGCTCAAGAAGCTGTCGCTGGAGCTGGGCGGCAACGCGCCGTTCATCGTCTTCGACGATGCCGACCTGGACGCCGCCGTGGACGGCCTGATGGCCGCCAAGTTCCGCAACGGCGGCCAGACCTGCGTGTGCCCGAACCGCGTCTACGTGCAGGACGCCGTGCATGACGACTTCGTCGCACGGCTGGCCGCCCGCGTGCAGGCGCTGCACGTGGGCCCGGCCACCGAGCCGGCCGCGCAGATCGGCCCGATGATCAACGCCCGCGCCGTGGACAAGATCGACCGCCATGTGCAGGATGCCGTCGCCCATGGCGCGCGGGTGGTCACCGGCGGCACGCGCGTGCGCACCGCCGACGGCCCCCACTACTACGCGCCCACCGTGCTCGTGAACGCCACCCCGGCGATGGCGCTGGCCGGCGAGGAAACCTTCGGCCCGGTGGCGCCGGTGTTCCGCTTCCACGACGAGGATGAGGTAGTCCGCCACGCCAACGACACCCCGTTCGGGCTGGCCGCGTACTTCTATTCGAACGATGTGCGGCGCATCTGGCGCGTGGCGCAGGCGCTGGAAACCGGCATCGTCGGCATCAACGAGGGCGCGCTGGCGTCCGAGGCGGCGCCGTTCGGCGGGGTGAAGGAATCCGGCTACGGGCGCGAGGGATCTCGCCACGGCCTGGACGACTACATGCATACTAAGTACCTCTGCCAGGGCCAGCTGCTCTGAGCACCTTGGTCCAAACCGGCCGACCCCATCAAAAGAGGAGATTCCCGATGCCCGCCCACAACCCCTTCAAGGCCGCCCTGGCCGCGCGCCAGGCCCAGATCGGCCTGTGGATGTCCGCCGCCACGCCCTACCTGGCGGAAATCACCGCCACGGCCGGTTTCGACTGGCTGCTGATCGACGGCGAGCACGCGCCCAACGACGTGCGCACCATCCTCCAGACCTTGCAGACGCTGGCGCCCTACCGCTCCCAGCCCGTGGTGCGCGCCGTGGCCGGCGAAACCGCGCTGATCAAGCAACTGCTGGATGTGGGCGCCCGGACCCTGCTGGTGCCGATGGTCGATACCGCCGAGCAGGCAGCGGCGCTGGTGCGCGCCACGCGCTATCCGCCCTTCGGCGTGCGCGGCGTGGGCAGCGCGGTGGCACGGGTGTCGCAGTGGAGCGCGCGCACGGACTACCTCGACATCGCCGATGACGAAGTCTGCCTGCTGGTGCAGGCCGAGACTGTGGCTGCCATGCAGAATCTGGAGGCGATCTGCGCCGTCGATGGCGTGGACGGCGTGTTTATCGGCCCGGCCGACCTGGCGGCGTCCATGGGCCATCGCGGCAAGCCCGGCCACCCCGAGGTGCAGGCGCAGATCGAAACCGCCATGCGCACCATCATCGCCAGCGGCAAGGCGGCCGGCACGCTGACGTCCGACCCCGCGCTCGCGCGCCGCTACCTGGAACTGGGCTGCACCTTCGTCGCCACCGGCGTGGACGTGCTGGTCTATGCCAACGCCGCCCGCAAGCTCGCCGCCGAGTTCCTGCCCGACACGGCCACCGCCGCCGCCACGCGCCCCGGCGCCGCCTACTGATTGCCTGATTGCTGATTGCTGATTGCCAGAATTCCAAGCGATGACCGCCCTGCCCTCTCCCGAAACCATCCTCGCCGCGATGCAAGACATCGTCGGCGCCTCCGGCTGCCTGACTGACGCGGCCGACACCGAGTCGTACGTCACCGACTATCGCCGCCTGTATCGCGGCAAGTCGCCCGTGGTGGTGCTGCCGTCCACGACCGAGCAGGTCAGCGCGGTCATGGCGTGGTGCTACGCCCACGACGTGCCCGTGGTGCCGCAGGGCGGCAACACCTCGCTGATGGGCGGCGCCGTGCCGGACGACAGCGGCACCGCCGTGGTCATCAACCTGCGCCGCATGAACCGCGTGCTGGCCATCGACACGATCAACGACACCATGACCGTGCAGGCCGGCGTGACGCTGGCCGGCGCCCGCGCCGCCGCCGAGGACAGCCAGCGGCTGTTCCCGCTGCGCATCGGCTCGGAGGGCTCCTGCCAGATCGGCGGCAACCTCTCCACCAACGCCGGCGGCACGGCCGTGCTGCGCTACGGCAATATGCGCGATCTCGTGCTGGGCATGGAAGTGGTGCTGCCGGACGGGCGGGTGTTCTCGTCGCTGCGCGGGCTGCGCAAGGACAACACCGGCTACGACCTCAAGCACCTGTTCGTTGGCGCCGAGGGCACGCTGGGCATTATCACGGCCGCCGTGCTGAAGCTGATGCCGCAGCCGCGCGCGTCGGCGGTGGCCTTTATCGCCGTGGAAAGCCCGGACGCCGCCGTGAAGCTGCTCGGCGAAGCGCGCCAGATCGCCGGCCCGGCCGTGACCGCGTTCGAACTGATCTCCGCACCGGCGCTGGAGCTGGTGCTCGAGTACCTGGGCGACACCGCCTCGCCGCTGCCGGAGCGGCACGACTGGATGGTGCTGATCGAACTGACCTCGGGCGCCGACGAGGCCGCGCTGAACGCCACGCTGATGCAGATCCTGGAAAGCGGGCTGGAGCGCGGCTGGGTCAAGGACGCCGCCGTGGCGGCGAGCGGGGCCGACGCGCAGACCTTCTGGCGCATCCGCGAGGAAATCTCGGACGCCCAGACGCGCACCGGCGGCAGCATCAAGTGCGACGTCTCGGTGCCGCTGTCGCGCATCGCCGAATTCATCGGCAGCGCCTCCGCCCGCGTGCTGGCGCTGGAGCCGGCCACGCGCATGGTCATCTACGGTCACATGGGCGACGGCAACGTCCACTTCAACCCGCTCCGCCCCAAGGACCGCAGCGCCGCCGACTTCCTCGGCCAGTGGTACAAGCCCGTCTCGGACCTCGTGGACGGCCTGGCCCACGCCGAAAACGGCTCGATCTCGGCCGAACATGGCATCGGCGTGGCCAAGCGCGACGACCTGCGGCAATACAAGTCCCAGGTCGAACTCGAACTGATGTGGCAGGTGAAACGGGCGCTGGACCCGAAGAATTTGCTGAATCCGGGGCGGGTGCTGCCGGCGTTGGACAGCCCCAAATAAGGAAGGCAGGGAGCCACCCCGCCTTTTTTGCGTTACCGAAGGGCGCCCAGGCGCCCTTTTTTCCGGCTTGGACCGACCTGGGCCGGCTTGCCTTAGCGCGGCTTCTTCGTGTCCTTCATGTCCTGCTTGGCGTCGCCGTATGCGGCCTGGGTGCGGCCGGCCACTTGCTGCGCCTTGCCCTTCATTTCCGTCGTGGTCTTGCCGGTCATCTTGCCGGCGACTTCCTTGGCCTTGCCCTTGGCCTCTTCCACACGGCCCTTCACTTGATCCTTGTTCATGGTGAGGTCTCCATCGGTCAGGTTGAGACAGTCCGCGCCCGGATTCCGGTATCCCGGGGGCACGGCGCTAATGGACAGTGTAGGAAGGCTGGCGCCCGGCGGGTGTAGGACTTCTTCCCAATGGGCTGTCGGCGCGGAACCCGCCTAGACGTCGTCGCTGGCGGCCGGCTGCGTGGACGGGTCCGCGTCGATCCAAACCTTGGTAGACGCCCCCACGCGCGTGAGCCGCATCTGGTAGGCGTAGCGCTCCGGGTGATACAGGCCCACCAGGAACTGCACGGCCCGGCCGTTGCGGTCGCTGGCCACGCGGGACACGCGCAACAGCGGCACGCCGGGTGCGATGCGCAGGATGCGGGCCACGTCCAGGTCCGCCGCCGCCGCGCCCAGCGTCTGCTCGGCGGAGACCACCTCCACGCCGTGTTGCTCCAGCGCCACGAGCATCGGTGTGTCCTGGAGGGTATGGCGATCGATGGCCACGGCGAGGTCGGCGGGCAGGAAGACCTCGGTATAGGCGATGGGATGGGTCTTGAACTTGCGCACCCGCACCACCTTGAGCACCGGCGCGCCGGGCGGCAGGCCCAGCGCCGCGCTGACCCGGGCGGGGGCGGCCATCTGGCGCCATTCGAGCACGGAAACCCGCGTGCGCAGGCTCATGCTGACGATGTTGTCGAGCAGGCCGCCGCCGTGCGACGTGCCCAGCGCGGCGCCGGGCGGGGCCTCGTGGCGCGCGGACGGCACGGTCGGCACCGTCCCCTTGCCGCGCAGCCGGGCCACCAGCCCCTCCTCCTGGAGCCGGGCCAGCGCGGACCGCACCGTCACGCGCGCCACGCCGAATTCCTCGGCCAGCTGGCGCTCGCCCGGCATGGGCAGCCCGCTCTCGTAGAAGCCGGCGCGGAGGCGGTCACGCAGGATCAGGCGAACCTGCTGGAACCGGGGCAGCGTGATGTCGACATCGGGCAACATGGCAGGTGGCTTAACAAAGTGGCGTAACGAACATCTCGCCACGGTACGCGCGCCGCGCCCCCTCCGCAACCTCCCCCTTATTCGTAGCGCTTGCCCAGCGCCAGCATCTCGGGCGTGCCGATCACCTCGTTCAGCTCGGCAAACGTCAGCATCTTGGGCAGGTACGGCGTGGTGGTGCCGTGGGCGGCCAGGCTGCCGAGGTAGTCGCGCAGCGCGAAGCTGAGCGCCCGCGCCGTGCCGCCGGGGAAAATCACGATGCGGAAGCCGATTTCCTCGAGTTCCGCCGCCGGCAGGACCGGCGTCTTGCCGCCTTCGACCATATTGGCCAGCAGCGGCGCGCGGTGGCCGAGCCGGGCGATGGCCGTGCCCATGTCCTCGCGGCTGCGCAGGGCCTCCACGAACAGCACGTCGGCGCCGGCATCGGCGAACATCTCCGCCCGGGCCAGCGCGGGCTCCAGGCCCTCTACCGCCACGGCGTCCGTGCGGGCGACGATCAGCGTGTTGGCGTCACGGCGGGCGTCGCAGGCGGCGCGGATCTTGCCAGCCATTTCCTGGGCCGAAATCAGCGTCTTGCCGTCCAGGTGGCCGCAGCGCTTGGGCGCCGCCTGGTCCTCGAACTGGATCGCCGAGGCGCCGGCGCGCTCCAGCACCCGCACGGTCTGCATCACGTTGAGCGCGTTGCCGAAGCCCGTGTCGGCATCGACGATCAGCGGCAGGTCCACCCGTTCGCGGATATTGCGCGTGACCGACGCCACGTCGTCCAGCGACAGGAAGCCGATGTCCGGCCGCCCGAAGCGCGTGTAGGCGATGCTGGCGCCGGACAGGTAGGCGGCCTGGAAGCCGGCCTGCTCCACCAGCAGCGCCGAGAAGGCGTCGTACACGCCCGGTGCGGTGACGATACCCGGCGCCTGCAGCCGTTCCTTGAGATTCATGGTGTTGCCTCCGTGAGGGACTGTCCGATTTGTCGTGCCGCGAGTTTACGCGCGAGATGTGGCACCAGGCCACCATCGCGAATCATGGCGATCAGGTGTGGCGGAATCGATTCGCAGGCGAGCACCGCGCCGGTCTCGGCCACATGCACCCGCGCGGCGTCGATATCGGCATGCACGCGCTGGCCCGGCTGCACCACGCCCGCCTCCGGGCAGATCAGCAGCGGCAGGCCGAGGTTGAAGCCATTGCGATAGAACAGGCCGGCGAACGCGGGCGCCACGACGGCGGCCACGCCCAGGTGGCGCAGCACCTCGACAGCCTGCTCGCGCGAGGATCCGGCACCGAAGTTCCGTCCGCCGATCACCACGTCGCCGGGTTGCACCGCCTGCGCGAAGGTGGGATCGAGCGCTTCCAGGCAGTGTTTGGCGATCTCGCCGATGCCGTATTTCATATAGGCGCCGGGCGCCAGCAGGTCGGTGTTGACGTCATCGCCGAAGACCCAGGCGCGGCCGAAGACGGGTTTCTGGGGGGCGTTCATGCCATGACCTCGCGGGGATCGGTGATGCGGCCGGCGATGGCCGAGGCTGCCACCGTGTAGGGCGAAGCCAGATAGACCTGCGACGAGGCCGCGCCCATCCGCCCCTTGAAATTACGGGCGGTGGTGCTGATGGCCACGGAATCCTCGCCGAAGCGGTGGGCGCCGTAGCCGGCGCAGGCGCCACAGGCATTGGGCAGCAATTCGGCCCCGGCGGCCTCCAGCGCGCCGAGCGTGCCATCGGCGGCGGCCCGGGCCTGATCGGCCGCGCTGGCCGGCGCCACCAGCAGCCGCACGCCCTTGGCCACGCGCTGGCCGCGCAGCACGTGGGCCGCCATCCGCAAATCCTCGAGCTTGGCGCCGGTGCAGGCGCCGATATAGGCGATATCGACCGAGACATCGGCGAACACGCCGGCGTCATCGGCCCCGGCCGGGCTGTGCGGGCGCGAGACCTGCGGGGCCAGCGCGGCAGCGTCGAAACGGTGCTCGGCCAGGCACGGCGCGTCCGCGTCGGACTGCCAGGCGGCCAGGTCGATCTGGTCAGCATCGGCCACGCCCACGCGGGCGAGCCAGTCCCGCGTAACGGCATCCGGCGCGATCAGGCCGACCTGCGCGCCCAGTTCGACGGTCATATTGGACAGCGTCATGCGCTCCTGCATCGGCAGCGCGCGTACCGCCTCGCCCGTGTATTCGACGGCCTGATACTGGCCGCCATCCATGCCGAGCTGCGTGCACATGCGCAGCATCATGTCCTTGGCCGAAACGCCCGGCTGGAGCCGGCCATGCCAATGCAGGCGGATAGTCTCCGGCACGCGCACCCAGATCTCGCCCGTGACCAGCACGCCAAGCATCTCCGTGGCGCCGATGCCGAACATGTACGCGCCGAACGCGCCGCCGGTGCACGAATGGCTGTCCCCGCCCACCGCGAACATGCCGGGGCGCAGGTAGCCCTTCTCGGGCAGCACCACGTGGCAGATGCCTTCCATGTCGTGGAAGCGCGCCACGCCGGCGGACTTCACCCAGTCCCGCGCGAGCTGGACGATGGCCCGGCTGTCCGCGTCATGGGCGGGCACGTAGTGGTCGGTCACCACCACGACCTTGTCCGGGTCCCAGACCTTGGCACCGAGCTTCTCAAGCATCGGCTTCACGCGCCGGGGGCCGCCCGAGTCGTGCATCATCGCCAGATCCACGCCACACGTGACGATCTCGCCCGGGGACACATGCTGGCGCCCCGTGGCGCGTGCCAGCAGCTTCTGCGCTAACGTCTGCGGCGCGATCTGCGGCGAAATTTCGGTCATTCCCACTTATTCCACCTTCGTGCCAGACGCCTGGATCACCTTGGCCCAGTGCTGGATATCGTTGCGGACAAACTGTCCAAACTGCTGCGGCGTCATGCTCACCGCCGTGGCCGCCTCGGTCTCCATGCGCTGCCGGTAGGCCGGGTCTTCCACGGCCACGCGCACGGCGCGATAGAGCTGGTCGACCGTGGCCGGCGGCAGCTTGGCCGGGCCGAACAGGCCAAACCACGCGCTCGACTCGAAGCCCTTCACCGTAGCGGCGATGGCCGGCACGCCGGGGAACTGCGGCAGCGGGTCCTTGCTGCTGACGCCGAGGATCTTGATCGCGCCGCTGCGCGCGTGCGGCAGCACGTTCACGGTACTCGCGAACATCAGGTCCACCGTGCCGCCGAGCAGGTCGGTCAGCGCGGGATTGGTGCCCTTGTAGGGGATGTTGAGGATGTCCGTGCCGGTCTGGAGCTTGAACTGCTCGCTGGCCAGATGCAGCGACGAGCCCTGCGCGCCGATGGCGAAACTCAGCTTGCCGGGGTTGCGCTTGGCATAGTCGATCAGGCCGGCCGTGGTGTCGAACGGCGCGTTCTTGCGCGCCACCAGCACGCTGGGCACCCGCGCCACCATGGTGATGGGTGTGAAGTCACGCACGGCATCGAACGGCAGGTTCTTGTAGAGCGAGGCGTTGATCGTGTGGCCGGTGAAGCTCATCAGCAGCGTGCTGCCGTCCGGCGTGCTGCGCGCCACGTACTGCGCCGCGATATTGCCGCCCGCGCCGGGCCGGTTGTCCACCACCACGGTGCGATGGAGCGAGTCCCCCATCGAGCGGGCGATCAGCCGGGCCAGTGCGTCGGTGGTGCCGCCCGCCGGGCTGCCCACGACGATGGTGATGGGCTTGTCCTGCGCCATGGCCAGCGGGGACGCGGTCATCGCCACGGTGGCCACTGCGGCCACGGCGCAATGGCCGAGGAATTGACCGAGGAATCGGCCGAGGAATCGGCCGAGGAATCGGGCGAGGAATTGTCGTCGATTGGGGTGCACGTCCTGTCTCCGGTGGGTATCGGTGTTATGGAGACTGACTCTAGGGGAGCGGCCGGGGCGGTTCAATGGGACCAGCTGGTCCTATCGGCAGGACCGGCTGTTCCGCTCGAAGTTCCGGGCGGGTGGCACGCAATCTGCACATGGCGGAGACCTGGCCCGAATGGGCTCACTCACCTGGGAGATTCCATGCTTCATGGCGACGTGCAGGACAAGCACCAGAAAATGCACCGTTTGCGCGGCAAGCCGCGTCGGGTCTGGACCCATCCGCTGATCCTCGGCGGCATCGCGCTGATGCTGGCGGCCTACATCGCCACGTACTGGTAGGGCCGGGTAAGCCTTACAACGTTGGGTAACGGCTACCGCTCATTGGGCCGCGCACCGCGGGCATTGGCGAGCGGGTCGAGGGTCCAGTAGCGCTCCGGCACGCTGATATCGGCCAGTTGCTGGGCATTGAACAGCCGCAACTGGCTCTCGTAGGCTTCCACGGCCTGCGCCTTGCGGAGCTGCTGCTGGGACACCGGCAGGTGCACGGGCGCGGCAACCAGGCCCTCCTGCCACCATCCCGCCAGGCGGCTCTGCACCGCGCCGGGCATGCAGCGGTGGATCGCGTCTTCATAGAACAACCACTGCTGGGGGGCGGGGATCAGCGTCTCGGCGTCGCCGGCGGCCAGCGCCGACTGGTCTACCGCTACGGCCTCGCGCAGCAGCATGCAGGCGGCGTTCACGAGGACGTGGTCGGGGTGATACACGCCCATCGGCGCGACGATGGTGGCGCGCTGCTGCAAGGACAGCAGGCGGCCAAGGCGCACGGCGATGTCCACCGCGCTGCGCCGCTCGCCGTACTGGCCATCGAGAAAGTCCAGCCAGACCGGCTCGGCACCCAGTCGCCGCAAGGCACGCCCATCCTCCTGCCGCCGCGCTCGCACGGCCTGGGCGCCGCTGGTGAACCCGGCGGCAAGGTCCCATTCCGGCGCATCAAGTGTTGCAGCAGGCTCGCCGGCAAAGACGGTCACGACCAGTGCCGCTGGGCACGCGGCGATCAGGTTGCCGCAACTGAACACGGCATCGTCCAGGTGCGGCGAAATCACGATGATCGAGGCAGGAATGTCCATGGTGTCAGGGCTACGCGCTGTCCGTTCTCGGCTGCGGCGGCCCAGTCCGCATCTCCATCCACGCGTACAGCGCGGAGGCGAAGACCATCGGGATCAGGTAATACAGCGCGCGGTAGACGATCAGCGCCGCCAGCAGCGTGTGCTGGGGCACCTGATTGCCCAGCAGCAGCACGAACACCGTCTCCAGCACGCCGAGGCCGGCGGGAATATGCGCCAGCGCGCCCGCCACGCTGCCAATCAGCAGCACGCTCAGCACTGCCGCCAGGTTGACCTCCTTCGGCAGCAACAGGTTGATGATGGCGGCGAGCGTGATCCAGTTGGTGATCGACAGCGCGCTTTGCAGCAGGGCGAAGCGCAGGCTGGGCAGGCTGAACACGTGCCCGCGAATCTTGATGCGGCGCCGCGTAGCCTTCGCGCAGGCCAGCCAGTACGCCAGCCCGGCGAGGAACATCAGCACGCCCAGGCCACGCAGCGCCAGTTCGCTGATGCCCCAGGCGGGCGGCAGCCCCGGCGGATACAGGCTGAAGACGACGCCGGCGATCAGCATGTAGCCAGTCCAGTTCGTGACGATGGCGATGGTGTAGACGCCAGCGACCTGCGAGCCGCTGACCTCGGCCTTCGAATAGAGCCGCAGCCGCACCCCGAGGCCGCCCACCACGGCGCCGATATTGAGGTTGAAGATGTAGGCGATGAACGCGGTCAGCATCACGCGCACCGTCGACAGGTGGTGACGCGTGTAGTGGCGGCCGAGCAGGTCGAACGAGGCGTGGAGCAAGAAGCTCACGCACGCCAGCCCGGCGGCTGGCAGCAGCGTACGGGCATCGTAGCCCTTCAGCGACTGCCACACCTTGGTCCAGTCAATGCCGCCCAGCGCGCGGAAGATCAGCACCGCCACCAGCACGACGAAGGCCACGCCGGCCACCCGTTTGACGGCTTTCCATGGAATGCGCCGGCGCGCCTTGGCGATCATCGTCATGGGCAATCCTGTTCGCGCGGGGGCGTGGGCACGCCGGCTTGCCAGCCGGACGGGGGCGCGTCCAGCGTCGGCGTCAGCAGCTTGGGCGTATGCGCCGGCAGCCACCCCGCCCAGGCCGGGAAGCGCCGCAGCGCGTGAAAGACCAGCGCCGTGGCCAGCCCTTGCCAGCGCGGGCGGATACCGTCCGGCGTGGCCGGCACTTCCTGGCAGCTGCTTTCCATGCGCGTGCGCAGGTTCTGCTTCAGCGCGGCGGCAAAGTCCGCGTCGCGGATGATGAGGTTGGCTTCGAGGTTCAGGAACAGGCTCAGCGGATCGAGATTGCTCGATCCGACCGTCGCCCAGTCGTCATCGACCACGGCGACCTTGCCGTGCAAGGGCCGCTCGCAGTACTCGAAAATGCGCACGCCAGCCTCGCGCAGGTGGGCGTACAGCATGTCCACGGTGCGCTTGACCCACATCATGTCCGGGTTGCCCTGGACGATCAGCTGCACGTCCACGCCGCGCCGGGCGGCATCGCAGATCGCCTGGAGCAAACGGTAACCGGGCAGGAAATAGGCGTTGGCGATGATCAGCTCGCGCTCCGCACCACGGATGGCCAGCAGGTATTGGCGCTCGATGTCGCGGCGGTGCCGGTCGTTGTCACGCGTGACGAGGAGCGCGGTGCCGGGGCCAGCGGGCGCGCCAGCCTCGCTCACCCGGCGTACCGGACGCCGGGGCGGCGCCTTCGGGCCGGGTGAGCTGGCGTGGATGGCGTCCAGCAGGAACTCGTGGATTTCGCGCGCGGCGGGGCCTTGCACCTCGACCGCATAGTCCTGCTTGGCCAGCGGGCCGGAATCGATCAGGTGCTGGACCGAGACGTTGATGCCGCCGACAAAGGCCACGCTGGCATCCACGGCGACCAGCTTGCGGTGCAGGCGCCGGAACAGGTTGGTACGCATGCCAACCAACCTCCGGCGGGGCGAGAACAGATGGACGACCACGCCGGCCTCCACCAGTCCGCCCAGGAATGCGGGCGACAGATCGGCCGAGCCGAAGCCGTCGACCGTCAGCGCCACGCTGATGCCCCGGCGCGCCGCCGCGATCAGCGCGTCGCGCAGCGGCTGGCCGACCTCGTCATCGAACAAGATGAAGGTCTCCAGCAGCACGCTTTGCTGCGCGCCTTCGATGGCCGCCAGTACCCTCGGGAAGTATTCTTCCCCGTTTTCGAGTAGGCGGAACTGATTTCCGGTTGTCCATGTGGGGCCCATCTCAGGCACCAAGCACGAACGGTGCCTGCGGGCGACGGGCCGCGCCGGGCCTTGCGGAACAAGGCGCTGGCACGGGAAAGTGGCAAGAACGTTGCAGCGATTACCGGGTGGGGCTACCTGTGGCTGCAATTGAGCGCTGCAGCGGACGTCACTTTTCGAGATCGACGTGCAGGTAGGCTAGAAGGCGTTCGGGCGCGGGCGGAGGGTTGTCGATACGGCGTCCCAGAGGGCCAACGCCTGCGCCTCGGTGAAGGCGGCTGGCGTTGACGGATCTTCACGCGAGGCAGGTCCACGATTGCGCATCGTCAGCGCGAAGTAAGGCGTGTCCGGGCTGCCGTCCGTCGCGCCGATCTCCAGCCGGAACAGATGTTCCTGCTCCCCTGCCGTGCCCGCCGGCCTGCCGATCAGCCATTCCTCGCCCAGTTCCATCGGCAGCCTGACGACGCCCTTCCGCAGGGTGCGCCAGCCGTCCGGTGCACCCGTGGCCGCATCGAACCCGTCTCGCTCAAGCAGCGACGGGGCTTCATGCAGGCTGGAATGCGTGAGGATGTGGAACGAGACGCCGGGGTAGGACGGCAGATCGAAGCGCACATCGACATACTCGTACGGCCTGGATTTGCCCAGCAGATAGCCGCCGGGAATGCAGAGCGCGGGCTTCGTCGGAACACTGCCGGCGGGGAGACCTCGAAAGCTGTCCAGCATGTTCAGCACTTCAAAGCGGCGCTGGGGAACGTTGTTCTTGACCGTCACGTTGCCAACGAGCGGGTTGGCGGACTGGTCCGGGTCGGTGAAATCCCAGGCCTCGCGCTGGATCTGGATGCGGACGCCGTTCTCCCAGCGATAGCCTTCCAGCGTCCGCCTGGCCGGATCGGCGTCTACCGCGCCTCGGTGCATGAAGTAGCCTGGCTGCCCGTCTGGCGACGTCGTGTTCGCGTACAGGAAGGGATCGGCATCGACGCTCTTCACGGCCTTGAGTTCGGCGCCGCGCTTGGCGATCTCTGCCTGAAAGGCGTCGATGGCCATGGCTTGCGTGGAGATCATGATGCCGCGAATCTTCGTCGTGCCGCGCGTCGTCATGCCCGGCGGCATCTCCAGCAGGTAGCGTCCGACGCAATGGGGAATGAGCTTGTGGGTCAGCGCATCCACGGCCTGTTGTTCCGGCATGGACATCGTGGGGGCCTTGCCACAGGCCCCGAGCGCCAGGGTGGCGCAGAGTGTGAGGGCTGCTGCGGCGCGCGCTTTCACATGCACTCCACCGTCAGAAGGCATTCGGTCGGGGCCGCAGGGTTCGGGAGATGGCGTCCCAGACCGCGAGGGCCTCGGCGTCGGTCAGCGATGCACGTTCGAGCGGACGATCGTCCGGGAGCGGGTTCGCCGTCTCCATATCGAGCCGTACGAAAGGTGCCAACACATCGTCCGCGAGGGCGTTCCCTTCCAGGGTGAAGAGATGCCCATGCACTTCCGTGGTGGGTCTTGGGCCTGCCAACAGCCATTCCTCGGCGTCAACGCCGGTCAAAGCGACCTTCCCTTTACGCACCGTTCGTCCGCCCTTGATCTGCGACAACGCCTCCTCAATCTGCCGATGCCGCTGCAATAGCGAACCTACTGCAGCGAGACCTGAATCCGTCACAAGTGTGAAGTCGACATCCTCGTGGCTTGCAAGAGTGAAAATCCCAGTCACGCGCTCACCTTCTCGCGCCTTGCCCAGAATCAGACCGTACGGCAGGCACAATCCCGGCTCCGTTGGAATCTCGTTCTCGGCGCGGCCGCGAAAGTTCGTAAGCAGTTCAAAGACATGGTTGGCCTTCGGGGGAACATCGTTCTTGATGTCCATGCGCTGCACGATCGGGTCATCCGCCTGATCGGGGCTGCTGAAATCTGACGCCTCCAGCGTGACTTTGACACGAACCCCATTCTCCCAACGATAGCCCTCCAGAATCCGGTTTGCGATGTGGCTGCGTTCCGAACCCCGGTGCATAAAATAGCGGGAGTGCTCATCCCACGCGGGCAGATTGAGATAGAGAAATGGATGCGCATCCATGCTCTTCACCGCCTTGAGTTCCGCTTCCCGCGCGGAGATTTCCTTGTTGAATGCATCGAGGGACATGATCTTCGTCTCGAGCCGTGCGTCTTCCACGGTGGCGGAGCCTGTGACCGAAGTTCCTGCGGGCAGGTCGATGAGATGGCGTCCCACACAACGCGGGATTAGGTTGGTAGTCAGGGCATTCACCGTCTGTTGTTCCTGAAGCGTCAATGGAGGGGCTTTCCCACAAGCCGGGAGCGCCAGCGATGCGCCCAGGATCGCGCTGATCACCACATATCGTTTCATCATCGCGGCGCGCTCAGAAGGCATTCGGCCGGGGCCGCAGGGTTCGGGAGATGGCGTCCCAGACCGCGAGGGCCTCGGCGTCCGTCAGCGATGCGCGCTCTAGCCCGCGATCGTCCGGGAGCGGGACCGCTGTCTCCATATCGAGCCCTACGAAAGGCGCCAGCACATCGTTCTCAAGCGCGTTGCCTTCCAGGCTGAAGAGATGCCCATGCACTTCCGTGGTGGGTCTCGGGCCTGCCAACAGCCATTCCTCGGCGTCAACGCCGGCCAAAGCAACCTTGCCTTTTCGAACCGTTCGCCCCCCCTCGATCTGCGACAATGCGTCCTCGATCTGGCGATGCCTCTGCAATAGCGAACTCCTTTCAACGAGATCCGAATCCGTCACAAGTGTGAATTCGACGTCCTCATGGCTTGCGACGTTGAACATCGCAGTCACGCGTTCGTCCTCTTTCGCTTTTCCGAGAATCAGACCGTCCGGCAAGCACAATCCCGGCTCCGATGGAATCTCGTTCTCGCCGCGGCCCCGGAAATTCGTGAGCAGTTCAAAGACATGATTGGCCTTTGTCGGCACACTGTTCTTGACATCCATACGCTGCACGATCGGGTCATCCGCCTGATCGGGGCTGCTGAAATCTGACGCCTCCAGCGTGACCTTGACGCGAACCCCATTCTCCCAACGATAGCCTTCCAGAATCCGGTTTGCGATGTGGCTGTATTCCGAGCCCCGGTGCATGAAGTAGCGGGAATGCTCATCCCACGCGGGCACGTTGAGATAGAGAAAAGGATGCGCATCCATGCTCTTCACCGCCTTGAGTTCGGCTTCGCGCGCGGAGATCTCCTCGTTGAATGCATCGAGGGGCATGATCTTCGTCTCGAGCCGTGCGCTTTCCACAGTGGCGGACCCTTTGACCGTCACGCCGGCGGGCAAATCGATAAGATGGCGTCCCACACAACGCGGGATTAGGTTGGTAGTCAGGGCATTCACTGTCTGTTGTTCCTGAGCCGTCAATGAAGGGGATTTCGCACAAGCCGGCAGCACAAGCGCTACGCCCGCGAGCGCGCTGATCACCACATATCGTTTCATCATCGCGGCGCGCTCAGAAGGCATTCGGCCGGGGCCGCAGGGTTCGGGAGATGGCGTCCCAGACCGCGAGGGCCTCGGCGTCGGTCAGCGATGCGCGTCCGAGCGGACGATAGTCCGGAAGCGGATTCGCTGTATCCATTTCGAGCCGCACGAAAGGCGTCAGTACATCGTCCGCGAGCGCGTTCCCCTCCAGCGCAAAGAGGTGCCCGTGCACTTCCGTGGTGGGTCTTGGGCCTTCCAACAGCCATTCTTCTGCGTCGACGCCGGTCAATGCGACCTTTCCTTTACGAACCGTTCGCCCGCCCTCGACCTGCGACAACGCCTGCTCGATCTGACGATGCCTCTGCAGAAGCGAGTCCCTTTCAACGACACTTGAGTCCGTCAGAATGGTGAAACCGAGATCCTCATGGCTTGCAAGACGGAACCTCGACTTTGTGCGTTCCTCCTCGCGCGCCTTGCCGCGGATGTATCCGCGAGGGAGACATAATCCAGGCTCCGTTGGAATATCGTCATCGGCCCGGCCGCGAAAATTCGTGAGCAGTTCAAAGACATGGTTGGCCTTTCGCGGCACACTGTTCTTGATTTCCATACGCTGCACGATTGGGTTATCCGCCAGATCGGGACTGGTGAAATCGGACGCGTCCAGCGTGACCTTGACACGAACACCATTCTCCCAACGATAGCCTTCCAGTTTCCGGATTGCGATGTGACTGTGTTCCGAACCCCGGTGCATGAAGTAGCGGGAGTGCTCATCCCACGCGGGCACATTAAGATAGAGAAATGGGTGAGCGTCCATGCTCTTCACCGCCTTGAGTTCCGCCTCGCGCGCGGAGATTTCCTTGTTGAATGCATCGAGGGACATGATCTTCGTCTCGAGCCGTGCGTCTTCCACAGTGGCGGACCCTTTGACCGTCACGCCGGCGGGCAAATCGATAAGATGGCGTCCCACACAACGCGGGATTAGGTTGGTAGTCAGGGCATTCACCGTCTGTTGTTCCTGAGGCGTCAATGGAGGGGTCTTCCCACAAGCCGGTAGCGCAAGCGAAAAGATCACGATAAGTAGCGATGAGAAGCGTTTCATTTGCGATAGGCCATGGAAGTTTGTTTCACGGCATCCGTGATCTTGACGATCGACCATACGGTGAATAGCTGGAGTGGCAAGACCTTGTACGCGGCTTCGTGCTCTATCCCTCGGTAAGCCAGGCAGACCTTCGCTTTCTCCCGTGGCGCTGCGCCGGACCGGCGCGGGACAGTGCCGTCGCCGCTCTCGTCTGCACCGTTCAGGTCAAAGACAACGTGCAATGGGTTTCCGGCGCTGCGCGTGAGGACCGAAAGGGTGCCACGGCCTGTGTCGTGCATTACCGTTCCCTCGGCAAGGTCATCAATGGCGCGCGGCCCGAAGCGCGGCCCAGCATAACGCCGCCCCCATGTGACCTCTCCCCATGTCTTGTGTGCGGTATCGTCGCCGTAGAACGCATACGTATTCGCGTGATATCGGTTCGCGATGGCACGATGAAATGGGCGCACTAGCGTCTCAACGGTTTCCACGTACCGTTGCCAGTCCTCGTTTACTGTTTTTTTGTACGTATCGAGCGGATTGATAAGGTGTTCGTGGCATAGCGCCCACCACTTTCCCCGCACGGTGTAGATCTCGTTGTAGGGATCTGACTGCGGAAGCGAGACCATGCGGTTGCCATCACGGATCTTCAGCCAATGGCTGCCGTACTCGGGCGTGGGCAGCAATTGCAGGGGTCCGGGCGCTTGTGCAAAAACCGCCGTCACTTCTTCGGCATTACTACCCAGGACGCTTCCCGCCGCACCCTCCGTACCGGCTTTCACCCGCTTGTAGGCTGCCGCAGCGCCGGTCGCCGGCATGACCCCATTCACCACACCGAGGATGACTTCCCTGCCGCCCATCGACTCAGTGAAATACCTCCCGACAAGTCCGCCCATCGAATGCGTGACGAGGATGGCGCGGTCGCACATGAATCCCTTACTCCGGTAGAAGGCCATGAACGCATTGACTCTGGCCGCCAGGCGCTTTGCCGAATCTTCGTTGGACTGCAGCCAGTTGTATCCCACGGCATGGACGGGATAGCGGTACTTGTAGGACAAGGCGGCTTCGTCTCGCGTGAGCGGGGCCACGCCGATCGCGCGGGCCTTCGCCTCATTTAGCAGCGTCGAACGTATGCCCGTCTGCCATTGATGCGTATCGTTGAGCGCCCCTTCAAGCCACGCGAGGAACTCCCCATAGCTCATAAATGCCACTTCGCCCCAGCCTCGCCGCCGCATTTCCGCTGTCGACAGGGGGGTCTCGGACGGGAGCTTGCCGCCGCCGTACACAACTGTGTCCTCCGGATTCAATGCCGCCTTCCGCTCGGCCGCATTTCGATTCATCCAATGGAACACGGTACTAACGCTATCCAGAAGCCAAACGGGGTTCTCTTGCTCATCCTTATCAGCCAAATTCGACCCCATCACCCCCGGCACGAACACCACCGGTATGACCCGCCGCGACACCAGATAACAAATCGCCTCGGTCTTTCCCTTCGACATGACGGATCGATACCGCACGGAGCCGTCTTCCTGAATCTCGGGCGGGATAATGCGTTGCGTGACTTCCATGACATCACCGTTGTTGTTTGACGTTGACCATCGCCGGCTTCTCAGAGAGCACCCGGCCTGGGCCGCAGGGTGCGGGACACGGCGTCCCATAGGGCCAGTGCCTGCGCCTCCGTCAGCGAGGCCTTCTTCAACGGCTCTTCCAGACCCGTGGGGCCGCCGTTGCTCAGCTTGACGGCGACGAACGGTGTCTCCGGGCTGCCGGTCGTGGCGTTGCTCTCCAGCCGGAACGCCTGCCCCTGGACGTTCGTCACGATCATCGGCCCCGCAATAACCATCTCCTCGCCCCGGCCACCGGGCAGCTCCACCGTGCCCCTGCGTAACGTCTTCCCGTCATCGAGCACGCGTTGCGCAGCGGCAATCGGGCCGCCCCGCCACAGCAAGGAGGTCTTCTCCTGAAGGCTGGAATGGGTGAATACGTTGAAGTAGACGTCGGGATAGGCCGGCAAATTGAAATCGACGTCGACCTGCTCGTCATCCTTCGACTTGCCCAGGAGAATCCCGCCGGGAACGCAGAGGCCGGGCTCCGTGGGAATCGCGCCATCCGGCCGGCCGCGGAAGCTGGTGAGCATTTCGAACACCTGTGTGGCGGCGCGAGGCACGTCGTTCTTGACCGCCATCTGCCGTACAAGCGGATCCTTGGTCTGATCTGGCTTTGTGTAGTCCGAGGATCGAAGTTGGATACTGATGAAGACACCGTTCTCCCAGCGATACCCTTCCAGCACCCGGTTTCCCGGATCGTCCCCGATCGAGCCACGATGCAGGAAGTAGCGTGAATGTTCATCCCACGCCGGCGCGTTCACGTACAGGAAGGGATGCGCATCGATGCTTCGCGTCTTGGTGAGTTCGGCCTCCCGAGCCGCCATCGCTTTCCGGAACTCTTCCAGCGACATGGCCATGGTCTCGACGATGGCACCTCGCATCTTCACCATGCCGCTCAATTCGACTTGCGCAGGCATATCGATGAGATAGCGCCCCACGCATTGCGGGACGAGCCGGGTAGTCAGTGCCTGGATGGCTTGTTGTTCTTGCTCGGTCATTTTCGGAGAGAAATCGCAGCCTGCAAGCGTCAGGCAAAGGCCGGCGGTAAAGCATCTACGGCTGAACTTCATTTGCTGTACGCCATGGAGGTGAGCTTGACGGCGTCGGTGATCTTCACGATCGACCAAAGCGTAAAGAGTTGGATGGGTAGCGCCTTGAAGGCGCCTTCGTGGTCGATGCCACGATAGGCAAGACAGACCTTTGTCTTTCCTTTTGGCGCGGCACCCGAGCGGAGCGGGACCGTACCGTCACCGCTTTCTGCTGCGGGTTGGATCTGGAAGACCGTACGAACGGTGTTTTCACCGCGCCGGGTGTGGACGGCGATCTCCCCGGTGCCCTTGTTCGCCACTACCTTGCCCTCCAGCGGGTCATCGACCGGCAAGCCTCTTGCGGGCCCGAGGCCTGCCTGATGGCGTCGCTGCCATGTCACCTCGCCCCAGCTCTTGTGATTGGCATCATCACCAAAGAAGGCGTACGAGTTCGGATGGTATCGACCGGAGATTGCCTGATGAAACGGCCTGACGTCATCCTTGACCATCGATTCATATGTCTTCCAGTCGCGCTCGAGGGTCTCCTTCTTCTTATCCGCAGGATTGATCAGCTTGTCATCGCATAGGCTCCACCATCGTCCTCGCTTGATATAGATCTCTTCGTATGGATCCGAATTAGGCAACGTCACCACACGGTCCCCATCCCGAAACTTCAGCCACCGCATGCCGTATTCCGGCGTCGGCAGCAGTTGCAGCGGGCCCGGTGACTGTGCGAAGACCGCAGTCATTTCCTCCGCATCGCAGCCCAGTGCCCAGCCAGCCGGTTTTTCCGTTCCCGCCTTGACGCGCTTGTAGGCGGCCGGCGCGCCGGTGGCGGGCATGACGCCATGCACGACGCCCAGCACCCGGTCGCGCCCGCCCAGCACTTCGGTGTAGCAGCGTGACACCAGCCCGCCCATGGAATGCGTGACGAGGATCACCCGGTCGCACATGAATCCCTGCTTCCGGTAATAGGCCATGAATGCCTCGACGCGCGCCTTCAGGTGCTCCGCCGATGCGCGGTTCGACTGCAGCCAGTTGTAGCCCACGGCATGCACCGGGTATCGGTATTTGTAGGACAGCGCCACCTCCGCACGCGTCAGCGGCTGTACGCCCACGCGTTGCACGGTGCTCGGCTCCATCAGTTGCGAGCGCACGCCCGTCAGGAAGTCGTGGGTGTCGTTGAGGGCGTTCTCCAGCCAGGCCAGAAACCCGCCGTAGCTGATGTGGGCGATCTCTCCCCAACCACGGCGCCTCATCTCGTCTTCCGTCAGCGACGTCCCGGTAGGGAGCTTTCCGCCGCCATAGACGGAAGTCGTCAGTGGGTCCAGCATGATCTTGCGGAACTCGGCGCCGACGGGAATCCAGGTCGCCGCGTCGGCCACGCTGTCGAGCAGCCATACAGGCTCCTTCGTCAGTTCAATCTCGCCGTTGAACCGCCGTCTGGGTCGTAATCCAAGCAGATTCGACCCCATCACCCCCGGCACGAAGACCACCGGAATCATCCTGCGTGACACCAGATAGCAGACCGCAACGCTGTCGTCCGGCGGGGTCATGACGGAGCGGTAACGGACCGAGCCGTCCGCCTGGATTTCGGGTGGAATGATGCGTTCTCTTGCTGCCAAGATGGGGTCCTCAGGATTTCAATGGGCAAAGCAGGTCGACGCTCTCGGCGAAGAGGCTCTTCTGCAGCGACGTCTTGCCTTCCGCATCGGCCGCGCCACGAATGCGGCTGCCGTCGTCGCGGAGCACGGCATACGACTCATGGCTGGCGGGCTCGTCGTCGAACGGCCACCGGACCGTGAACGCTTCATCGAACTCCGCGTGCTTCCACGTATTCATTGCCTGCGAGAGCGACTGCTTTTGATCGAGCGTGTAAGCGGCCGTGCGGATGATCCGGTCCCCACGCGTGCCGTCCTCGATGCCCGTGAGCGACAACCGCAGATACGAGCCGCCGCACTTCAGCAGCAGTTCCTTCTCTGCCTCGATCACCACGCGGCCGTTGGCGCTGCTGATGGTGACGTTCTTGTCGGCCAGCAGGCGCATGTCGTCGCTCTGCGCCTGGATGTCGATGGGCCCCCGCGCGGCGAACAGCTTGATGCCGAGCTTTTGCGCGAAGATCGACACCAGCTCGCCGGCGGCGACGGTGAAGCGCTTCAGCGCGCTGAAGTCCGCGTGGCCACCCGATGTGCCGATCAAGTTCTGGCTCGCGCTCAGTTGCAGGTCGCCGCCAGACGCCAGCGCCATGCCGGCCGGGGCGCTGGCCAGCAGGCCGGCCTGCTTGAGGGTGTCCAGCGTGTTGTCGAGCAGCGCCTTCTGGCGGCCGTAGTCTGCCGCCACCGCCTGTGCCGCCTGCGCGGCGGAGGCCAGCGCTTCGGCCTGACTGAGCGCCTGCTGGAGCAAACCCCGGGCCGCGTCCATGCCGAGCTGTGGGCCCTTGGCGCTGGGCTGGTCGTCCGCCGACAGGAACAGGCCCTTGCCGCCCCGGATGGCGCCCCACCCGGACGTGCGCAGCTCGAAGCCCTCACCGCGCTTCTGCCGTTTGTCGTCGACCAGATAGCCGAGATTCAGCTGCGACTTGCGCGCAAAGTCGGTGGAGAGCTTGACGCCCTCCTGCCCCTCCCAGTCCTCGAAACGCAGCTTGTTATTGCTCTGGGTGCGGATCACGTTGCGAGACAGCCATCGGTCCCGGTTGGTGATCAGGTCCTCGTGCTGGCTGTTGTGCTGCACGTGGGCGATGTATGGCTTGTTCGGATTGCCGTCGCGGAAGGCCACGTCCACATAGGTGCCATCGACGAGCGGAAAGTGGAAGCCGGTCTGCCTCGCCCCGGCGAACGGCTTGGCCAGCGCCAGCGGCACGCTTTCGCCGCCGTTCGGCCAGGTGTCGAAATCGAGGTCGAAGCGGACCGTGTAGTGCCCCTGCTGCGTCAGGTAGGCGTACTTGTACTGGCCCGGCGAGGTCACGCGGGCAGACAGCGTGCCCTGGATCCTCGGCCAGCGGTCTTCGGCCAGCGGCAGGCGGAAGCGCCGGTCAGAGGGAATGGCCTTGAACGTGTTGCGATAGGCGGCATCGCGCGCGCCGGTGTGGATAACCTCGGTGATGACCTGCCCGTTCGGCGCCTCCGCCAGCGCCAGATCCATGCGGAGGATGCGCGCCGGGCGCAGGTCCAGCACGTTGCTCTCGCCCGAGAACACCAACTGGCCGGCCATCGCCGCTTCATGGCGTAGCTGCGCCTCCCACTTGCCGCCCTCGAAGTCCAGATGATGGGTGCCGAAGACATAGGACTGCCCGTAGGTCGTCGCCTCCTTGCGCGCGACGTTGGCCTCGCCGGTGAAGCGCTCCCACGCGCTGCCCGGGTGGTAATCGGCCACGCGAAATGACGCCGCCACGGTCGTCGCATGAGATTGCAGCGCCAGCACCGCCTCCACGCCCGCCTCCAGCCCGGCGGTTTCGCGGTACGGCACGCGCAGTTCCGGCTGGTAGAGGTAATGGTCGATGTCATCCCCGACCACCAGCATCTCGCCGAACTTGCCGGGCACGAAGTAGCTGTACAGCCCCTCCTGCTCCATCAGCAGCCGGATGTAGGCCCAGTCGGACATCTGGTACTGGAAGCGGAACGCGTGCTGCGGATACTTGCGGCGCAGCCGGAAGGCGAACTGATGGCCCTGCAGGTCGTGCCGGCGCAGGATGGCCTCGATGATCTGCGGCGCGGTCTGGTGCTGGTAGATGCGGCTGGCCTGCGTGAGCTTCAGCCGTGCGGCGAGCGGTTCGACCACGGCCTCGTAGCTAAACAGGTCGCGGGAGCGCTGGAGCCGGCTGAGCCGGGTGATGCAGCCGGCGAACTGGCGCGGCGCGGCCCCGTCGATGGGGTCGCCATGGTCAATGCGGAAGGTGGCGGCCTTGCCGAGATAGTCGGCACGCTCGAGTTCGAGCGGGTGCGTGAACTGCACCGTGACGACGTAGGTCTCGCCAAGCCGTTCTTCGGCAGTGAATGACACCACCGACAGCGCGGCGGCATTCGCGGCGCCGGGCACGTCGAGGTAGTAGACCTGCCTCCTCTTCAGCCGGGCGTCGCCGTCGTCCGCCCAGTATTCCTTCCGCTGCGCTATTGCTTCCACTTCCTTCCCCATCGACTCGGATTTGCGGCAGAACCGTACTCCGTTTCGATGGCGCCGGAAGCGCCCAAAGCGCGCTGTTTGCGCTACGTCATGTGTGACTAATTGCTTGAATTTCCTAGGCTTTCTCGGAATTGCCTGAGGTCAGGCCGGCGCCTTCCCAGGGGCCCGATCTATCGGCCTAGCTTGCAGCCACGGTCCAGGAAATCGCTGGCATGGCCGTTGTTGGCCGGCGCGAGAGCGACCGGCTCATCCACGACGACAAAGCCGCCGCCCGCGTAAGCGAGAAAGATGCCGCGGTCCTGCGTGTCGCCGGCGGTGCCCGCCGTTTCGCGATGCACCTCATCGAACGGATTGAAGGCCAGCACCGGCTGGTCCACCGGCACGCGCTTCGCCCGGACGCGCTTCCCCGCGAACGTGAACTCCCCCCATGCCGGCGAAATGCCGCTCTGGTTCAGAAACTTCTGAGCGGCGCCGCTGATGCAATCCAGATGGATATGGAGCTGGTCCTGGCTGCGCGAGCCCCGGGAATTCACGGCGAGGCCGATCAGCGTATCGGGCAGGGGCTTGCCGACCGCCTTCGCCACGATCTGGCGTTCTTCCCACCCGAAGGCCCAGCCGTTGGCGCGCGTGCCCGTCCAGACGCGCGCGTCTTCCACACCGCTGACGGAATGATCGGGAATCACGAGGTAGTGCGAGGCGCCGACGTAGTCCTTGTAGAGCACGAGGCCCCGGTCGCGATCGACCACGGCGCAGTCGGCGTGGCGCGGCGTGCCGTCCGTGAGGCAGCGCGCCTGCACGTTGCGCCAGAGACCGTTGCGGGTGAAACCGCCGACGGCATTCGGCGGCCACACGATCTCCGCGCTGGCCACGGCCGAAACGCAGGCCGCAATGATCGCGACGAACAAACCTCGCATCGGAAAACTCCTGGGTATGGGTGAGATGCCTGGGGCGCGGGCGCGCGCCTGACCCGGGAGAGTTACCAGAAGTTGTGTGGCATTTCTACCATAGGGCCGGACTGGCTATCTGGATTGCACGCCGCCCTGGTCCACCGCCGCACTGGCCAGCAGCACGAGATCGGCGATGGCCTTGCCGCCTGCCGAGATATGCGTCCGCATGGCCTCGGCGGCGACGTCGGCATGGCCCGCCAGCACCGCCTCCACCACATGCCCGTGCTCGCGGTGGGAGCTGGGCACGCGGGCGTCGTTGATCAGCCCCTTCTTCTGCCAGTAGATCGCCAGCCGGCGGCGCAACTGCACGATCTGCTCGGACAGGAACGGATTGGCTGCCGCCTGGTACAGCACGTCGTGGAATTTGCGATTGGCCTCGATATAGCCGGCGGTATCCCCGCGCTCGACGTGCTCGGCTGCCGCTTCGTGCGCATTGGCCAGCACTTTCTTGCCGGCCGCCGTAATGCGCTGGGTTGCCAGCCGCGCCACCACGCCCTCCATCTCGGCCAGCGTCTCGAACATCGCCACCAGTTCGGCGGCGGTCGGCTGGTGCACGAACATGCCAGCGCGCGGCACGATGGTCACCAGCCCCTGAGCGGCCAGCATCAGCAGCGCCTCGCGCACCGGCGTGCGCGAGCTCTCGAACGCGTCGGCCAGCGCCTTCTCGTCGATCTGTGCCCCCGGGGGCAGCGCGCCGGTCTGAATGGCCGACACCACGTTTTCTCGGATGCGATCCTGGAGTGATTGCACGGGTATACCCTCTTTTGTTCCGGATAGAAAATATCTGTAGGCTTCGTGAATATATCAAGACGACCGGGAGATATTTCGGAATGGATGATAACTCGCCTCTGCTCACTGTGGACGGCCCCATCGCCACCATCGCGCTACGCCGCCCCGAGGTGGCAAACCGGCTCAACCCAGGTGATCTGCGCGCCATACGGCATCACATCGAGGCGGTCAATGAGATGGAGCGCGTGCTGGTGCTCCGCTTCGTCAGCGCCGGCAAGTATTTCTGCAGCGGCTACGACATCGGCTCGCTGGCCGGCAAGGCCGACGAAGGCGCGCTGAATTTCGGCGAAGTCATGGACGTCATCGAAGCCGCCCGCCCGGTCACCATCGCCGCCATCAACGGCGGCGTCTACGGCGGCGCCACCGATCTTTGCCTGGCGTGCGACTTCCGCATCGGCGTGCCCGGCTGCGACATGTTTATGCCGGCCGCCCGCCTGGGCCTGCATTTCTATCGCGGCGGCATGGCGCGCTACGTCTCGCGGCTCGGCCTGAACGCCGCCAAGCGCCTGTTTCTGACCACTGACCGGATCGACGCCGCCACCATGCTGGACATCGGCTTCCTGACCGAGATGGTCGAGCCGGAGGCGCTCCACGCGCGGGTGGACCAGTTGTCCACCCAGCTTGCCGGCATGGCGCCCATCGCCCTGCTCGGCATGAAGCAGCACCTCAACGCGCTGGCGCGCGGCACGCTCGATGCCGACGCGCTGGCGCGGGACATCCATCGCTCGGAGATCTCGGCAGATCTCCGGGAAGGCGCGGCGGCGTGGAAGGAAAAGCGCCAGCCGGTATTCAGCGGCAAGTAGCGATACAGCTACCCGGAGGAGACACACACCATGAAAAAGACCCCCGTATCCACGCAGTCACTGGCCGCCCTGGCCACGTTGGCCCTCGTCGCCACCGCACTGCCTGCACAGGCTTCGCCGCAGACGGCGTACCCGACCAAACCCATCCGCCTCGTCATCGGCTTTCCCGCCGGCGGCGGCGCGGACAACACGGCACGGCTGTATGGCGATGCGCTGAGCCGCGAACTGGGCCAGCCCGTCATCGTCGACAACCGGCCCGGCGCGGGCACCACCATCGCCGCCGAGTTCGTCGCCAAGGCGCCGGCGGACGGCTACACGCTCTACATCGCCACGGCCAGCCTGATGGGCGGCGACAAGGTGCTCTACAAGAACATCAAGTACGAGCCGTCCGATTTCATCCCCATCACCCGGCTGGTGGCGGCGCCGATGATCCTGGCCGTGAACAAGGACATCGGCATCCGCAACGTGGCGGACCTCGTGGCGCAGGCCAAGGCGCACCCGGGCTCGCTGAACTATTCGTCCTCCGGCAACGGCGTCATCACGCATCTGGCCGGCGTCTACTTCACCAAGCTGGCCGGCGTGAAGATGACCCACGTGCCGTATAAGGGCGGCGCGCCGTCCGCGCAGGCCGTGGCCGCCGGCGACGTGCAGCTCACCTTCGGCACGGCGCCGTCCGTCAAGCCGATGATCGACACCGGCAAGATCGTGCCGATTGCCGTGACGTCCGCCCAGCGCTCGCCGGCCAACCCCCAGTTGCCGACCATCGCCGAAGGCGGCGTGAAGGGCTACGACCTGTCCGCGTGGTACGGCCTGTTCGCGCCCGCCAAGACGCCGCCCGAGATCATCGACAAGCTCTACGCGGCCACCGCCAAGGTCATGGCCAACCCCGAACTGAAGAAGAAATTCCTGATGCAGGGCGACGAAGTGGCGGTCTCCGCCTCGGTGGCCGAATTCCAGGAATACGCGGCGCGCGAAGGCCGGATCGGCGTGGACCTGGCGGTCTCCAGCGGCGCGAAGATCGATTGAATGACATGGAGCATGCAATGACAAACCCGGCCAATCCCACCCCCACGCCTCCGGCGGGCCAGAGCCTGCTGCCGCTGGCGGGCCTCACGGTGGTGGATCTCACGCGGGTGCTGTCCGGCCCCTACTGCACGATGATGCTGGCCGACCTTGGCGCCCGCGTCATCAAGATCGAGCACCCCAACGGCGGCGACGACTCGCGCCAGGTCGGCCCGTTCGTGGATGGCGAGTCGGCCTACTTCGCCTCCATCAACCGGAACAAGGAATCGATCGCGCTGGATCTAAAGCAGGCCGACGACCGCAAGGTGCTCGAAAAGATGCTGGAGTCGGCCGACGTGCTGATCGAGAACTTCCGCGCCGGCGTGATGGAGAAGCTCGGCTACACCTGGGCGACCCTGCACGCGCGCTACCCGCGCCTGGTGTTCGCGTCGATTTCCGGCTTCGGGCAGACCGGCCCCTATCGGAACCGCCCCGCCTACGACATGGTGGTGCAGGCCATGGGCGGCCTGATGAGCGTGACCGGCGAGGCCGGTGGCAACCCGGCGCGCGTGGGCGTATCGATTGGCGATATCGGCGCGGGGCTGTACGCCACCATCGGCATCCAGTCCGCGCTGCTCAAGCGCGCGGCCACGGGGCTGGGCGAACGCGTGGACATCTCGATGCTCGACTGCCAGGTGGCGCTGCTGGAGAACCCGATCGCACGCTACTCGGCCACGGGCGGCGTGCCGAAGCCGCTGGGCACACGGCATCCGTCGATCACCCCCTTCGACATGTTCGCCACGCGCGACGGCTTCATCGTCATCGCCGTGGGCAACGATGCGCTGTTCACCACACTTTGCGCGGCGCTGGGGCGCGAGGAATGGGCGCGCGACCCGCGCTTTGCCACGGTGCCGGCCCGCAACGAGCACCACGCCATCCTGAAAGACGCGCTGGAAGCCCGGCTGGCCGATGCCTCCACCGCGGAGTGGGAAGCTGCGCTGGAAGCCGCCGGGGTGCCGCATGGTCCACTCAACGGCGTGCCGGAGCTGGTCGAGAACGCGCACGTGGCGGCGCGCGGCATGCTGCTGGACATCGGCATCGGCGATGGCAAGGCGCTGCGCGTGGCCGGCAACCCGATCAAGATCGGCACGGCGGACGCGCTCTCTGGCGTGCGCAACCCGCCGGCGCTCGACCAGGACCGCGCCCGGCTGCTGGCCGAGTTCCGGGTGTAGGCCCCGCTAATCAGGGTTCGCGCGCGTAACTAACCGGCCTTGCCGTGACGGGCAAGGCTCGTAAATGACAGTTGCACAATCAAACAGAATGTCAGGTGCCTCGACGCTACAGTGGTCACTCCCATGCCTGTAGGCGTTTTAGGAGGTACACGAATGAAGCAACATCTGGCGAAATCCCTGTTGATGGCTGGTGCGATGATCGCGTCTTATCCGCTGCTGGCGCAGCAGACGCTGCCGGCCCAGCCGATGCAACCGGCGCAACAGGGTCAACCGCCGATGCAGTCGGCCGCGCCGTCCCCGGTGGGCGTGCAGCAAGGCGTGCCGCCTGCTGCACCCGACACCTATGCGCAAGGCTCCGGCCAGTCGGTCCAGTACGGCGTGCCGCCGTCGGCTGGCGCGCCCATCGCGGCAACCGTCACCCCCGCCCCCACCATGAGTCCGGCGATGGACCCGAGCGCGGCAGCGAACACCACCTTGCCGCCCGACGCACTAGGCTCGCGGCTCGGCCAGCGCAGCAGTTTCCTCGACGGGGCCTGATCCAGCCCGTTCAGCCCGGCACGCCGAGGCACCGCGCTGGTGCCCCGGCGTGCCAGCGCTCACCGCCGGAACCACAGCATCGACAAGGCGCAGGCCGCCACCAGCAACACCACCGACGCCGCCGCCAGCAGCGCGCTCACCTCGGTTTCCTTGCGCTCCATCGCAAAGCGGGCACTGAGCTGGCGATAAACCTGACTCAGGTCGGCCGCCGACCCGGCCTGGAAGTACTCCCCACCCGTCATCGTCGCCACCGCGCGCAGCGCCGGTTCATCGAGCTGCATGAAGTAAGACAGGTTCGATTCCCCCGCCGCGCCGCCCTGCGTCGACCCAAATCCCACGGTATAGACACGCACCCCGCGCTGGGCCGCCATGCGCGCGGCTTCCGCCGGGTCCGGGCCGGTGGTGCGGCGCCCATCACTCAGCAGGATCACCGCGCCGTGCCGGTACGAGCCCGGCTGCACCGCCTCCCGCTCCTGATCGCGCTTGCGCGCGGCATCGGCCGACGCGGCCTCGTCCAGCGAGCGCGGGCCGCGCCCGGGGCGGGCTGACATGCCATTGAACAGGATGTCCTCGAGATCGATGCCATCGTCGGGAAACAGCACCGCCAGCGCCTGGATCAGCCCGCTGCCGGTGGCCGTGCCACGCTGGAGCTGGAAGCGCTCGATGGCGTCCAGCATGTCCTGCCGGTTGTTGGTGGGCGGCAGCACCACCGTGGCAGTCGTGGCGAAGGACACGATGCCCAGGCGCACGCTGGCCGGCAGGCCGATGATGAGGTCCCGCGCCGCCTGCTGCGCGGCGCTGATGCGTGTGGGCGCCACGTCGGTGGCTTCCATGCTGCGCGAGGTGTCCATGGCAAGCACCAGCGTGACGGTGTCCGATGGCAGGGTGATGGTGGCGCTGGGGCGCGCGCAGGCCAGTAGCGCCAGGGCCAGCGCCACGAAGTACAGCAGGGGTGGAATATGGCGCCGCAGGCGTTGGCGCGTGCCAAGCGCGGCGCGGGGCAGCGTCAGGCTGGCATAAAGCAGCGCGGTCTTCTTACGCCGTGCCAGCAGATAGAGATAGGCCGCGGCCAGCAGCGGGAGCGCCAGCAGCAACCAGAGCATTTGCGGCCAGAGAAACTGCATGCCCTGCTCCTTGGCGCGTGAGTGAGAACGATGGTACTGTATTTTCCAACGGCGGGACGGGACCTCGGGAGCAGCAATGAAACGGGTGACGATCTACGGATGGCTCTCGGCGGCAGTCGCGCTCGTTTTCTCCTTGGGTGTGGGCTCCGCCTGGCTGATGCAGCCGGCCCCGCCGCGCGCACCCACGCAGGCAGACATCGACTCGGCCGTGCTCCATACGCTGCAAACCAAGAGCCTGCCGTCGCGCACGGCGCGCGCCGCAGAGGCGGTGCGCGAGTCGGTGGTGGAAGTCCGCAGCTACGCGCCCGGGGAAGACAAGGCGCAACCGGCACCGGCGGCGCCCAACAGCAAGCCGGCGCCATCCGCCAAGGCACACACCAAGCCGTCGCCGAAATCCTCGCCAAAATCCTCCGCACCTTCGCCCGCGCCGGCCCCCGCCCCGCCGCGTGACGAAATCGCCACGGAAGGCATGCCCGACCACAAGACCGAAGAGCGCCAGATCGGCACCGGCGTGGTCGTGACGGAAAGTGGCATCGTCATCACCAATCACCACGTCATTGCCGATGCCAGCCGCGTGGAAATCCGCTTCCACGACGGGCATGTCGCCGAGGCGTCCATCCTCCAGGCGATTCCGGAAAAGGACATCGCCATCCTGCAGGCCAAATCCATCCCCGACGACCTGCCGGCGGCCACGCTCGGCTCCAGCCGGGAGCTGGCGCCCGGCGCCGAAGTCGTGGCGGTGGGCTTTCCGTTCGGCATCGGCCCGTCCGTCTCCGCCGGCGTGGTGTCCGGGCTGGACCGCCAGTTCATCTCGCCGGACAACAAGCAGAAGCTGGACAAGCTGATCCAGTTCGACGCCGCCGCCAACCCGGGCAACTCGGGCGGGCCGCTGGTCAACATGAACGGCGAGGTGGTGGGCATCGTCACGGCCATCCTCAACCCCAACAAGGACGGCACTTTCCTCGGTATTGGCTTTGCCATCACCATCGAAAGTGCCGGCGCATCCATCGGATCTTCCCCCTTCTAGACGCGGAGGCCTATGAACGACGAAGCCCGGAGCGCTGCGGACAGCGCCAACCTGATGGAACGCCTGCTGTACGAGGTGAAGCGCGTGGTGGTGGGGCAGGACCACTTCCTGGAGCGGGTACTGGTGGCCGTGCTGGCTGGCGGGCACCTGCTGGTGGAAGGCGTGCCGGGCCTGGCCAAGACGCTGACCGTCAACACGCTCGCCCGCACCATGAGCGGCACGTTCAAGCGTATCCAGTTCACGCCGGACCTGCTGCCGGCGGACCTGGTCGGCACGCGCATGTACAACCAGGGCACCGGCGAGTTCTCCACCGTGCGCGGGCCGGTGTTCGCCAACCTGCTGCTGGCCGATGAAATCAATCGCGCCCCGGCCAAGGTGCAGAGCGCGCTGCTGGAAGTGATGCAGGAGAAGCAGGTCACCATCGCCGGGGAGACGCATCGCGTGCCGGCGCCCTTCCTCGTCATGGCCACCCAGAACCCGATCGAGACCGAGGGCACCTACCCGCTGCCCGAGGCGCAGGTGGACCGCTTCATGATGAAGGTGCTGGTGGGCTACCCGAGCGAAGAGGAGGAGGTTGTCATCGTCAATCGCGTGACCGGCCCGCGCATCCATGTCGGGGCGATTGCCACGCCGGAGCATCTGGTCGAATTGCAGGAAGCCTGCCGCAAGGTCTATGTCGACCCGGAACTGATCCAGTACGCGGTGCGCGTGGTGGCGGCCACCCGCAAGCCCGGCAACTACGATCTCGCCGACATGGATCGCTACGTGTCCTTCGGCGCCAGCCCCCGCGCCACCATCGGCCTGATCGAAGGCGCCCGCGCGCTGGCCTTCCTGCGCGGCCGGCACTATGCCGTGCCCGAGGACGTGGTGGATCTGGTGCCCGATGTCCTGCGCCACCGGCTGGCGCTCTCCTACGAGGCCATGTCCGATGGCGTGACGGCGGACCAGTTGATCGCACGCATCCTCAAGGCCCTGCCGGTGCCGGAACGGCCACTGGAAACCCATGCTCGGGCGGCTGTTCGGTAGGCGCCGGGCCGGCGCGGACGGCATTGCCGCCGCCGCCCCGCTCCCGCCGGTCCCCCCGCCTGCGGAGGCGCCGCTGGGCGGCCCGCGCGTCAGCCAGACCGAGGCGCTGGTGCGCCGCCTGGAATGGACCGTGGTGCGCCGGCTGGACGGCATGCTCCAGGGCGACTACCGTACCCTGTTCCGCGGCTTTGGGCTCGACCTGGCCGATCTGCGCGAATATCGTCCCGGCGACGATGTGCGCCACATCGACTGGAACGTGACCGCGCGGCTGCAGACGCCGCATGTGCGCGAGTTCCAGGAAGACCGCGAGGTGGCAGTCTGGTTCCTGCTGGACCTGAGCGGCTCGATCGACTTCGGCTCCGGCAGCGTGCGCAAGCGCGACCTGCTGAACGATTTCACCACCGTGCTGGCGCTGCTGCTGACGCGCTATGGCAACCGGGTAGGCGCGGTGTTCTACGGCGGCGCGGGCGAGATCGCCACCTCGGTGATCCCGGCGCGCGCGGGGCGCCGCCAGTTGCTGCACCTGCTCGACCGCATGCAGGCCACGCCCGCCGCTTCGCCGGGCGACACCCGGCTGCGCGACCTGCTCGAACGCGCGCGGTCCGTGGCGAAGCGCCGCTCCGTGATGTTCGTGGTCTCCGACTTCATCAGCGCGCCGGGCTGGCAGGCCTCGCTCGCCATGCTGGCCCGGCGCCACGAAATCGTCGCCGTGCGGCTGGTCGATCCGCTGGAAGTGGCCCTGCCTGATCTTGGGCTGGTGGTGCTGCAGGATGCCGAAACCGGCGAGCAGATGTTCGTCGACACCCATGACCCGGCCTTCCGCAAGCGCTTTGCGGCCGCCGCGGAGGCGCGCGAGGCGGAGTTGCGGCAGGGCTTCGCGCGGGCCGGCGTGGAGTGCCTGACCCTGTCGACCTACGCCCGGCTCGATCTGGCGCTGCTGCACTTCGCCCGGCAGCGACGCCATCGGCAAGGGGCCGCGAGCGGCGCGGGGGCAGCATGATCGATGCGATGAGCCGCCTGCCCCTCTTCAGTTTCCTGTGGCCTGAAATGCTGTGGCTGCTCGGCTTCGTGCTGGTGCTGGGGGCCGGCTATGTCTGGCTCGATGCGCGCCGGCGCCGCGCAGCGGTGCACTATCCCGCGCTGCGCAGCGTCGGCCTGACCACCACGGGCGGCGCCGGCTGGCGCCGGCACGTGTCGCCCGTGCTGGCGCTGCTGGCCCTGAGCGCGTTGATCTTCGCCATCGCCCGCCCGCAGGCCGTGCTGATGCTGCCGTCCCGCATCGATACCGTCATGCTGGTGATGGACCTGTCCGGCAGCATGCGCGCGCAGGACGTGAAGCCGAGCCGCATTCGCGCCGCCCAGCAGGCCGCCAAGGTGCTGCTGGACGCCCAGCCCTCGGGGGTCAAGGTGGGCGTGGTGGCGATGGCCGCCACGGCCGCCGTGGCGCACGCGCCCAGCCGCAACCGGGAAGACGTGGCCAGCGCCATCGACCGCCTGAAACCGCAGGGCGGCACGGCACTCGGCAACGGCCTGCTGATCGCGCTCACCACGCTGCTCCCGCAGGCCACCCCCGACGCGGCGCTCCTCATGGACGACGACATCCCCCCGCAGAAGACCGCCGATGCGCTGGGTAGCGACGGCGACAAGCGACCCGGCTCCTACGCCTCGGGCGCCATCGTCCTGTTCTCCGACGGCGAAAGCAACGCCGGCCCGGCGGTGGTCCAGGCCGCCCAACTCGCCGCCGCCCACGGCGTCCGCATCTACACGGTAGGCGTGGGCACGACGGACGGCGTGGTGCTCTCGGTGGACGGCTGGTCGGCCCGGGTCAAGCTCGACGAAAAGGTCCTGAAACAGGTGGCCGACGTGACCGGCGCCGAATACTTCCGCCTGGAAGATGCCAGCCAGCTCAAAAAGGTCTACCGCGCCCTCAGCGCCAAGCTGGCGTTCGACAAACGCAACCAGGTGGAAATCACCGCCTTCTTCGCCGCGCTGGGCGCCCTGCTGGCCGGCTGCGCCGGGTTGCTGTCGCTGTGGTGGTTTGGGAGGGTGTTGTAGGGCGCCGCCTGTGCAGCCGCCGCACAAATCCTGTGCGGCGCATGGCGTTGTAGTGCAGCGTGGCGGTACCTAGACTGGCGCCTCTTTCCTGAGGAGCCCTTCCATGAACTTCCATCTGCCACGCTATTTGCGCTTCGCTACCGTCGGGGTCTCGCTCGTCGTATCGGCCGCATCGACCGGCGCCGCCGGGGCGAACCCGCATCCGGGTATCCGCGCGATTCTCGGCGCCCAGCCCATCGACCATCTCGAGGCCAGCACCACCGCGCTGGTCATCATCGACTTCCAGAAGGAATACTTCTCCGGCCGGCTGCCCATCCCGGACGGCCGGCGTGCGCTGGCGCAGGCGCAGCGGCTGGTGGCGTTCGCGGATCAGGCGCGGATGCCGGTGTTCCAGGTGCAGCATGTGGCGCCGGCCGGCTCCGCCTTGTTTGCGGCCGATGGGGACACGGTGTCGTTCGAGCCGGGCATGCTGCGCCCTGCGGGGCGTTTCTCATTTGGCCGGACACATCGCGATACTTCATGGATCAGTTGCTTGCCATGCGCATCTTCTGCTGCATCGTCGAGACCAAGGGGTTCTCGGCGGCGGAGCGGCTCGACATGTCGCACTCCACCGTCTCGCGGCAGTTAAAGCAGCTCGAAGCCGCCATGGGCGTGCAGCTGCTGAACCGCACCACGCGCCGCTTCGCGCTGACCGCGGCGGGCGAGCGCTATCACCAGTACAGCCTCGACATCCCCGCGCGCCTGGACGCCATGACAGCGGCGATGACCGGCGAGCGCGAGCATCTCGCCGGGCCGCTGCGGGTGACAGTGCCGCTGGCCATCGGCACGCTGGAGCTGCCGGACTGGCTGCCGGCCTTCCAGGCAAGCTTTCCCGATTTCGCCCTGGACCTGTCGTGCAGCGACCAATTCGTGGATCTGGTGGCCGAGCGTTTCGACGTGGCACTGCGCATCAGCAGCACGCCGTTGGCCGACAGCACCAGCCACTACTACGCGCTGTACCCCCACACCCGACATCTCACGCCGCGTGCGCGTGCCTTCGTCGAATTCATGGCGGCGCACTATCGGATGGACGACCGGGCAGATTGAACCGGCTTACCGCGCCAGCCGCCTGAGCGTCTCGTCGGTGTCCCAGAGCGCGTTGGCGATGTAGCGGAAGTTGACCAGCGCCGCATGGTAGCCATCACCCTCGGGCAGCTTGGGGCCGGCCACGGCATCGCGCACCACCGCCACCTCGAAGCCGTGCTCGAGCAGGTCGCGCAGATGGGACTCCACGCACAGGTTGGCCGCCATGCCGGCGAGGATGACCTGATCCACCCGCTGCTTGCGCAACTGCAGGACCAGATCGTTGGCCTGCGGCCCATAGAGCTTGTGGGTCGAGCAGATGATGGTCTCGCCGTCCTCGATGTAAGGCTTCAGCTCGGGCATGAAGTCGGCGCCCGAGTCACGGAAGCCCTCCAGCGTCAGCGCGCCGGGGCGGTCGAACATGCCGACGGCATGCTGGAACATCTCCGCCGGTCCCGCCACCTTCCACTTGTGGTCGTGCGGAAAATAGTAGTGCGGAGAGATGGCGACGCAGATCCCGGCCTGCTTCGCCGCCGCGAACAGGCGGACGAGGTTGGGCACCAGGTTCTGCTCGGTCACGCTCTCCCCCACCACGCCCCAACTCCGCCCTTCGGGACTCATGAAATCGACCTGCGGGTCGATCACGACCAGCGCGGTACGCGCGAGGTCCAGCGTCAGGTCGGCGCTGGGCAGGCCCGGCTCGGCCGGGTCCTTGTAGGCAGGGTTGGCATTGCACATGGTGGGGGCCTTTCAGGTGAAGTTGCGCAGGTCAGCTGCGGATAAACGCCAGCAAATCGGCGTTGAATTTCTCCTTGTGGGTGTCGGTCAGGCCGTGCGGCGCGCCCGGGTAGACGATCAGCTTGGAGCCCTTGATCAGCTTCGCCGAGGCGCGGCCGGCGGCGTCGATCGGCACGATCTGGTCGTCGTCACCGTGGATGATCAGCGTCGGCTTGTCGATCTTCTTGAGGTCTTCGGTGAAATCGGTTTCTGAGAAGGCCTTGATCGAGTCCAGGGTGTTCTTGTGTCCGCCCTGCATCCCTTGCGCCCACCAGGCATCGATCAGCCCCTGGGACGGCTTGGCGCCCGGACGGTTGTAGCCGTAGAACGGGCCGGACGGCACGTCGCGATAGAACTGCGAGCGGTTGGCGAGCTGGGCCGCGCGCAGGCCGTCGAAGACCTCCACCGGCAGGCCGTTCGGGTTGGCCGGCGTCTTGACCATCACCGGGGGCACGGCCGAGACCAGGACGACCTTGGACACGCGACGCGTGCCGTGGCGGCCGAGGTAGCGCGCCACTTCGCCGCCGCCGGTGGAGAAGCCCACCAGGATGGCGTCGCGCAGGTCGAGGGTTTCGATCACCGTGGCGAGGTCGTCGGCATAGTGGTCCATGTCATTGCCCTCCCACGGCTGGCTCGACCGGCCATGGCCACGACGGTCATGCGCCACGGCGCGGAAGCCCGAGCTGGCTACCAGCAGCATCTGCGATTCCCAGCTATCGGAATGCAGCGGCCAGCCATGACTGAACACTACGGGCCGACCCGATCCCCAGTCCTTGTAGTAGAGCTGCGTGCCGTCGCGGGCGGTGATGTAGCTGCCGTGCGGCTTGCCCGCTGCCGAGGCGCTGGCCCCTTTGGCGGCCTGTGCGGCTTCGGCGCCGCCGGGAATGCTGGTGGCCACCAGCGCGGAGGCTGCGGCGGCGCTGCCGAGCAGCAGGTTACGACGTGACACGCGATTCGGGAGACTCTGATCGGAAGACATGGCGAAGATCCTTGTTTTGCTGCGAGGTTGAGAATCGGGGGTGAACGACAGTGCGCTTGTTGCTGGTTCCCATTGAACAACGAAAACACCCACAGGATTGGTGCCTCTCCGGCAACACCGTGCGCGCCGGCGGGGCACTACCGGCGTGCGGGGCCGACCGCTACTTTGGTATCAGGCAACCGGCCTGTCGTCGGGGCCGATGTTCAGCCCCGGCCATGTCGTCCGGGCGAAGGTTGCGGAGAAGCAATGATGGCGAAGCCAAAGACGCGTACCGTGCCGGCCTGGGTATGCCTTGGCGTGTTGGGCGCAGCGGTATTCCTGCCGGGCTGCGCCAGCATGAAGGGGCTCAAGACCCAAGCTACGGTCGATGACCCCAACCGCCTGGCCGCCACCGCATCGCTCGCCGACACGCCCCTGTCGCCGGCCGCCTGGCCGGACCGCGCATGGTGGGAAGGCTTCGGTGATCCGCAGCTCACCGCGCTCGTGAAAACGGCACTGGCCGGGCAACCCACGCTGCGCATCGCCGCCGCGCGGGTGCGCCAGGCCGATGCGCTCGCCGGCCGCTCCGAAGCCGCCCTGTATCCGCAGGTCAACCTGGACGCCCGGACCACGCGCCAGCGCTTCAGCGAGAACGGCCTTGTGCCACCCCCGCTCGGCGGCAGCTGGAAATGGGCCAGTGACGTGCAGCTCGGTCTCGGCTACGAACTCGACTTCTGGGGCAAGAACCGCGCCGCGTTCGACGCCGCGCTGGACCGCGTGCGCGCCGCCGAGGTCGACTACCACGCAGCGGAACTGATGCTGACCACCTCCGTCGTGCGCACCTACCTGCGGCTCGATGCCGCCTACGCCCAGCGCGCGCTGACCGAGCAGACCTACCGCCAGCGCCAGAACACGTTCGACCTGACACGCCGGCGCGTGGATGCGCAACTCGACTCGGCCTTCGACATGAAGCAGGCCGAAGCCGCCCTCCCCGCCACGCGCGAGCGCCTTGCCGCCATCAACGAGATCATCGCGCTGACCCAGAACCAGCTCGCGGCACTGGCGGGCAAGGGGCCGGATGCCGGCGCCGACATCCGCCCCCCGCAACTGCGCGACCGCTACGCGGCGGCGGTGCCGGCCACCCTGCCGGCCGAACTGATCGGCCGCCGGCCGGATGTGGTGGCGCAGCGCTGGCGCGTGGAAGCGGCGAGCCACGACATCCGCGCCGCCAAGGCCGAGTTCTATCCGAACATCAGCCTGAACGCCTTTGCCGGGCTGTCCAGCCTGAGCCTGTCCGACTTCTTTACCGCGGGCAGCCGCACCCTTGGCATCGGCCCGGCGCTATCGTTGCCGATTTTCGACGGGGGCCGGCTGCGCGCCAACCTCGGCGTCAGGCAGGCCGAGTACGACGCCGCAACAGAGCAGTACAACGCCACGCTGATTACCGCGCTGCACGATGTGGTCAACCAGCTGGTGTCCCTGCGCTGGCATGCCGAGCGCGCCGACGAGCAGCAACAGGCGCTGCGACTGACGCAGGAAGCCTATGACATGGCCGTGTCGCGCTATCGCAGCGGCGTGGGCAACTATCTGCAGGTGCTGTCGGCCGAGGGCCAGGTCCTGCAACAGAAGCAATTGCTGATCGACCTTGAAACCCAGGAGCGTACGTTGCACCTCGAACTGATCCGCGCGCTGGGCGGCGGGTATGACACCGCGACAGCGCCGGCCCAAGGCGCCGGTGCGGCCACCCGGAGCGCATCATGAATCCCGCCAGCCAGCCCACGCCCGCGCAAGCCACCGCCGCGCCGCCCGTCGATCTCCGTCCGGCACGGCGCCGGCGCATCGCCGGTGGCGTCCTGCTCGTCCTCCTGCTTGCTGGCGCGGCCGGCTACTGGCTGCAATACGGCCGGGACCAGGTTTCCACCGAAGATGCCTATGTCGAAGGCAACGTGGTGCAGGTCACGCCGCAGGTCAGCGGCGTGGTCACCGCGATCCTCGCCGACAACACGGATCTGGTCGCCTCGGGCGTGACGCTGGTCGAACTCAATGGCGTGGATGCCCAGCTGGCGCTGGCGGCCGCGCAGGCCCAGCTCGCCCGCACGGTGCGGCAGGTGCGCGGGCAGTTTGCCGCCGTCGGCCAGGATCGCGCCAATGTGGAACTGCGCACGGTCGACTTGGCGCGGGAGCAGGAGAACATGACGCGGCGCTCGGCGCTGGTCGCCAGCGGGGCGATCTCGGGCGAAGAACTGATCCATGCGCGCCATGCTGTACGCGCCGCACAGGCCGCCCTGACCATGGCCAGCGAGCAGCTCAAGCGCAACCAGGCGCTGGTCGAGCGGACGTCGGTGGGGTCTCACCCCGATGTGCTCGCCGCCGCCGCGCAGGTGCGCAATGCCAGCATCGCCCTCTCGCGCACGCGCATCCTGGCGCCGGTGGGGGGCGTGGTGACCAAGCGCTCGGTGCAGGTGGGGCAGCGCGTCAGCCCGGGCGTGTCGATGATGTCCGTGGTGCCGCTGGATCACCTGTGGGTCACGGCCAACCTGAAGGAGTCGCAGTTGCGCGATATCCGCCTCGGCCAGCCGGTGACGCTGACCACCGACCTGTACGGCCGGCGGGTGGTGTACCACGGCCGGGTCATCGGGCAGGACGCCGGCACCGGCAGCGCGTTTGCGCTGCTGCCGGCGCAGAACGCCACCGGCAACTGGATCAAGGTGGTGCAGCGTGTGCCGGTGCGCATCGCGCTGGACCCGGCGGAAGTGACGGCCCACCCGCTACAGATCGGCTTGTCGATGAAGGTCGCCGTCGATACGCGCGCCCGGGACGGCAAGCGGCTGGTGGCCATCGACGCCTCCAGCCAGAACTACCGCACCACGGTGTTCGCGGACGAACTGGCGCGCGCCGAAGCGCACGTGCGCCGCATCATCGACGACAACTCCTAGGCGCGCCATGACCTCCGCCATGACCTCCGCCATGCCTTCCGCGCCTCCCCGACGTCTCCTGCTGACGATAGGCGCGCTGACCACGATCGACTTCCTCCAGAACGGCATGGTGGCCTTCTCCGCCGCGCCGATCATGGGCGAGATCGGCGCGAGCCCGGACCAGTACAGCACCGTTGCGGCGGCCTACGCCAGCGTGGCGGTGGTGGTGATCGCGCTGCAGCGCTGGATCGTGGAGCGCGTGGGATGGCGGCGCTACGTCCAGGGGTCGCTGGCGGCGGCGGCGCTGGGGGCGCTCCTGTGCGCCCATGCCGACAGCTACGAGACCTTCCTGGTCGCCCGCATGGTCATGGCGCTCGGCTGTGCCGGCATGGTGACGTCGTCGCGGCTGACCGTGAACCTGATCCCGCCCAGCCCGGCGCGATTCTTCGGCATCAAGGCGCTGGCGTCCGGCGTGTGCTGCGGCATGGCGCTGGCACCCTGGCTGGCCTCCGCCATCGTCAGCGCGGACCGCTGGCCGCTGATCTTCTGGCTGGTGGCCGGGTGCACGCTGGCGCTGCTCCCGGCCACCAGCGTCCTGCCGGAGGCCACGGCGCCGCCCACGCAACGCTCGGATGCCCATCCACTGCGCCTCGCCGCGCTGGCCGTGGGCAGCTTCCTGGTCCTGTATGTGCTGCAGCGTTCCTACTACGATTTCTACGCGGACCGGCTCTGGCTGGTGATCGGCGCCATCGCGGGCGGCACCGCCCTGCTCGGCTTCATCTGGACGGAGTCCCGCAGCGAACGTCCGCTGCTGCGGCTGCGCCATCTGGTCGAGCCGCGCTACCTGTGCGGGCTGGCGCTGTTCACGTTCTGCTACGTCACGCTGGGCGCGAATGGCTACCTGCTGCCCATTGTCCTGCAGCGCTCGCTCGGGCATGCCTGGTCCACCGCCGGGCAGTTCTATGCGATGGGGTTGTCGGCGGGCGTGCTCACCTGGCTGACCGTCTCGCGCCTGCTGCCGCGCTGGCCCAGTCCGCGCAAGTACTTCGTCGCCGGCTTTCTGTCGCTGGCCATCTCGGCCTGGATGATGAGCCGGATGCCACCCGCGCCCGACCTGTGGGGCCACGTGCTGCCGGCGCTCGCGTTCTACGGGGTCTTCATCATGATCCTGATGCCGGTGACGGCCATGCAGACTTTCAGCGGCGTGGCGCACGACGAGTCCGTGTTCTCCAACGCGCAGCAGACCAAGAACATGCTCGGCCAGCTCGGCCAGGCGCTGGGCGTGACCATCGCCACGGTGGGCCAGCAATGGCTGACCACGCGGCACTACAGCACGCTGCATGACACCATCCACCTCAACAGCCCGCAGTTCCAGGACGCCCACGCGCGCTTCACGGCGGCGATTGCCGCGTCGTCCGATCCGGTGCGCGCCGCCGAACTCGCCACGGCGCAGATCGCCCAGGTGCTCGCGCAGCAATCCGCCCTGCTGGCCAATCTCGACCACTTCCGCGCGCTCGCCGTGGTGGCCGTGCTGGCCATCGTCGTGAGCCTGACCCAGAAGGTGATCCGCTGAGCGCCCGGCTTGCTGGCCTCGGCGCACGCCCTTCCCATTGACTGACGCATCAGATACATTGACGGCTCCTGGCTTTTCCGAGGCGCCGTGAAACACTACAACCGCGAGAACTTCCGATTGACGCAGAGCGTTGGCTTCCATCTGAACAAGGCCCGCAACGGGCTGCTGATGGAGATCGACGCGGCGCTCCGTCCGCTGGACATCACCGGCCAGCAGATGGGCATCCTGCTGTCGCTCACGCAGGGCGCGGCCAGCACGCCGCTGGAGATCAGCAAGCTGCTGGAGATCGACACCGGCCTGATGACGCGCATGCTCGACAAGCTGGAGAGCAAGGGCATGCTGCAGCGGCAGCGGAGCGAGGCAGACCGGCGCGTGGTGAACCTGATCGTGACCGACAAGGGCCGGGACGTGGCCAGCCGCGTGCCTGACATCGCCCCGGATGTGCTGAACCACCGCCTGCGCCATTTCTCGCGGGAGGAGTTCAGCGAGTTCCTGCGCCTGCTGCACAAATTCTCCGAAGCCGCCTGAGCAGCAAGGGGTGGCCCTCAGTGGGCCGCCGCAGCAGCGCTCGACATCTTGCCCTTCGCAGGCCGGGTCAGCCAGATCAACGGGATGATGGCGACGAAGATCACCGCCGAGACCCAGAAGATATCGTTGAGCCCGAGCATGATCGCCTGCGCATTCATCCCCCGTTCGAAGAACGCCACGGCCTGGTCCGGCGACAGATGCATGGCCGTCTGGATCGACTCGAGCGCGGTCGTATAGAGCGGATTGCCCGGGCCGGCCTGTTCCGCGAGCCGGGCGTGGTGGAGCACCGCGCGATCGTTCCACACCGTGGTGGCCAGCGACGTGCCGGCCGCGCCGAAGAAGACCCGCACGAAGTTCGACAAACCAGCCGCAGCCGGAATCTTCTCCGGCGGCAGGCCGGAGAGGATGATGGCCGTCAGCGGCACGAAGAACAGCGCCATCGGAATGCCCTGCAGCAGCGTGGGCAGCACCAGCGTGAAGGTATCCACGCCGGTCGTGTATTGCGAGCGCATGAAGAACACGGCGGCAAAGCCCAGGAACGCCAGCGTCGCCAGCACACGCAACTCGGCCTTCGGCAGCAGCTTGCCGACCACCGGCGCCAGCAGCACGGCAAAGATGCCCAGCGGCGCCGTGACGAGACCCGCGTTGACCGCCGGATACGCCAGGTACTGCTGCATCCACTGGGGCAGCACCACGAGGTTGGCGAAGAACAAGGCAAAGCCCACCGAGATCGCCGCCGTGCCCGCCAGGAAGTTGCGGCCCTTGAACAGGCGCAGGTCGATGATCGGGTCAGGCTCGGTCAGCTCCCAGATCACGAAGAAGACGAAGCTGAGCAGCGCCACCACCCCAAGGCCGATGATCACGGGCGAGGCGAACCAATCGAGATCCTTGCCCTTGTCGAGCATGATCTGCAGCGACGCCACCCAGGTAATCAGCGAGGCCAGGCCAACCGTGTCGATCGGCAGCTTGCGCACCGGTGATTCGCGGTCGCGATAGACCGCCCAGGTCACGGCGGCGGCGAACAGCCCCACCGGCACGTTGATGTAGAAGATCCACGCCCAGGAGTAGCTGTCGGTCATCCATCCGCCCAGCGCCGGGCCGGCAATCGGCCCCACGGTGGCCGTCATGGCCCACAGCGCCAGCGCCTGCGAACTCTTCTCCTTCGGAAAGGAGCCGAGCAGGATGGCCTGCGACAGCGGAATCAGCGGCCCGGCCACCGCGCCCTGCAGGATGCGTGCGGCCAGCAGCGCGGTCAGGTTCGGCGCGATGCCGCACAGCCATGACGCCAGCACGAACAGCAGCAGCGAGCCGACGAACAGCCGGATCTGCCCCACGCGCTGCGTGAGCCAGCCGGTCAGCGGAATGGCCACGGCGTTGGCGGCGGCGAACAGCGTGATGACCCACGTGCCTTCATGGACGGACACGCCGAGGTTGCCGGAGATGGTCGGAATCGCCACGTTGGCGATCGACGAATCCAGCACGTTCATAAAGGTGGCGAGCGCCACGGCAAAGCTGCCCAGCACCAGCCTGCCGCCGGTGAGCGGCGGGGGCGGCTGGAAGGGGGTCGCGGTAGACATGATGCGGCTCCGGTTGCGGTGATGGCTGGGGGATGGCTGGGTTACGACGCGGTGCGCGCGGGGGTCTCACGCTTGCGCGCCGCGCTTTGCTCGCCGCCCTGCCCCCGGTTGCGCGCGATGATGCGGTCGATCTCGGCATCCGCTTCGGCGCCGTACTGCCGGAACACGTCCGTGCTGTACGTGGTGCGGACCGGGGCGGCGTTGCGCGTGGGGTTGCGTGTGGCGTCGAGGGCATCGCCACGCGCCTTGGTTTCCACATCCACCTGCATCGACAGCCCGATCTGCAGCGGATGGGCGCGCAGCTCGGCCGGGTCGAGCGCGATCCGCACCGGCAGGCGCTGCACCACCTTGATCCAGTTCCCCGTGGCGTTCTGCGCCGGCAGGGCCGAGAACGCGCTGCCGGTGCCGGCCGAGAAGCCGACCACCTTGCCGTGGTACGTCACCGTGCTGCCGTAGAGGTCGGCATGCAGTGCCACCGGCTGGCCGATGCGGATGTGCTTGAGCTGGACTTCCTTGAAGTTGGCATCCACCCAGACGCCGTCCAGCGGCACGATGGCCATCAGCGGATTGCCCGGCGCCACCCGCTGCCCCACCTGCACGGAGCGGCGCGCCACATAGCCGGTGACCGGCGCCGGCAGCGTATTGCGGGCATTGGCGAGGTAGGCGTCGCGCACGCGTGCGGCGGCGGCCTCCACGCTGGGGTGGTCGGCCACGGCGGCCCCGTCGGTCAGGGCATGGTTCGAGGCGAGTTGCTGGCGGGCCGTCTCCAGCGCGGCTTCGGCGGACTTGACTGCATCGCGGGCATGGGCGATGTCCTCGACCGCCACAGCGCCGCTCTCGGAGACGGCGGTGCGTCGGCGCAGATCGTCACGCACGCGCGCCACATCGGCCTCCCGCTGCCGCACGGTGGCGGCCAGCACATCGTTGTTGATATAGAGCGCGCTCACCTGCCGCACGGTCTGGCCCAGCGCGGCCTCGGCGTTGGCCAGCGCAATGCGGGTATCGGCAGGGTCCAGCGTCACGACCGGCTCGCCGGCCCGCACGACCTGCGTGTCGTCGGCGTTGACCGACACCACGGTGCCGCTCACCTGGGGCGTCAGTTGCACGAGGTTGCCGTTCACGTAGGCATCGTCGGTGTGTTCGTGGAACCGGGCCACCCCGTAGTAGTAGGCGCCATAGCCTGCGGCGGCCAGGAGCGTGGTCAAACCCAGCAGCGCCAGCAGGCGCTTGCGGGAAGACTTCGGCGCGGTGGCGGACGGCTTGTCAGCGGAGGAAGGAGTCGAGGTCATGAGAGGGTCTGTTATCGAAGGAAGGGGGGCGATCAGCGGACCGCCGCTGTCTGTTGGGTGTGGGCGGCGGTCTCGGCGGTCTGGGCGGTCTGGGCGGTCTCGGTGTACCCACCGCCAAGCGCGGTAGCCAGCGCGATCTGCCGGTCGCGGCGTTGCATGCGCAGGTTGGTCACCACCTGGCTGCTGGCCAGCGCCGTGGTCTGGGCGTTGAGCACGGTCAACTGCGTGGTCAGGCCGCCCTGGTACTGGGCCATCGCCAGCCGGAGCGCGCGCTGCGCGGCCTCGTCGGACCGCGTGGCGTTGACCAACTGCGCGTCCACCGCGCGGATATCGGCCAGTTGCGTGGCCACATCGGTCAGCGCCTGGATCAGCGTGTCGTTGTAGTTCGCCACCGCGAAGTCGAACTCGGCATAGCGCCCCTTGAGCTGCGCACGCAGCGCGCCGCCGTCGAAGATCGGCAGATGGATGGCCGGCCCGGCCGATGCCGTGCGGCTCGCCGCGCGCAGGAAGCGGCCCCAGCCAAAGGCATCGAGGCCGATGGCCGCGCTCAGGTTGATATCCGGATAGAACTCGGCCTTGGCCACCTTGATGTCGTGCGTGGTGGCCTCCACGCGCCAGCGCGCGGCCACGATGTCCGGGCGGCGCGAGACGAGGTCGGCGGGCAGGTTGGCCGGCAGATGGATCTCGTCGCCCACGCCAAGCTTGGGACGTGCGATGGCCAGGCCGCGATCCGGCCCCTGCCCGAGCAGCGCGCCCAGTTGATAGCGGGTGCGCTGGATATTGCCTTCCAGCGCGGAGACACTGACTTGCGCGGCGGCCAGATTGGCCTCGGCAGTGCGCAGCTCGACTTCGGTATCGAGCCCCATCTTCACCCGGCCCCGCGCCACGCGCAGCACTTCGGTGCGCTGGCCGACTTCGTCGCGCGCAATGTCGAGCAGGGCGTAGAGGCGCCCCAGCTCGTTGTAGCTGCGGGCGATGGCGCTCGTCAGCGTCAGGCGCACCTGCTCGGCTTCGGCCTCGCTGGCGTGCACCGTCGACACGGCCGACCGCAACGCCTCACGGTTCTTGCCCCACAGGTCCAGCTCGTAGCTGGCGCCGAGGAAGGCCTTGTTTTCCGATTGCCAGCTGCCGGCGAACGCGGGCGGGATAAAGGTGCTTTCGGTCAGGCGCTGGCGCGTCCAGCTATAGCCGGCCCCCACCTGCGGCAGCGTATTGGCGTTGGCGGTTTCGCTGAACGCCACCGCCGCCGCCACGCGGGCGCGGGCCTTGTCGAGTGTCGGGCTGTCTTTCAACGCCTCCGCGATCAACGCCTTGAGTTGCGCATCCCCGAACTGGTCGGCCCAATCCGCCGCGGGCCATCGGCCCTGCTCCGCCGGAAGGCTCTGCGTGGTGGCGTATTGGCCGGGCTGCGCCATCTGGCGGTCGCTTCGGATGCCGGCGTAGTTCGCACAGCCCGCCAGCACCGCGACCACGAGGGTCGACAGCACTGGCCTGGCCAGGCGACTCACCCCGCGCGGCATTCCCTTAGATTGCTCGAACATTATCTGACCTGTCAGTTAATCATGCAAAAAAGTGGCGCAGCGTGGGCTTTTCGTACAATTTGGCCGTGCTGCGCGTTATTTGCCTGAACAATAATTGACAGGTCAGCAAAAAACAAGCCTTAATTGGACTTTGTGCGTGCATGGTGACGAAGGCGGCAATAAATGCCTGATATGTCACTTATGTGGCAGTAACGTGTCCGTCATCTCAGTCGTTCCGGTTTAGCGCTACCATCTGAACCGAATTCCCGCCGCAGAACATCAGATTCGCACTTCCCGTCCTACCCATGCCCCACGCCATCGAAGTCCCCCTGTCAACCGTCGACAAATGGCAAGACATTGTCAATCTGCTCGCCGAGATCATGTGCGTGCCGTCCGCGCTGATCATGCGGACCAAGGCACCCAATATCGAAGTGCTGGTATCGAGCCATTCGGAGGGCAATCCTTATGAGGCGGCCGAAACCGCCCCGCTGGATACGGGGCTGTATTGCGAGACCGTGATGGAGACCCGCCAGCCGCTGCTGGTGCCGGATGCCCTCGCGGACGTGGACTGGAATGCCAACCCGGATATCAAGCTGGGCATGATCTCGTACATGGGGCTCCCGATCAGCTGGCCCGATGGCGAAGTGTTCGGCACGATCTGCGTGCTCGACCGGAAGAAGAACGCCTACAGCAACCAGTTTCTCCGGCTGCTGTCGATGTGCCGGGACATCCTGCAAGCCGACCTGAACATGCTGATGGCCTTGAGCGGCCAGCTTGCGGAAAGCCAGGCCAGGATCCGGCGCCTGGTGGACGCCGACATCATCGGCATCTTCCTCTGGGAGGTGGACACCCAGGTCATCGTCGAGGCCAATGACGCCTTCCTGCGGATCGTCGGCTACGACCGCGAGGATTTGCGATCGCGCGGCATGCGTTGGACCGCGATGACCCCGCCGGATTGGCTCGAGGTGGATCTGCGAGACCGGTTGCCGGTACTCAAGCGCAGCGGCCGCCTGCAACCGTTCGAGAAGGAATATTTCCGCAAGGATGGCAGCCGGGTGCCGGTGATGATGGGCGTGGCCCGGTTCGAGGACGGCGGCAAGGAGGGGGTCGCGTTCGTGCTGGATTTGACCGAACGCAAGCTCGCCGAAGCCGACGCCCGCGAAAGCGAGCGCCGTTACCGGGAAACCCAAAGCGCGTTGGCGCACGTCAACCGGGTCACGACCATGGGGCAGCTCACGGCCTCCATCAGCCATGAGCTGAAGCAGCCGATCGGCGCCTGTGCGATGAACGCCAGCGCGGGCCTGCGCTGGCTCGCGGCGCAACCGCCGAATCTGGAAGAAGCGCGCCTCGCCTTCGAGCGGATCAACAAGGATGCCCGGCAGGCCAGCGACATGATGAGCCACATCCGAGACCTGTTCAAGAACGCCCCGCTGCAAAAGGAGGGGGTGCAGATCAACGAGGCGATTCGCGAAGTCATTACCCTGACGCGCGGCGAAGTCGTCCAGCATGGCGTGGCGGTGCAGATGCAGCTCGCGGAGGATCTGCCGCCGGTCAAGGGTGATCGTGTCCAGCTGCAGCAGGCCATGCTGAACCTGATCATGAATGCCGTGGAAGCGATGAGCGCCGTGGACGACGGCCCCCGGGAACTGACGATCCGCACCGCCGCCGATGCGGGACATGCCGTGGTGGTGACGGTGCGCGACTCCGGACCGGGTGTACCGCCCGAGCACGCGGTGCGGCTCTTCGAACCGTTCTGCACGACGAAGTCCAGCGGCATGGGCATGGGCCTGACGATCTGCCGATCGATCATCCAGGCCCATGGCGGCACCCTGGAACTCTGCGAGAACGAGGCGCGTGGCGCCGTGTTCCAGTTCACGGTGCCCACGCTCGACGCCTAGCGCGCGTTCCCGGCAATCATCGCCGTGATCTCGGCGGCGTCCATCCCCGTCTCCCCCAGCACCTCGGCCGTGTGCTCGCCCAGCGCCGGCGCCGGGCGGTGGATCGCGGTCGGCGTTTCGGAGAACTTCGCCGTCGGCCGGATCTGGCGGATCGGCCCGACCACCGGATGCGTGGATTCCTCGAACAAACCCACCTCGCGCAGATGCGGATGCGCCGGCAGGTCGTCCAGGCCGTAGATCGGCGTGGCGGGGATGTCCACCCGCTCGCACATCGCCATCCATTGCGCCGTGGTCCGCTCGGGCGCCAGTTCGCGCAGGTGGCCGTACAGCGCCTGGATATGCGCATTGCGCGCGCGCCGGCTGGCGATGTCGTAGCGGCTGGCGAGGTCGTTCCGGCCCACTTCGGCAAAGAAGGCATGCCAGTGCTTCTCGGTGTACGGCAGCAGACTCATCCAGCCGTCGGCGGTGCGCACCGGCTTGCGCCCGCCGCCGAGCAGCCGCGCGTAGCCGGCCTTGCCCGGGTTGTCCGGGAACGTCATGCCGCCCATATGCTCGGTCAGCACGAAGGCGGTCATGGTTTCCAGCATCGGCACCTCCACGTACTGCCCCGCGCCATGCCGCTCGCGATGGAACAGCGCCGCCAGCACCGCGTTGGCCACCGCCAGCCCTGTGGTCTTGTCCGCGATCAGGCTCGGCATGTAGTCCGGCGCGGCACCATCCCCCGACGCCGCCCCCACGAAACCACACGCAGCCTGGATGATGTCGTCGAACGCCGGCTTGTCGCGGTGCGGCCCGTCCTGGCCAAAACCGGTGGCGGCGCAGTAGACGATGTCCGGCTTCAGCGCCGCCACGGCCGCGTAGCCAAGGCCAAGCCGCTCGATGGCACCGACGCGCATGTTGTGGATCAGCACGTCCGCGGTCGGGATCAGCCGCTCCAGCGCCTCGCGTCCGGCCGGGCTTTTCAGGTCGAGCACGATGGAGCGCTTGTTGCGGTTCAGGGCGAGGAAGATCGAACTCATGCCCACGTGGTGCACCACGCCGTTGGCGCGCATCAGGTCGCCTTCGGGCGCCTCCACCTTGATCACGTCGGCGCCCATGTCGGCCAGCAGCTGCGTGGCCATCGGCCCCAGCACGACTGAGGACAGGTCCAGCACCCGCACGCCATGCAGCGGGCCGATGGCGGCCGGCGCGTTGGGCGTCGATCGATCGCTCTTGGCAGTCCGCTCCATGCTCAGCGCCCCTGGAACTGCGGCAGGCGCCGCTCGGCCATCGCCGCCACGCCCTCGCGGAAGTCCTCGCTGGCGAACTCCTTCAGTTGCGCCGCCAGCTCCTGCCGGTTGCCCTCGACGATGCGGTCCGCCAGCCCCTGCCGCAGCGTGGCGCGGGTGCTGCGCACAGCCATCGGCGCGGAAATGGCGATCTCCGCCGCCAGTGCGTGGGCCTGCGCCAGTTCATCGCCGGGCTCGGCGAGCACGTCGGCCAGCCCGATCTCCACAGCACGCGCGCCATCGATGCGCCGGCCCGTGTAGAACAGCAGTGCCGCCTGCTGCTCGCCGATCAGGCGCGGCAGCGTCACGCTGAGGCCGAAGCCCGGATGGAAGCCGAGCCGGTTGAAATTCACGCTGAAGCGCGCGTCGCGGCTCGTCACGCGGAAATCCGCAACCAGCGCCAGCCCCACGCCGGCGCCAACGGCCGGGCCATGCACGGCGGCCACGATCGGCTTGGCCGTGCGGAACAGGCGCATGGCCTGCCGGTAGAACGGGCTCGGGTCGCGCGCCACGCTGCTGTCCTGCGCGCCGAAGTTGGCGCCGGCGCAGAACGCCTTGCCCTCCGCCGCCAGCACGATGGCGCGGCATTCGGGCGTCTCGTCGAGCGCGGCGAAGGCTTCGGCCAGCTGCGTCATGCACGCCTCGTCCACGTAATTGTGCGGCGGACGGCGCAGCGTCACCTGCGCCACATGGCCTGTCATGGCCACCTGGACCATGTCGGTGGAAAGCTCGGACACGGGACGTTTCGTATGCATGGGGGTGTCTCCTTCGGTTGGATGGCGCCGATCAGGCGCACGAATAGTGGGTTATGTCTGGATCGATATACACTGCGGGGGTCCACCGGACGCACCCCGCCAGGGGCGATGCCCGGCCTCAACTTACAAAATCTAGGGACATCGATGGAGCAAGGAGACAGCCTCGCCGGACCAGGCGACACCACGGGCGACACCACGGGCGGCCGACGCCTGCCGCTCGCGGACCTGCGCAAGAAGGACCTCAACCTGCTGGTGGTGCTTGCCGCACTGCTGGAGAGCAACAGCGTGAGCGAGGCCGCCAAGCGGCTCGACAGCACCCAGCCGTCCACCAGCCGCATGCTGGAGCGACTGCGCGACGAAATCGGCGATCCGCTGCTGATCAAGAGCGCGCTGAAGATGCTGCCCACGCGCCGCGCCCAGGAACTGCAGCCGCTGCTCGAAAACGTGCTGCGCCAGATCGAGCAAATCTACACCCAGGCGGCCGACTACGATCCGGCGCTGGAAACCGGCTCCTACGCCATCGGCATCAACGACTCCCTGCAGGCCGTGATCGCGCCCGGCTTCCTGGAGGCGCTGCGCCAGACCGCGCCGCGTGCGCGCGTGCGCATGCAGCCGGTGCCGATGCCGAGCGGCGTCAGCGCGCTGTCCAGCGGCGCCATCGACGTCATGGTGGCCTTCCACCCGGCCGAGGAGCACGAATCGCTGCGCGCGGAGCTGCTGTTCAACGCCCAGTTCGGCTGCCTGTGCGCCACCGGCAATCGCCAGATCGGCGACCACCCGACGCCGGCCGACCTGACGCCGCTGCCCTGCCTCGATGTCTCGCAGTTCGGCCTGGTGACCAAGCTGATCGACCGATACTTCAGCGCCCACGGCACCACGCGCAACATCGTCGGCACGCTGACCAGCTATCTGGCCGTGCCGGACGCCGTGGCGGGCACCGCCATGTACGCGATGGTGCCCGGCTACCTCGCCCCGCTGCTGTGCCGCCATCCCGGCGTGCGCTTCGCGCCAGTGGTGGACCCGCTGCTGACCGTGCCGGTGCACCTGTGCTGGCACAACAACGTCCACACGCACCCCTTCGTGTCGGTGCTGCGCACGCTGCTGACGCAGGCCGCCGCGCCGCTGGCGCACTGACGTCCCGGGGTGTCCATGGCGGCTGCGCCCCATCGCGGCTACTCCGGACGGATGCCCGCCGCCTGCGCCACCCTGCGGAAGCGCGCCATCTCGGTCTGGTGGAAGCTGCGCATCGCGTCGGGGTCGTAGGGCATCAGGCTCGACCCTGAACGCGCGACGTAGGCGGCGGACTCCGGCGTCTTCAGGATGGCCTGCATCGTCGTGGCCAGCCGGCCGACGATATCGTCCGGCGTCTGCGCGCGCACGTAGAACGACACCCAGCTGTACTGGATGTAGTCCGGATAGCCGCTCTCGCGCACCGTGGGCACGTCCGGCAGCTCCGGATGCCGGCGCTCGCCGGACACCGCCAGCGCGCGCAGCTTGCCCTGCTTCAGCAGCGGTAGCGCCCCCCCGGTATCGACCAGCGCCAGGTCAAGCTGGCTGCCGAGGATGTCGGACATGATCTGCGCCTGGCCCTTGTACGGGATATTGGTGAAGCGGATGCCCGCGAGCGAGCCGAACCAGACCGCCGCGAGCTGGTAGCCGGCGGAGTAGGTGCCGACGTTGAACGGCCGCTCCTGCTTCTTCGCGGCGGCGGCCAGATCGCCCATGGTCTTCAGCGGCGACGTCAGCGGCACCACGAACACATTCATATTGCGGCTCAGGCCCGCCACCGGGCGCAGATCGGCGACGGGGTCATAGGGCAACTGCTTGATGACGAGGGGATTGACCGACATCGGCGAATTGCTGGCCAGCAGGATCGTGTAGCCGTCCGCCGGCGCGCTCTTGAGCGCCTGGATGCCGATGACGCCATTGGCCCCGGGCCGGTTCTCCACCACGACCGCCTGGCCGAGTTCGCGCGCCAGCGCCTCGCCGTAGAAGCGCGCCGAGGCGTCCGAGCCGCTGCCGGGCGTGAACGGCACGATGATCCGCAAGGGCTTCGAGGGGAAGTCCTGCGCGCGCTCGCCCGCTTGCGCCGTCGGCGCGTAGGCGAGCAGCGTGGCGGCCACCCCGGCCAGCATCGTCTTCAGCCATGTCATGGTGTCTCCCCGTGTGTCGTCTGAAGGCTAGGCCGCCGCGGCGGTCAGGTCCGCCCACAGCGCATCGCCGCCGCGCGCAATCGCACGCCGGCCAATCTCGGCCGCCCAGTACGCCTCGGTGCCGCACTCGGCACGCCAGGCCCACACGCGCCGCGTGGATTGGTGCAGCGAATGCTCGTGCGTGAAGCCGATCGCCCCATGCACCTGATGCGCGATGGCCGCCGCGCGGCCGGCGGACTGCCCGCAGATCACCTTGGCGACCATCGCCGCCTGCGTCCAGTCGCCGGCATCGACCGCCGCGCAGGCGGACGCCACGGCCATGCGCGCGGCCACGGTCTCGTTGGCGAGGATGGCCAGTTGCTGCTGCACCGCCTGGAACTTGCCGATCGGGCGGCCGAACTGCGTCCGCTCGTTCGCGTACTGCACGGTCTGGTTCAGGATGCGCTCCAGCAGGCCAGCGATGCCGATCGCCCGCGTCAGCGCGCCGAGTGCCTGTGGCGCCGCTGGCCATCCAGCCGGATCGCCGCGCACGGCCGCGCTGTCCGGCACGCGCTGGAAGGTGAGCCGGTCGCGCGGTTCGTTGGCGAGGTTCACGCCGGTCTCCACCGCAGCGGCGCCGGTCGCGGCGAGCAGCCAGAGCGGCGCCTTGGTCTCGGCATCGATCGCGCGGATCAGCACATGGCCCACGTAGCGGCCCCACGGCACCGCTACCGCGCCATCGAGTGCCCATCCATCGTCATGCAGGCAGGCGCTGACGGGCGCGGCGAGATCGGCAAGGCCGATGGGGCCGCCCGGCATCGCCACGCCAAGCTGGTTCAGGACCCAGCCTGCCATTGCGGTGTCCAGGAACGGCGCCGGGGCGTTGGCGCCGGCCAGCAGCACCGGCAGGCCCTCGGTCCAGCTGGCCTGCGCGCCCTCGTCCGCTTCCGGCACGAAGAGGCGGGTCAGGCCGCTGGCCTCCACCTGGTCCCACAGTTCGGCCGGCCACAGGCCGTGTTCCATCGCGTCGATCCGGGCCGGCGTCACGGCATCGGCAAAGAGACGGCTGGCGCTGTCCGCCAGCATGCGTTCGAGTTCGTTCATCGGACCCCCAGTCCCTTGGCAATGATGCCGCGCAGGATTTCGCGGGTGCCGCCGCGCAGCGAGAAGGACGGCACAACCTGTGTCAGATAACGGTGCGTGGCCGCGAACGGCGACGCGCTCCCCTGCAGGGCATCCCCGAACAGCTGGTGCGCCACCTCGGGAATTCGCTGTTCGAACAGCGCGCCAAGGTCCTTGACGTTGGCGGCGGCCACCTGCGGGTTCTCCCCGCGATTCAGCATGGCCGCAATGCCGCGCGACATCTGCCGCAGGGTGGTCAGTTCCGCCACCAGCAGGCCCAGCTCCGTGGCCTGGCGGCTGTCCGCGGCGTCGGCGTGATCGAGCATCTGGGGCAGCAGCGCGTAGCTGCTCAGGTAGCGCTCGGGGCCGCTGCGCTCGAACGTCAGCTCGGCCGTCACCTGCGCCCAGCCGTCGCCTTCCTTGCCGATCAGCATGCGGTCCGGCACGAAGACATCGGTAAACACCACCTCGTTGAAGCCCTCCTCGCCGGAGAGGCTGCGGATCGGCCGCACCTGCAGGCCCGGCGAGTTCATGTCGACCAGGAACTGCGACATGCCCTTGTGCTTCTCGTCGGCGCCGCGATCGGTGCGCACCAGCGCAATCATGTAGTGCGAGCGGTGCGCGTTGGAGGTCCAGAGCTTGGTGCCATTGATGACCCAGCCGCCTTCCACGCGGTCGGCGCGGGTGCGGATCGAGGCGAGGTCGGAGCCCGAGTCGGGCTCGCTCATGCCGATGCAGAAGTAGACCTCGCCACGGGTGATGCGCGGCACGATCTCGGCGGCGACGGCCGGATCGGCGTAGCGCATCAGCAGCGGTCCGCTCTGGCGCTCGGCCACCCAGTGGCCGCCGACCGGCGCGCCGGCGGCGAGCAATTCCTCAAGGACCACGTAGCGTTCGAGCATCGAACGCCCCTGGCCGCCGAACTCGCGCGGCCAGGTCATGCCGATCCAGCCCTGCGCGCCGAGCGCCAGGCTGAACTCGGCATCGAAGCCGCTCCAGCTCTTGGCGCGCAACGGGCGCGGCCGGTCTGGCATGACCCGGGCGAGAAATGCCCGCACCTCGGCCCGCAATGGTGCCAGCGGCCCATCGGGCTCGGCTGGGCGGATCACTATCCTGGCGGCTGTGTCCACGCTGTCTCCTGTCGTTATCATGTGTCGCGTTGCCGGGGGCCCCGCGAAAGTGACGACGAGATTAGCAAGCCGCGGACGCCGCACCTATCGCACGGACGGCATATCCGAAATGCGTGCGATAGGTGCGGCGCGCCCGGGGCATGGTTTCCCCGCACCCGGCCCCCTGCCCGCGCGGCGCATACCGGCCCGCGCATAACGGATATGCCCCGCCGAGCCTTGCCTCGGTGCAGGGCGAGCCAGTAGGCTCTTCCTCCATCAAACGACGACGGATCACCGTTGCGGAGGAGACCACCATGAGACACCGACAGGACACCGTTCGCGCCATCCCTCACCAAACCCGGCGTCGTACGCTGCACACGCTGGCCACCCTGGCGGCGGCCATCGGGCTGGCGCCGCTGGCTGCCCTCCCCGCCCTGGCGCAGGGCGATGCCGCCAGCTTCCCCAACCGGCCCGTGAAGTTCATCGTGCCGTTTCCGCCAGGCAGCGGCACGGACACTGGCGCGCGCATCTTCGCCAAGAAGATCGGCGACCTCACCGGCCAGCCGGTCACCGTGGAAAACAAGCCGGGCGGCAACGGCTTTATCGGTGTGCAGACCGCGCTCAATGCGCCGGCCGATGGCTACACGGTCTTCATCGGCAGCAACTCCACGCTCTCCACCAACGCCGCCACGTTCCGCAAGCTGCCCTACGACCCGCTGACCGACTTCGCGCCCATCAGCCTGCTGACGCGCGGCCCGTGCCTGATCATCGTGCCGCCGAACTCGCCGTACAAGAACGTCGAGGAACTGGTCGCGGACGGCAAGAAGCGCCCCGGCGCGCTCAACTACGCGAGCGGGTCGATGTCGTACACGCTGTATTCGGAATGGCTCAATGACATGACCGGCATGCGCTCCACCGGCATCAACTACAAGGGGGCGGGCGATGCGATCAACGTGACGCTCTCCGGCACCGTGGACTTCGCGGTGGTGGACGCCAGCGGCGCCATCGAGCTGGTGAAGAGTGGGAAGCTGCGCGCGCTGGCGTACACAGCCCCGCAGCGCACCCACCTGCTGCCCGATGTGCCGAACGCGCAGGAGGCCGGCATTCCGCAGTTCCTGGCCTACAACTGGGTGGCCGCGGCAGTCTCGGCCAAGACGCCGCCGGAGCTGGTGCGCCGCTGGGCCACGCTGTTCCACCAGGCGGCAGAGACACCGGAACTCAAGGACTACTACAAGCGACAGTCCACGACGGTCATCATGTCCAGCCCGGCCGAGATGCGCCAGTACCAGCAGGAGGAAATCCAGCGCTGGAAGCAACTGGCTTCCCGCGCTGGCATCCCCCTGCAGTAAGGGTCGCAGTCAGGGCCGCTGTACGGTCCTTTAGCGCTCCAGGTTCTTGCGCTCCGTGGCGGTGAGCATGCGCAGCTGCGATTCGCCCAGGTCCATCTGCCCCAGCACCTGCACCACGCCTTGCGGATCGTACTTCGGCGGCGTGGCGCTGGCGCCTTCGCGTCCTCGCGGCGCGTAGGCGCCGGCGCTGCCGTCGCCCTCATTGCCGTTGCCGAGCACCCGCACCGTGAACACCGACGGCAAGCCCTGGCGCGCCGCCGCGCGGTCGCGCTGCACGGCATCCTGCGCCGCGCTGGCCGCCTGCGACGCCGCCGCGCTGGCGTTGCTCAACGCCCCCACGTTGATCGCCGCCACCACCGGCATGCCCGCCGCCTTGCCCTGCACCTGGATGTTCTCCGCATTGACCACCCGCAGCGCCGCCAGATTGACGTTGCCCGAGACCCGGATACCGGCCTCGCCCGCGTCGATGGTGCCAAGCGGCGCAATCAGGTCGATATCGCCCGGCGGTACTTCCGGGATCGGGTTCAGCGTGGCGATACCCGCGCCCGTATTCGGCGTGGTCGGTGACAGCGCCACCAGGCCGATATCGTCATAGGTACGCCGCTGCGGCGTGTAGACCACGGTGGACTTGGAACCGCGCCCGGCGTTGATATCGCCCTGCGCCGACCAGCCGAGGATATTGCCGCCGAAGGTCGTGAAGATGCGGCTCTGCCCTAGCAGGATACTGTCGCGGGCATACATCTGGATCTCGCCCGCGCCCTGCGTCAGCACGCCGGAACCCTCGCCCGGCACGAAGCCGCCGTCCACGCCGACCAGCGTACGGCCACCCGGCGTGAACACGCTGATGTCGCCGCCGAAGTCGGTGTGGATGCCGGCATCGAGCACGTCGTAGAACGGCACGCTGCCGGGGCTGCCCGCGGCCAGCCACTCGGCCTTGCTCAGGTACTTCGTGCCCGGTTTGGGACGCGTGGTGAAGCGCCCGTCCAGGTTGTCCTGCCCGCTCTGGTAGAACCGCGCGCTGCTGAACATCGTCAGGTCGCCCTGATAGTCACCGTGATAGTCGCTCTGATCGCCGGCAGCCTGCCCCGGGAACAGCGTGGCGATGGCCTCGCGGCCACGCAGGTAGCTGCCCGCGCGCGGACCGGTGGCGTCGTTGAACTCGCGGCCCGAGGCCTTGAGTTCCGCGTAATACACGTTGCGCAGGTAGGCGCGCTGCTGTTCCGGCGGCAGCGCGGCGAGGAACTGCCGCGCGTCCATGGTGGCGGCATCGAAATGCACGCCCAGCCCGTTGCTGCCGCCGAAGCGGTCCGTCAGCCAGTTGACCAGGTGTAGCTGGCCGGCCAGTCCGTATTCGCGCTGCAGGTCGCGGCTGGGCGCCGCGGTGCCGGCGGCCAGCGCCGCCTTGCGCGACTGGTCCAGCTCGGCCTGCCGGGCGGCCAGGAAGGCCGGGGCGCCGGCCTCGTCGCCGGTGTAGCCGAACTCGGCGCGCAGCCAGTCACCCAGCGTCAGCTTGCCGCCGTAGGTGGTCACGGCCTTGCCCGGCTGGTCGGCCAGCGGGCGCCCGCTGTCGGCCTGATTGGCCGCATCCAGGTAGCGCGCGGCGAAGGCGTCGAAGCCCAGCCCGTCGAGCCCCTTGGCGCCCACACCGGCGGCCACGGCAATCGCCGCGCCGTTCGAGCGGTCGTGCTGCGCCGAACCGGCCACCGCGCCGATGCTGCGCAGCTCGCCCTTGTCCGCCAGGTAGAGATCGCGCCCGGCAGTCACTTCCAGCAGGCCGGGGCCCGCCACATAGAAGCTGCCGCCCCGGATGTCGCGGCCCGCCGAGATCACCGAGATGTCATCGTCGTTGCCATGCACGATCAGGTTCCCGCGCGTGGTGGCGATCGTGTTCCGGGTAGGCCGCAGCGGCGCGTTGGGCTGGGAGCTGTAGTACTGGCCGAACCAGCCCAGCGCGTCTTCCGGTGCCATCGCGAAGGTGCCCAGCGGCGTGCCGGCGTTGACGATATCGCGCCCCGCGCGGATCGCCACCGGCCCGCCCCCCTCGTACAAGGGGCTCTGGGTGCCTACCGTGCCCGTCAGGCTGCCCACGTAGATGATGGTGCCGGTGCGCAGGCCGACGATATCGCCCTCGTTCGCATAGAAGCGCGCGGGCGGCTGCCCCTCGCGGGTATAGCCGGATGCGGTGGGCGACGTGAGGCTGAACAGCGGATACGCCTGCTCGCTCTCCACCCCCTTCGAGAACAGCACGCTGGGCGCCAGACCCTGCGGGTCGATATTGCCGACCACGTGCTGGCCGTACCACGCGGTACCGACCACGCCGAGGAAGCCGGGGTTGAACGGGCTCGGCAGCAGCGTGGGATTGGCGCCGGACTGGGTCACCGAGTAGCCGGCGGCGTAGATCGAATCGCCAGCCAGCAGCTCCAGCGCGCCGGTGCCCGTCACCGCGAAATGCGGGCTCACCGGCGAAGGTGCCAGGATCAGGCCGACCGGCGACTGCTCCGGACTGTTGTTGCTGACCCGGCCGGAACTCGCGTTGCCGTAGTACAGGCTGCCGTTGGGCGCCGCCGCGCGCAGGATCGACGGCATCACGAAGCGGCCGTCGGTGGCGCTATGGTTGCTGCGGTCCCGGTCGTCCGTCCACGACGTGGACGGCGTCAGGTTGCCGCCGGCGCTGAACAGGTCGATGGCGGTGGACGGCGTCCACAGCGAGAACCAGCTCCAGCCCTCGCCATCCTGCGCGGTGCCGTCGAGCGTGAACGGCGTGCCGTTGTGGAACTGGGCCACGCGGCCCGGATCCGCCACGCCGCCGATGACGAGGTCGCCGCGCGACTCGATGCGCACGCCGGCATCGCCCACCACCAGCACCGGCCCGCCGCCCGCGATGGACGAGGTGGCCACATAGGGCTGGTAGGCGCGCGTCTCCATCGGATCGGCACGGTCGTAGCGCAGCTCGATGCCGCCCACGGCGCCGGCTTCCAGCCGCAGCGCGCCGCGCAGGTTGACGAACGTGCTGTTCAGGTCCAGGCGCGGATTCGAGAAGCGGGTCAGCGGCGTGATCTCGCCATTGCTCTCGGGCTGGTTGCGGACTTCCGCCACCGGGTTCAGGCCGCCGCCGATGCGGATGTCGAGGTCGCCCCCGCCGGTCTGCGTCAGCGTGCTGCCATCAGCCGAGACGCGGCCCGTGCTGCCCACGGCCAGCACCAGACCCTGGCTCCGCGAGAGCACCGGCGCGCCATTGCCCATGCGCGATTCCAGCATGCCGGCGTTGCCGCCGGCTTCCATCACCAGATTGCCGCCGCCGAGCGTGCCGATCCCGGTAAAGCCCACCAGGAACGGCAGGGTGCCCTGCACTGCGTACTGGTCGTCCTTGGCCGCCACATAGCTGCCGAAGTTGACCCACCACGCCGTGGGCACGCCCTCGCCGGGCGCTGCCGCGCTGCCGGTGCCCTGGCGCCACAGCCAGCCGCCCACGGCCGAGGTGTCGAAGTGGATGCGCATCTGGCCCAGCGCATCGTCGTTGCGGATGGTGCCCGACTTGGTGCCGATGATGTCGCCGCGCACATCGCCCTGCGCGCGCACCAGCACGTTGCCGCCGTGCTCGGGATACCACGCCTGGTACGTGCTCTGGGCGCCGCCGTTGATGAACGGTTCGAGGTAGGCGCCGTTAGCGCCCAGCAGCGTGCCGTCCGCGCCCCTGGCGCGCGCCTGGTTATAGGCGGCATCCACGCCGGCCGCCTGCGTGCCGGCGGTATAGACGCCGAACGGCGAGGTCATGGTGAAGTCGGCCGCGGCCAGCAGGTCGAGGTCGCCGGTGCCGGTGCGCAGCACGCTGAACATCTGCTGGCGCCCCGGCATCATCTTGTCCTCATAGACCGGCGGCGTGCCATCGGCGATCTTCTCGACGAGGATGCCGAGGCCCAGGTCGTTGAGCCCCGCCACTGCTTCCTCACCGCCATACGCCTCGAGGTTGATCGGCGTGCCCGGCACTTCGCCGAACATCCAGGCCTCCGGCCCCCAGATGTACTTGCCCGGGATGCCCGTGCCCGGCTTGAGCACGGTCTGCTGGGCCAGCCCGTAGTGGGTATCGGCCAGCAGGAGCTGCCCGCGCGTGCTGCGCGGCTGCAGCGCGCGGGTGTCGGCCGCCGTGAGGTCGGCGCCGCCCACCAGCCGCATCGACCACGCCTGCGAGCCCTGCTCCAGCATCGGCGCCAGCGCCCAGGTGCGGCCCTGGTTGCCGCTGGCATCCGCGTCGCGCATCAGCACGGTGGTGGCGTCGCCGGGCAGCTTCACCACGGTTTCGGCCGGGATCATGGCGCCCTTGCGCAGCATCAGGTCACCCGCCAGCACCACGCCGTTGACCGGGCCGTAGGTGGGCATGTCCACCACGGCGCCATCGGGGAACGGCAGCGGCACGCCGGCCGGCCACGTCATGGCCGCCACATGCGCGGCGCCCGGCAGGCGGTTGCCCGCGTCGAGCTGCATGCCGGTGGTCAGCGTGAGCGCGGCGGAGAGCACCGTGCCGGCCGGATGCACCACATTGCCCGCGCCGTCGCGGATGGCGCCGCCCAGCACGGTGCCGGCCGGCAGCACGAGGTCCGCTGTCAGCGTGGCGCGCGTGGGCAGCTCGGTGCCGGCGCGCAGGCTCATGGCCTGGATCGGCAACGCGTAGTTGAGCGCGCGGCCCGGCTGGAAGAATGTGCCGTCGGCCAGCGTGACCTTGCCGTCGGTCGGCACCACCACGTCGCCGCCCCAGGGCACGCGGCCCTTGACCAGCATCCAGCCGTTGTCGTCCGGCGTGACGGGCAGCGCGGCGCCGTCGAAGCCATCGGACACGCTGCCAAAGATCTTGAAGTCCCCGCCGGCACGCATCACCAGCGCGCCCGCCTCGCCGGAGCCGCGCACGCCGGTCTGCTGCGTATGCGGGTTGACGCTCGCGTAGCGGTAGTCGGACAGGTCGATATCCCCGTCGATATGCAGGTCGCCATCGGGCGTGATCGAGACGATCTCCACGCCCGGGCGCAGGTGGAACGCGTCCGCGTAGGTACGCAGCCCGGCCAGCCTGCGGGTCATCAGGTCGCCGTTGGCCAGCGCGTTGCCCATGAAGGTCAGGCTCTCCGCGTGCTTCTGGTCCAGGTAGCCCTGGGTGATGGACTGGTAGTCGCGCCCATCGGCCGTGCCGCCGGAGACCAGTGGCGCGTCGTTGTAGGTCTGGAAGGCGTTGACGGTGATCGCGCGCGCGCCGTCGATGCGCACGCTGCCTGATGCGTCGATGTCGACGTCGTTGCCGGTGGCGCCGCCCAGCCGGCGGGCGCTCAGCTCCACCGTGCCGAGCGACAGCGGCGTGCCGTCGGTGCCGGCGCGCACGTCCATGCGCGCGCCGTCCGCCAGCGTCAGCCGGCCTTGGCCCGCGTTGATGTCGATCACGGCGCGGTTGGGCGCCTCGATCACCTGCCCGTAGCTGTCCACGCGCAGCACGCGGCCATGGGCGTCCAGCAGCGCGCCGCCGCCAATCGTCACGCCATCGCGCGCGGCCAGGCGGATGCTGCCGACCTGCTCGCCGCTGGCGTCCACGATGCCGTTGACTACCAGCCGGCCGCCATCCACCGAGACGCTGATCTCGCGCGCCTTCAGTTCGTCGCCCACCGTCAGGTCGCCCTGCTTGATCTGGAAGTTGCGGCTGCCGGTGACCCCGCCCGCCGTCAGGCGCTGGTTGAGGCCGATGAAGTCGGCCACCTGCTGGCCGCGAATGTCGGCGCCGCCGGCCGCGTACGGCACCCACGTGCCGCCCGCATCGTAGTCGCCGGTGCTGCCGCCGGCGATGGCACCGCGCAGGTCCACCGTGCCCGCGCCAGCCCCCACCGCCACGGCGGTGAGCTTGCCGGCGCGGTTCTCCAGCGCGGAGAGGTCGATGCGCGAACCAGCCGTCTGCAGGATGTTGCCGGACTGGCTTTCCAGCACCACGTCGCCGCCCCAGCTGTACTTGCTGACGTCGAAGAAATCGACCTTGCGGCCGGCGAGGTCCAGCCGGGCGCCATCGCCGAGCACGACATCGCCCTCGGCGGACACCGTGAGCTTGCCGCTGGGCAGCGCCACGGTGGTGTCGAGCGCCACGCTGCGCCCGGCGAGCGACACCTCCGCGCCCAGCGCGGCAATCAGCTCCACATTCGTCAGCGCGGGCGCGGTAGCCCCGGCAGGCGCGGCCACGTTCACCGCGCCGCCCGCGCGGATCTTGTTGACCGAGCCTGCCGCGCCGGTCAGCAGCGGCGTGTGGATGGTCAGGTCGCCGCCGTTGTAGGCGTAGGCGTTAGTGGCCGCATCCCAGGCGCCGCGCGTCTGGTAGACCGCGAGCGAGCCGGTCTGGTTGGCCGTGACGCGTTCGCTGGCGTTCAACTCCACGCCGCCGAAGCCGAGCACCAGCCGGTCCATATCGTGGATGGTGTCCGGACGGGTGCCGGGGCCGTAGCCGAATTCGATCTGGCGCGCATCGACGATGAACTGCCCGCTGCCGTTGCCTGCGCCACCGGCCGCCACCTGCCCCGGCGCGGTGTTGGTGCCGTTCCAGACCAGCGTGTCGGTACGGATGCGGGCACGGGCGTCGGCGTCTCCCAGGCCGTAGATGGCCGGGGTGGTCAGCACCAGCCGTTCCAGCGAGGACTTGCCGGTGGCAGGATCGATGGTGGACAGTTCGATCGAATCGTAGAAATTGACCGCGTCGCGCGCCGTCAGCACCAGATTCTCCAGTGCCGGCGCGCCCGCGCTGGTGTCGCCGCGCAGCAGGCGGTCCAGCACGCCCTGGTTGAGGGTCAGCCCCGGGGTCAGGGCATTGCGCGCGGCCACGGCGGCCAGCGACGCCTCGCTCCCCACGTTGATGCCGCCCACGGCCAGCGTCAGGTTGCGCGTGCCGTAGCGCGCCGTGTCGCGCAGCTCGAAGGTCTGGTCGGTGGCCGCCGCGATGGTGCCTTCCGAATAGAGCTGCGTGGTGCCGTTGCAGACGGCGCCCGCCGCGCAGGCGCCAATGTCGATGCGGCCCGGGCCCTGCGCCGGGTCATTGCCGATGGCAGGCGGCAGCAGGTCCAGCCAGCCGTTGGACACCGCCAGCACGGACAGCCGGGCCGGATCGTAGACGTAGCCGTCCATGGAATCCCACGCGGCCTTGCCCTGGCCGAGCGTGTTGATGCCCGCGCCCTGCTCGATGACGATGCCGCCAGACTTGAGACCGGTGACGAGGAACACCTCGCCGGCCTTGAGCACCGCGCCTTCGCGCAGCACGATGTTCCGCGCATTGCCGGTGAAGGTGGCGATGTTGTCGCGCTGCGAGTTGGTGGCGGAGCGCACCACGGCGGGCAGGCCGCCGATGCCGAGGCGGTTGGCGCCGATGGCATTGAGGTCGTCCGCGTGCAGCGAGATCTGGTTCAACAGATCCCCGCCGGGCAGCGCCCGCGGCGTCGCGCCGGCCGCCAGGATCTCGTAGTCGCCGGAGTTGCTGACGACCAGCGCGCTGCCGCCATAGCCGCCCGTCGGCGTGCCGTAGGCGGTGGTGCCGCTGGCAAAGCGCAGCGCGGGCGCGTCACCGATCTTGCCGGCCTGGATGTCGGCGATGAATTCGAGCCGGAGGCCCTTGGCGTCGCGCTCGAGCATGGGCCGTGGCACGCCGTTGAGCGCCGCGTTCGCCAGCCCGAATTCGGCGTAGCTCGTCTCGTTGTACTGCGACAGCCGGCGCAGCCTGTCGGCCGAGGTCAGGAAGACCTGCGTCGGCAGCGCATCGCGGAGGGTCGTGTTGGCCGTGCCGAGCTGCGCCGAGGTGGCGTACGAGCCATTGCGCATGGCCAGCGCCGGTCCCTGCCCCAGCCCAGCCTGGCTGGCGCCGTTGAGTTCCACGCGGAACGCGCCCGGCAGCAGCGCGAAGGTCGAGGGCAGCAGCGTGTAGGTGCCGGCAGGCAGCCCCGGCACGCCCGCGCCGATGGTGATCTGGCGGCCGATGGCCGGGTCGCTGGCGCCGTGCTCGGCCACGATCGGCGCATAGCCGGCCTGCGCGCCCGGCACGATGGCGTAGATGGGATTGGTGCCCAGGCCCGGCAGCGTGAAGCCGCCCTTCGGCGACACCTGCACCAGCGGGTTCATCCGCGCGTCGGTGGAGCCGCCGCGCCCGGCCAGGAAGGCCGCGCCGGTCAACTCGCCGCCGCCGGTCATTTCCAGCAGCGCGCCCGGCTGCACGTCGATGGCGTGGCCGGTCAGGTTGATGGTCGGCCCCGCGCCCACGCCGGGGTACACCACGTCCGTGCCATTGTGCATATAGCTCAGGCCGTCCAGCGTGCCGCCGTAGGGCATCACCAGCCCGTTCGCGCTGACCGAGGTCACGCTGCCCGGCAGCACGTTGACCACGCCGGTTTCCGTGCCGTTGCCGCTGGTCCCGATCGAGACCGACCCCAGCGGCGCCCGCACCACGCCGCCCTGGTTGACCGTGGGGCCGGACAGGCTCAGGGTGCCGAAGACCGAGTACGGCGTGGCGGGGAGTGCATCACCCACCCGCTCGATGTTCAGCACGCGGGTCGGGTCGAAGGTGCGGATGGGGCTGCCCCACTGGTTGACACCGTCGATCTGCCCGACCAGGACCCTGCCGCTGTCCTGCATGGCCGGGTAGATCTGCGAGGCGGCCAGCGTCAGGTCGCCCGGCTGGTACAACAGCGCGGCGCCGGACATGCGGATGTCCGAGGCGCTGCGCAGCGTCATCTGATCGAAGGCATCGCGCTCCACCTTGAGCGGATCGACCGCGTTCTGGATGATTTCGCCGCGCGCGCCGACGCTCAGCTCGCCCACGATATCGAGGAACTGCGCATCGGCCAGGAAGCTGGTGCCGTCCGCTACCAGTGGCACACCAAGCGTGCCACCCGCCGCGCCGGAATTCTTGGAGCCGCGCACCGGGTTCGGCATGATGCCGTTTTCGCCCTGGCTGCGCGTGGTGCCGGCGAGGCGCATATAGGGCGCCGCCAGGCTGACACGCGTGCCGGCCGCAGCCTGTTCGGCCAGGCCGATGGCGCTGGCGGTCAGGCTCAGGCTCTGGCCCATGGCCAGGTTCACGTCGCCATCGAAGCTGATCAGGCCGTTGGCGAGCAGCGCCAGGTTGTCGAAGCCACCGGCCGCCACGCGGTCCACGCCGATACGGGCGGTGCCGTAGCGCAGCGCGGCATCGCGCATGCCGGGGCGCAGCCCGTCGGAGAGGCCGCTGTCGCCCTGCATTTGCGCCACCACCAGTTCACGCGGCACGCGCACCGCGTCGTCCACGGCCGCGCCCTTCAGGGTGTTGCGGTCCACGCCGAGGTAGGACGGCGTCTCCAGGTTGATCGCCAGCGTGCCGCCGGCCGCGCCCGCGCCACCGGCTGCCGCGCGCAGGTCGCCATCCACGAACAGGCCGCGCATCGAGCTGAGCGCGATCACCCCGCCGTTGCTGGCCACGTTGATCGGGCCGACGCCGGCTACGTCCACCACTGCCGACGCCCCGGAAGCGTCCAGCCGCGCGCCGGGCCGCACCACCACGAAGGAATCGGCCGCATCGACCTCCCGTGCGCCGTCCACATGGCGCGCGCCGATCTCGATGGTGCCGCCGTTGGCGACCTCGCCATAGGCCCGGCCCTGCACGTCACGCGCGGTGACCGCACGGCCCGCCACGTCGATCACGGCATCGCCGCCGATCCAGATCGAGCGGCCATCGGGCGTGCCGCTCGGCGACGCCGCATTGCCCACGCCCAGCGCGGTCTGCAACACGGCGACGCTGCCGCCCCAGGCGTTCAGCGTACCGTCGATGGTGATCTGGCCGTTGCCCTGCAGCGTCAGCGCGTGGCCCGGATCGACCGTGACCGTGGCGCCCTGCCCCACGGTCACCGGCGCCTGGCCGTAGACGTTGCCGCCACCCAGCACGAGGTCGGCGCCGCGCCGCTGCGTCAGCACGCCATGGACCGGATCTGCCTCCCACAGCGGCGGCAGCCAGCGCTCCAGCGCCTGCGAGGGGTCCGCGCCGGTGGGCACCATGTGCGCCGCCGTGGTGTCATGGCGCAGCACCGGCATGATGACGTCGACGGTGGCGCCGTTGGCGATCTGCGAGCCCTGCTGGCCCGATACGTCGTACTTTGAAAAACCGGTCTGGAACAGGTCGGTATCCAGCACCAGCAGCGGCTTGACCGCTACGTCGGTGGAAAGCACCACGCCAGCCGGCAGGCGGTCCCCGGCGGCCATCGCATGGTCGGTCTGGAACGCCGTGCCCGCCTTGACCGTGGTGCTGTACATCGCCACCGGCATGCCGTTCGGGAACACGTTGCCCGGCACCACGTAACCGGCGCCCATTTCGCCCTGCGTGCGCACCAGCACGGTCCCGGCGGGCACCGTGGTGCCGCTCGCGTACCAGGCGCCGTTCGTGTCGTACACGAGGAACGGGTTGAAGCCGACGCCCGGCGGCACCACCCACGGCGTAGCAAGCGTGAGCGGCCGGCTCGGCGCGATGGCGATGGTGCCCGGCGACACCTGGCCCGGCGCAGCGGTGTCGGACGTGAACGTGTAATCCACCGGCAGCACCGTGCCCGCCTTGATCGTGAACGGCTGGTCCAGCGTCAGGTGCACCGGCACCGATTCCCCGGCGCGCAGCACGCCGGATTCGGCCAGCAGGCCGCCGCCGATGGCGACGCCCAGCCCCGAGTCGATGGTCAGCGTACCGCCGCCGTTCACCCCGTAGCCGCGCAGATCGCCATCCATGCGCAGCGTGCCCGAGCCGGTGCCGGCCACGTCATACTGGTTCGAGCGGAGCGTGATATTGCCGCCGCGCCCGCCGCGCAGCGAGCCGTCCGCCATCAGCGCCGCACCGGACGACACGTCGATCAGGCTGCCCGCGCCGAGCGTGACGTCGCCCGAGCTGCTGACCGTGACCGACCCGCCGTTCACATAGGGCAGCCCGTCGATGTTGCCCGGGTCCTGCTTGAGATTGCTCCACAGGCCGCGCGCATCGAGGGTGACACCGGGCGCCACGGTCACGGTTGCCGTGCCGGTGGGCGCGTCGGTGACGGGCCGGTCGATCCAGTTGCCCGGGCTGCCCCGGCTGACGATGTCCCCGAGCGCGATGGTGCCGCCACGCGCGGTAAGGTCCGCGCCGATATCCACCGTGGTGGCATGCAGCCCCAGCGCGCCGCCCGTCGCCACGGCCAGCGGCGCATCCACGGCAATGCCATCCTTGGCGAAGACCGTGAAGCCGCCGAGTTCCAGCCCGTTGAGCCAGCCGGCGTCGAGACGGATGTGGCCGCCGCTCTGATCCGCCGGCAGCGCGTCTTCGAGCGCGATACCCTGCGCGATGCCCTGCACCGCGCCAATGTCGACCTGCCCGGCCACCGCCGTCGGGATTTCCCGGATCGTGTTGGTGGCGGGGTCGAACAGCGGCGTCAACTTGCCGATCACCAGCTGTCCGCGCCGCGGCGCGGCAATCTGGGACTGCTGGTAGCCGTCCAGCCCGGCATCACGCGCCTGGCCCTGGCGCGGGCCCTGATAGACGGTGGCGTCGATATCGCCTTCCATTACGGCCGAGGCGGTGGACACCACCACGCGGCCGGCATCGCGGCCCACGGTGTAGCCGTTCTCCAGCCGCTCGCGCGGCGCGATCAACGGGTTGTAGAACTGCTCGGTGGCCTTGGCGCCCCAGCGCTTGTGCGTGGCCTCGAAGCCGCGATACACGCCCTCGTAGGTCATGTCGCCGGGCGCGGTGGCGAGGTTGTAGAGCTGGCCGTCGCTGCCGCGCAGCCAGGTCTGCTTGATCTTGCCGGTCTGCACGTCCAGCGAGCCGCCCGCCACATTGATGGTCGAGCCCGCCCGCGAGACCAGCTCGCCGCCTTCGAACAGCACGGTGCCGCCCAGCGCGCCCCATTCGCCGATGCCGTGGCCGCTCGTGTTCAGGTAGCCGCTGACTTCCAGCAGGCCGCCGCCGGTGTACCAGCGGTCCGTGGTGGCGCCGTTGGTGCCGGCCGGCACGCGCACGAGGTAGCGCCGGTCCACCCACATGGTGGTGTTGTTCAGCTTGCCGGAATCGCGGTTATTCGGGGCGTCGCGCTGCTCGTTGCCCTGGACGTTGATCTCGACGTTGTTGGACTCCATCGCCACGCGCACGCCCACCGCGCCCGACACATCCAGCACGGCGCGATCGGCCAGCAGCGTGCGTCGCGCGGCATTGACCTGGATCTGTCCGCCGGTGGCCAGCGCCAGCGAATCGGCGTCGAACAGCACGTCCCCGCCCGAGGCGATCTGCACCAGCGACTGGTCGCGCCGGTTGAAGCCGCCCTCGCTGGCGGTGGCGGAATCCTTGATCAGCGCGTCGCGCTGCACGTCGAGCGCGGTCTCGTTGCTGTCGGCCAGCAGGATGGCGCTGACGCTGCCCGGGGCCAGCGTCACGCGGCTCTTGTCATCGCCCTCGGCACGCAGGTGCACCGTGCCGCGCGTGGTGACCGAGCTGCTGGAGAGCAGCACGCCGCGCTGCTCGACCGTATGGCCCTTGAGCGTGATGTCGCCCGTGGCGGCCTGGATCAGGCCGGCGTTGGTGACCAGCCCGGCCGTGGTGCCGGTGTTGCGCAGCACGTCCACCTCATTGCCGCGCGTGGTGGACGTCTTGTTCGCGTCGGTGCCCATGCCCCGGCGGATCACGAAGCTGTCGCCGGCGGCCAGCGTGGTCTGGCCGTTCGGCGTGACGATGGTGCCCCGGTTGTGCGCCTCGCGGCCGGCCAGCAGCACATAGCCGCCGCCCTCGGTCACGCTCTGCGGGGTGCGCGTGGCGATGCGGGCGCCCGCTTCCACCACCACGTCGCCGGTGGCATTGCCGAAAGAGGTGGTGGTCGCCGTCGAGACCAGGTCATTGGCGAAGGTGGGGACGTAGCCGCTGCCCTTAGCCTCGCTGAACAGCCCCTTCTGGAACTGCGAATCGGTCATGCCGGCGGCGGCGGCCACGAGGTTGCGCGTGTCGACCTGGCTGGTGCCCTTGAAGACGATGCCGTTGCGGTTGACGATCATCACCGTGCCATCGGCCTTGATCTGCCCCTGGATCTGGCTGGGCCGCGCCTGCGGATCGTTCACGCGGTTGAGCACCGCCCAGTCGGCCTGCTGGTGGAACTCCACCGTGGTGTTGCGCCCCACGTTGAAGGTTTCCCAGTTCAGGATGGCGCGGTCGCCGGTCTGCTCGATGGAGACCACGGTCCGGCCATCGACAACCTTCTGCCCGGTGGCCTTGTCCAGCGGCCGGGCGTTCTGCCAGCCCGCCGTCAGGCTGTTGGTATCGACCTTGAGGCCGCCCTCGGCCAGCCCGTCGGGGACGGACGGGTCCTGCGCGGCGGCGTTGCGCGCCGCAGCCTGCGCGGCCTGCATGGCGGCGATGGCCTGCGCGGTGGTGGCGAGGTTCTGGATCGAACGCTGGAGCTGCTGGTTGGCCTGCTGTTGCTGCGCGGACGGGTTGGTCAGCGCGGAGGCCGGCATGCCGTTGGGCAGCCGGCCGGTGGCCGCCGCCGTGCCCTGCATCATGTTCTTCTGGGCCATCCAGTCGCGGCTGAAGGCCTGCTGGGCGTGCGCGCCATCGAGCATGCCGCCCGCTGCCACCAGCAGCGCTATCGCATGGGCCAGCGGCCGGCGGCGTGGATTCGGAAGCCGGAAGCCGCCGCCGTATTGTGGCGAAGGCATGTTCCCGCTGTGAGCGCGCATCTGCATGGTGATCTCAATCCCGTCAAGCAACGTTGGCGGGCCGCCTCTCGCAATCTGCGTGGCGTGGCGGCCCTGTCGTCATGTCCACCGACGGCAAGCGCCGTCGATGCTCCTGGGACCTAGACCATTGGGCCGAAGGGAATCGGCAAGCTTTTCCTTGAAGATTTCGTGACAGCGATCCGGGAAAACCCGGACCACCGTGCCTGCGAAAAACCTAGCTCAGCAGCACCATGCCGCCCGGCAGCGTGCGCGCGTGCAGCCCGAACGAACGCTGCATCTGGACGATGGCCTTGTCGAGCGCATGAATCTGAAAACGGCCGGTGACCGGCTTCGCCGCGAGTTGGCGGTCCAGCAGCACGACCTTGCCGGTGCGGTAACGATTGATCTCGTCGAGCACCTCGCCCAGCGGCGCATCGGTGAAGCGCAGGTAGCCCTGGCGCCAGCCCGGCATGCGCGCGGCATCGAGCTGCTCGGCGCGGCCCAGCGTGTGGTCGTCGTAGCGCAGGCGCTGGCCGCCCGACAGTTGCACGGTGCCGCTGGCATGGGCCACCTGTACCGGGCCGTCGATGCAGGTCACGCACACCGCGCCGTCCAGGTGCCGGACCTCGAAGCGCGCCGCCTGGCGCTGAAGCGCCTGCGTATGGCCGGCGCCGGCCGCCACCACGAAGGGCGTTTCGGCACGGCTCAGGTCGATGGCGGCTTCCCCGGCGATCAGGTCGATGCCGCGCGTGCCGCCCGCGCCGGGCCACACCGCGATGCTGGTGCGCGTATTGAGTTCGACATCGACGGCGCCGCCCAGCGCCAGCCGCCGCTGCTCGCCGGTGGCGGTGCGGTAGTCGGCACGCCATTCGTTGGCGGCGGGCCACAGGCCCAGCGGCGGGTGGACCACGGCCGCCACCGCCGTGGCGGCGGTGGCGCCCAGCGCGCCGCCGAGGAACGCGCGCCGCTGCCAGTTGGACGGACGCCGTGCCGCCGGCAGGCTGGCGTGCATGGCGGCGGGGTTGCGCGCCTTGACCATCGCGGCGGCCTCGCCGAGCTGGGCCCAGCGGGCGCGCGCGGCGGCAAAGGCGGCGGCGTGGGCAGGGTTCGCCTGGCACCACTGCCGCAGCGCCGCGCCGTCGGCATGCGTGATCTCGCCCGCCGCGACACGGCGCACCCAGGCGAGCGCCTGCCGCTCGACGGGATCCAGTTCGCGCGGTGGGGGGAACGGAGCATTCATGGTTGGGATCATGGCGTCAGACGAGCCATCCTCGGGTAGCGCCCGGCCAGCAGGCTTACAGACAAGACGGTTGGGCGGACGCGGATCGGCACGATTTCTTCACTCATGCTTCGGCATGTGCGCCATGCAGTACTCATGGGCGCGTTTCAGTTCCAGGCCGACCAGTCGCGTGGATACGCCGAAGCGCACCGCCACCTCCTGGTTGGAGCGCTCCTCCACGCGCACCGCGAGGAAGATCGCCCGCCGCCGGGGCGGCATGCTGTCGATCAGCCGCGCCAGCGCCTCCAGCTCGTCGCGGGCGGCCACGGTCTGCGCCGGCCCCGGGGCGGGATCGGCGATTTCGAGCATCAGCGTGTCCACCTCGTCCGCACTCATATAGCGGCGGTCGCGCTGGAGCCGGTCCAGCGCGAGGTTGGTCGCCATCCGCATCAGGTAGGCGGCCGGGCTGCTGACCGGGCCGCTTTCCTCGCTGCGGTCTTCCAGATGGACCCAGGTGTCGTGCAGCGCGTCGCTGGCCAGCTCGGACGAGCCGAGCCGCCACGTCAGGCGGCGCTTGAGGTCTTCGTAGCGCAGCGCGAGGAGGTCGCGCAGGGTGGCGCGGGTGGAATCGCTCATGGCTCAGCCCGCCTGCCGTTCGCACGCCGGGCGGCACGCGCCGGCCTGCGCCGCCCGTGCGTCGCAGTGCACGGGGTGGGCCAGCAGCACGAAGGGCCGCGACGGATCGGTGGGCGACAGGCCCACATCGACCTGTTCGAGGGTCTCAACGATGGCTGCATCGCGTGCCTTGTCGCCGGTGGTGTCCAGCAGCCGCACCTGCCGCACATGGCCGGAGGCATCGACATGCACGCGCAGCGCCAGCCGGTATTCCCCGAACGCCAGCGACGGCCGCGCGCACAGCGCCCGGTAGATGCGCGCCTGCACCGCGCCGTCGACCTGGCGCTGCCGGCTGGCGGTGGCCTCTGGCGCGGGCGCATCCGGCGGGCGGGGTGTGGGGATCAGCACGAAGGCGTCAGACGCCGCGGCCTGCACGGTCAGCCCGGTGCCGTCCACCAGCCTGCGCAGCGCGTCCTCGGGGCGATAGCTGCCATGCACCGGATTCGAAGTGCGGCCCTCCGCGAGTTCGGAAGGAAAGAAGACGGACAGGCTGGTCAGCCTGTCGTACTGCGCCAACGCCTGTTTCAACGGCTGGGCCGGCAGGTCGAAGGCGATCTCGGCCATGCCGTCCGGCGTGGCCTGCTGGGCGCGGAGCTTCTGGCAGGCCATGCAGAGCACGAGCAGCGTCAGGTAACCCACCAGCGCGCGCGCACTGGGCGATGCGACCAGCCTTGCCATCACGATCCAAGATGAGTCGTCCGTTGAGGAATGCCCGACGGCGCCGCTTGCGGGCGCCTTGAGCCGGTCCGCATCGTAGGACTCCTGTGTGACGTAACCGTGACTGCAAGGCGCCGTACTGCCCTCCCCCCTCCGGGAGGGGGGCGTGGCAAGCTTCAGCCGGCAACGGCGTCGGTGGCGGCGGTGGCGGCGGTGACGTCATCGGTGACGGCTGCATCGGTCGCCGCTTCCGTCGCCGCTTCCGTCCCGGCAGCCTGGAAGTTGCGCAGATGCAGGAAGAACTGCCCCATCATCTGCACCCAGAGCTGCATCGCCACGCCGAGATAGGTGGGCGCGACGCCGCCGGAGACCATCACATCCATCTCCAGCACGACAAACTCGCCGTGCTGCGCCACACGCGCGAAGCGCCGGCTGCGGTGCCACTCGGCCACAACGCCCTCCGGCAGCGTGCCGCCCTGCACGCGCAGCGGGCAGCTCAGCGTGAAATCCACATACTCGCCGGGCGCGGCGGCATTGCCCCACAGCACCTGGAAGCCGACGCCATGGCTGGCGCTGTGCAGGCGCGGCACGCCCTCCTGCTCGATAACGGTGACGGCGCAGCCGGCCGCCTTGATGGCGTCCGCTACCTGCTCCGGCGTGACGGTCTGCAGGAGGGTCGGGGTGGGTTGTTCGATGGTTTGTGCGACGGTGTCGAACGGGGTGGCGATGGTGGTCATGGGCTGGTCCTGAAATCTGAAATCGGTGGAAGAGGGGTTAGTGCGTCTTTTGCGGCGCGGCGTCCGGCTGGCTCGCCGACTGGGCGGGCGGGGCCGACGGGGCAGCCTGCGCCGCCGCAGCGGCGGAGAACTGCCCTTCGTAGAGCTTGTCGCCAAACTGCTGGGCGATCTGCTCGTAGCGCACGCGGCTCTGCGCGGCAAAGGGCTGGCGTGCGCTCAGCACCGTGCCGAGATCGACGGTCTCGTAGGCCTGCAGCACCTCCTGGCCCACCGCGTACAACTGCGCGTTCTTGGCTTCGCACTGGGTCAGCGCGGTCTTCTGCGCGGTGGTCTCGGCGGCCAGGCGCTGGCGCTCGGCGTCCAGTCCGCGTGCCATCTTGAGCAGTTCGTCGTACGCGCCGCGATACTGGGCAATCTGCGCGCCAGCCTTTTCCACCTGCGCCTGGCCCTGCTGCTGGCTCTGGCGCAACGCGTCGCGCGACTGGCGCTCGCTGGCCAGCTGCGCGCGGGCAGCCTCCAGCTCCTTCTTCAGGGCGTCGACATCGGCCGGCGCCGCGCCAGCCTTGGCGGCGGGCTGGCTGCCGCCGCCTGCCTTGAGCACGGCCAGTTCGTTCTGCGCCTGCTGAAGCTGCGCGGTGGTGTTGCGGAGCTGGTTGCGCAGGCGCTCTTCCATGCTCTGGCCGGCCGGGGCCTGCTGGGCATGGGCGGCGCCGCCTGCCACCAGCAGGGCGGCGGCCAGGGCAATGCCGGGGAGGAACGGATGGGACACGGTGTCCTCCTTAGAAACGGGCGTTGACTTCAAGCTGCAGCGTGTCGATCGACAGCGGCGGCCCGAACACTTCCTTGGTCGAGATCCAGCGGCCGGTCACCCAGGCGTTCTTGTCGAACGCGTAGGAGCCGCCGAGGTAGTAGCCGCGCGCATTGGTGCCGCCCATGTGGAAGGTCGAATCGTTGTAGCCGTCCGGCATGGCGTCCGGCTCGATGCGCTTGTAGCCGGCCAGCACGTTCCAGTCGCCGCGTGCCGAAGGCGTGGGCTTGCCGAAGGTGGCCTGGAACATGTAGGCGTTGCCGCCACTCTTGAAGTCCGCGCGGCTGGTGCCGCCGCTGGCGCCGAAGTTGTTCACAATGCCGCCGTTGGCGCGCGCGAACATCTCGTCCGGGTCGTAGGCGAGGTTGCGGATGTAGTTGCCGTCCAGCCGCAGCATGTACTTGCCGGCCACCTTGGTGTCCCAGCGCAGGTTGACGTCGAGCAGCTGGAATTGCGAGGCCAGGCCCACGTACTGCGGCTGCGGCGTGTTGGCCGGGTCGAGCGGGTTGAGCGCGATATTGCGCAGCAGCATCAGCGTGTTGCCCTTCTGCATGAAGGCCGGGCGGCTCCAGTCGGTGCTGCAGCTGGTGGCGCCCGCGTACAGCGCGCAGGGGTCGGACACCCGGCCGCTGACGTTGTGGAAGTCGTAGTAGGCCAGCGCGCCGCGCAGGCGGTTGTCGTCGTTCACCTTCCAGCTCGCGCCGATCTGCGCGCCCAGCAGCCACTTGTTCTCGCTGCTCATCTTGTCCTGGCTGTTGCCCGGGAAGCCGTCCGACGAGTATTCGAGCGGGATCAGGCCCAGCGAGCCGAACAGCGAGATGTCGCGGTTGGGCAGCGCCTTGTCGAACTGCGCGGCGATGCCGTCGAAATTCAGGTCATTCGAGAACAGCGTGTCCGACGACACGAACGGGTTGCCGAAGCGGCCGCCGGTGATCTTGACCCATTCGAACGGCTGGTACGACAGCCAGCCCTGGTCGAGCCAGACGTCCTTCTTGGCCAGCCCGCCGCCGAGCGTCTGGTTGGTGGAGACCGGGCTGTTGTCGTTGCCGGTGGCCAGGCGCACGCCGGCCTTCACGCTCTCGGACACATCGGCGAGCACGCCAATCCGCGCGCGGGCCTTCCACTGGAGCGTGCGGTTCTGGCGCGTGTTGAGCAGCGGCGGGAGCGCCAGGTTGGTGTTCGGGTTGACGTCGAAGCCACCGCCCGAGTTGATGGCGGCCCAGTCGATCTCGATATTGCTGTTGTTGCCCGAGTAGAAGCGCGATTCGTTGCGCAGGCGTACATCGCCCTCGACATGGATGCGCTTGGTCCACTCCGGCGTTTCGTTCGGCGCGGCCCAGCCTTCGGCCTTGGCCTGGGCCATTACCTGCACCTTCACCTCGTCGCGGATCTCGTCCCGCACGGTTTCCGGGATGTACGGCACGCGTACGTCGCCAGGCTGCAGCGCGGCGGCGGTCACGGCACCGGCAGCGGCACCCGTGGCGACACCGGCCCCGGCGCCGGCACCCGTGCCGCTGGACGCCTGCATGGTCGCCAGTTGGCGCTGGGTCTGCTGCGCGGCCATCGCCTCGGTCTGGGCCTGCGCCAGCAGGGCCTCGCCGGCGTCCTTGCGCAGCGCGCCGCTCTCGATCAGGCCACGGATCAGCTTGACCATGGTGCTGTCGCCCTGGGCGGCGGTCTGCGCGTTGGCGCCGCCACCCGCGGCCAGCAGCGCGACGGCCAGGGCAAGCGCCTGCGCGCGGCGCCGGGTGCGTGGAGCGCGCGTGATGGGCGTGGCGCGCGGGTGGATGGCGGAGGGATTCATCGGTGTGTTCTGCATGATGTGTTGGGAATGGGGAGCGCGCGGCATCGTCATGGCCGGCGCCCCTTGATCGACATGCGCAACGGCGAGCGCAGCGTGGCCGGCGGGCGTTCGTCGGCACGGAATTCGCGCACCATGGCGAGGACCGCTTCGTCGGTCTTCGCGTTGCCGGTGCCTTGCGAGAGCTGCACGCGCGTGACGGTGCCGTCCGCATCGAGCCAGACGTCGATGCGGATATCGTCGAACGCCAGCTGGCGGGTGCGCGGGTCACGCGCAAACGCCTGCTGCAGCGCGCTGGACAGCCACGACGCGTAGGAACGGCTGCCGAGCCCGCCCCCGCCACCGGTCATGCCGCCGCCGCTGCCCGCGCCGATGCCGAACGCATCGGTGCCGGCCTGGGCGGCGCCGTCGATGGTGACCGGGTCGCCCAGGTCCTTCGAGGGGCTGGGCGGGCTGTCGTCCTTGGGCGGATCGAGCGGCTCCATCGGCTTGGGCTCGGGCTCCTTGATTTCCGGCTTGACCTTCTCCGGCTCGGGCTCGGGCAGCTTCTCGGGCTCGGGCGGCGGAGGCGGCGGTGGGGGCAGCACCAGCGTGGGCGTGGCGGCTACCTCGCGCTTGGTGCTGGCCGTGCCGGACAGCAGGTACCAGACCACGGCCGCGAGCACCACGAACGCCAGCGCGCCAATCAGGTGCCCGCCCCAGCGGCGCCACAGTGGGCCGATACGCACAGCGGCACGCGCGCGGAAATCAGGCGGGGGATCGCGACGGTTCACGCTGTCTCCCTTACGCCGGCTTGCCGGTGACGAGGCCGATCTGGTTCAGCTCGATCCGCCGCAGCAGGTCGAGCACCTCCACCACCTTCGCGTATTGCACGGCGGCATCGCCGCGCACGATCACCGGGAAATCCGGCGTCAGCGCCTTCTCGGTGCGCAGGCGCTCCTCCAGCTCCGGCAGTGACACCGGGTAGGCGTCCAGGAACACCTGGCCGGCGTTGTCGATGGTGATCGCCTTGGTCTTGGGCTTCTCCAGCGCCACAGAGGCGCTGGCCTTCGGCAGATCCACCTTGATGCCGGGGATGCTGGCGTTGCTGGTGAGGATGAAGATCACCAGCACCACCAGCAGCACATCCACGAATGGCGTGATGTTGATGCCGCCGGTGCGCTTCTTCGTGCCGAACTTGGCTGCGTGTGCCATGGTTTCGGTACCCCGTCAGGCGCTGTGCAGCGCGGCGGGCACGCGGCGGCCCTCGCCCTGCTCTTCGGCCAGGCGCGTGGCGAACTCGTCCACGAACACCGCCATGTCGGCGCCGATGGCGTCCGAGCGCGAGGCCAGCCAGTTGTAGCCGAACAGCGCCGGAATGGCGACGCCGAGGCCGGCGGCGGTACACAGCAGCGCCGCGGCCATGCCCGGTGCCACCGAGTTGATGTCCACGGCGCCGGCCATGGCCGCCACCACGAACACCAGCATGATGCCGATGACGGTGCCGAACAGGCCCACGTACGGGGCGCCTTCGATGGTGGTGGAGAGCCAGTTCATGCGTTGTGCCATGCGCTCGTTCTCGCGCACCATCACGCCGTCCATCGCCGCGCGGATCGCGCTGATGGTGGCGTCGGACACCGCGTTGAGGTCGTAGCCCATCTGGTGGCGGCGGTGCAGCTCCTCGGTGGCCACCTCGTACAGGCGCCACAGCGACGAGTTCGCCTTCACCTCCGCTGGCACGCGGCCGGTCTTGGCGAGATGGTCCAGCGAAGCCGCGGACGTATCGCGGAAATGCGTCATGAAGGCGGCGTTGGCGCGCGCGTTGGCGCCATAGCTGCGGCCCTTGGTGATCATGATGGCCCACGACGTGGCCATCATCAGGCCCAGCAGCGCCACCACGATCCAGGCGTCCAGCGGCATGGCCGCGAGGATGAAGCCGAAGTGGCTCTTGCCGGCCTGCTGTTCATCGGGACCGAAGGCCGTCAGGCGCGATTCGGCGCCTTGCGAGACGGCGTCTGCCAGCAGCAGCGGCGCCGGGCGCGCGATCTTCGACAGGCGCAGTTCGTCGATGGCACCGGCGAACGGCGTGCCGCTGGTTTCGGCGGTACCCCCGGCCACCGGCGCGCCAATGGCGGCAGGCGTGTTCAGCGCCGGCAGCGCCAGCGGCAGCGTTGCGGCCGAGCGGCCACCCACATACAGCGTGACGGCCTTGCCATCCGCATTGACCGCCAGGTGCGACCACTGCCCGGCCTGCACCGGCTGGCCCGGGCGGCTGCGCTGGCCGTTGACCTGTACGAACGGCACGCCCTGGTCGATGCCGATCACCAGTTCGCTGGCGCCATCGCGGCGGGCATAGATCACCTGCTGCGCGCCGAGCTGGTCCGGGCGCACCCACGCCGAGAACGTGAAGGGAGCGCCGGCCTGGAGCGCCAGCGACGGCGAGGCCGGCAGCATCAGCGGTGCGGTGCCGAGCTGGGCGCCACGCCCGATGATGGTGCCGTCCTTGCTCACCACGGCGGTCTGGCTGTTGTTGCCGTAGGCGGTGGAGTCCCGCGCCGGCACGTTGGCCTCGGCGAAGTGGTAGACCAGCGTGTAGTCGGGGTCGAAGCTGCGCTGGCCGTTGCCCGAGGCGGGTGCCTTGGGGTTGCCGTAGTACATCCAGATCTGCTGCGGGGTGCCCGCCGAGACGGCCGGTACATCCACCCAGACCAGCGCGATGCCCAGCAGCGGGTCGAACTGTTCGATCTGGTGGTTCAGCACGGTCTTGTCGTCACCGGCGACAAAGCGCAGGTCGGCGCCGCTCTCGCCGACGCCCTCGAAGGTGAAATTGCCGGTATGCAGGCGCAGCAGCACCGGCGTGCGGCCGGCATCGCCGCCGATGGCGCCGCCCTGCGGGCCGGCATCGATCGTGACCGGCTTGCGATAGGCCCAGTCGGGCTGCCACCAGGCGTGCGCCAGGCCCGGCAGCAGGGTGCTCGCTAGCGCGAGCAGAAGCAAAACGATGCGTCGCATGACAAGGGTTCTCCGTAGATATATGAGGGGCGCCCGCGCTCAGTAGCTCGCGGTGACGCTGAAATTCAGGCGTGGGTCGAAGCGTTCCGTGCGGGGGCCGGCCTTGAGCGGGAAGCCCAGGTCGAGGCGGCCCGTGACCTGCTGGCCGAGGCGGAAGCTGGTGCCCAGGCCCACCGAGGCCAGCGAGAACGTGCTTTCCTGCTCGGGCAGCGGTTCGCGCAGCCGCAGCTGGCCGCCATCGACGAAGGCGTACACGCGCCAGTCCTCGACCACGGTGGGGAAGAACGGCAGCGGCGGCGCGCGCAGTTCGACCGAGCCGACCACGCCGTAGTCGCCGGTGGCTTCGGCCGAGAGGTAGCCGCGCACCGAGTTCATGCCGCCGGCCGCGATCTGTTCGCTCGACACCAGCGGGGAATCGGTGATCTGCCCGGCCAGCCGCCATGCGAGCTGGGTGTTGCCGGGGAAGCTGTAGCTGCCGGTGGTGTCGGCCTTGAGCACGGTGAAGCTCGGCGACGCCTTGTAGCGCTTGTAGTCGAACTGTTCCCAGTTGCTGCCGTAGCCGAGGAAGCTGCGCGTGCCGGATACCAGCGCGATATTCAGCCCGTACTGGCCGCGCTCGCTCTGGGTGAAGCCCGCATAGGACAGCGTGATGGGCGCGTACTTGAGCGGCACGTTGTCGCTGGCGCTGCCGAGGCGGGTGGTTTCCTGGTTGTCCTTGAAGTCCACGCCCAGGCTCAGGGCGTGCCACCACGCGCCGGTGTCCGGCACGGTGTAGGTGCCCTTGATCCCGACCGAATGGCCCTTGCCGAGCACGCTGGTGCCGCCCACGGTGGCGACATTGCTGTCCGACTTGTAGCCCGAGGCTTCCACGCTCCAGTTCGTGCCCCGGAACGGCGCCACGTAGGAGCCCGAGAACACCTTGGTCTGGTTCATGTCCTGCGGCGCGCCGAAGAAGCTCAGCGAGGCGCTGTGGCCGAGCTGCCAGAGGTTGTCGTGCCCCAGCGAGGCGGTGGCGCGCAGGGCCTCGGTATCGGGGCTGTAGTCGTTGTTCAGGCCGACGCTGGCGCGCCACGGGCTGCTGTCATCCACCTTCAGGTCGACATCCATCGTGCCGGGCAGGCTGCCCTGCCGGACCAGCGGCGCCACCTGACGCTTGGCGCCGCGATTCACGGCGGTCAGCTCCGCCTGCACCTGCGTGAAGTCGGGCACGGCGCCTTCCTTCAGCGCCGGTACCTGCTCGCGCACCTCGCGCGGCGAGTTGTACTCGGTGCCCACCACGCGCACGCGGCCCACGCGCGTCTCGCTGACCTGCAGGAACACGATGCCGCCGCTGACCTGCTGCTCGGGCAGTTCGACATAGACCGACTGGTATCCCTTGGCCTGGTAGGCCGCCGTGAGCGCGTCCCGCGCACCCTCGATGTCCTGCATGGTGCGGTCCGGGCCCAGGAACGGGCGGACCGCCCGCTCGATCGAGCGGACGTCGAGCACGGTATTGCCGCGCACGATGTACTCGTTGACGTTGACACGCCGCGCCGCCTCGACCTTGCCCGGCGCGGTGGCCGTGGCGCTGGCGGCGGGCGTCTCCGCCGTGGCCGCCTGCTGCGCGCCTGCCAAACCCGAGGTTCCCAGTCCAATGACCGCCAGCCACACCGCACTCCAGCTCGAAGGCGGGCCGTTCTTCTTCACGTCATGCATTGTTGACTCAATTGCTCTTGTTCGAATCGGTGCCGTGGCGCGCCCGCGGCCTCGACCAAGGCCCGTGATGCGGAAGCATTCGGCAGCGGGAGACATGATGGAAAGCCTTCATGTCAGCGTTGCGCTCGGTTGCCTAGACGGCCGGCACGGGCGCCGACTGTCGTTTGTCACAAAAGCTTCATCGAGAAAAAAATGGTGCGCGGCCGCGCGGCACGGCTGGCTATACTCGGGCGAGGCAGAGCGCCCACACGAACGACAGGAACGACACGAACGACACGAACGGAGGCATCGACATGGGCATGCAGAACTGGCTGGTGGCGATAGCCGCCATCGCGGCGGGTAGCGCGGCGCCCATGGCGTCGGCCTGGGCGGCGCCGTGCGTGGAAGTGGAGGTGAACGGCGAACGCGCGCCTTCGTACGACTGCCTGACCGAAAAGCTGAAACCCACGGGCGGCGGCCCGGCCGGCAAGGGAGAGTCGACGATGTCGTCCGAGTCGATCGTGCAACGGCCGTCGAACCAGTTGGGGCTCTATAACAACGCCGCCACCAGCCATCGCATGGGGAACACCTTCGGTACGTCGGTCTATCCCCAGCGGCCGGCCACCACGCCGCCGGCTGCGCCGGTGGTGCCGCGCGGGCAGCCCTGACGGCTGCCGTTTTTCTCGGGCGGCGCACCCCTGCACCAGCCCCGCTGCCTGCACGCGCCGCCCTCTCCAGCCCACTCCACCCGGACGACCCGGCTCCGCCGCACCCCGCCTGACTCTCCCCTATGCATCTAAATGTTTCGAGATGTGTCATCTTGTACAAATCAATGCGAATCATTATCATTCGTACTTCGTTTCGTATTAGCCCCCACATTTCATGCGTCTCACACGTATCGCGCTCGTTACCGGCTCCCTGCTTTCGACGTGGCCGGCAGCCCATGCCCTGGCGGCCGACGGCCAGGAATTGCCGGCCGTGGTGGTCACCGGCACCCGCTCGGAGAAGTCGATCGATGAGACGCCCATCCGTACCGAGGTGGTGGATCGCCAGGAAATCGAGCGCACCCACGCCCGCACGCTGAAAGACGCACTGGAGAACGTGCCCGGCCTGCAACTGCGGGAAATCCACGGCAAGTCGGGCTACGAGGTGACGCTGCAGGGCATGACCAGCGACCAGGTGCTGGTGCTGATCGACGGCCTGCCGATTACGGCCAGCACCGGCTCCACGGTGGATGTCTCCCAGTACCTGCTGACCGACGTGGACCGGGTGGAGGTGGTGAAGGGGGCCAGTTCGGCGCAATACGGCAGTTCGGCCATGGGCGGCGTGATCAACGTCATCACGCGCCCCATCCGGAAGGGCTTTTCAGGCGCGGTTTCGGCCGATGGCGGCAGCTACGGCGGCCAGAACGCCGATGGCTCGCCCGGCCTGCTGCACGGCAACGTGCGCGTGGAAGGCGGCACCGAGCAGTTCCGCGGCCGGCTTTCCGCCGATGGCCTGGACAACAAGGGCTTCGCGGTGGACCCCGATGGCTGGACCCGCCACGGCGACGCGGTGCGCCGCCAGCAGTACGCGGGCCGGCTGGAGTGGCTGCCCACGCAGGCAGGCAGCTTCTGGTTCGACGCCAGCGCCTATCGGGAGACCGACGAGCAGCGCTACCAGTACTACGCCCCGCCCAACTACGTGCCGCAGCGCAAGACCGAGGATATCGACCGCAACCGCTATACCTACGGCGGGCAATGGCGCTTCGACAACGGCGTGCGGGCCCGGCTGGCGGGCGTGGCCGAGACCTACGACACCACCACGCGCGAGTTCTCCAACAGCTTCCAGACCGCCACGCGCAACAGTTCGCAGCGCACCGACCATGTGTCGACCCAGTTCGACCTGCCGGCTTGGTACTCGCAACTCTGGCAGTTCGGCGCCGATTTCCACCGCGAGCGGCTGGACCAGACCGTCAACGGCGCCTCCGAGCTGGCCGGGAATGCCGAGCGCCGCGCCGGCGAGCTCTACTTCCAGAACGACATCCTGTTCAGCGAGACCTGGGAGATGATCGTCGGCCTGCGCGGCCAGCAGGATTCGGACTTCGGCAGCCACTTCGCGCCCAAGATCGGCGTGCGCGGCAACCTGCTCGCCACCGAGGACTGGAAGGGCGTGCTGCGCGCCAACTATGGCCAGGGCTATCGCGTGCCGAACCTCAAGGAACGGCACTACCTGTTCGACCACAGCTCGCTGGGCTACATGGTGCTGGGCAACCCGGACCTGAAGCCCGAGTCGTCGCACAGCTTCCAGCTCGGCGGCCAGGTGAGCTGGCGCGACCGCGTGACGGTGGATGCCAACCTGTTCTACAACCGCGTCTCGGACCTGATCCAGACCGACATGGCCAACTTCACGCTGGTCAACGGCATTGCCACCTACACCTACCGCAACGTGGCACGGGCACGCACCCAGGGCGCGGAAACCTCGCTGCGCTGGCGCGCCACCGGGGCGCTGGGCCTGACCGCCGCCTACACCTACACCGACGCAGACGACCTCGACACCGGCGCGCAGCTGACCCGCCGTCCGCGCCATATGGGCCGGCTCGGCGCGGACTGGCGCGTGCTGCCATCCACCGAGATCACCGCACGGGCGCGCTTCCAGAGCAGCGAAGTGGCGGATTCCACCACCGGCGCGCGCTCGCCGGACTGGGGCACGCTCGATCTGGTCGTCAACCAGCGCATCGGCCGCAATGCCGCCGTCTTCGCGGGCGTGAACAACCTGTTCGGCCGCCAGCGCGATTTTTCGAATGCCAGTGATTTCGGGCCCGTGGCGGGGCGCTTTGTCTATCTGGGCGCGCGATTCAATGTCGACGTCGTCCGCTGATTCCAACAAGCAACCAGGGGAGCGAACTACCATGAACAATACCCAACCCACCACTCGCCGCGCGCTGGGCGCGCTCAGTATCATCGCGCTCGCCGCGACCCTTGCCGCCTGCGGCGGCGGCGGCGACGACGGCGGTACCGCCACCACGCCGCCCACCAGCGGCGGTGGCGGCGTGGTCGCGCCGCCGACCGTCACGCCCACGTCGAGCTTCACGCAGACGGCCGAATGGACGTTCACGCTGCCGGCCGCCGGCACGTCGCTGTGCTACGACTTCAACACCAAGGCCGAAGTCGCCGGCTGCACGGGCACCGGCTGGGACCTGAAGGTCACCAGCAGCGGGCTCACCGGCACGCTCTGGAGCAATAGCGGCACGAGCGGTACCGGCGGCGGCGGCGTGTTCGGCAGCCCCCTCGCGAACACCTGGGCTGACCTGTCCACCTGGAAGAACGCCACCATCGATCCGGTCAATGGCACGCTGCCTGCCGCCGTGTTCCTGAAGGACGCCGCTGCCGGCGTGTTCGCGAACAGCAACTCGATCAGCTCGGCAGCCTTCGAGTACGGCGTGGCCAGCGCCACCGACCACCTGCTCTACCCCACCTATCGCACCTTCATCGTCACCAGCAACAGCGCCAGCGCGGACACCACGGGCACCGTGGGGGCGCCGGTCTTCGCGCTGCAGGTCACCGGCTACTACGGCGGCTCGGGCGGCACCACGTCGGGTTATCCGTCGTTCCGCTGGATCGACCGCACCGCGCCGGGCGTGGTGCGCACGGCCCAGGTCAATGCCTCGGCGGACTGGGTCTACTACGACCTGGTGGCGGGTGCCGTCAGCACGGCCAGCGGCACGTGGCATATCGCGTTCAACCGCTACAACGTGAAGCTGAACGGCGGCCAGTCCGGCAGCGGCACCGTGGCGGGCTTCCTGGGCAAGACGCCGGCGGGCTTCTATGACGGCACTGGTGCGCCGGTGGCGTCGAAGTTCACCGATGCCTCGAACCTCACTGCCACGCTGGCCGACCTCACCGCGCCGGACCTGACGCTGCCCACGGCCGCCAACCAGTGGATCAAGGACGCCAACGCGTCCGCGCTGAACCCGAAGTACACCGGCGCCTACCCGAACGCGCTGAACTACGGCTGGCTCTCCTACTTCCCGACCGCCGCCGCATCGGCCGCGAACGGCCTGCCCGCCGTGGCCCACCTGATCGCCGCCAATCCGCAAGGCGCCGTGATGCTGCGCGGTGGCGAAGGTTCCACCTACGCCCGCTTCCACCTGACCAAGATCCAGTACGCGGATCCGAACGTCAACAGCAGCGCACAGACGTGGACCATCAACTTCGACGTGCAGCCCTGATACCCGACACCCAAGAACCCTATGGCACAAGATAGTTTTGAAGCCCTGCGCCAGCGCCACGCCGCGCTGGTGGCCGCCACACCCGACCTGCGCATCCGCGAGCGCGCCAGCCGCCTCGGCGCCACCGAAGCCGAACTGGTAGCCGCCGGCTGCGGCGTGTCCTCGCGCCAGCTGGGCGGCACCGCGCAGGCGCTGTTCCGCGACCTCGGCTCGCTCGGGTCGGTCATGGCGCTGTCCCGCAACGACGCCGCCGTGCACGAGCGGCACGGCCACTACGACAACATCCAGGCCGATGATGGCCCGGTCGGCATCGTGCTCGGGCCGGACATCGACCTGCGCATGTTCTTCAGCGCGTGGCAGTACTTCTACGCGGTGACCGAGAACGGCCGGGACAGCATCCAGTTCTTCGACAAAGCCGGCGAGGCGGTGCACAAGATCTACCGCACCGACCACACCGACGCGGCAGCCTGGCAGGCGTACATCGACCGGCACGCCCTGCCGGCGGGGTCGCCGGTGACGCCGGTGGTGGTGGCGCCGTTCGCGGCGTCCACCGAGGCCGCCCAGCCCGCCGACCCCGAAGCGCTGCGTGCCGACTGGCGCGGCCTGAAGGACACGCACGACTTCTTCAGCATGCTGCGCCAGCACAAGGTGTCGCGCATCGGCGCGCTGCGCACGGCCGGCCAGGACCTCGCGCAGCAGGTGGCCGACGGCGCGGTGGAAACGATGCTGCAGCAGGCGGCGGAGACGGGGCTGTCGATCATGTGCTTTGTCGCCAATCGCGGCATCGTGCAGATCCACACCGGCCCGGTGCAGAAGCTGGTCCGGACCGGCCCGTGGTTCAACGTGCTGGATCCGGCCTTCAACCTGCACCTGAACACCACGGCGGTGACGTCGAGCTGGGTGGTCAACAAGCCCACGGTCGATGGCTGGGTCACGTCGCTCGAGCTGTACAGCGCGGAGGGCGAGCTGATCGTCCAGTTCTTCGGCGAGCGCAAGCCCGGCAAGCCGGAGTTGCCGGCGTGGCGCGCCCTGCTGGAGTCCCTGTGCCCGACGGCGCTGGCGGCGTAAGCCGTCTTTTCAGGAAGGAGTTTTCATCATGACTTTGCTGCGCCTGGCGCTGCTTTCGCTGCTGTGCGCAGCCGGCATGACCCACGCGGCGCCGCCGGCCCGCGTGGTCGGGCTGGGCGGCGCCATCACCGAGATTGTCTATGCGCTCGACGCCGGCGGCACGCTGGTCGGCGCCGATTCGTCGAGCATCTACCCGCCCGAGGCGCTCAAGCTGCCCAAGGTGGGCTACTACCGCACGTTCTCTGTGGAGGGCGTTGCCAGCCTGAAGCCGAACCTCGTGCTGGCGTCCGACCAGAGCGGCCCGCCGCAGGCCTTCGAGCAACTGCAGCGCCTGGGCAGCAAGGTGGTGGTGCTGCCCTCCGCGCCCACGCTGGCGGCGCTGGACCAGCGCATCCTCGGCGTGGCCGCCGCGCTGGACATGCAGGCCCAGGGCACCGCCATGGTGGAACGCCTCCATGCCGAACTGCGCGAGATCAAGCCGCCGGCGCTGCGTCCGCGCGTGCTGCTGGTGAGCAGCCATACCGGCAAGATGCAGGCCGCCGGCGAGGACACCGCCGCCGACGCGATGCTGGCGCTGGCCGGCGCGACCAACGTGCTGGCCGGCCAGACCGGCTACAAGCCGTTCTCGGCCGAGGCCGCCGCCGCGCTCAAACCCGATGTCATCGTCACCACGACGATGTCCGTCAGTGCCAGCGGCAGCGTGGACAAGTTCCTGGCGCAGCCCGGCCTGAACGCCACGCCGGCCGCGCGACAGAAACGCGTGGTTGTCATGGATGACCTGCTGCTGCTCGGCTTCGGCCCGCGCCTGCCGGACGCGCTGCGCCAGCTGCAGGCCGGCTTTGCGGCCCGCCCGGTGGCCGCCGCACGCTGATGCCGCGGCCACCGCTTGCCGTATTCACGGCCCTGTGCGCCGTGCTGGTGGTCTCCGCGCTATGGGCGTCCGCCAGCGGCGCGCTGTCGATCCCGCACAACAAGCTGCTGCCGCTGCTGTGGTCCGGCGCCACCGACGGTGACGATGTGATCTGGCGCAATGTCCTGATCGAAGTGCGCCTGCCGCGCATTGTGCTGGCGGTGACCGTGGGCGCCGCGCTAGCGCTCTCCGGCGCGGTGATGCAGGCGCTGTTCCGCAACCCGCTGGCGGAGCCGGGCCTGATCGGCATCTCGCTGGGCGGTGCCGCCGGTGCGGTGGCGGCCATCGTGCTGGGCGCCGAGGGGCTGTTCGGCATCGCGCCGGCAGCGTTCGGCGGCAGCCTGATCGCCACCGCACTGGCCTATCGCCTTGGCTCGCAGCGGCCCGGCGTGGCCAACCTGTTGCTGGCCGGCGTGGCCATCAACGCCATCTGCGCCAGCATCGTCGGCTTCTTTACCTATCAGGCCAGCGATGTGCAGCTGCGCAACCTCACTTTCTGGAACATGGGCAGTCTGGCCGGGGCCACCTGGAGCATGCTGGCCTGGCTGGTACCGCTCGTGGTGGTGATCTGCGCGCTGATGCTGCGCGACTGGCGCGCCATGAACGCGCTGCTGCTGGGCGAGCGGGAAGCGCAGCACCTCGGCTTCGACCTCGCGCGCCTGCGCCGGCGCCTGATCGTGCTGACGGCCCTGCTGGTGGGACCGCTCGTCGCCGTGACCGGCACCATCACCTTTGTCGGGCTGGTGGTACCGCATCTGATCCGCCTGCCGCTGGGGGCCGATCACCGCTGGCTGCTGCCGAATACGCTGGCTGGTGGCGCGATTGCCCTGACGCTGGCCGACTGGCTGGCGCGCACGGTGGTGATTCCCGCCGAGCTGCCGATCGGCATTGTCACGAGCCTCGTGGGCGGCCCTTTCCTGTTGTGGATGCTGACGCGCCGGAGCGCCTGACATGCTGACTGCACGCAACCTGCAATGCAGCCGTGGCCGCCGCCGCGTGCTGGACGCCATCGATATCGACCTGCCCGCCGGCGAAGTGCTTGGCGTGCTGGGCGCCAACGGCGCCGGCAAGAGCACGCTGCTCGGCACGCTGGCCGGCGAACTGAAGCCGGAACTGAGCCCGGAGCCGGGCTTGTTGCTCAACGGGCGCGAGATGGCGGCGTGGTCGGTGGCGTCGCTGGCGCGCTGCCGCGCCGTGCTGCCGCAATCGCCGGGGCTCGGCTTCGACCTGCCCGCGCACGAGGTGGTGGCGATGGGTGCCTACCCGTTTCCCGAACTGACGCCGCGTGCGCTCGCGACGCTGATCGACCGCGCCTTGGAGATTGCCGACGTGAGCGCCCTGGCGCCGCGCGCCTACCAGAGCCTGTCCGGCGGCGAGCAGCAGCGCGTACAGTTCGCCCGCACGCTGGTGCAGGTGCTGGCCTGCCGGGCGGCAGACGAGTACCGCGTGCTCCTTCTCGACGAACCCACTTCCAGCCTGGACCCGCGCCACCAGTTGCTGCTGCTCCAGGCCGTGCGGACGCTGAGCCGCACCGATGGCCTCGCGGTGCTGGTCGTGCTCCACGACGTCAACCTCGCCGCCCGCTGGTGCGACCGCCTGCTGTTGCTGGCCGACGGGCGCACCGTCGCGCTCGGCACGCCAGCGAACGTGCTGTCCCCGGCCCATCTGGCTACGGTCTACGGCATGGACGCCACCGTCATCGACTCCCCGGTGCATCCGGGTACGCCGATGGTGGTGTTCGGCTGAGCGCTACGCCCAGCCGGGGGCCGCTCAGATCGGCAGGCCCTTCTCGCGCAGCACGGCGTCGAACCGTTCCGGGTCCGCCGTGCCGAGCCGGTTCGTTTCGCGGATCTTCGCCTCACGCTCCAGGTGCAGCCGCGTGCGGCGCAAGACATCAGCGGCATCGGCCGCCGGTACCGCGATGACGCCATCGGCATCCCCGACGATCAGGTCGCCCGGCATGACGGCCATGCCTGCGCACGACACCGGCACGTTGATCTCGCCGGGACCATCCTTGCTCGGGCCGCGATGGGTATGGCCCCGCGCAAAAATCGGCATGCCGTCCTCGGCCCACTCCAGCAGGTCGCGGATCGCCCCGTCGATCACCAGCCCGCCGAGGCGCTTGGCCACGCAGGTGGTGCGCATCAGGCCGCCAACGAGGGCCTGCGTGACGTCGGCGCCGCCGTCGATCACGAGCACGTCGCCGGGCTGCACCATCATCAGCGCCTTGTGGATCATGAGGTTGTCACCGGGCCGCACGCGCACGGTCACGGCCGGCCCGCAGAGCACCGTTTCCAGCCGCGCGTGATACTGCCGCAAGCCATATGTGCCGACGTTGCGGCTCATGGCATCACCGATGGCGGCCACAGGCATCTCGCGGAACGCGTCGACGATGGCTTTCGCGGGCCCCTCGGCGCGCGGGTTGATGCGATAGCCGGCCGGCCACTGCACCGGTTGGTTGGTATCGGTCATATTCAGGACGCTCCCTTGTCAGCGGTGATTCAGCGCAGTTGTTCGCAGGCCGTGCGCAGACGCGCCAGGCCGGCCTCGAGCCGTTGCATCGACGTGGCGAACGAGATGCGGAAGAACGGCGACACGCCATAGGCGCCGCCCTGCAGCACCGCCAGGTTCTGCGCATCGAGCAGGTACATCACGAAATCCTCGTCCGTCTCGATCCGCTTGCCATCGGGCGTGGTCTTGCCCAGCAAGGCCGCGCACGAGGGAAACACGTAGAACGCGCCTTCGGGCGCATGGCAGGTGATGCCGGGCATGGTGTTCAGCGCGCTCACCACCGCATCCCGGCGCGACTGGAACACGCGGGTGCGTTCGGCGATGAAGTCCTGCGGCCCATTCAGCGCCTCCAGCGCGGCGGCCTGGCTGATCGATGACGGATTCGACGTGCTTTGCGACTGCAGCTTGACCATCGCCTTGACCAGTTCCGCCGGGGCACCGCCGTAGCCAATGCGCCAGCCGGTCATGGCGTAGGCCTTCGAGACGCCGTTGATGGTCAGCGTGCGTTCCTTGAGCGCCGGCTCCACCTGGGCGATGGTCGCGAACTCGCGGCCGTCGTAGAGGATGTGCTCGTAGATGTCATCCGTCATCACCCAGACATGCGGATGCCGCAGCAGCACCTCGGCCAGGCCCTTCAGCTCCGCATACGAATAAGTGGCGCCGCTCGGGTTGTTCGGCGCATTCAGCACCAGCCAGCGCGTGCGCGGCGTGATGGCCGCTTCGAGCTGGGCGGGCGTGAGCTTGAACGCGTTCTCGGGCAGGCAGTTGACGAAGACCGGCTTGCCTTCGGCCAGCAGCACGATGTCCGGATACGAGACCCAGTACGGCGCCGGCACGATGACTTCGTCACCGGCCTGCAGGGTGCACATGAAGGCGTTGAAGATGATCTGCTTGCCACCCGTGCCGACGATCAGCTCGTTGGGCGCGTAGTCGAGCCTATTGTCGCGGCGGAACTTGTCGGCAACGGCCGCGCGCAGCTCCGGCGTGCCGCCGACGTCGGTGTACTTGGTCTGCGACGCCGACATGGCGCGCGTGGCGGCCTCGCAGATGTTCTGCGGGGTGTCGAAGTCAGGCTCGCCGGAAGTCAGTCCGATGATGTCGCGGCCAGCGGCGCGCAACTCCCGGGCGCGCTGGCCCGCCATGGAACTGGGCGACGGCTTGATACGGTTCAGGCGTTCAGCAATGAGGGGCATGATCAGAGCGGTTGGGGGGTGATGGGACCGGGTACGGAACCCGGCCGGGATGGCTTGAGGAACTGGCGGTGCTGCCGCAGGTACGGCACCAGGCCGCCAGCTTCGCGGATGGTCAGGACGACATCGGGCACAGGCTCGCACGCAATCACGTGCGCGCCCTCGGCGCCGACGTGCAACGTGGCCTGTGCGCCAGCAAGCCGCAGCGAGAGCGGCGCGCCTTCCGGCACGGCCTCGGTATCGGCGGTATCGGCGGTAATCAGCAGCAGGCCGTTATTCACGGCATTGCGCCAGTACGTGCGGGCAAAACTCTTCGCCACGACCACGCGGATGCCGGCGGCCAGCACCACCGTGACGGCCACCTCCATGGCGGAGCCACAGCCGAAGTTGTGCCCTGCCACGAGGATGTCGCCATCGCGGACGCTTCCCGCGAAGTCGGGGTCGAGGTCTTCCAGCAGGAACTGCCGCAACACGTGCGGATCGACACTGTGCTTCTTGCGGCTGGAGGCAATGATGTAGTCGGTGTTGATATCGTCCCCCAGACGACGGGCGCGGCCTTCGATGACAAGGGAACGGGGACTGGCGACGGCGGGCAACGGCGAATTCATGACGTGACGACGAGGTCTCGGGGGTCCGCCAGATGGCCACTCGCTGCGGCGGTGGCGCAGGCAAGCGGCGAGGCGAGGAAGATCTGCGCATGGCGATTGCCCATGCGCCCCTTGAAATTGCGGTTGGCGGTCGAGATCACGCGTTGGCCGTCCGCTGGAATGCTGCCGCAGGTGCCGCAGCAGCTGCCGCATCCGGGCGGCTGCAACTCGGCGCCCAGGGCGACGAATTCGGCGAGCATGCCGTTGCGCTCCATCTCGGCCCGCACCGGCTCGGAGGCCGGCGTGACGATCAGCCGCACGCCCGGCGCGACGCCGCCGCGTGCGTGCAGCACGGACAGCGCCTCGCGGTAGTCCTTCACGCGGCCACCGGTACAGGTGCCGAGGTAGACGATGTCGATCTTGGTATCGCCCGCGTCGGCCAGATCGACCACGTTGTCCACGCGGTGCGGCAACGCCACCTGCGGCGCGACGGCCGACAGGTCGAAGGTCATCGTATCGACATAGCTGGCATCGGCGTCGGCCGAGACCGGCGTGTAGCGGCCCGGGTCGACGGACGCGTTGGCCGACAGCCAGTCCGCCGTGCATGCATCGAACGGAAACAGCCCGGCCTTGGCGCCCATTTCCACCGACATGTTGGCGAGCACGATCCGGTCGTCCATATCGAGCGTCGCCACGCCGGGGCCGGCGAACTCCAGTGCCAGATAGTTGGCCCCGCCCACGCCGAGCCGCCGGGCCATGGTCAGGGCGACATCTTTCGCCGAGGCGTAGGCCGGCAGCGTGCCCGTCAGCCAGATGCGCAGCGTGCCGGGGACCTTCAGCCAGAGCTGTCCGCACTGGAAGATGCCGGCGAGATCGGACGAGCCGATACCGGAGCCAAACGCGTTGAGCGCGCCATAGCTGACCGCATGCGAATCGGCACCGACCACGAGCTGGCCCGGCAGCACGCGGCCACGTTCCAGCATCAATTGATGGCCGATGCCCTCGCCTACCTCGAACACGCACAGGCCGTGGGTCTGGGCATAACTGCGCGCCCGGTCCTGCAGCCGCAGCGCCTGCTCGCCCGACGGGGCGCCATAGTGGTCCAGCGCGAACACCAGCCGCTCCGGGAAGGCCGGCGGCGGCAAGTCGCCCTCGGGCTGCATGTCGCGGAAGTAGTCGAGCGCCATCGGGATCGACCCGTCGGTGCCCATCGCGCCATGCGGCACGCAGATCGCCAGGTCGTCGGCATAGACCGCTTCGCCTGCGGCGCGCGACAACAACTTCTCGGCAAGGGTCTGGCCACGCGTGGCGGCCGGCTGGAGAGACGTCATAACGATCAGGGCGTGACTCAGTTGAGCTTGATCTGGGCGGTCTTGATGACCTTGCCCCACTTGTCGTGCTCGGCCTGGATAAGGCGCGCGAAGTCCTCGGGCGAGCCGCCGACCGGTTCCACGCCCAGATTCAGGAGCTTCGCCTTGACGTCATCGGACTTCAGGATCGCATCGATCGCACGGTTGAGCTTCAACACGATGGCGCGCGGCGTGGCGGCTGGCGCCACGACCCCACTCCACGACAGCGATTCGTAGCCCTTGACGCCGGCTTCGTCGAGCGTCGGCACATTGGGCAGGCCGGGAAGGCGCTTGCGGCTGGTCACGGCCAGCGCCTTGAGCTTGCCTTGCTGCACAAAGCCGATCGACGACGGCGCGTTGTCGAACAGCATCGTGACATTGCCGCCCAGCAGGTCGGTCAGCGCCTGCGAACTACCCTTGTAGGGCACGTGCAGCATGTTCACGCCGGTCATCGACTTGAACAGTTCGCCCGACAGGTGCGTGGAACTGCCGGGGCCGGACGACGCGAAGCTCAGCGCGCCGGGGCGCGTCTTGGCCAGTTGCACGAGGTCCGCCACGTTGGTAGCCGGCATGCCCGGCGACACCACGAGGATGTTGGCATTCTGCGTGGCATAGCTCACAGGCACGAAGTCCTTGGCCGCGTTGTAGTTGAGCTTGCCGTACAGGTGGTCGTTGATCGACAGGATGCCGGTGGCCCCCATCAGCAGCGTGTAGCCGTCAGCGGGAGACTTGGCCACCAGTTCGGCGCCGATATTGCCGCTGGCGCCGGCGCGGTTGTCCACCACGAACGGCTGCTTGAACTGCTCCTGCAGCTTCTCGGCGAGAATGCGCGCCACCACGTCGGTGGAGCCACCAGCGGCGAACGGCACGACGATGCGGACCGCCTTGTCGGGATAGGTATCTTCCGGGCCGGCAAAGGCGAAGGTGGGCAAACAGGCAAGCAGGACTGCGGCGCGACCAAACAGGTTCTTCATGGGGGGATCCTGGGCAGAGGGTGTGATTTTTTTCGCTTGGCCACGTATGCAGCCCCGTGGTTGCGAACACAGTCTAGAGACGGCCATTACCGTGGACAATCGACTTTTTTGCGCCCACTATTACCAAATTCTGATAAATCACCCCTTCGCACCCGCCTGATGCGTCACAACGTCACCCTCAAGCAGTTCCGCTGTTTCCTGGCCGTGGCCGAGACCGGTTCGTTCACCGCCGCGGCGTTGCGGCTCCATATCACCCAGTCCGCGCTGACCGCCACCATCCAGCAGCTTGAGGAGGTGTTGGGGCTCCGGCTGTTCGACCGCACCACCCGCCGGGTGACGCTGACCGGGCATGCGGAGCGCTTCCGGCCCGAGGCGGAACGGCTGGTCAACGGTATCGACGGCGCCGTCTCGGACCTCGTGGCGCTGGCCCAGGGCGAGCGCGGGCATATCCGCATCGGCGCGGCGTCGTCGGTCATCAGCCAGTTCCTAGTGCCGGCGCTGCCGCGTTTTCGCGACGCGTATCCGGGCATCACGGTCTCGCTGCGCAACCCCGCCGCGCAGCAGACCGAGCGGCTGGTGCTTGAGGGGGAGGTCGACTTCGCCATCGACAGCAAATTTCGGGGCGCGGAAGAACTCGACTACACGCCGCTGGTGAGCGACTGCTATGGCGCGGTCTGCCACCGGGACTCGCCGCTCGCGACCCTCGATCGGCCGATCGATTGGACCGACCTGCCCACGGGCGGCTATGTCGGCTTCAGCGCGGACACCGGCATCGGCCACTTCCTGCGCACGCACGCGGCCCACTGGTCCATGCTGCAAGGCGAACACGATGAGGTGGAAAGCACCACCTACCTCTTCGCCATGCTGGCGCGCGGCAACTACTACTCGGTGCTGCCGGCGCTGGCGTATCAGCGCAACGAGTTTCCGGAACTCGTGTTCCGGGAGCTGCACGGCCCGCGCCTGTCGCGCGAGCTTTGCGTGATGACCCGGCCGCTGCGCTCGCTGGCGCCCAGCGCGCAACGGCTGCTGGCCCTGCTGACCGATACGCTGACCGAGATGCCCATGCCGCCGGGCGTGACGCTGCTGGCCAGACGGCAGCCGGCATAGCGGCCCGACGGCGATATATCGCCAGCACTGATCAATCGATCTTTATTTTTCATTGGTCATCATCAATCGGTATTCCTATCATCGTCTGACGACTTCATGACGACGGGAGTGCCTTGTGACGATGTGGGCAATTGGGATTGATATTGGCGGCACCTTTACGGATGTCGTCGCACTGGACTACGGGGCGGGCAGGCTCGTCAGCCTGAAGGTCCTCACCACCCACGGCGACCCGGCGCAGGGCGTGGCCGATGGCGTCAGCCGGCTGATGCACACCCACCACATCGACCCGCAGCGGGTCACGCGCGTGGTCCATGCCACCACGCTGTTCACCAACGCGCTGATTGAACGCCGCGGCAGCACCACCGGCCTGCTGACGACCCGGGGCTTCCGGGACGTGCTGGAGATTGGCCACGAGCGCAAGTACGACCTGTATGACCTGACGATCGAGCCAGCGCCGGCGCTGGTGCCGCGCCGGCTGCGCGCCGAGATTGGCGGGCGCATGGATGCGCAAGGCCATGAGATCGAGGCGCCGGACGCCCAGGAAGTGCGCGCGGTGGTGGGGCAGTTGGTGGAGCAAGGCGTCGATTCGCTCGCCGTGTGCCTGCTGCACGCCTACGGCGCGCCGGCGCACGAGCGGCTGGTGCGCGACTGGATCGAACGCGACTTCCCCACCCTGCACGTCACGCTGTCATCGGATGTCGCGCCCGTCATCCGCGAATTCGAGCGCAATTCCACCACCGTCGCCAATGCCTATATCAAGCCGCTGGCGACGCGCTACCTGGACGCACTCGAAGGTCGCCTGCAAGCGCTCGGCCTGCACGCCGGCGTGCTGATGATGCTGTCCAACGGCGGTCTGGCGCATATCGGCGAGGCCAAGCGCAATCCGATCGAGCTGCTCGAGTCCGGCCCCGCGGCCGGCGCGATCTCGGCGGCCCACTACAGCCTGCGCGATGCGCAGCCAGACCTGCTGGCCTTCGACATGGGCGGCACCACGGCCAAGCTGTGTTTGGTGGAGGATGGCAAGCCGGCCATCACGTTCGGCTTCGAGGCGGCACGGCGCAAGCGTTTTGCCGAAGGCAGCGGCCTACCGATCCGCATTACCACCATCGACCTGATCGAGATCGGCGCCGGCGGCGGCAGCATCGCCCATCAGGACGCCCTGGGCCTCCTCAAGGTGGGGCCGCAGAGCGCCGGCTCCGAGCCGGGGCCAGCCTGCTATGGGCTGGGCGGCACTGATCCGACCGTGACGGATGCGAATCTCGTGCTCGGCTACCTCAATCCCGATTACTTCGCCGGCGGCACGATGGCCATCAGCGTGGCGCGCGCCGCCGAGGCGCTTGGCCGCGCGGGCGAGCGGCTGGCGCGTGACGTGACCGGCGTGGCCTGGGGCATCCATGACATCGTCGCCGAGAACATGGCGGGCGCCGCACGCGTGCACGTGGCCGAGCGTGGGCGCGATCCGCGCGGCTTCGTGCTGCTGTGCACCGGTGGCGGGGGGCCATTGCATGCGTACTACGTTGCCCAGAAGATTGGTGTGCGGACGATCCTGTGTCCGCCCGCCGCAGGCGTGGCGTCTGCATACGGCCTGCTGGTGTCACCGGCACGCGCCGACCGCTCGCGCACGGTGAGCGTGCGGCCCGCCACGGATTCGCTGGAGCGGCTGGAAACCGCCTTTGCCGAACTGGAATCGCAATCGCGCGAAGCGCTGGCGCCGCTGGACGAGAGCTTCGGCCCGATACGGCTGACGCGCCATGCCGACGGGCGCTTCGCCGGACAGGGCTTCAACCTGTCGGTGCGCCTGCCCGATGGCCCCTACACCGGCAAACAGCCGGCGGAGATCGTGCGCGCCGCCTTGATCGCCGCGTTCGAATCCGGCTATCGCGAGAAATTTGGCCGTACCCCGCCCGATGTGCCCGTCGAACTGGTGACGTTGCGCGTGACGGGCGAGGCCCCGCCGCGACAGGCCTTCGTGGCCGAAACGCTGCCTGAAGGCGTGGCCGTCGCGCCCGGCAGCCGGCGCAAGGTCTATTTCAGGGAGGCCGATGGCTACCTGGACACCCCGGTCTTCGACCGCGCTGCGCTGCCAGCGGGATTCCGCGCGCAGGGGCCGCTGCTGATCGAGGACGCCGGTTCCACGCTGGTCGTGGGACCGAAGGGCCGCGTCACGCAAGGGGCAAGCGGCAATCTCGTCATCGAACTGGAGGAGCACGCAGCATGACCCGCCAACCCATACCCGGCGCGGCTTCCGCCGCCGACCCCATCTTCCTGGAAGTGTTCTGGACGCGCGTGCGCGCCGTAGTGAACGAGGCCGCCAAGCTTATCGTGCGCACGTCCTTCTCCACCCTCTCCACCGAGGCCAACGACTTCGCGGTGGTCGTCACCGATTCGGCGGGTCGCGCGTTGGCGGAGAACAGCGGCAGCATTCCCTCCTTCATCGGCACCCTGCCACGCACCGTGCGCGCCGCCATCGCGCAGATCGGTGCGGACAATATGCGGCCGGGGGACATCTTCATCACCAATAACCCGTGGATCGGCACGGGGCACCTTAACGACGTGTGCCTGGTCAAGCCGATATTCCACGGCAATCGCCTGGTGGGCTTCGCCGCGACGGCGGGCCACGTTCCCGACATCGGCGGCAAGATCCGTTCGGTGGATGCGCGCGAGCTGTTCGAGGAAGGTTTCCATATCCCGATGATGCCGCTCATGCGCGAGGGGCAGGTGGACGAGACGCTGCTGCAGTTGATCCGCACCAATGTGCGCACGCCCGAGCAAACCGTGGGCGATATCTGGTCGCAAGTGGGCGCGGTGGAACTGATCGCGGCGCGGCTCGATGACATCCTGGCCGAGTACGCCCTGCCCGGCATCGACGACCTGGCGCAGGCCCTGTTCGACCGCAGCGAGGCCGCCATGCGCCACGCGATTGCGCAGCTGCCGGAGGGCGAATATCGCTACATGATGCAGACCGATGGCTTCGGCGAGCGCTTCACCTATGCCGTCACGGCGCGCATCGGCAACGGCGAGATCGAGTGCGATTTCGCGGGCACGTCGCCGCAGCAGCCACGCGGCATCAACTGCGTGCTGGCCTATACGAGCGCGATGACCGCCTACGCCATCAAGTGCCTGCTGCTGCCCGACCTGCCCAACAACGACGGGCTGTTCCGCCCGATCCGCGCCGTGGCGCCGGAAGGCTCGCTGCTCAATCCGCGCTCGCCCGCGCCGGTGGGGGGCCGCGCCTGCACCGGCCACTACGTGCCCACCGTCATCTTCGGCGCCATGCAGCAGGTGCTGCCCGAGCGCGTGATGGCCGGCGCCGGCTCGCCGCTGTGGATCGCCAACCTCAGCGGCACCCGCGAGGATGGCCGCCCCTTCGCCACGGTGCTCTTCTATAACGGCGGTCTGGGCGCCACGGCCGGGAAGGACGGCGCATCCGTCATGTCCTGGCCGAGCAATATTTCGCCGACGCCGGTGGAAGTGGCGGAACGTGACGCGCCGCTGTTCTTCCGCTACAAGGCACTGCGCCCGGGCACCGGCGGTGCCGGCCGGCAGCGGGGCGGGCTTGGCGAGGAGGTGTGCTTCGTCAGCCGTCATCCCACGCCCCTGTCGATTGTCTTCCTGACGGAACGGCTGATCGTGCCGGCGCCGGGTTTTGCCGGCGGCGAGGCCGGCGCCTGCGGGGAAGTGCTGATCAACGGGCAAGCGGTGGATGCACGTCAGCCGCAGACGCTGCAGCCCGGCGACGAAGTGATCCTGCGTACCCCGGGCGGCGGCGGCTTCGGCCCGGCCACCGAACGGGACTTCGAGCGCATCGCGTACGATCGGGAACAGGGCTACGCCACCTGAATCGACACGCATCATGCATGCGGAGGAGACAAGAGCCGGCACCTGAGGGTGCCTTTACCACACAACATCCGGGCGGACCCACGCCGCACCGGTGGAGAGGTAGTCATGCATTGCATCTTCAAGACGCTGTCCCTGCCCGTCGCGCTGTGGTTGCTGGCGCCCCTTGCCCACGCGGCCGATGCCACGCCGGCAGAGGTTGCCGCGTATCCCAACAAGCCAGTACGCATCATCGTGCCGTATCCAGCCGGTGGCTCCACCGACGTGCTCGCGCGCGTGCTCGGCCAGAAGATCGGCGAGGAAATGGGCCAGCCAGTGGTGGTGGAGAATCGCCCCGGCGCCAGCGGCAATATCGGCGCGAGCTATGTCGCCAAGTCGCCGGCGGATGGCTACACGCTGTTCCTCGGCACCTCCACTGCGCTAGCGGCCAACCCCGGCCTGTACAAGACGCTCCCTTACGATCCGCAGAAGGATTTCGCGCCGATCATCCTGGCTACGACGCTCGCCAGCCTGGTCGTCGTCAATCCATCGGTGCCGGTGAAGACCATGCAGGAGCTGAGCGCCTACCTGAAGGCGCATCCCGGCACGAGCTACGCGTCATCCGGCAACGGCACGCCGGCCCACCTCGGTGGCGAGCTATACAAGAAGATGGCGGGCGTGCAGATGAATCATGTGCCCTACAAGGGTGGAGCGCCGGCGCTGACGGATCTCATCGGCGGGCAGACGTCGCTGATGTTCGCGATCCTGCCCGAGGCGATGCCGTTCGTGAAGGAAGGCAAGCTGCGCGCACTGGCCGTGACCACGGCCAAGCCCACCCCCAACGCCCCGCAGATGCCGACGGTGGCCGAAGCCGGCGTGCCGGGCTATGAGCTGGTCGGCTGGTATGCCTTCCTGGCGCCGCGCGCCACGCCGCAGCCCATCGTTTCCAAGTTGAACAAGGCGTTCGACGAGGCGCTGCAGGACAAGGCGGTGCGCGAGCGGCTCACCAGTCTCGGCTTCGACGTTGCCGGCGGCCCGCCGGAGCGCCTGGCCAGCACGATTCGCAGCGAGACGAAGAAGTGGAAGCAGGTCATCGACGAGGCGCACATCAACCTCGACTGACGATTGCAACGCCGGAAGGGCTGGGGCGGCGCGGGCGCGGGGCCGGCCGCTTCAGCCCGCCTTCCGGCGCGTGGTGCGGCGCGTGGCGCGACGCGGGGCGGCTTCCTCGCCGATGATCGACACGCCATCGGGCAGCGCCTGCGCACGGATGGTGTCCATGATGATGTCGAGCATGCGTTGCGAACTCGGCGACAACGAGCGCAGCCGCCGCGTGATCAGGCAGATCTCGCGTGACAGCACCGGCGCGGCCAGCTCACGGTAGGCCAGGTCGGTGAAGCCCGCCGCCTTGGCCGCCAGGGCCGGGATGATCGAGAATCGCGCGCCTTCGTTGAGCACCGCGAACAGCGACGTCGTGCTCGAAATCTCGTCATGTTCCCCGCCGAAGACCGGCCAGTGGCCCGCGTTCTCGTGCAGGAAGGTGCCAATGCCCGTGTCGGCCGTGAAGGCGACAAAATCTTCCGGCTCGAGGTCCGCCCAGCGCAACGGACCGGCGCGCTTGGCTAGCGGATAGTCCGCGCGGCAGACCACGCCGTAGCGGTCTTCCAGCAGCGGCACGTAGGAGAGTTCGTCGATGCCCTTGTGGCGGCTGGTAATGGCGAAGTCGAGTTCCCCATCCATCACCATCTGTTCGACCTGCTCCGCGCCGGCATCGCGCAGCGTGAACGTGACGCCCGGATACTGCTGGCGAAACTTGCCCACGGCCGTGACCAGGAACTGGTAGATCACCGACGCCGCCGCCGCGATGCGGATATGCCCTTTCTGGCTGTCCGCGAACGATTGCAGGTCGGAGATGGCGCTGTCGAAATCCCGCAGGATCCTGTCGGCCTCGGCCTTGAAGCGGACCGCCTCCTGCGTCATGACCACGCGCCGCGTGTTGCGGTCGAACAGTTTGAGCCCGACCGATTCCTCGAACTGCTGGATGGTCGCCGTCAGCGCCGACTGCGTAACAAACAGGCGCGCCGCCGCCGTGGTGAACGATCCGGCGTTGGCCACCTCGACAAACGAGCGTAAGTGACGCAGGGAGATATTGCGGTTCATGGCGCGCGCTGTGCGGCGTGGGGAGGGATGCCTGCAGCATATATTCGAAGCCGTGAATGATCAACGACGACTCATCGCGCGTAGCGAAAAGCCGTGCGCTGCTCACCCAACGCCAGCCCCGCGTCACTAGCCGCGGTCGAAGGCGGTCACCTTGGGTAGCACCTCCGCGAGGTAGTCCACCATCGTGCGCACCGCCGGCAGCAGGCCGATACGGTAGGGAATGAGCGCGGTGATGCGCGCGTCGGCGGCGATCCATTGCGGCAAAATCTGCCGCAGCGCGCCGGCTTTCAGCTCCGTCTGGCAGATGTACCCTGGCAACGCCGCGATGCCGATGTTTGCGCAGGCGGCTTCCTTCAGTGAAATCAGGCTGTTGCTCTGGAACCTCGGATCGATCGGCACCGTAACGGTGCGTTTGTCGGGGCCCTGCAAATGCCATTGCAGCGGTCCCTTGCTGACCATGCCGATGAGCGAATGGGTCATCAGGTCTTCCGGCTCCGCCGGCACGGACATTCGCTCAAGGTAGTCCGGACCCGCGAACAGGTACCAGGGCGCCTTGGCCAGCGGATGCTGGATCAGGTTGGAGTCCTGCAATTGCCCCGTATGGCCCCGGATCGCCAGGTCGAAGCCCTCCCCCACGATATCCACCAGCCTGTCCGTCGCGGTCTCGACGATCTTGACCTTGGGATTCTCTGACAGGAAGGTGGGCAGCACGTGCCGCAGCGCAAACTGCGCGATCTCGGCGGCGGTGGTCACGCGGATCACGCCGCTGGGTTCGGCCAGCCGCTGGCGCATCGCCTCCTCGGCCACCTCCGCGCTGCGCAGCAGGTTCATCGCGTACTGGTAGAACTCCTGGCCCACCTCGGTCATGGCGAACTGCCGCGAGGTGCGATTGATGAGCCGCACGCCCAGCGACGCTTCCAGCTCCTTGACCCGATGGCTCAGCGTCGACTTCGGCAGGCGCAGCACCTCGCCGGCCGAGGTGAAGCCACCGCGGTCAACGACCTGCACGAAGAAATACACGTCCTTCAGATCGAGCATTGGATGGGGGCGCGCAGTCCGCTGTCGCGATGGCAACGGCTGTCATATCGGTATGGTATCGAGGTCCGATCATACTGCACCGCGCGCGCCCAGTGGCATCCGGGCAAACCTTGGTACTTCCTGCCCCCGCCGTACGACCATCGTTCGGTTTTGCCGAACCTTGCGTACACGATCTGACCGCTGCCCAATCGATATTGAACGCTTAAGCTGTTGCACATGAGCGGCTCCGCGCTGTCTCGTGACCGTCAATACTCAAGTGGAGAGGACAATGTCGATGATCAAGGGATTTCATCATCTGACCGCCGGCGTAAGACACGCGCAGGAGGATGTGGATTTTTACGTCAAGCTGCTGGGGCAAAGCCTCGTCAAGAAGACCGTTCTTCTCGACGGCGAGGACCCGATCTATCACCTCTACTACGGCAACGCCAACGGTGACCCGGGCACGCTGGTGACCTCGTTCCCGTTCCGGCAGAAAGGGGTTGCGGCGCGCCCCGGCTCGGGCCAGGTCCGGGTCATCAACTATTCGGTGCCCACCGGCTCGCTCGACTTCTGGCGCGCCCGCTTCGACGCGATGGGCATTGGCTACGACAGCGCCATCACCGCGCGCTTCGACGAGCGGCGCCAGCGTTTTCATCACCCCTGCGGCATCGAGTTCGATCTGGTCGAGACGGATCTCGACAAGCGCCCGGCCTGCGTGGCCAGCGACATTCCCGAAGCATTCGCGATCCGCGGCGTGCACAGCATCACGCTGTCGCTGCGCGAGGTGGCCGAATCGATCCGCTTCATGAGCGAGGCGATCGGCTTCCGCCAGGTCGGCCAGACCGGCCCGTACTACCGTTTCGAGACGCACACCGGCGGCCCCGGCATGGTTGTCGAATTCCTGCATGAGCCGGATCGTCACCAGGGCTCCTCGGTCTATGGCGAAGGCACGATCCACCATGTGGCGTTCGCCGTCGACACCATGGACCAGCAGATGGCCCTCAAGGAAAAGTTCATGGCGCTGGGCTACATCGACACCTCGGAGTCGGTGAACCGCAACTACTTCCGCTCCATGTATTTCAAGATGCCGGGCGGTGTGATGTTCGAAGCGGCCACGACCGATATCGGCTTCGCCATCGACGAAGAACCCGGCCACTTCGGCGAGGAATTCCAGTTGCCGCCCTGGCTGGCCGACCGCAAGGACGAGTTGCTCGGGCGACTCGAACCCATTTCCGTTTGACCGACTTCACCCTGTCTGGACCTGACATGCAGAAACCCAAAGTACTGATCGCCTTCTATTCCCGCAACAGCTCGACCGAACTGCTGGCCAAGGCCGTGGCAGCCGGCGCCATCGAGGCCGGCGCGGAAGTCCGCCTGCGCCGCGCGCGCGAGGTGGTCGGCCCCGACGTCATGCGCCAGGCGCCGGGCTGGCTCGAGAACGCCACCGCCATGAACGACCGCTACGAAGCGCCGACCGAGGCCGACGCCGAGTGGGCCGATGCCATCGTCTTCGGCACGCCGACGCGCTTCGGCTCGATCTCGACGGAACTCAAGGCCTATATCGACGGCCTCGGCGGCCTGTGGTTCCAGGGCAAGCTCAACGGCAAGGTCGGCTCGGTGTTCGGCTCGACCTCGTCGCGCCACGGCGGCAATGAATCGACGCTGCTGTCGATCTACACGCCGATGGCCCACCTGGGCCTGATCATCGTGCCGCTGGGCTACGCCGACGCCGTGATGTTCAAGGCCGGCACGCCCTACGGTGCGACCCATGTCTCACACCTCGACGCCGACAAGCCCGACGAGGACCACCTGGCCGTGGCCCGCTTCCAGGGCCGCCGCGTGACCGCCGTGGCACGTTCGCTGCATTGCGAGCAGGAACCCGTGGCCGCCTGAGGTCGTTCCAGGTCGCTTGAGGTAAGAGAAAGGGCGGGGACTTGTGGTCCCCGCCCTTCTTTATGCCCCCTCCGTCTGGTTCCTGTTACTGCTTCTACCCCAAACCTAAGCCGCCACGGCCTCGCCGCAGCACGCCACCGTTTCCATGTACCGCGAAGGCGGCATCGCGCCGAGCGTGGCCTGGATCGCCTCCTTGCAGAGCGACGGGCGCCTGGCGAGCAGCTCCACGTAACGCGTGACGTTCGGCAGTTCCTCCCACAGCGACGCCAGCCCGAGGTAGGCCATCCGCACCAGGTTCACGCCCCACAGCACATCGCCCAGCGTGAACGGGCCGCCCTTGAGATAGGTTTCCGACGACGAGGACAGCGTGTTTTCGAGATCCTTCAACAGGCTGGCCACGTGCTGGCGCGCGGCCCGCTGGAACGCCGCGTCGTGGCGGACGGACTTGCCACCGCGCTCCTTGGCGATCTTGGCGCGATAGGCGGCCACCAGCACCGCATCGTCCGCATTGGCGGCGATCATCGCCTCGAGCGCCATGATCTTGTAGTCGTAGACCCGTTCCATGCCAGCCTTGAGCACATCGGGCCGCGCATCCGCATCGGGATGAAAGCCATAGAGCAGCGTGCCGTTCGGGATCCTGTCGACGATATCGACCTGACGCATCACCGCCGCGCGCGCGACCGCGTCCTCTGGCACCAGTTGCACCGGGTCATGGGACACCGCGTCCAGGTAGCAGCAGATCCGCTTCGAATCGGCGATGACCCGGCCGGCCTCGTAGTCCACCAGCAGCGGCACCACGCACGGATCGAAGCCTTCGGTCTCGACCGAGGTGCGCCCGCTGTAGCCGCTGACGAATGCCCTGTCCACCTCTCGCCCGGCGATCAGGCGCAGGCGGACATAGGGCGGATGGTAGTGCTCGGCGGCGACGACACCCTCCGGCCCCATCGAACCGAGGATCATCATGTCGTTCGAGCGGTACGACAGGCGCTTCTCGGCCAAGACCGTACGCACCTTCTGCGAGCAGAGCGAACTCGCCGCATGAAAGAGCTCGAAACGCGGCGCGGCGTCGTCCCCGACGATGGTGATCCGCGCGGGGTCGGCCATGGCGGCACGGGCATCGGCCGCCAGACTCTTCAATCTCGTATGGTCCATTGCTGTGTTCTCCTTACTTGTGCATGTGCGGGCATGCCGCCGGCGGGTCGCCGATGAAACCGCGCGCCGACCAGAGTTCCGGGAACGGGATCTCCGCCATGGACGGCAGCAGCCAGGCAACGCCCTCCGTGCCGAAGTAGGCCGGGCGGGCGCCGAACGTGCGGCGCGTGGCCATCAGGTGCAGGTGCTTCCAGGCGGAGAAGCCCTCGGCGACATCGGCCAAGGTCTCGCCAAGACGCTGGAGTTCGACATGCTGGTTCGGGTTGGCATACACAACGCGCCAGGCTTTCTCGACATCCTTGCTGGGTGCATAGGCCTGGCTGAAGTCGCGCTTGAGTACCGTGGCCGGCACCGCGAAGCCGTGGCGGTCCAGGTAGCCGAGCACGTCGTCGTAGACGCTCGGCTGGTGCAGCGTCGTGTTGAGCTGGTCCCAGCGCGCGGGTTGCGGTTCGAAATGCTGCAGGTGCTCCGCCTGCTTGATGCCGAGCAGGTAGACCATCTGCCGGTAGGTCCAGCCCTGGAGCGCGGTGTCCTTGCCGAACGTCGCTACCGCGCGGGACAGGATAGCCAGCAGGTCGTTGGGCGTCATCCACGCCAGCGAGCGCCACGTCGCGTTAAGCGGCTCATGATGGGCGACCACGCGTTGCAGGGTCTTGATGGCCTGCGTCAGGTCATTGGCGCGCAACTGCGCCTGCGCGATCCGCAGCTCCTTGATGATCAGCATCCAGTACAACTCGGACACCTGCACCGACGTGATCCACGCATGCTCGCCCGGATGATCGCTGACCGGGTGTTGCAGCGAGTGCAGCACGTCGGTGCGCATCCACGCGCTGTAGGGCGTCTGCCCGGGGGAAGCGCTGGCCGGGGCGGCGCGCTCTGGCTTGACGGTTTCGTCCATCGTCGTCTCCTGGTTGTGGGGGGTCAAATCTCGTGGGCCGTGCCTGCCCGCAGCAGCAACTCCATCTGCTGCGCGATCTGGAGCAGCGCGCCGTCGTCGCCCGGCTTGGCCACGACCTGCAACGCCGCGGGAAGGCCGCAGTCGCCGGTGGGCAATGGAATCGAGATGGCGGGAAACCCGGCGATGTTGAATGGCGCGGTGTAAGTCATCAGCGCCTCGCGGACCGTGCCGGACCACGCGCCGATCTCGACGTTTGCAGCGCCAAGATGGGGGGCGACGCACGGGCAGGTCGGCAGCACGAGGTAGTCGACCGTCGACATTGCCTCCTGCAGCCTGGCCGTGAACTGGCGCCGCGTCTGCTGGGCCGCCGCATAGCCGCGCAGGTCCATCGTCTCCGCACGCCGCAATCGGTCGACGGTTTCCGGGTTGTAGTGCGTGGCGATGCGGTCCCAATCGTTGCGCCGGAAGTGCTCGATGCCGCCTTCGATCAGCACGATGGTCGCGAAGGCATCGAATACGGCATCGAACAGGCCGGACGTGTCGACGTCCACGCAGGCGAAGACCTGCCCCAGTCGACCGATCGCCCCCTTGAATGCCGTGGCGACTGCCGGGCTCGTCGGCACCGGCGCGATCTCCGGGATCACGCCGAGGCGCGCGGACAGCCACGCATCGCTTTCGGGTACCTCGATATGAAGGGCATCGGCCAGCAACAGCACATCGTCGACCTGCGCCCCGAGCAGGCCGACATGGTCGCACGTGGGTGCCAGCGGAAACACGCCGCGCGTGGAGAACGTATCGAACGTCGGCTTGTATCCGACCACGCCGCACAGCGCGGCGGGAATGCGCACCGAGCCACCCGTATCGGTGCCCACGCCGGCCATGACGGCCCCATCGGCAATTGCCGCCGCCGCGCCGCCGCTGGAACCGCCCGGGATGCGCGTGCGGTCGAGCGGGTTCAGCGTGTCGCCAAACTTTGTACTGGCGGTGGTCACGCCCCACGCGAACTCATGGGTCGTGGTCTTGCCGATGAGGATCGCGCCGCGCTCCGTCAGCGCTTTCACGATGTCGGCATCGGCGGCGGGCAGGTGCCCGAGGTAGGCCGCCGAGCCGTAGCGGGTCTCCAAGCCTTTGGTGTCGATGAGGTCCTTGATCGCGATGGGCAACCCTTCCAGCGGACGCTGCCGATTGTCGGCGTAACGACGGTCACTCTCTGCCGCCGCCTTGAGCGCGCGGTCCCAGTCGATGGTCGAGAAGGCGTTGATGGATCGCTGGCTCGCTTCCGCCGCGTGGAGCGCCTGCTCCGCCAGCGCGGTTGCGGATATCTGCCGCGTCGCCAGGGCATCGAGCGTCTTGCGCAGGCCGGCCGGTTGCGTGGCCGCGCGGGCCGACTGCAGCAGATCACGGTGGTGATGGTCGGGATGGAGATCAGGATGGACGTCGAGATGGGTCATCACCACATGCTCTCCAGCAGTGCATCGAGCTTCTGGCCGGCGTGGTCGCCCAGGTCACCGACCTCGGCGGGATAGTTCTGCTTCAGGAGCGCCGCCACCTCGGGCAGCTTCGCGCGGTCGAAATCGAACGCGGCCAGCCGGCTGGGCAGTTGCAGCGCGTCCACGACATCCGCAATGCGGTTGGCCAGTGCCGTGGCAGCGGTGACGTCCCCCTTGCCGGAAGCGAAGATGCCGAACTTGTCGCCATAGGCTTCGGCGCAGGCGCGAATGACGGGCGCCAGCGTGATGCACGAGGTCATGCTGTGCGGCAGCCCGAACGTGCCGCCGAGGATGTGCCCAATGCGATGGCTCAGTCCGTAGATGACCGATGCGGGGTAGAAGTAGCACTGCCAGGCGCCAAGCTGGAGTTGCAGCATGTCTTCGGTCGAGACCAGCCCGCGCGCGATGGCTTCCCGTGTCTCAAGCTGCTGCGGCCACTTCTCCAACACGACGAGGAAACGCTCGACGCCCCGCGCGGCCAGGATCGCGTGCGGATGATCCACGCCCACCTTGCGCATCCCTTCCACCGCGTGGTCGATGCCCTTGATGGCCGAGCTCAGCAACAGCGCGCGCGGGGTATCGATGACCAGCCGGGGGTCGATGGCAACGATCTTGGGCGCCGTTTCGCGCACGGCGTAGCTGCGCTTGAATTTCTGCGGACCGTCCGTCTCCGTCACACCGAAGTAGTGGGAGAACTCGGAACCGGACAAGGTCGTCGGGAAGGCCGCGATGGGCAGGTAGCGCCCGGTCTGCTTGAAGTGCGCGTAGGAGACCGCCTTCGCTGCGTCGAGCACCGAGCCCCCGCCCAGCGCGACGATCGACTGTGCGTCACGCGTGAGGCACGCTTGCAGGCCGTCGCGCACGGCGAAGTCCGGCACATGCGGTGGCAGGTCGATAAAGGCCCCCACGCCATCCCGGATGCCGGGCTGCAGGACGTCACGATGCAAGGATTCGAGGAACCCGACCGTGAACGTGATCGGGCGGCGGATGCCGCGGTCTCCCAGCGACGCGGCAACGTCCTCCAGGATGTCGTGTCCCCAGACAATTTCTTCTTGCGGCAGGCATTTCAACTGGTTCATCCACTCACTCCAACGTGTGTCGCATGCAATCGATGCATCGATCCCGAGTGAGAAGATAGGCGATCCGGATTCAGCCGTGCGCGCGGCTTTCAGGAACATTGCGTCCATGAATATGGACGCCGGAATGCGTGCCTTGGCGCGCGCCTGCCAACGGTGCATCGCGGCCACGCAGCGGTGCAAGCGGCACGTTTTTCACCTCCGCTCACACAGGTAAACCCTCGGACTTCGGCACCGTCTTCACGCATGACGCGCCGGTGCGGTGCATCGTTCATCGTTCTCGGACGAAGCATGCAAGCATCGCCATCTTTTCACCGTCCACCACGCGGCTATGATTTTTTCACCACGACCCCACCACGGAGAAAAGAGCGATGGAAATGGAATTGGAGGCTGAGATGGAGACGGCGATGAACATGGCGATGAACATGGCGATGGACACGGAGATGAGCACAGCGGCCACGCGGTTCACCGAGACACTGATTCGCGGGCGCCGCAGCAAGCGCGCGTTCCTGGACCGGCCGGTGCCGCTGCGGGCGGTCAGAGACATCCTGTCGGTGGCGAAGTACGCGCCGAGTTCAAGCAACACCCAGCCCTGGAAATGCTATGTGCTCACCGGCAGCGCACGCGAGCGAATCACCGATGCCGCGGTCGACGCCTACCGCGCCGGCCCCGACACGCTGGCCCACGAGTATCCGTTCTTTCCGAAGGATCTGCCGGCGCCGTACTCGTCACGCTTCAACATGTTCCGCGGCATGCTAGGCGACGCGCAGGGCGTGGCCCGGAGCGATATCGTCGGACGCCGGCGCGACGTGGAACGCCAGTTCCGCTTCTTCGACGCGCCGGTCGGCCTGATCTTCACGATGGACCGCTGCCTGGAGTGGGCCAGCTTCCTCTGCTACGGCTGCTTCCTGCAGAACGTCATGCTGGCTGCGCGCGCGGAGGGGCTGGATACCTGCCCGCAACAGATCTGGTCGCTGCAGTCCGATGTGCTCCGCAAGGGCCTCGGCATTCCCGACTGCGAGATGGTGGTGGCCGGCATGTCACTGGGTTATGCGGACAACAGCGTGCCCGAGAACAACATGGCGATTCAGCGGCTGGAACTCGACGCTTTCGTCTCTTTCATCGACAACTGAGGCCCGGCGAGTCACGCCAGGCTGCCGCCCGCTACCATCATCACCAGCACCAGGGCGAGCAGCGCGACATACGTGACAGCGTGGACGCGGTCCGGGATGCGGCCGATCCAGCGTGCCGCCAGCCGGATCCCCACCCAGGAGCCGGCCGCCAGCACGACAAAGGCCAGCAGGTCGACATAGCCGGCGTGACCGGGCCCGAAGGTCGCGCCGTGCTGCCAGGCCAGCGCGACGTAGGTGACGGTGGCCGCAATCGCCATCGGCAATGACAGCGGATTGGCCATCGCCGTCGCCTGCGTCATGGTGGCCCCGCGCCGGCGCATCAGCGGCACGGTCATCACGCTGCCGCCGACGCCCAGGAAAGCGGCAATCGCCCCGATGCCGATGCCGATGGCGGCCGTCGCGCCTGCGGTCATCGGCTGCGCGGTGCCCGGGCCGGCATGCATGAATCCGGGGCGCAGCGTGCTGTCCACGATGGTCACGGCCAGATAGGCGACGAACGCCCACCGCACCCAGTCGCCATTGAGCCAGCTCGCGGCGGCGGCGCCAATGACCGCACCGACGGCGATATAGGCACCCATCGCCCGGATGCGCGGCCAGTCGACATTGCCGGCGCGATGGTGGCGCCACGTCGCCATGGAAGCGCCAAAGATCATCACGCACGACGAGGTGGCCACGGCGATCTGCATGGCCGCCTGCGCCACGGCGCTGCCGGCGGCGTGCGTCATCGTCAGCATCGTATAAAGCAGCGGCACCACGACAAAACCGCCGCCAAACCCGAACAGCACCGTCGTCACGCCGGCCAGGCCGCCGCAGAGCATGAGTACCGCGTACATCGACATCGTTAACCCTCGTTTCCCATCGAACGGATGATCACGATACGGCGGATGCGGCTGGCAAACTTGCGATGTTTGGACAATAATCTTCGAGATCCTGCCAACGTCTCTCGTGTCCGATGATCAATGTTCCGCTCGACAGCGTCGATGCCAGCCCGTGTGCCGCACTGGCCATCGGCACCGACTACACCTTCGGCACGCTGCTCGACACGCACAGCCACCGCCGCGCCCAGTTCCTGTATGGCATGACGGGATTGATGGAGGTGGGCACCGAGGAAGGCGCGTGGGTGGTGCCGCCCTATACGGGCGTGTGGATTCCGGCGCAGAAGCCGCATCGGGTGCGCATGAACGGGGTCAGCACGCGCAGCGTCTACGTGCTGCCGGAGTCGGCGCCGCGCAGTGGTGCGGGCTGCGAGGTGTTGGTGGTTAGTCCGCTGCTGCATGTCTTGCTGCTGGCCTCGGCGGACGTGCCCGCGCACTACACGGCGGACAGCCGCGACGGGGCGCTGATGCAGCTCATCCTGTTCGAACTGAATCGCGCGCCAACCTTGCCCCTGTTTGCGCCGATGCCGCGCGACCCGGCGCTCGCCAGGCTCTGCGCGGCACTGCTGGCGCACCCCGATATCGGCGCATCCGCCGAAGACTGGGCGCGGCAGCTCCACTGCAGCCCGCGCACGTTCGCGCGCCTGTTCCAGCATCAAACGGGGATGTCGTTCGGCGCATGGCGCCAGCAGGCGTGCCTGTTGGCCGCGCTGTCGCGCCTGTCGGCCGGAACGCCTGTCACAGAGGTGGCGCTCGATCTCGGCTACGACAGCCCGAGCGCGTTCTCGACGATGTTCCGCAAGGCGCTGGGCGCGCCGCCCTCGTCATTCCTGCAGGCCAGGCGCTAGCAGCGGCGAGCGCATGCCCGCCACATCCATCTCGACCCGAAGAATCTCGCCTGCGGTGGAGTCGGTCACGTAGAGCGTCTTGCGCGCCGGTCCGCCGAACGCCACGTTGGTCAACGAGTGGCCGGGAGTGCCACAAATCACCTCGACAGATTCCGCCCGGTGATTCAGCACCCAGACGTAGGCGAGCCCGGGATTGGCCACCAACAGGCGTCCGGACTGGTCCATCGCGAGCCCGTCGGGTCCGCTGGGACCATAGGACGTGAAGAACTGCCCCGTCTTGGACACACTGCCGTCTGCGAGCAGTGGCATCCGCCACACACAGTTCCCCCGCGTCACGGCCACAAACAAAAAACGTTCGTCCGGGGACAGGACGATGCCATTGGGACTCGGCACGTTGGACAGCAGCAGGTCCAGCCGGCCTTCGCGGGTCAGCCGGTAGACCCGGCCGGTGGGGTCGTGCAGGCCGGTCTGGCCCTGGTCCGTGAAGTACACGTTGCCTTGCGAGTCGAGCGTCAGGTCGTTCACGCCCTTGAAGCTTTCCGTGTTGCGGCGCGCCAGATAAGGCCGGACCTCGCCCGTGCGGGTCTCCACCACCATCAGTCCGTTGCGGTAGTCCGTGACCAGCAGTTGGTCGGGAGCGATGAACTTCATGCCGTTGGGCTCGCCGTCCCACTCGGCGATCACCTCCCACTCTCCCCCGTTGTCGATCCGGAAGATGCGACCGTTGGGAATATCCGTCACATAGAGGTTGCCCGCGTCGTCGACGACCGGACCTTCGAGGAACGAGTCGATGGCCCGTCCCCCCTGGTTGGCGTCGGACCAATCAGTCTGGCGACGTTTGCGATAGCGCTCCGGCAGGCTGCTGAACCGCGCTGGCTGGCGGATCGTTGGCGGGGTGAGGAGGAACATGTCGATTACCTGAAGAGGGTTGCGCAGGGTGTCCGCCCGGTCACTGCTTCTCGAAGCCGGTCGCAGTGGCGACCTTACCCCAGAACGCCGTGCGCGCCCCCATCTCCTTGCGGAAGGCCCCGGCGTCCCAATAGCCGGCATCGGCCCCGATGCTCTCGGCGTAGGTGCGCATGTCGGGCGTCGCCATCGCCGTGGCGACTTCCTTCTGCAGGCGAGCGAGGACATCCGCCGGCGTGCCCTTCGGCGCCCAAAGACCCGTGAAGTTCGTGACGCCATAGCCGCGCACGCCTGCCTCGGCGAACGTGGGCACACCGGGCAGCGCCGGCAGGCGCTTGTCGCCGCTCACGGCGAGCACGCGCAGCTTGTTGCCTTGCACTTGGCCGATCACGCCCGAGATGGAGGCCATCTGGAAGTCCACGGTGCCACCCAGCAGCGCCACGGTCGCCTCGCCCGCGCCCTTGAACGGCACATGCATGAAGTGCGCGCCGGCGGCCAGCCCGAGCGCCTCACTGGCGAAATGGGGCGTCGACCCCGGGCCACCCGAGCCATAGGAGATCTTGCTGTCCGCCCCCTTCGCGGCGGCAACCAGATCGTTCAGCGTCTTGAACTTGCTGTCCGCCTTGACCACCACGCCCATCGGCGCGAATACATAGGCGCAAACCGGCTGCAGGTCTTGGGCGTAGTCGAACGGGAGCTTCTTGAAGATATGGGGCAGCAGCGCGTAGGTCGTGTCGTTGGCCAACAGCGTGTAGCCATCCGGCGCCGATCGCGCCACCTGGACCGCGCCGATGGTGCCCGTCGCCCCGGCCTTGTTTTCGACGAAGAAGCTCTGGCCGGTCTGCTCGGTCAGGCGCTGCGCCATCTTGCGCGTGACCGCATCAACGGCGCCGCCCGGCGGATAGGGCACGACGATCTTGACGGGCTTGGCCGGCCAGGTCTCGGCGTGCACGCCCATCGAAAGGACGGCGAGCGCCGCCATTACCAGTTGCGGCAGCCATCCGGCGCCGCGTTGTTGCGTGGTCATGTGTGTCTCCAAACTGCTGTGTCTTTTTGATCGCCCCGCTCCAGGCGGGGTCGCCATGCGTGTTGCGCGGATTTCAAGCCGCCCGCTAGCCCTTCGTCAGCGCCGGCTCCCGCTCGCGGTTCAGTACCCCCAGCACGTTCTTGGCCGCGGCCACGCCCATGTTGACGTAGGCCGCACCCGTCACACCGCCGATGTGCGGCGTCAGAATCACGCCCGGTTGCCCGTGGAAAATATGCGGCGCGGTCATCGGCTCGACGGCGAAGCTATCGAGCCCGGCCCCAGCCACTTGCCCCGACTGGACCGCCGCCAGCAGGGCCGGTTCGTCGATCAGCCCGCCGCGCGCGGTGTTGACGACGATCAAGCCCCGCTTGCAGCGCGCGAGCACGTCGGCGTCCAGCATCTTGCGATTGTCGTCCGTCAGCGGGCAATGCAGCGAGATCACGTCGGACTCGGCCCAGATCGCCTCGAGTCCGACCGGCCGCACGTAGTCGGGCAGATTCCTGGCGAACGGGTCGAAGCCGATCACGCGCATATCCATGGCGTGGCACATCCGCGCAAAGCGCAGCCCGATGGTGCCCAGGCCAACCAGTCCCACGGTGCGCCCGCTCAATTCAACACTCTTGTGCGTGGCCTTGTCCCAGTGGCCGCCGTGCATGCGCGCATCGAGCGGCACGATCGACTTGGCGCAGGCCAGCATCAGCGCCAGCGCATGCTCCGCCACGGCGGCGGCATTGGCACCGACCGCCGCCAGCACCTCCACGCCCCGCGCTGCGGCGGCAACCTTGTCGATGGTATCCGTGCCGCTGCCGTGCTTGGCGATCACCCGCAGTGACGGGGCGGCATCCATGACCTCGGCCGTCACGCTACCGTAGCGGACGATGATGGCAACCGGGTCTTGTTGTTTCGCGAGGGCAACCAGGTCAGCGGGTTGCGGGGTCTTGCCGGCGAAGACGATTGCGTAGTCCTGGAGGATGGCGAGGGCTTCGGGCGCCAGGTCCGCCCCCGTCACGATGATGGCGGGCCGGCTCGTCACAGCGTTTCTCCCTGCTTGAGCACGCCGGCGGTCACCAGCGAGGCCAGCAGCCACGGCGCCGTGGTATTGCCTTCCTTGATCTGTGCGATCCGCTTGGCTTCGGCCGCTTCCTTGTGTTCGGCGGCGGCGAGCAGCGACTCGATCTTGTCCCGTTCGACCACGACCACGCCATCGGCATCGCCGCAGACGTAGTCACCGGGGTACACCGTCACGCCGCCGACGCAGACCGGGTGACCGATGCGCCCGCCGACTTCCTTGGTCGGGCCGTTCGGGTTGGTACCCACCGAGAAGACCGGAAACTGCATCTCCTCCAGTTCGATGCTGTCGCGCACGGCGCCGTCGATGACCACACCGGCCAGCCCGAGCTGGCGTGCCGCGTTCATCATGATGGTGCCCATCAGCGCGGAAGTCTGGTCGCCCTTGCCATCGATGACGAGGATGTCGCCCGGTTGGGCCAGCGCCAGCGCCGCGTGGATCATCAGGTTGTCGCCGGGGCGAACCTCGACCGTGAAGGCCGGACCAGCCAGCTTCATGCTCGGGCGCAGGGCCTTGATGCGGCCATGCAGCGCACCACGGCGGCCCGCGACGTCGGCGAGAATCGCCGGCTGGAATTTCGCGGCCTTGGCGACAACGGCGGCCGATACGCGTTCAAACGATTGGTTGATATTGGGCAGGCTCATGGCTTGGCTCCGGTAGGCAAGGGGAAAGGGAGAGGAGGATTAGTCCAGCTTGGTGCCGGAGTCCTTGATGATCGAAGCCCAGCGGGCGATGTCCTGACGGATCTGCGTGCCGAACGCCTCGGGGGAGCCGCCAAGGACCAGCGCACCCTGGTCGTTCAGCTTCTTCGCCAGATCGGGCGACTTGAGCGCCTTGTTGAACTCGGCATTCAGCCGCGTGACGATGTCCTTTGGCGTGGCGGCCGGTGCGGCGAAACCGAACCAGGTCGAGGCCTCGAAGCCGGCGTAGCCGGACTCGGCGATGGTGGGTACCTGGGGCAGATCGTCCACGCGCTTCGCCGAGGTGACCGCCAGCGGGCGCAGCTTGCCGCTCTTGATATGGGCCAGCAGGGTCGGCACCGACGAGAGATACAGGTCGACCTGACCGCCGATCAGGTCGTTCACCGCCTGGGCGGCGCCCTTGTACGGCACGTGAATCAGCTTGATGCCGGCCGTCTTCTGCAGCAACTCGCCCGAGAGATGGGCGACGGTGCCATTGCCGGGCGAGGCGATATTGAGCGCGCCCGGCTTTGCCTTGCTGGCCTTGATGACATCGGCCAGGGTCTTGTAGGGCGAGCTGACCGGCGTCACGAGAACGAGCGGCGCGCTGGCCACGAGGCTGATCGGCGTCAGGTCCTTGACCGGGTCATAAGGCAGATGGCTGAACAGTGTGGGGTTGATGGCAAGGTTGCTGGTCTGCCCCAGCACGATGGTGTAGCCGTCGGCGGGGGCCTTCGCTGCGGCGTCCACGCCCAGGTTGCCGCCCGAGCCGGGCTTGTTGTCCACCACGAAGGTCCAGCCCGTCGACATGGCAACCTTGTTGGTCACTTCCCGCGCGATGATGTCGGTGCCCCCGCCTGCCGGGAACGGCACGATGACGCGAATCGGCTTGGAGGGATAGGCGGGTGCGGCGGCCGCCACGTGGGCAGCGCCAAGCAAAGTGACGGCAAGGGTGAACATGCAGCGGCGAATCGCGCTCATGACTGTCTCCGAATCTCGTTGTGTTGTGAGACGGATTGTTGTCGAACGTTTCACGCCATACAATGCCGTTTCGTACCATGCAACGCGTTTCGTGCCATGAACCCAAAAAGTGATGAAATCAGCCCCGCAGGTACTGAGGAGGCCGCGAGCGGCGTCATCGCGGTCACGCGGGCGCTGCGCGTGCTGGAGGCCTTCGGGGTCAACGATCCGCAGCTGTCCCTGGCGGAACTGAGCCGCAGGACGGGTATCCACAAGACCACGGTGCTGCGGCTGGCGCGCACGCTGGCGGCGGACAACTATCTGGTGCAGAAGGAAGACGGGAGCTGGCGGCTTGGGCGTGCGGCCGGCTGGCTGGGCGCGTGCTACCAGGCGACCTTCAACGTGCAGGACGTGGTGGAGCCGGTGCTGCGCGATTTGACCATCAAGACCGGGGAAAGCGCGTCGTTCTATGTTCGCGAAGGCAGACAGCGGACCTGTCTGGTGCGTGTGGAAGGTCCGCAGGCGATCCGGCACCATGTGCGGATTGGCGCGGCCCTGCCCCTCGACAGTGGATCGCCCGGCCGGGTGATCCTCGCCTTCTCAGGGGAGCCCGGCGACCTCTATGAAACGATCCGGCGCCGTGGCTTCCATTTGTCGCTTGGGGAGCGCGAAGCGGAGGTATCGAGCGTCTCGGCGCCCGTATTCGGACTGCACTGGCGGCTGCTGGGATCGATGTGTATTTCGGGACCGACGGCGCGTCTGGGGGAAGACCGGCTGCTGGAACTCGCGCAGACGGTCGTCGATGCAGCGAACAAGCTTTCGTACGCCATGGCGGGCAGCCAACGGCCGGCCATGCCCGTCGACAAGCCGGCGACGTGGCACCCGTGACCGCCTAGAACGTCGCTGGCGAATTCACCCAGAGCACCTTCGCCACGACATCGCCGACGTTGCGGTAGCCATGCGGCACCTGGCTCGAGAACGTAAACGCATCGCCCGGGCCGATCAGGTAGATATCGTCGCCCAGCATCAGCTCCAGCTTGCCTTCCAGCACGTAGCCGACTTCCTCGCCCTGATGCTCGATCTGGCCGTCACTGGCTTCGCCGGGCCAGACGATGTGGATGTTGGCCTGCAGCAGGCCGCCGCGCTTGGGCAGCACCACGCGTTCCAGCGCCACGCCACCCACACGGATCACGGGCCGTTCGCCGTGACGGAGGATCGGCGACTGGTGCGCGTCATCCTCGCTGGTGAGCGCGCCGATATTGGTGTCGAGCGCCACGGCCAGCCGGTGGAGCGTGGTGAATGACGGCGTGGCCAGGCCACGCTCGACCTTCGAGATCAGGCTCTCGGAGCAACCGGCCTTGTTAGCCAGTTGCAATAAGGTATAGCCGGCCACCAGCCGCGCGTGGCGCAGCTTGACACCAAGCGTCAGGGTGGCCGACTTGCTGTCGACCGGCTCTTGCGGGATCGGGCTCGCGGTCTTCGCCATGCGGGCTGGTTGGTTGGTATTCAAAGGGGCCGCCACGCGCACCGGGGGTCGGTCACGGCCGGCGGCAGGCCAGTTCGGCGACAGTGTACGCCAGCGCCTGCGCGCCCAGGAACAGGTCCATGGCGTCGGTGTCCTCCGCCGCGTTGTGGCTGATGCCGTCCTTGCTCGGCACGAAGATCATCGCGGTCGGGCAATGATCGGCCACGTACATGGCATCGTGAAAGGCGCCGGACGTGAGCCGCATCGGCGGCGCTCGGCCAGCAAGCTGGCTCGCCCGCCCGCAGGCGCGCTGAATGGACGCCAGCATGGATTCGGGAAAGTACGTCGGGCCACGATGGAAGAAGCGCGTGATCGCTACGTCGGAGGCCGGGGCATGACGCGTGCAGGCCAGCCGCAGCGCGGCCTCGGCGCGATCGAGGGCGGCATCGTCCAGGCAGCGCATGTCCACCGTGAACGTCACCTTGCCCGGGATGGTGTTGACCGAATTCGGCACCACCGCCCATTGGCCAAGCGTCAGGCGCAGTTCCGGCGCGCCCGGTGCCCCCGGTTCGCGTGGGGCCAGCGCGTAGAGGTCCTGCGCGATGGCGACGGCCACTGCCATCGCATCGCGCCGCACGGCCATGGGCGTGGTGCCGGCGTGTGCCATGGTGCCTGCGCACTCCACGCGGAACCATCGCACCGCCTGGATGCCCGTGACGACCCCGAGCGGCACGGAGGCAGCCTCCAGCACGGGGCCCTGCTCGATATGGAGTTCCACGCAGGCGGACATCGGTCGCGCCATCGGCACGCGCTCCACGTCAGGACTGGCGGCCAGCGCCGCGTCCAGTGCATCGCCAAACCGGACGCCGGTCTGGTCGGTGGCATCGCGATAGCCGGCCAGCCGCGCCGGCTCGACGAAGGCGCTGGAGCCCATCGCGCCGGGCCCAAAGCGGCTGCCCTCCTCGTTGGTCCACGACACCACCTCGATGGGTCGCACCGTTTCGACGCCCGCCGCGTTGAGCGCCGCGATCACTTCGAGGCCGGCCAGCACGCCATACGCCCCGTCGTACTTGCCGCCCACCGGCTGGGTATCGGCATGGCTCCCGGTCAGCACGGGAGGCAGATCCTCGCTACCAGCCCGCCGGAAGAACAGGTTTCCGCAATCGTCGATGCTCACCTGGCAGCCCAGCGCGCGCGCCTGATCGACGAGGTGGCGGCGCGACGCGAGGTCGATGGCTGTCAGCGTTTCGCGCGACACGCCGCCGTCGTCACGACCGCCGAACTGCGCCAAGGCGGCCAGCGATGCCGCCAGGCGATTGGCGTCGACATGGTCCTGTGCCCGTTCGGCGAGGGCCTGTACGGTGTTATCCACGATGGCCTCGGCAGGCTGATGCAAGCGATTCAACATGTTCTCCTGATGTCAGGCTGCCAGAGCGAGCGCCTGAGATAAACGATGGGCCACGGCCAGTACGCGTGCATCGGCGTGGCGTGGCGCGGTCACTGTCACGCCGACAGGCATGCCGCCAGCGCCCGTTCCGGTCGGCACATGGACGCAAGGCGTACCGAGCAGCGTCCACATGCGGCAGAAAATCGGGTCGCCGGTAGCGGCGAGGCCCTCGGGCGCTTCGCCTTCTGCGCTGGGGGCCAGGACCACATCGAATCCTTCCAGCGACACTGCCAGCGACATGCGCGCCTGTTCCGCGAGCGCCAGCGCAGCGCGAAAGCGCTCGCCCGTCACCGCACGCCCCACTTCGAGCTGCCTGGCAAAGGCCGCGCTGAAATCCGCTGCCCGATCGCGCGCTTCCGGTGCGAACGCGGCGACGGCTTCGAAGGCCATGATGTCCATCTGGGCCTCGGTGAGACCATGGCAGGCGACGGGCAACTCGACATCCTGAATCGACGCGCCGAGGCCCTGCAGCGTCCGTACCGCCGTCTCCAGCGCGGCACGCGCATCGGCACCCGCGCGCTCCCAGTGCGGCGTGCGGACGATGCCGACGCGCAACGGCGTCGGTGCCTGGGCACAGGCCTCGGCGATCGAGACATCGCGTGCCAGCGTGCCGATGAACAACGCCGCATCGTCCACGCGTCGGGCCAGCACACCCACCGTATCCAGGCTGGGCGACAACGGTTTGATACCGGCCAGCGGCAACGTCGCGTGGGTGGGCTTGTAGCCAATCACGCCACAGTAGGCGGCAGGACGAATGATCGACCCTGCGGTCTGCGTGCCGAATGCCAGCGGCACCATGCCAGCCGCCACGGCGGCGGCAGAGCCACTTGACGAGCCACCCGGCGTGCGCGGGGCATTCACGGGCGCGCGTGGATTGCACGTGGGGCCCGGCTGAAATGTCGCGAATTCCGTGGTCACGGTCTTGCCCACCACCACCGCGCCAGCACTTCGCGCCAGTGCAACGGCGGCGGCATCCAGCACAGGTCGATGCGCCGCGTAGATCGGCGATCCATAGGTCGTCGGCAGATCCGCCGTATCCATCAGATCCTTGACGCCGAGCGGTACGCCGTGCAGCGCCGCTGAGGCAGTGCCGGCATCCAGACGCCGCGCCTGCGCGATGGCCGCTTCACCGCCAACGTGCTGCCACGCATGGATGACATCGTCCTGCGCCCGGATGCGATCGAGCGCAGCCTGCACGACGGTTTCCGCGCGCAGCTCGCGGCGGGCCATGCGCGCCACCAGCTCGCGCACGGGAAGATCGAGATATTGGTCCAAAGCATCAGTCTCCAGAATCGATCCGCCAGCACTCAGCCAAAGTAGGCGGCGCGCACTTCGTCATTCTCACGCAATGCCTGCGCCGAGCCTTGCGCAACCACGCGCCCCTGCGTCAGCACATAGCCCTGGTGCGCAATCGCCAGCGTCTGGCGCGCGTTCTGCTCGACCAGCAGCACGGTCATGCCCAGATCGTTGATCTGCTGGATGACCTTGAAGTTCTCCTTCACGTACAGCGGCGACAACCCAAGCGACGGTTCATCGATGACCAGCAGGCGCGGCTGCGCCATCAATCCGCGGCCAATCGACACCATGGCCTGTTCGCCGCCCGACATGGTGCCGGCCAACTGTGCGGACCGCTCGCGCAGGCGCGGAAATATCTCGTAGACGCGCGCGATGCGCTCCCGCACCTTGGCCGGATCGGCCTCCAGGAAGGCGCCCAGTGCCAGGTTCTCGGCAACGGTCATGCGCGGAAATACCTTGCGCCCTTCCGGTATGCAGGAAATGCCGCGCGCGATGATGTTGTGCGTCTTCTCCGCGGCGATGTCCACGCCATCCCACAGGATGCGGCCTTTGCGCGCCGGCGTCAGGCCCAGGATCGCCCGGATCAGTGTGCTTTTGCCCGCGCCGTTCGCCCCGAGGATGCAGGTGATCTTGCCGGGCGGCACTTCGATGGAGACGTCGTGCAGCACGTTGACCTTGTCATAGCCCGTGCTCAGGCCCTCCACGCGCAACGTGTTATCGCTCATGCGGCTTCCTCCCCGAGATAGGCCGTCTGCACGTCGGGATCGGCGGTGATCTCGGCGTACGTGCCTTCGGCGATCTTCTTGCCGTAGTTCAGCACGACGCACCGATCGGTGATGCGCTCGATCACGTTCATTTCGTGCTCGATGAGCACGACGGACAAGTCCTGCAACTTGCTTCGCACCTGGAGGATATCGTCCATCAGCTCATGGGTTTCGTCATGGGTCATGCCTGCCGAAGGTTCATCCAGCAGCAGCAGCCGTGGCCGGCTCATCAGGGCGCGGCAGACCTCGATCCGGCGACGGTCGATCATCGTGAACGACTCGACCGGCTCGAATAGCCGGCTCACCAGCGGGGGGCTGAAGATGCCCAGCAGTTCGCGCACCGATTCCACGTAGCGCTCATATTCGGCCCGGAATGATTTGCGTCGAAACAGGTTGAACACCAGCCCGTGCTGCATGTGCTGGTAGTCGCCGATCACGATATTGTCGAAGACGGTCAGGGGCAGCGACAGGCGGGAGCGCTGGAACGTCCGCGCCACGCCGCTACGATAGATGTCCTGCGGCGTCTTGCCGATGACGTTCTCGCCGTTGTACGTGATGGTGCCCGCGCTGGCCTTGTAGAGGCCCGTGAGCACGTTGAAGAACGTGGTCTTGCCGGAGCCATTCGGCCCCAGCAGGCCCAGCACTTCCCCGCGGCGGATGTCGAGCTGGAGATTGTCCAGCGCAGTCAGGCCGCCGAATCGCATCGTGAGATTGCGTACCTCGATCATCGCGTCGCTCATTTGGCGTCCTGGGTCGGGAAGAACAGACGGATCTTGCGCGGCAATAGCCCGTCCGGACGGAACAGCAGGATGGCGATGACCAGCGCCGCGTAGAACAGGAAGCGGTACTCCTGGATGAACTGCAGCTTCTCCGGGAGCACCAGCACGATGATGGCGGCCGGGATAAGGCCGACGACATTGCCCAGACCACCCAGAATGACGATCGACAGCATCAGCAGCGAGTCGGCGAACGTGAAGTTGTTCGGTGCCACGAACGCCGTGACCATGCCGTAGACGCTGCCCGCCACGCCCGCGAAGAAGTTGCCGAGCATGAATGCGATGACTTTCCAGCGCGCGATATGGAGGCCGAAGGTCGCAGCGGCGGTTTCATCGGTACGCACCACGTCCATGGCCAGCCCCACCCACGAGCGTTCCAGTGCCTTGACCACCGCAAAGGTGCCCGCGCAGATCGCCAGACTCAGCAGTGCGTAACTGGCGTAGAACGACACGTCGATGCCGAACAGCGCCAAGCCTTCGTTGAACTGGAAGCCGAACAGCGTCATGCCGGGCACCTGCAGGCCCTGCGGACCGCCCAGCACATCGTTGACTTCGAGAAAGGTCTTGAACAGGATGCCGAACGCGATGGTCACCAGCGCCGCATAGTGGCCACGCGTCCGCAACACCGGCGCGATCAGCAGCGAGCCGATGACCGCAGCCGCGATGCCGGACAGCACGATCACAAGGATCGACGGGATGGGCGTATGCGCGGCCAGCACCGCCGTGGCGTACGCGCCAATGCCGAAGAACGCCGCGCCGGCGAAGTTGGATACACCGGAGAAACCGAACTGCACCGTCAGGCCCAGGCAGGCAGTGGTATACAACAGCACCGCGCACAGCATCAGCAAGACAAAATGGCTTTCGTGGAACAGCACGATCAGCACCAGCGTGCCCACGACCGACCACAGCCGCGACAGCCCGGGCCGCCGGGCGGCAGCCTGCTCCACGGCCCGCGTGACCTTGAACTTGCCTGCGATGACCGTCGCTGCGACGGCCAGTGCCAGCAGCGCGGCCACGGAGAGCTGCGATTCCGCGTGCAGGAACAGATAGAGGTAGGCGACGATGACGATGGCCGCGATGCCCAGCACCACGGCCGGGCTGCGCTGCTTGCCACCGGCGCCAACCACGGCAGGGGGCAGTGGATTCGAGACGTTGTCAGACACGTTCACTGGCTTTCTCCGCAATAAGTCCGGTCGGCTTGAAGGCCATCAGCACGATGACCACGGCGAACGCAAAGACATCCTTGTAGGCGCTCGGGATATCGGGCACCAGCGCCGGCAGCGTCGCACTGCCCAGCACCTGGAGCGCCGCGAACAGGAAGCCACCGAGGATGGCGCCGTACAGGTTGCCCAGTCCACCCAGGATGGCGGCAGCGAAGCCGATCACGCCGAGGAGCAGCCCGACGTTGAAGTTGATCTCGTTGTAATAGAGGCCGTTCATCACGCCGGCCAGCGCGGCCATGGCCGAGCCCAGCGCAAACGTGACCAGCACCACCACTTCGAAGTTGATGCCCATCAGGCGCGCCGTCTCGCCGTCCTGTGCCACGGCGCGGATGGCCATGCCAAAACGCGTGCGCGTGATCAACAGATGGACACCGATGATGATGGCGACACCTGCCGCCAGCAAGATCAGGTTATCGGCGCGAAGCGTCAACGCGCCGAGCGACAGTTCCGTGGTGGGCAGCAGCGCGGGAAACGGTTTCGGGTTCGATCCATCCGGATAGAACAGGCGTACGGCTTCGCGCAGCACGGTGCCCAGCATCAGGGTGGCCAGCAGGGTGTTCAGCGGCGGCGCCTTGCGCAAAGGCAGGATCAGGAAACGGGCAATCACGGCGCCCAGCAAGCCGGTCACGACAATCGCGCACACCACGATGGCCAGCAATTGCAGCCACGGCGAATCCACATGCAGCGCCAACACGCCGGCCGATGCGGCAAGCCCTGCGAAGGCGCCCACCATCAACACATCGCCGTGAGAAAACTTGATGACGTCCAGCACGCCAAAGAACAGCGTGAAGCCGACCGCCACCATGGCGTAGATCATGCCGAGCATCAGCCCGTTGAAGACGTACTGTCCCAATACACTCATCGGTATCCCCAGAATGGCCTGAATAGACCGTCCAGCAGTGCCGGAGCCGGGTCCGCAGACGGCGCGGACCCGGCTGCTGCACCACGCTTACAGTCCGGCCAGCTTCTTCTTGCCCTTGGCGTAGGCGCTGTCTTCCCAGATCACCCACTTGCCGTCCTCGACGACGTACTTGGTGATCAGCGGCACCACGTTCTGGCCATGCTCATCGAAGGTGACCTTGCCGATAATGGTGTCGACGTCCTTCGTACCGTTCAGCACGTCGCGGACCTTCTTGCGATCCGGGCCGACCTTCTCGACGGCGTCCATGATCAGGTTGGCAGCGACAAAGGCGAACGGACCATAGGCTTCAGGCGGCTCCCCGTACTTCTGCTGCGTATAGCGCTCCATGAATAACTGGCCGCCGGCCAGCTTCTCGACCGGCGCCCCTTCGATAAAGGCCAGCGAGCCTTCAGACAGGGGCTTGCCCACGCCTTCGATATAGGCATCGGACTTGATGCCTGACGTGCCTTCGAACTGGGCCTTGATGCCCAGCTTCTCCATCTGGGTGCGGATGCGGACGCCGAGCGGCGTCAGGCCACCGAAATAGACCACGTCCGGCTTCAGTTCGCGGATCTTGGTCAGTTCGGTCGTGAAATCCTGCTGGTCGGCCGTCACGCCGAAGGTGCCGACGATGGTGCCGCCGTCCTTCTTCAGGAATTCACTGAAGTATTTGTTGTGACCCTTGCCGTAATCGGTGGTGTCGTGAATGATCGCCCACTTCTTGTAGCCCAGGCCGGTCATGAACTTGGCCGCCACTTCACTCTGGTTGATCATCGTGCCGTTGACGCGATGGATCTCCTTGAAGTTGTTGCCGTACGTGACTTCGGGGAGCACCGCGCCCCAGACGACCGCCGGCATGCCAAAGCGGTTATAGACACCCACGGTGCCCATGGCCACGGCCGAGCAGAAGTGCGTCACGCCGCCGACGATCGACTTGTCCGCGGCGATCTTGGTGGCCACCTGCACGCCCACGTTGGGCCGGCATTCGTCATCCTGGACGACCAGTTCGTAGGTGTATTTGGCCTTGGGATCGGCGTTGCGCAGGCGGACGGCCAGGTCAGCGGAATTGCGCCCGCCCAAGCCGATCGACGACACGCCACCGGTCAGCGGGCCCACAAAGGCGATCTTGACGACGTCCTTTGCCTGCGCCGGCGCGGACATCAGCACCACTCCCGTGGCAGCGGCGGCAATCGCGGCGGCGGCCGCAGTTTTCTTCTTCAGCACTCTGTTCCCCTATATAGACATGTCCAACGGGCGGCAGGCCCGGCGCCTGACCGAACGGGTGCAAGGCGCCGACCGTACGCCGGAACACATCGAGGAAAGTCCTCTGCACCAAATTCAAGTCACTTGAATCCTATGCAACAGGCGTGCCATGGGGCAACGGGCAATAACCCGTAGAACTTTTGGGGGGAATGAGATGGGAGATGCCGCGCGGCGGCGCCAGGACAGGGTTAACGCGAGGACATTTCGGTGCATGACTTGCGTTTTCGGTGCATGGGAGGGGGGCAGCCCGCCACATGTCAATGGATGTCAGCGGAGGCCCGCAACGCCCTTTCCAGCGCCGTTATGTCAAAGCCTGGTGACCGCGCGGCCGCGAGGATTGGCGCCTCCTTGCGCATCACCTCATCAATGCAGGCAGGCAGATCCCGCGCAACCGCGCCGGGAATGATGACTGCGCCGTGCCGGTCCGCGTGAAGCAAGTCGCCGTGGCAGACCTCAAGCCCGAATACTGTGACGGGACAGGCAAACGCCTCGACGCGCACGAACGCGTGCGACGGCCCCACACTACCCGCCAGCACCGGAAAATCCGGCGCGATGACATCGAGGTCGCGGACCGAGCCGTTCGTGAGCACGCCAGACACGCCCAGGCCACGATGTACGAGCGTATTGACCTCTCCCCAGAAGGCGCCGACACCCGCCGTCGCGTCGGCATCCTCCATCACGACAATACGTGGCAAACCGTCGTCTTCCGACACATACCGGTAGTACGCGAGTCGCGTCGCGAGGATGGCATCCGGCGACGCCGACGCGGGCGCCGCAGCGCGAATGCGGGCCGTGCGAGCAAATCCGACGATGGGCGGCAGCGGTTCCGGCGCGGCCACAGGCGTGCCGCGCGTGAAGCCGTTTGCGGTGCGCGTGCCGATGGCAAGCTCAAGCGCGTTGCAGATGGTTGGTGTATCGACGCTGCGCAAGGCGTTGAAGTACTCGGGCGTAAAGAAGGAAGCAGGTGCTGTCTCGCTCATTCTGGTACCACCCCGGCGGCCTGGATGATCTTGCCCCACTTTGCGACTTCCGAGCGCTGAAACGCGGCGAAGGCAGCGGACGGCTTTCCCTCCGGCTCCACGCCGAGCGCGCGCAAGCGCTGTTGCACGGCCGGCGTCGCGACGACAGCTGCGATCTCGGTGGCGAGGCGATCGACAATCGGCTTCGGCGTGCCCGCTGGCGCGAAAATGCCCTGCCATGACTGCATCTCGAAACCCTTCAGACCCTGCTCCGCCAGCGGCCGCACCCCGGGCAGGCTCGGCAGCGGGTGCGCCGACGTCACGCCGATCGCGCGCACGCGCTTGCCGTCGAGCATGGGCTTGGCGGCGGCAACCGTCTCGAACACCATGTCGATCTGGCCGCCGATCAGGTCCGTCATTGCCGCTGCGCCGCCCTTGTAGGAGATCTGCTGCAGGCGCGTACCCGTAATGTTCTGGAATAACTGGCCCGACAATTGCTGCGAGCTGCCCGGTCCCGCCGTGCCGAACGTCAACGCACCAGGCTTGGCCTTCAAGGCCGCGACGATCTGGTCGACCGACTGGTATTGGCTGTCGTTAGACACCACCAGCACGTTGCTGACCGTGCCCACAAGGTTCACCGCCACGAAGTCCTTGACCGGGTCATAGCCAAGCTTCTTGTAGAAGAAGGGATTGACCGCGTGCGTGGTGATGGTGCCGCCCATGATGGTGTAACCATCGGGCTCGGCACGGGCCACAAATTGCGTGCCGAGGATGCCCGATACGCCAGGCTTGTTGTCGATCACGACCGGCTGTCCCAATCGCTGCGACAGGCCTTCGGCGACGATGCGGGCAGTGGCATCCGACACCCCGCCCGGCGAGAACGGCACCACATACTTGATTGGCTTGCTCGGCCAGGTATCGGCCCGCACGCCCGGCGTGGCCATGACCAGCGAGAGCCCTCCCATTGCCAGGGCAACGCGCAGCGCGCAGCGATTCATGAATCTCATGTTTTGTCTCCAGTTCTTGTAGGGAGGCCCCGCCTCAATAAAGCTGCCGCCACCGACGCGCCCGCTCCCGCAAACGCGTGGCAGATGGCGGACCCAGGCCGCCCGTTGCGCCCGTCACCAGCACTACGCTGCCGCCGAAATCGACCGGCCTGTCCCGGCGTGCGCTCATGCTGCCTGGCGCGGCTTGCCGTAGCGGCGCACGCGAATATCGTCGTGAATGGGGAATGGCGAGCCACTGACTGGCCCGGTGCCGGGCCGAGCTAGTAACGCAGCGTCGGCGCCGGCATGTCGGGAGGCTGCGCCGCCTGCCGGAACGCCTGCGTGATCAGCGTGGTAGCGACCGTGGCGAAATAGCGCGCACCAAACTGGCCGTAGCGCTGCTCGTCGTCGGCGCCCAGCGCGATGATGCCCGCGCACTTGCCCTGACCATCGATGGCACGCAGCGCTTGCTCGATCGCCGCTGCCACGGCCGGCGCCTTCCAGTCGTTGCCGAAGCCCATTGCGTGCGACAGGTCGTTGGGGCCAACAAACACTGCGTCGATTCCCTCGACTGCCGCAATTTCCGCGGCGTTGGCCACGCCCTCGGGCGTCTCGATCATGGCGATCAGCGCCACGCCCTCGTTGCTGCGCGTGGTGTGCGGAGCGCCGGGAAAGGCGCCATAGCCGGCCGCGCGACTGCTGAAGGCGCTGCCGCGCCGGCCGATGGCGGGGTAGCGGACGCGCTGCACGAGGTCGCGCGCCGCATCGGCGGTCTCGATCATGGGCACCTGGACGCCGCTCGCCCCCATGTCCAGTACCCGCGCCATATCGCCGGGGAAGCAGCGCACAACAGGAATGATCCCGCTGGCACGCGCCGCGCGCAGCATGTGCTCGGTCGTTTCGAAACCGGCCGCGCCATGCTCATTGTCGATGATGACGAAGGTGAAGCCCGCGTAGGCGCACATCTCCACGATGGCCGGGCTGGGCAAGGCGGTGAAGATACCGCGGAGGGGCTCGCCGCTGCGCAGCAGCGCCGGGAGGCGGTCGTCGAGGGGGTGTTGGATGGTCATGTCTCGCGCAGTTGTTCTGGTCTCGCCCCCTTGATGGGGACTGGGTGAAGACATTCTGCGTACTCGCGAGTTATATTTCCAATATTACTTCTGTATCTGACTTATACAAATCCTGTATATGTACACGCCCCTCGAACTCCGCGTATTGACCTCGTTTCTCGTGCTGGCTGACGAGCTCAATTTCACGCGCGCGGCGCGGCGGCTGAATATGACCCAGCCGCCCCTCAGCCTGCAGATCAAGCAGTTGGAGGCGCAGATCGGCGCCCAGCTGTTCGAGCGCAACAAGCGCAGCGTGAGACTGACGCCGGCAGGCCAGGTCTTGCGGGCGGAGGCGGAAAAGCTGTTCGACATCGAGCACCGCGCGCGGCAAATGGTGACCCAGGCGGATCGCGGGGAGAACGTCGGACACCTCGGCATCGGCCTGACCGCGATCTCCGCCATCGAACTGGTGCCGGACATCCTGCGGCAATTCTCGGCGCATGTGCCCGGCGTCCTGTACTCGCTGCGCGAGACCAGCTCCGAAGCGATGATCCAGTCCCTTCTGGGAAACGAACTCGATGTGGCGATCCTGCGGCCGCCTGTCACCGATTCCCGTCTGCAGGCGCGCCGCCTGATGTCGGAGCCTTATGTCCTGGCCGCCCCCGCGAACCATCCGCTGGCCGGAAAATCCAGCGTCAATGCGCGTGACCTCGATGGCCAAAGCCTTGCCACGCTCGAACGGCGTCACGGCCAGTATGCGCACGACCTGATGATGACCTGGCTGGCGGAGCACAACGTCGTACCGTCGTGCATGCACGACGGGGCGCGTCACCACGCCATGATGGCGATGGTGGCCGCCGGCGTGGCGGTGTCCCTGGTGCCCGCCTCGGCCGCCGCGCAGCCGGTCAAGGGCGTGGTGTATCGACGGATCGCCAATCGGGACGTACCAACCCTTGAACTGTGGATCGCCTTCCACAAGGAAATCGGCAATCCGCTGACCTTGCCGTTCGTCGAACAGGCGGTGGAGATCGCAGCCGGTTACACGGTTGACCAGCGGTGCTTCTCCGGTCAGACATGAGCCGGCATTCCTTCTGTGCCGGACAGTCATGGGGTCGCGCCGCTGCCTTACCAACGATAGCGCACGCCAAGCTTGGCGCCAATCGCATTGCTGTCGCCAAAGTCCTGCACGCTGGTGCGCGCCAGTAGCTCGCCATAGACCGTGTAGCGATCGTCGTCCCAGTTCAGCGAGGCACCGATGCCCAGGCCAGCCCACAGCGCCTGCTCCTTGCTGACGACGCTGAGGTCGGCGACGCGCGCCGACGTGCCGTGCAGGAAGTCGTAGTACAGGTTGGTGATGCCGTAGACGTGCGAGCGGCTCGTCTTGCCGTTGCTGGCGGTCCACTTGGCCTCGTGATCGAGCGACACGCCCAGGCGGGAGACCAGGCTGTTGCCGTTATCGCGCGACACATTGGTGCCGTACTGGTCCGTGAACGCGTCGAAGCGCACCTGCGACCAGGCGAGCTGCGCCTGCGGCGTGATCGACCAGTTGCCGCCCAGCGCGAGCTGGTGGCCGGCTTCCACGCTGGTGGCTACACCGCTGCCCCGGTTGCCGTTGGCCAGCTTGGTCGACAGCGTCGACGAGCGGATATCGGTGTCGTACCAGGTCACGGTCGCGCGGGCATCGACATACGATCCATTGTTGCCATACCACGTCGCCGTGCCGCCAAAGCCGTAGCCGGTGGCATCGATCGCGCCGTTGCCGAACATCGACGAGACGTTGGAATTGGCGACGCCATAGTGGAAGGTCGGCCCCACCACCAGCGTGCCGGCCTGATTCTCGATGACCGGCGCATCCACGCCACCCTCGAACTTCCACATGCGGACGTTGTAGCTGGCGCTGGTCGTGCTGGTGGACGGATCGATATGGGTGTTCGAACCTTCCACGCGCGCCCACGCCCCACGGCCAATGACCGGCTTGCCCGCATCCTGCTCGGCCTGCACGGCGGCGTTGGGCGACCACGAACGATTGCCCACGCGCTGCTGGAGCGTGCCCAGCTCGTTGAAGCGTTGCAGCACGCTGGAATAGGCTTCGTACAGCGGCACGGTCGGGGCCAGCAGCGGCGTGGCGGCGGCTGACGCCGAGGCGCCGACAGCAGGCGTTTCGGCCAGCGTGGACCGCAGGTACCAGTCACCGTCGGTCGGCGTCGACACGCCGTTCTTGACCAGCCGGTACGCGTACGGGCCGGCCACCACTGCCTGCTGGCCCTGGAATGTGTAGTCGCCAGCGAGCGTGAAGGTGGCATTCGACGCGCCCTGCACGTCGATGACCTTGATCCCCTCGACCGTGGCCGCGCCCCCTCCGCCGATGTTGACCGCCCGGATCTGGCTGCTGCCCGAGGTATCGCCGGTCACCACAAGGCGCCCGGTGGCCGATGCGTCGCCGCCAAACACCGTGTTCACGCGGACCGTGCCGCCGTTGCCGATGTAGTTGCCGGCGATGGTCAGCACGCCCGAGCCGCCGCCCGGCGTGACCGTACCGCTGTTCGTGACATTGCCGAAGATCGTGCCGGTGCCGGACAGCGTACCGGCCGTGGCTACCGTCACCGGGCTGGTGATCGAGCCGTCGATGGCCAGCGTGCCGAGGTTGACGGCGGTGCTGCCCGTGTAGGTGTTGGCGCCGGTCAGCACGGTGGTGCCGCTGCCGTTCTGCGCGAGGCTACCCGCGCCCGACACGATGCCGCCATAGGTGTGGGCATCGGAACGATTGAACGCCAGCGTGGCGCCGCTGTTGACGACCACATTGCCGGCCAGGCTGCCGCTGGTGCCGCCATTGCCGATCTGCAGCGTGCCCTGGTCCACGGTCCACGGCGCGGTGACTGTGCCGGTGCCCGTCAGCGCCCAGGTGCTGGTGCCGGTCTTCACGAAGTTGTCGAAGTAACGGTACTGCGCGGTGTCGCCGATGGTCGAGACATCGAACACGCTGTCGGTGGCGCCGCCGAGGCGGAAGGTGTCATTGGCCACCGTGGCGTTGGCGATGACATTGCCGACGATGCTGGAGCCGGCCTGCAGTTCGAGCACAGCCCTGCCCGTGCCGCCCGAGGCATATTCAATGGCATTCGCGTAACCGGTACCGGCGCGGATGGTGCCCGCGTTGACGACCGTCAGCGTTCCGGTGGTGCTATTGACGACGATAGCCGCCGCGCCCGCACCGGCTTCGATCAGCCCCGTGTTAGTGACGGTAGGCGTACCCGCCGCCACGCGTATGCCGACGCCACCGGCCCCGCCACCACTCAGGTCGGCGCCCCCGCGAATAATGCCCGCGTTGACCACGCCGCCCGTGACGGTCGCAGTCAGGTTCACGGCGGTGCCGGCCTGGCCACCCGAGGCATCGCCCCCCGTGATGGTGCCAGTGGCCGCGTTGACCAATCTGGCATTGGTCGAGAGCGATGCGCCTGCCGTACCGTTGGCCGAATTCGTTCCGCTGCCGCCCTTGACCGAACCRTTGTTGACGACGGATGCGTTGGGCAGTACCGAGATGGCTGCCCCGCTCTCGCTGCCCGCTACCGTCGTGTTGCCGCCGGTCACGGTGCCATTGACGATGGCCTGGCCGCCTCCGCTGATCAGCATGGCCGTGCCGCCCGCCGTGTTCGGGGCAACCGTATAGGTGCCGTTCAACGTCAGCGGTCCCGCCGCGGATGTCGCATAGTTCCCCAGCGCGCCGGTCTTCGTCAGCACAAAACCATTGGTATCGAGGGTGATAGGCTTGGTAGGCGTGCCGATTGACCAGGCGCCCCCTGGCATTGTCACGTCAGCGCTCAGGCGAATGGTGGCCGTGGCATCGCCGTCCGCATTGGCGGCCGCAATGGCCGACTGCAGCTCGGCGAGACTGGAAGCAAAATATTCGCCGGCCGACGCAGCCATCGGAAACAGCAGCGCAACAGCCAGAGTGATAGAGGACGCTTGCGGCGCGCGCACGCCGGCCCGCGGCATTCCACGACAAAAATTGGAGTTCATTGACTACCCCGTTCAAATTGTATTGTTATTGGCACAAAGTGATGCGGGGCGATCTTAAATCACGACGCAAAATGTATGTAAGCGCTACAGATAACGTCCTGTCGCGACAGCGCGACGCCTGTCTGTTGGACCGGTGGCAAGGTATTGCCACCGCCGTCCTGATGGTTTAGAGGGCACGCTCTAAACGTCATTCTGTTAGTCGGAATGCACGCCGTGCGGCCGAAGAAAGCGGCCGCACGGTGTGCTCATCTGCAGGACCCTCCGTCAATCCAAACCGTCACATTTCGATCAACACCCTGTCACGAGCGCTCTCCAGAATCACGGGCTTTTCGTGGGTCAACAGGGAAGTAGAAATGCAAAGCAAGACACCGGGCAAGCCATCCGCAATCGATACCGTCAAGCTCGAGGGCATTCCAGACCGCCAGCGCCGCCTGCTGCTCAGAGCGGGCCTTGGCATGTCGTTCGGCACCTCGGCCCTGCTGGCCGCGTGCGGCGGCGGCGACGATGCCGCGCCCGGCACGCCGGCCACGACGCCCGGCACCACGCCCGGCACCACGCCGGGTGGCTCCACGCCGTCCGGCAAGGTTTCGAGCTTCGCGCTCGCCGTGCTGCCCGACACGCAGTTCTATTCGCGCTACGCCACCACTGACGAGAACCTGCAGTTCCAGCGCAAGTACGGCACCACGCCGTTCCTGGCGCAGACCAAGTGGATCACGCAGAACGCCGCCAGCCTGCGCATCCCGTTCACGATCCACCTCGGCGATGTGGTGGATCAGCAGGGCAAGCCGCTGCAATGGCAGATCGCCGACGAGGCCATGGAAGTCATGGAAGCGGCCCGCGCGCCGTACTCGATCCTGGCCGGCAACCACGATGTGATCTCGGACGTGGACTACGTCAACGCCGGCAGCCAGGCGTCGAACACCGACGCGCAGCGCAACCTGGCCAACGAGCCGTACCTGAAGACCTTCCCGACCACCCGCGCGCAGCGCCAGGCCACCTTCGGCGGTCGCGATCCGTCGGGCTTCCACGAGTACCACTTCTTCGACGTGGACGGCAACCGCTTCATGGTGCTGTCGATGTCCTGGCGCGCCTCCGACGCCGCCATCACCTGGGCGCGCAACGTGCTCAAGCGCTACCCGAAGGTGCCGGTCATCCTCTCGACCCACCAGTTGCTCAATATCGGCCCGGATGGCGTCAGCCCGCTGGAAGTGCCGTACGGCCTGATGCTGTGGGACAAGCTGATCAAGGACAACGACCAGATCTTCATGACGCTGAACGGCCACTACCATGGCGCAGCGCACCTCACGAAGACCAACGACTTCGGCAACCCCGTCGAGGAAATGGTGGTCGACTACCAGATGGCGTACATGGGCGGCAACGGCTTGATGCGCCTGTACGAATTCGACCTGACCAATAACAAGATCAAGGTCATCTCGTTCTCGCCGTGGGTGCCGCAGAAGCCCACCGAGACGCTGAACGAGTTCGACGTAGCGGTGCTGACCGACAAGAACCAGCAGTTCGAGATCGACTTCGATTTCCGCAAGCGCTTTGCGCGCTTCAACGCCGACTTCGCCATCCCGGCGGCCGGCAACGATCCGATCAACGACCGCGCCAAGGCCGCGATCCTGGCCAACTACACCGAGCCGAGCCTGACCGACAAGAAGGCCGCCGCCGACACCAACGACTACCCGCTGGTGGCTTCCACCGTGGCGCACTGGCGCTTCTTCGGCGGCACCGACGGCGCAGCCGTGCCGGTCGGCCAGGTGATCGACGACCTGACCGGTGCCAATCCGCTCTCGCGTGAAGCGCTGGCCAACGGCGGCGCGGCCCAACTGGGCGACCTGACGTGGTCGAACGATCACCACTTCCTGTCGGCTGCCCCGGGCAGCGTGAAGTTCGCCAATTCACTGAACAGTCCCCAGCGCATGAGCTACTTCGCCACGCAGACCACGGCGGCCCTGAATGCGTTGACGTTCGACAACGGCTACACCGTCGAGGCATTCCTCAAGGTGCCGGCGTCGTGGACGGCCGGCAACAACGCGTGGATGAACATCATGGAGCGCGAGGGCCGACGCAGCACGGTCACCGGCTTTGGCAGCGGCGACGGCGACGAAAGCCCGCTGATCTTCGCCATCTCCAGCCTGCGCGAAGTGCAATGGGAAGTCACGCCGAGCACGGCCGGCACCAAGAACCCGGCCGCAAACTGGTCTGGCGAGATCATCGCCGAGAAGTGGGTCCACGTCGCCGTGGTCAACGACCCGGCGAAGAACGAGACGGTGATGTACGTGGAAGGCGCCCCGGTGCTGCGCAACGCGTCGAACACGCGCGGCATCGCCGCCGTCAATGCTGCCAGCCGCTTCTTCGTGGGCGGCGGTGTCTACGGCAACGTCCCGTCGAATGGCTTCCTCGGCCAGATCGGCGAAGTGCGCCTCTGCACGGAACCGCTGGCGTCGGACAAGTGGCTGACGGCGCGGCGCGCCTGAGCTGAGGCGCTGAGGCGCTGAGGCGCTAGCCGCAACAGGCCCGTGCCGCCAWGCGATGCTGCATGGCGGCACGGGCCTTTCTACATTGCGGTCCTGGCTTACTGCGGCTGGAGATGGATCCGCTTCGCCATCGCGCGGAACTTGCCGGTCTCTGCTTGCAGGAAGCGCTGCGCGTCAGCCACCGAGCTGGGCTTGGCCACCTCCGCACCGGTCGCCTCCAGACCGCTGACGACCTGTGCGTCCTGCAGCGTCTCGACGAGCGCCTGGTGCAGCCGCGCGACCACGGCCTCCGGCGTGCCCTGCTTGACCATGATGCCGGCCCAGGTCGCCTGGTCGAAGTCCTTGAGTTGCGTCCCTTCGCCGAAGGCCGGGATGGCGGGATCGACCTTGCTGCGGCTGTTTCCGGCCCAGCCGACGAGCTTCAGTCGCCCCTGATCGGACAAGCCGCGGAAGCTGGCCGCGTACGGCAGGATGGCGAAGTCGACGTTCTTGCCGGCCAGGTCCTGCATCAGCGGCGCCATGCCCTTGTAGGGGATGTGGCTCACGCCGATATGGGTCCGGGTCGCCATGTCCTCGGTCACCAGGTGATACATCGACCCGGGACCGACGCTGCCGTACGTCAGCGGCTTGGCCGGATTGGCCTTGGCCAGCGCGATGAGATCGTCGACGCTGCGGACCGGCAGGTCGGGCCGCGCCACCATCACGAGCCGGTTGACGGTGACCGGCGTCAATAAGCGGAAATCCTCGGTACGCAGCTTCACCGCCGCATTGGACAGCGGCGACAGGATGACCTCGTTCGGCGAGCCCAGGAAGATCATGTAGCCGTCCGCCGGCGCGTTCAGCACCTTCTGCGCCGCCATGGCGCCACTGACGCCGCCGAGATTCTCCACCAGCACCGGCTGGCCCAGCGCCTTCGACAGCCGAGTATTCATGCTGCGGGCAATCGCATCGGAGAGCCCGCCGGCCGGGTACGGCACCATCAGCACGACTGGCTTGGAGGGATACGCGTCCGCCGCGCCCGCGCCCGGCGTGGCGAGCAGGCCAACCGTAGCGACAGCGGCAAACGTGCAACGGGCAAGCATTCTGCGAATCGAGTTCATGGCAGTCAGGCAGTGGGGTGGAAGAATTCGGTGGCGAGCGCCACCCAGAATGCCGCGCCCGTATCCAGGCAGCGGTCGTTGAAATCGTACGAGGGGTTGTGCACGCTGCAGGGGCCGGTCGGCACGCCGCTCGCGTGGCCATTGTCGCCATTGCCGATCATCAGGTAGCAGCCGGGGCGCTCGGCCAGCATGTAGGCGAAGTCCTCGCTGGCGCACAGCGGCGTCGCGTCGTCATCGACGCAATCGGCCCCGTACAGCTTGCGGGCGACCCGCACGGCAAGCGCCGTTTCCGGCCCGGTGTTGACCAGTACCGGATAGCCGCGCTCATAGACGATGGCATGCCGCAGACCGAACGCGCGCGCCTGGCCCTCGACCACTTCGTGGATGCGCCGTTCCAGCAGCGCCCGCACCTCGGGCTGCAGCGCCCGGATGCTCAGTTCCAGTTCGGCCGACTCCGGGATGATGTTGTAGGTGGTTCCCGCCTCGAGGCGCCCTACGGTGATGACGGCGGCAGCCTGCGGATCGACATTGCGGGCGACGATGCTCTGCAGCGCCATCACGGTCGAAGCCGCGGCAATCGTGGGATCGACAGCCAGTTGGGGCATCGCCCCATGCCCCCCGACCCCGTGGAAGGTGATCACGGCGCGGTCGGACGACGCCATGAACGCGCCCTCCCGGACATAGAAGCGCCCGACCGGGCGCCCCGGATAGTTGTGCATGGCGAACACGGCATCGCACGGAAAGCGCGCGAACAGGGCCTCGTCCATCATCCGCCGCGCCCCGCCGGCGCCGCCCAGTTCCTCGGCCGGCTGGAAGATCAGGTGCAGGGTGCCATCCCAATCCACGCCCTCTCGCTGCATCGCCGCCAGACGCTGGGCCGCGCCTAGCAGCATCGCCGTGTGGCCATCGTGGCCACAGCCATGCATCTTGCCGGGGATCTGGCTGGCCCATGGCAGCCCGGTGGCCTCCTGAATGGGCAGCGCGTCCATCTCCGCGCGCAGGCCGAGCTGGCGGCTGCCCTTGCCGAAGCGAAGCCGCCCGACTAGCCCGGTGCCAGCGATGCCCGTGGTGACGTCGTAGCCCCATTCCTCCAGCTTGCCGGCCACGAAGGCGCTGGTCCGGAATTCCTCGAAGCCGAGTTCCGGGTGACTGTGGAAGCGCCGCCGCCAGGCCGTCATATTGTCCACATCGGGGTCACTGCAGTTCGCGTCGGTCATGGGGGGTCGGATCGGTTCTGGTCCGCTCCATCATATGGCTCCCGGAGAAAACCAATTGGCGATATATTTTCCATGGTGAACACCTTTGGTGTTCACCATCGCCACCCTCCCCTGGAACCCTTGTCATGCGCCAGCACCAGCTCCGAGCCCTCGTCCAGGTTGCCGAAAACGGCACCATCCGTGCTGCAGCCCGGAGCCTGCATCTCAGCCAGAGCGCCCTGACCAAGGCGCTGCGCGAACTGGAGGACGATGTCGGGACGGAGCTGCTCGTGCGCAGCCACAAGGGGGTGGAGTTCACGGCGGCCGGGCGCGTGCTGCTCACCAACGCCCGCCTGGCGCTGGCGTCGCTGGAGCGGGCCCGGGACGAGATCCGGGCGTTGCAGGGCGGTGCCGGCGCGCACGTGGCGGCGGCGGTCACCCCGCTTCTGGCGCTGGATGTGCTGCCCCGCGTCTGGGAGGCCTTCACCGCCCGGCAGCCCGATGCGCGGCTGTCATTGAGCGAAGGATTTCTTGCCGACCTGATTCCACGGCTGATCGAAGGCCGGCTGGACTTCGCCATCGCCATCGCGGATCCGGACGAGCTGCCGCCCGAACTGGCCTTCGAACCGCTGTTCGAGGTCAGCGCCGTCCCGGCCGGCAGAGTCGGCCATCCGCTCGCCGGTGCGACGGGCTGGCAGGCGCTGGAGCATGCCCGGTGGACCTTGAACTTGTCCCCGGGCAGCCAGAGCGAGACCTTGCTGGAATGGTTGCGGACGAGCGACCTGCCCGTCCCGCGCCAGATCACGGCGTGCACATCGCCCACGCTGATGACGGAACTGATGCGCCGCACCGATGCCATCGGCTACTGCCCCACGCAACTGCTGGCCGATCCGATGTATGGCAACGGGCTGCAGGCGTTCGCGGCGCTATCTCCGCTGCCGCCCCCGATGCAGGCCGGCCTCATCCGCCTGCGCGCGATGCCGCTGGGGACGTCCGCGCGCATGCTGGCCGAACTGTTTGTCAGCCACCTGGCGCCTTAGCATCCTGCGAACACGCAAAGCCCCCGGCTTTCGGAAAACGCTCCTGCGCCGCCCAGCCGTAGAGTGGCTCCAGTCAATGTCCGACAGGAGCCGCCCATGTTTTCCACACGTCGTCCTTCATCGCTGCACTTCCCGCTGGCCGCCATGCTGCTGGCCAGCACGCTGCTTGCCTCTGCCTGCGCCGAGTACGTGCCGCCGGGCAGCGTCTACAGCGCCGGACAGACATCGCTGCCCGAGACCGTGACGATGGCCACGGTCGAGCGCGTGCGGTTGGTGCAGATCGACGACAGCAGCCAGGGATCGAGCCTGGTGGGCGAACTGGGCGGCGGCCTGCTGGGCGCCGTGGCCGGCAGCGCCATCGGGCACGGCCATGGTTCGCTGCTCGCAGGTGTGGCCGGCGGCCTTGCCGGCGGGTTGGCCGGGCACGAGATCGAGTCGGGCGTGGAGCGCCACCCCGGATATGAAATCACGGTCCGACTGCCCGACGGCCGGCTGCAGGCGATCACCCAGTCGGCATCCGAAGGCAGCTTCTACCCGGGCCAGCGCGTGCAACTGCTGTGGTCGGAAGATGGCAAGGTGCGGGTGACGGCCTGAGCGGCCGGGGGAACGCGGCGCGATGGCCGCGCCGCTGTCAGATCTTGACGGCCGCGAAGAGAATCAGCGCGGCGATCGGCGAGGACACCAGCGAGATCACGGCGCTCTGCTTGAGCGTGGCCTTCAGCATCACGACGAAGCCGAACGAGAACGCGATGAACGTCACCACCCAGGTCACGAGCGAGGCGGGGCCGGACAGCGATCCGCCCGTCAGCTTGGCCATGGCCGCCGCCGCGATGGCGTTGAACAGTAGCGCTACAAACACGGCCTTCAGGGCCTCGACCACGGTCGGGTCTTCGCCCGTCACCATCCTGGCGACGACCTTGACCACGAAGCCGATCACCACGGTAATCACCACCACGGCGAGGGTAACCTTGACCGGCAACAGCATGGCCATGAACAGAAATGCGGCAACCAGAAGCAGGATGGCGACCATAGTCGGCAGATAGAGTGTGAGGGCGGCGAGCACGGTATCACGCAGGCAGCGCTATCGCACGCGTGTCGAAGTGGGGTGTGCGCGACCGATACACCCGACTATGGGAGGGATGCGGGCTTACGGGTCGCAGGGGCGAGTCAGTGGCTCGCCACCGTCACCGTCACCCGGCGGATTGTCTCTTATTGATGAGGCAGCGGACGGCGCGGATGGGCCAGGAAGAACCGGAGCATTTCCGTACTGGCGTCCGGCCCCTTGGGATCGGTGTACGAACCGCCTGTGCCTCCGCCTGACCATGCATGTCCGGCGTCATGGAGCAGCCAGTATTCGGCATCGACGCCCGACGGCGTGGTGATCAGGCTGCGCGTGTAGCGGCGGCCGGCGCGACTGGCGTCACGCTCGATCCGCTTCTGGGCACTGCCCTGTTCGTAGGGCTCGATCAGCCGGTCGCCGTTGGCGCGGTGCACAGTGTGGTCGGCATCGCCGTGGAAGACAATAAAGGGGCGCCGTGGCGTGGCGTGCGGCGACGCGCCCCGCCTGGAAGCGCCCAGCCCCTTTCCGCCTTTCATCGCCGCGAGCGCCGATGGCAGGTCATGGGCGCAGCCCGCCGGAAGTCCCGAGTGGACGCCGGCCGCGGCAAACAGTTCGGGATAGCGTTCGACCATCACGGCGGCCATCGCCCCGCCCGCTGACAGGCCCGCAATGTATACGCGATCGGGATCGACGCCGTGGCGCGCAATGACCTCCTGCGTCATGCCCGCGAGGATCGACGGCTCACCACGCCCCGCTTGCTGGTCGCCCGGGCGGAACCAGTTCCAGCATTTCGAGGCATTGGCATCGGCCGGCTGAATCGGATACAGGACCATGAAGCCGAGCTTGTCCGCAAGCGCATTCATGCGCGTACCCGCTGCGAAATCATCGGCATCCTGGGTACAACCATGCAGCATGACGACCAGCGGCATCGGGCCGTGCACCTCGCCTGTCGGCTTGTAAAGTTTGTAGGCGCGCTTGCCAGCTTCATTGGCGAATCGTCGCTGACTGAAGTCTCCCGCCTTTGCCACGGCTTCGGCGCGTGGGGCTGGAGCTGGAGCCGGAGCCGGAGCCGGCTCGGCGGTGCGATGCTCCAGCAGGTGCTGGACCACCTGTGCCGGCATCGGCGGCGATTCCGGCGCGGGTGCATCCGCCGAATGTTGGCGAAGCGCCCGTTGGATAACGGCGGTTGCCTCGAGCGGGCCTGCGGTCTGAAGAAGCTGCATGGCCTCATGCATCGAGGCGAGAAACGCGTCGTTCATTTTCACGTTGATTTCCCATCTGGCCCGAAGAACCGGGCGCGGCGACATTGCCGCAAGCTACCGTATGCGTCCTGCCAGCGCGGCCTTGACCGCGGGCGGTGCATGAAACGCGCCGAGTACAACAACCGATTCGATCGTCGCCGATGCCAGCGCTGGGCTCACATCGGCAGCAATACTTGCCAGACCAAGAACATGGATGGCCAGTTTCTCATTGGCTGCCAACGCCGCCTCGAGGTCCTGCTTCGAGAAATGCTGCAGACCGAGTACCAGCGCGCGGCGCGTCACCGTCTCATGAATGGCCTGCTGGTGCACGGCCAGTTGATTGCGGATGGCGGTCCGGATCAGATCCGTGCGGTTCGAATAGAAGCCCTCTTCCACCAGCAGATCGATCTGCCCGAGGTCCACCGGCCCAAGGTTGATCGTGATTTTTTCGGTCTCGCCGCCCTTGGGGCGAAGTGCGCCGCCCTGTGCCGCAAGGTCCATTTTTCGTTCCATGTCGCCCGCTAAGTGGTTAGGTCTGCAACCATCCTAGCACCATCCCACTGGATGGTACTAGGAGTTTTTTCGCCCTCTTGGAGGCTGCCATGCGGAAGTGCGGTGATATGCTGGGACGACGGCGTGCGCTTCCGCGCCCACCGAAAACCACACCTCTGCCCCCGCCCTGTGCTTCGAATCCCGCACCGCCAGGCAGCACGCCCATCGCCCCTGAAGATCTGGGAAGGCTATTCGAACCCTATTGGCGCCCTGCAGGGCAGGACGCTGCCGCTGGACTGGGACTTGGCTTGTATATCTGCCATGAGATTGTGAAAGCGCATGGTGGCACCCTCCGGGCGCAATCCGACCTTGAAGTGGGAACGCGCTTCGAAGCCTCCCTTCCAGTACGGTAATGGCCCGCATGCGCGCTAGTGCTTCTGTGATCTTTTTGTCCCGTCTCGAAATTAATGGGACGTCAATCACCGACAAATCCAAAAGGGACGATCTGTCTCACAGTAACTGGGCACATGGAGAGTGGTGGTACTGCAGGTCGCAGTCCTACTTGGCGACGTCCTAAGACGTGTGCGTCGGCACGTTTAGAATCGCCCTACAGGTTGGAAGTGGATTGGTCGATGGCGCCGACGGCGAACGTAACTGTTAGCTACGATAAAGATCGCGGCGCGTCGAGGTCCCTTTCCGGCCATGAACCGACTTTCGTTCGCACTGAAGATCGATAGTTCGAACGTCGGTTCGACGCTAACAATCGGACATTGAATCTGTGGCGCTTCGCTAGCGGGGAGATTTCGGGCGCCTTCGTTATCTGATGGGTTAATCCCAAAAATATCGGCATTGGGTCGCCCCGAGACTGCTGGACATGGCGGCCGGACCCAATAGGCAAAGCCCGGCGAAGGCGGTCGAGGGGCAGTTGCCCGAATCTGTCACGCGCGCTCGCCGCTTATGTCGAGCGCGCGGGTGGAGGCGTAGGTACGTGAGATAGGTGACGCGCGGTCGCCCTGCTCAAATCAGGGGCACCGTCGGCGGGGCCCCTACCGCGACTTGCGCTGTCGCCTAAGCGGAACCATCAGGTCCTCAGCAAGACTGGCAGTGTCAAAGCGCAGAGCGGCCCGTGGGCGGTCAACTGTGACCGGAGACCTTTCCTCGCCGTTGCCAAAACCCATGGTTCCGGAGTTAGGGCTTGCGTCGTCCTCGGCCTGAGTCCGCCATCCCAAATGCTCGCTTGCATCGATGCGCGCGGCCAGCGAGACGTGGGTCAGCTTTTGGGTCGGGTCAATTAGTTCTAAAGCCCAATCGGCGTAGGTAATGCCTGCCGTCAATTGCCGCACGACGATTTCCTCAATCAATGCGAAGCTGGCGCTGAAGCCACCGTGATTACGCGGACCGGGGCGTTCGAGCGACAAGCGCAGCACCAACGCGCCTTGCTCATTAAGCTGAATCCTGGCACCGCCGTCCTGTTCGAGATAGAGGGCCGCGCCTTCGATGTCCGAATTCATGCCCTTGCTGCTGTCGAACAGCCTGGGGTCGCCGAACAACGCGCGCTGGTGCAGATCGGTGAGCAGTTTCGGATGTTCCAGTGCGGCAGGCCGCAAGATGCGCTGAAGGGGGCCACCCACGATCGCCAGGTCCAGCATTGGCGACTGGGTCGAATGACCGTTTCGGCTGCGGGGCAGCACGCTAATCGCGGACTGCGTAAGCATATTTACATCAAGCGGAGCGGTGGCATGCGCGAGCTGATAGTCGTGAATTGCCCGCGTCACCAAATCCTTTAGCTCTTCTGGCGTCTTGAAGCCGCCCCGGAAATAGCCCTGCTGCCAGCCCTGTACGTCGGACACAAACTTGGCCTGTTGCGTGTCGCGCGTCACTCCCTCCTGAACGAAAGCCAGGATCGGTTTGGTGTCACGTGCTTCCAGGAATTCTTCGTGGGTCGGCGAAACGCCGGACGTCCCCTGCACGTAGCCGTACTGCTCGCCGAGAACCAGCACCACGAGGTCCGCCGAGCGCAGACCCTGCATGCAGGCGATTTGCGGTGAGCTCGGCTGCGCGCCGAAATCTTCCGCCATGACGGGCTCGTGCCGAAGTGTTGTGACAGCGGAGCGGGCGGCCTCGCGGAATGGCTCGAACCCGCGGATCAGGGAACTGACAAAAACCTTCATCTTGTCTCTCACGTCGCTGGGAATCAATCGTGCAGCAAGGATATAGCATGGTTGCGACCCAAGACCCAAAAGGAGCGCCGAGCCTCCCAGCCCGGCGACTGCGTCCGAGATCCGGTAGATTCACGCAGACGATCTTGAGAGGTCTTCCACCGGAGCCCCGTCAATGCCTTAGTCCTCGAAGTCGCTGTCGGTGAACGCCGGATAGAGCAGGCTGTCGCGGCTCGGGTTGTAGCGCGCGCCATCGCGTGCGCCATTCTCTAGCGACTGGCGCTCCCAGCCTTGTGCGACAAGGTGGTCGATCAAACCAGGCGTCAGATCTTCCGCGCCGTCCTGCCCGAAGATCGTGTTTGCCCTCTTGTCAAACGACTGCGCCTTGTCGATGGCTTGGCGCAACTCGTGAATCGGGTAGCCGAGGATGGCGCGCGTTCCGATCAATGGATGTTCGGTATCTACCAGGAATGCGTCGCCGTCGAGCGCAAAGCGCCCCTCCCATTCGATCTCGATATTCCTTCCGGCGTCCTTGATGTTGCGTGGCAACACCTCGCCGTGCCAGATCAGGCAGATTGCTAGCTCCTCGTCGGCATCCAGCATCCATGCGTCGCCCTGGCTCGTGAACAGCACGAGCGGCACCATCATCGTTTCCGGGCCGGTGATGACGATCCTTGTTTCGCCCGCCTGGGCGGAACTGACGATGAGGTCCAGCTCAGCGTTGAGTTTGCCGAAGCCTGCCCGTTCCTCGAATTCTTTGAGGCAGAGCGTGACGTGGTGCCAATGGTCGTACCCTGCATTGCGCGCGACACGGTTCAGCAGGTCGGCGTGTTTTCCGCCGCCTTTGCGTTGGAGCTTCTTGGCTTGCTTCTTGAGGTCGTCAACCTTCGCGGCGGACGTGGGGATGTAGCGCATGACAGATTCCTTGTCTGTGATGCGAATCGACGGTGCCCACTGCCGGGATTCGCCACAGGTTGGGAATCGGCCATAATTAGTTTCTTCGTCATCCCGTGAGGGTCTGCAATTGTGGACAGCAGGCGATGACGGATCGCCTGCGTGCATTCTACAGTACCCGGGTTCTGTCGGGAATCCACTCTTCGTTTCGCCAGGTGCCGCGCCGAGTCTCCTGGCTCATTGCGCGGAGTTCGGCCAAACGGAAACTGCAACATCTCTGAGGATCGGCCGAGCGGCTGATGTCGTAGATTGTGCGTCCTCACCAAGTCAGGCCGATCGGCCGCCAGGGGTCGGGGACAGCCAATTAGGTCGATCCGAGTCGTCGGTCACCGGCCAGCTCCGTCACTAATCGGCCGGTCATCAGCAAGCCTCGCGGAGAATCGCACTGCATCCAAGCGAATCAACGGCCGTCCGGTTTCTGATGGGCGGGTCCGACGCAGAAATCCATGTAAAAAGGAGGGCAGGTAGACTGTCAACTCCCGGCTCGGCGAACATCTAACATAGTCCCMCCCCCAAATTGAGGGAATCCCTGAGTATCCAAACCGCCTACAGTAGGCTGATCGTTACGATTTCCTACCAACATGCTCATCGCACTCATTGCCGCAATTGGATCGGCAAGCGTAGCGGCCGATACGCTCGTCGATGGACCTGCCATGCACTATCAGCAGCCTGCCTTACTCCGTCCAATTTTTGCGGATACCGGCGATTTGATTCACTCCACGAAAGCCAATATCGATGATGATCAAACCGGGAGACCTGGAGTTAGATCGAAAGACTTTACAGACACAGTGAATGGAATTGACCGTGATGAGGATGGCGTTCGCGATGACATTCAACAGTACATCATCGCAAACTACACGAACAGCCGAGAGGCCAAAGGACTGTTGCAACATGCCCGCGCAGCCCAACGCTACTATTTGAACTCACCTGACATCGCGGAGGTCCAGCTCAACTGGACCAACTTCGATCGATCCGCCCAATGCCTGCGCGATCTCTTTGGACCGGGCCACTGGACGAGGCATGCCCAAGAGATACGCGTCCAGATGTTGAATACCGCGCTGCGTGTTAAGACATACATTGCAATGAGCAAGATCGCTGCCGGACACATCTATCCAATTGATTTTTCTCCGGGCGCATGTGAGTAGCAAAATCAGCGCAGGCTTCTCGTCGCACGCTGTCTCGTTTCGACAATGAAAGATCAACTTCTCCGAGCTCGCGGGTTCGGAAAACGCGAAAAACCGCCCAGGGTCCGGTGACAGTTGCCTGACTCAGTACGGGCCGGCAGTGATCGGCCAAAAGAGGTCATCCGACTTCAATACCGATATCTGACATTCGCCCCTCGTCAGAGTGATGCTCTTCTTCGCTCGTTTTGCTAGGCTGGCACGAGCTTAGCAACGCGAAGACCTCTCAGGCGAACTCATGACAATTGTCAGGACCTATGCGGGGCTTTATTTTTACTCCGACGATCTCGTGCCAGAGCGATTGGCAAAAGTCTTAAAGCTTGATGACTATAGTCAGGTTATGAAAGGGGCTCCGTTGGCACTCGGCAACGTCGCCGCTACGACAATGTTGGGATTTACTTCGCAGCATGAAATCACCTCGTTAGTCCCAGACGAACATATTGGTTGGTGTCTGTCTCAAATTCGCGGGATGCACACCTCGATCCGGCAAGAGCTTGGCTCAAGAGGGTGGATTCGGTGCGCAGTGTTTGTGGAAACAGATGTGCCCAATGCGGGTGTGAGTACTGGATCCGCCAGTCTTGTTGAGCTCTCCATGCTGAATGCCGAACTTATGATCGACGTTTGGGTGCGGGATTCAGCGTGCTGACCGGTGACTGAGTTGCAATCAAAATCCGCCATTGAGAACCCGGATCTCGATTGTATGCAATCACCGCGGCAACTACGCTCAAGAATGCGTTTCCCATGGAAAATAATTTTGGCCGGATGCTAGAATGTCCCGCTTTCCGCTCGACGGCAGAATGGGAAAGTATACCCCTTCTGATAAGGGGTGCCGTCCTGCAGACGCTCTGTCGCAAAATTCGCCGCCAGAGATTATGAATCCGAATTCTTTATGCGGGCGACGAATGAAAAACGATAGGACCGGCAGGTGTGCAATGAAGCAAACGGGTGTGCTGGCATTTACGCTTGCAATGACCGGATGTGCGTCGGGCTTGTATGAGGACGCATCAGGTTCAGATACGGCGAAGCTTCGCATCAAGATGGAGTCTCCGGTGGTTTCGAACCTTCTTTTGGCGTCTGTGGATGTCGAGACGTGCCAGCAAGCGGCTATCTTTGCTTGGGTCGCCGGCGGCAGGGAGGATTTCTACGAAAAACGTGTGGGCATGCTGGCCCCTCTTCCTTCTGGGCAGGAAGGCGCAGTTGAATTTGTAGTACCAGCTGGTAAGCCGATGGCGGCGCGCCAGATCGTCCATGTCGCGAAATTGAACTTCGCAGAAATAATGTTTGCCTTGAGTCCTGCAATGGGGAATCAGATCCGCGATAAGCAGCCGGGCAAGTGCCGAGCTCCAGTATTGGTTCCTAAAGCTGGAGAGCAGTATGAAATTACGTACGCCGTCGAACCCGGATCCTGCACAACTCGGATTTTTCAGCTAACGCAGGGAAATGATGGAATTGCCCGTTCCGACATTACCGATGCTGCGCACCTTGAAGTCGTTGACAAGTCTGCAGGCGAAATCGCCTGCATCAAACCTAGCTCTTGACGACACGTTAATCGCCTACTCCTATAAGCTTTCCAACGCATCGGGCCACTGCGACGCGCCACATGAAGAGCGGAATCGAATGACAAGCCTTGAAAGAGACTGGCCAAACTCGGAACCGCGGATAGGCCTCCGGTTTAGAGGACGCTAGATCAATATGCTGCTAGGTGGCCCTTTCCTAACAACGTCGAATGGCAGCTTTCGGCCTTGTCGATTGGCGACGAGGGGTCCGTTTGCTCCGACTACTTCTCCCGGAGGGTTACCGGCGTTCGATCGCTACGATCGATAGGTCAGACTGACCGCTGACGGGCAAAAAGGCGGTCACTTTGCGACGTCGAACTATTTTTAAAGGGTCGTTAGATACCTGCCACCTAGCAGCTCGAGGACGGAGACCGGCCAGGAGCCGACGTTCGACATACCTGTGGACTTGTCTCGGTAGGAGCCTCTTGCTGCCACCCAGCATTCCTGGTTGCCCAATTACATCGCAATTGCTCAGTGCCTTCTGGATACAACGGGCCGCGGTAGTCGGCGCTGTCTTGGGCTCGCTGCAGGTCTCGAGCGTCAACCCATGACTAGTGAGACATTCGCCCAATCTCTTACCTGCGGCGCAAGTGCTTCGTAGAGGTCCACCCGAAGCGGTGTGATCACGACGACGAGTTTCCTCCCGCCAAGATAGTCCCTGAGGTGTTTAAGGACTTCGTGCGAGCCCGAGGACGTCACGTGCCTGAATGTTCCCAGGTGCACCGTGAATGGATCGCAATCGGAGGGAATGTTCATTTGCTCGAAGTACGCATAGCCATCCATTCGAGAGAACAGCTTGCTGGCGTCCACATGAACAGTGCAGCTTTTGGTGGCGATACCCTCCATGCTACAAACTCGAATGACGAATCGATTGAACGCGCGAGCGTCGTCTTTGTCTCTCGAGATGTACTTCACGTCGAGCCCCGGTTGATTGCGCACCAGTCCTCGGATCGTTCGAATTCCCATCTGCGCGGGGGCAGGCTCGAACTGCGCATCAAGTGGATCGAACGAATTCCCGTCGTCCTCAACCACCAACTCTGCGCCATCTAGGATGATGGCGACGCGAAACGCCTTGCCCTTGCGAACATGAAGGCAGTTCAGGACGTATTCGGTCAGTGCGTTTGTGACTTCATAACGCGCGTCACCGAACTGCCGAATGAACACTTCGTGGTCGAAAAGCTTGCTCAAGCGCTCGCCGGATTCGCTCACCGAGCCTGCACCAAGGAACAGCTCCACGGGATCTTTCGGCGTTCGTTGTAGTTCGTTGGTCTTTACGAGATCGGGGTAGTAGCGCGCAGCGACGGTCCCATGCTTATCCAGCAAGTCACAGATGTCTTCCCAGCACCAAGCTTCCACGAAATGATGGCGTTGCCAGGATTCGTTGATCCGGGTGATCAGATCGGCGACCGCTGTGTCGCGCGCGCTTGTCGTGGCGATATAGAGCTTGTCCAGATGTGGGCTCAACGTCTTCGCCAGCTCGTAGGCGTCCCTGAAATCAGCTTCAGTGAGCTTGCCGCCAAGATGTTCGGTCTTCAACTTGCATTGAATCCCTACGTGGCAATACGCGGGGTCCTCGGTGTGTCCGACGATATCAACACCGTGCTGCTCTTGACCACGCCGGCCGTACTTACGACCAGACTTGATAGTTCGTTCTGCCAAGGCCAACCGATAGCACATGTCTTCAAAGTCTTCCCAGTGGGCTGGCAGAGGCCACTGCTTGTCGATACCCGTCATGGACGTCTCCCATTTTCGGCCGATTGTAACCGGCTAGCGCGCGAGAACTGACCGTTGCAATGTCGAGGTGCAAGCGCGATTGCGCCGATCGAATGAGCCGGAGCCCCTCGTAGTTGGGTCCATAGGATCAGCGTGAGCGGGCCGCTCATCTACCGGCGCACCAAGAACCTTCGAGCTGTCCAATTGTTGGTCGGCCACACGAAGCTGGAGAGCACGGTTCGCTATCTTGGCATTGAGGTCGATGACGCGCTTGAGATGGCGGAGCAAACCGAAGTGTGACTGTTTATGGCCGACGAGCGGGCGCTTGCCGGCCAAATGCGGTCCCGCGCAAGCGTCCTATTGCAGGCGTTCCAATGAACGCTATCGTCACGGCTTCGGCCGCTAACTACTTGGCTTCCTTGCCCGCGACGGCTGCAGACCGGTCACGATGCAGGAGGGATCATCGTTACGAAATGTCGACGATAGATCGTTCCCATGGAATCCCTACTTGTTTGGTTGGCTGTGACGCCGGTGTATGCTTTCACGCAAATACTCTTTCAGGGCGCTTGTATATGCCGACGATGTCGATGGCAGCCTCCGCTGCGGCAAGTCCTAATGCATCCGTTGCTGCGTCTGCGGCAACGGCGAAATCGCTGGCAGCTTCGGCCGTAGATTTTGCGACGTTGGTGAAACCGTTTACGCCGGACGCATTCGCCAACGGCTTTGCAACTCTGATTGGTGCACTGATCGGGGCGATGCTAGCCTATGTGCTACAACGCAAGTTTCAAAAGTCCATCGAGCATAGAAACTCGTTGTTGGCAGCTCACCGCCTGATGTTCTCATTGCTGCAACAGATCAATACCATTGTCCTTATCCAGCGTGACTACGTTTTCGCAGAGATCGACAATCGTGGAAGATTCCTCTCTATACCCGCGACGCCGCCATTCGATACAAACAAGAACGTCTTGGAAATCTCTGATCTGTCGTTCCTTCTCGAGGAAAAGAAGGGACGCGCGATTCTCTATGAGTTGTATATAGCGCAGGAAAACTACGTTGAAGCGCTCAACCAGTGGAACATGCGCTCCGATTTGCACCTAGGAAAAATCCAACCGGCGATGGCTGCCTCGAGGATTGTCAATGGGGCTGCAACTACCGAAGATGAGCTGCTCAATGCACTCGGGGTACAGCTACATGGATGGATAGTTAACTCCACCGACAATTGCATCTTGACGCTGAAGCGTGCGTTCCAGAAGTTGAAAGACGCAAAAATTAATACGCGCCAATACTTGACGCATCGTTTCAGAACCGACGATTTCCTAGACTTCGATTTCCCCGAGACATTCCGCTTAGAGGCCGCGTCGAACGGCGACGGATTGAAAAGTGAACGTAAGTAACGTGAGGATATGCCTCAAGCCATTAGGCCTCTGCCTGCGCCTTGGGCTCTTCCCTCGCGATGACTTCCCGCATGCTTTGCTCGATGACGGCACGTAAAATCCTCTCGTCGAGGTCGTGCCACGGATGCTTGTTATCTTCGGTTTCATTCGCAAAGTCGAAAGCGAACGGGTCATGCAATACGTAGGTGTCAATCTGCCGGATTCGATGGGCGTCCGCGTCGGACATTCCGACGTGACCGGTATCAGCGAGCGTCTTCTTAAACGCCAAGGGAAACAGCATCGATGCGAATGCAAGATGCGAACGGATTGGCCAAACGAAGCGGCTGGCATCACGCGAGATACCGTGTGCAGACTGACCGCGCACTCGGCAAAATTCGCGCGCCCATGCGTCTAGCGGCCTCGTTGCGTGCTGAAACTTCTGTTTCCAGGCATCAGCAAGCGGGCCGACACCTTGCAACTCTGCGTGGTAGGGAAACGTTCGGTCGAGCGCTTCTGTGAACTTCTTGCAGTTGCTGCTAAAGCCGAACAGCCATTCAAAAGCGCAGAGCGTCAAGACGACCTCGGTATGCTCTGAGATATCCGGCGAATCAGTATTTGCGGCGCAGTAATCTTCGATGGCATTGCGCGAGTGCGGCTGCATTTTGGGCAATTCCATCAACGCGCGCAGCAAGTAATCGTCAATATGGAACCACGAACTGCTGACATGGTGGGGGCGATGAAACGCAAATTCATCGTTGCTCCAACTATGCCGCCCGTAGCCGTCGCGCCGTCTTGTGCGAAACGCGAACCTAGTTGCGTCGTTTTCCCGATACCGCTGGATGACCAACCTGTAGGCATCGGTATTCGTGTAGGCCACAGTGAACAGTCGCCGCTTCGCAAGCGCTGCGAAGGCGATGAGTTCTTGGGACGCCCATAGCCCTTGCCACCGGTCCTCAATATCCATGCCCGTCTGCCAATCGCCGAACTCGACCAGGGTAGCGACTCGGATCGGGCGCCCCGGATGCTCGGCATACGCGCCGAGCACCGCGTCCATATCCTTCTGCGTCGCATGGGGAAGATCGCCCGGCGCGCTGCCGACTTCATAGGGAATTAGCCGAAGCGGCCCGAAGATCTGCGCTTCGTTGATGGCAACCCACGGGAAAAAGGCGATGGCCTTTGACATGGCGGCGGACGGCCGGATGGCGCCGGCCCGAGTGACGGTACGGCGATTCTACCGGCAGGGCTGGCCGCGCACACTTGCGACATCCGTACTTCTTACGGGTGTACGATGGCACAGTTTGCCCGATGGCGCCGTAGTAGAACGCGCAATATGAGGCAAGCACGAGCACGAGCACGAGCACGAGCACGAGCACGAGCACGATAGATTACGCGAGCTCGCAGCGGTGGCGCGTGTCGGGCCGTGTTCTGACCGTGGTTGTTTGGCTCCATGGTCGTGTGCTTGACATGGCAGAATTGGGGCCTTCCCCGACTTAGGAATTCGCCGTGCAACTACCGCGACTTACTCCTGACCAACTTGCCGAATTCCGGAAGATCAATGAGCGATTCGGCCATCTTGTGCGACTGCCCTCTCCCGAGACTTGGAAGTCCATGAGCGCACAGAAGATCTGGCTTCGCGTAGTGAGCCAGGTTGTAGTGGTTGGACGAGCGGCACCGGCAGAGCGCCTCAAAGACGAGGAAATGCAGCAGGCCCTCGACTTTGCGACCCTGTCCTCGATGCCCCCTGCCGGCGCGGCGAAGCGCATCGGCAAGGCGTTGGCACAGATCGGGACGAGAATGGTGCCGAAGGAACAGCCGGAAGCATCTCCGAAAGTGATAGCGCTCGCGAAGAACCTAACCTTTCTCAAGACGTACCCCGACGGGCCCGGTGGATTCATGCGGGACGTGGCAAAGCAGCCGACCTCTCAGGAGCGCTTGCGTTATGTGGAGAAGCATCTCGCCTACATCCGGAACAAAGGCGCCCGCGATTTTCTGACCACCGGATTTGGGCTGGTGATGGATCGTATCGCGCTAGATGTCCGTGTCATGGGGGTGGTGAATCGAATCGTTCCCGGTTTTCCGGCTAAAGTGCCACCGGCGGCCTATGAGGAAATTGAGCGCTATCTGATCAAGAACATATGTTTGCCGCTAGGCATCGAGCCAGCTCGCCTTGATCAACTGCTATTTCGCTTTCAGAAGCAGATCGTCGCGCAGTTGGGAGGTGGGTTTCCGCCTCTGGAGCTGAAGGACCAGAGCGCAAAAGAACTGCTGAGCCACTATCGGGCGGTCGTGGAAGAACTAAAGCGCCGGGAGATTTTCCCCCGGGAAGGCTAATGTAGAGGGGTTCGCGCACTTGTCGCACCCAAGGATTTTGGCTTGGCGGTAAAGCCGCCGAAGACCGAAGCGGCGGCAACTTCTGCGATCTTTGATTAGCAGTACCACTCGGCACATGTGTTTGGCCGCTTCACTTCAAAAAGAGACAGTGCGGCACTCTGTCGACGAACGACAGAGAAGGGTCGACAGCGGAAGTACCGCAGCGCGAGATGGCCGGCCGGATCGCCGGCCGGCGACAGACTTCCGAGTTCGGCCATAAGGCGCTATTGCCCACATGCTCGGCAGTCGTCTGCTTTGCCGTCATAGACGGACACAGAGGGCCTCATCGCTCGGCAAGCCACAAAATGGTACTGCGCGCGTCGGTGGTTCGAATTGACGAAATGCATTGCGCGCAGTCACGCTTGATATGAGTTTGTCGGCTGCACAGACGGAAGCCGCTGGTGGATGGGCCACTTTACGGGCCAATATGGCCAGGCTGCGTACCCAGATCTCCGTCCAAAGTTGCCGAAATTTGTCTCCAAAATGGATACGGTCTGACGCCTGATGGCGTCTTTATCGCCCCGATCGTCGTTAGTACAGTGGCTTCCATGGCGCCGATGCCGATCTCCGGACAAGCGCCACGCACCCAGTTACTCAACCCGAAGGGACCATCGCCATGAAACTCTATATCGCCCAAGCTACTTGCTCGCTCGCCGTTCAGGTCATCGCCAACGAACTGGGTCTGGAGCCCGAGCTGGTGCACTACGACGTGTTCGGCAAGAGCACGTCGGCCAATGACGATTTCAGCCAGGTCAACCCGCTCGGCTACGTGCCGGTGCTGGTGCTCGACGACGAGGCCAAGAGCCACCTGACCGAGACGATCGTCATCACGTCGTATCTGGCCGACCAGCATCTGGGCGCCGGCCTGATCCCGCAGCACGGCACGCTGGAGCGCGTGAAGTTCGACCAGTTGCTGACCTTCATCGCCACCGAGATCGCGCAGAAGCACATCCCGCTGATGCGCAAGCTGCAGACGGAGTTCGGCACCCAGTGGACACGCGACAAGCTGGTAACGGCCTACGCGACGCTGGACGCCCAACTGGCCGACGGCCGTGCCTACCTGACCGGTGACAAGTTCACCGTGGCGGACGCCTACGTCTGGGCCACGCTGTGGCACGAGCGCTCAGGCGCGCCGATCACGCACCTGAAGAATTTCTTCGACTACATCGCCCGCATCGAAGCACGCACTTCCGTGAAGAAAGCGCTCAAGGACGAAGCCGAAATGGTCGCCAAGCACGACGCATTAAAGGCCGCCGCCTGATCTCCTCCCTTCCGCGCAATGCCCGGAGCCCCTTCGGCTCCGGGAGACCGCGTCCCACACCATGTCAGCCAGCCTTGCCTCCACACTGTCGCTGATCACCGGTCCTGCCCTGCTGACCAATGCTTCCACGGTCCTGCTGCTGGGTGCGACTAATCGCCTGGGCATGGCCCTCGACAGGCAGGCCAGCAAGCCGGCAGTCGTGGACCTTGATGCCGCCCGTCGCGTCACGCTACTGCGGCGCGCGATGTTGTTGCTGCAGACTGCAGTCGGCAGCTTCGGCACCGGTACGCTGATCGCCATGCTGGGGCTGTGCATCGAGCAGACCATCGCACCCGGGGCGGACGCGCTCGCCAATCCGGCGGTGCTCTGCGCGGTCACCGTCGGCGGCATCGCGCTGATCCTCGGCGTCATCACCCTGTTTGTCGAAAGCTGGTCATTTGGGGTCGCCCCGCGGATTGTGCGTCGGGCAGGAAAACAGTTCCACGGTCCGGTCCGTGGATGCCACGACGGAAGGCCGCTATCGTGAATCCCAGGCTCTGACATTGGCTCGCCAGACCTGCATCCGACAACGCTCCGTTCTCCATCCTCCAACTGGCGTTGCGCTCGTCGGGCACTCCTGATCGGCCCGGCAAACGCCGGGCCGCTTTTTTCCCTCTCGCCGCCATGGCCTCGAAAAAAGTGGCGTCCCTTACGGAACGCCCCTCTTTCTCGGCAACGCTGCCCGTCAGCCAATGCGCTGGCTTGTGAATGCGGCGCGCAACTCTTCCACGAAGATCTTCGGCTGCTCGAACGCGGCGAAGTGGCCGCCCTTCGGCGCGCGGTTCCAGTAGAACATCCTGCTGTACGTCTGCTCGCACCAGTGGCGCGGGGGGGTGTAAATCTCGCCCGGGAACACCGTGACGGCAACCGGGATATCGAGCGGCACCGACGCAAACGTCAGGTCGGCGTTCTCCGCGTACATACGCGCCGACGAAGCGCCCGTATTCGTCACCCAGTAGAACATGATGTTGTCGAACATCTGGTCATAGGACAGCACGGATTCGGGATTCTCGTTGCTGTCCGACCATGCGGAGAGCTTCTCGTAGATCCATGCCGCCCACGGCTACCTGTTCGACCAGTTCTTCTGGCCGGGCACCAACAAGCGGACGGACCACTACGGCGGATCGCTCGACAACCGTATCCGGCTGGCCGTCGACACCGTGCGCGCGATCCGCGCCGCCACCGGGCCCGACTTCGCGATCTCCCTGCGTTTCTCGCAGTGGCGCGTGCAGGATTTCACCTCGAAGCTCTTCGAGACGCCGGCCGATCTCGAAGCCTTTGTCCAGCCGCTGGCGGACGCGGGCGTCGACGTCTTCCATTGCTCGCAGCGCCGGTTTTGGGAATACGAATTTGGCTCCGACCGCAACCTGGCCGGCTGGACCCGCAAGCTATCGGGCAAGCCGACCATCTCGGTCGGCTCGGTCGCCATGACGGGCGAGCACATCGATTCGCTGATGGGCCAGGACAGCGGCGTGGCCGGCATCGACCTGGTGCTGGAGATGATCGACCGGGGCGACTTCGACCTGATCGCCGTGGGCCGGGGGCTGCTGATGAATGCGGACTGGCCGCAACTGGTGCGCGGAGGCCGCCTGGACGCGCTCCGGCCGTGGAACCGGCAGGTCCTGTCGTCGCTGGCGTAAGCGTAGGCGTCGAGGCGGCGGCTCAGCCCTGCGCGGCTTCGTCGCGTAGGCTGTCAGCCAGGTGATTGAGCACGGCGCGCGTCTTTGCCGCCATCCGTCGGCCAACGGGGATGATCGCGTGGACGGGTGGGCCGTCGACGTCGGACGCCGGCAGGATATGGACCAGCCTGCCGGCCTGCACGTGCGGTTTCGCCACGCGGTCGAAGATCTGCGCGATGCCGAATCCGCTGATCGCCGCGTCGACGAGCGCCTGCCCGTCGGCGAGCACCAACACCGGCTCCATGACGATATCGCGCACATGCCCGTTGTCGGAAACGGTCCAGGCGCGATGGCGCCCGGTCGGGCCGCGAAAGATTACCGCGTCGTGGTGGCTCAGGTCCGCCACGGTGTGGATGGCGCCCTTGCGCTGGACATACTCGGGCGAGGCATACAGGCCAAGCCGGAGGTCGCAGAGCTTTCGCACCGTCATGTCGCCTTCGGCAGGCAGTTCTCCAATGCGCACGACGATGTCCCAGCCTTCGGCCACCGGGTCCGACATGCGGTCCGTCAGCGCCATGTCCAGGGTGACTTTCGGATAGCGGCGGCGAAGGGTCGCGAGGAAGGGCAGCAGCAGCCGGCCGAAGCCAGCCGGTACGTCCAGCCGGACGCGCCCGATCGGTTCGGCACGCCGCGCCGCCAGCGCCTGCTCGGCTTCGCGAAGCCCTTCCAGCGCGGCCTGCGCAGCAAGCATGTAGGTCTCGCCGTCCTCAGTCAGCCGCACCGCACGCGTGGTGCGCTGGAACAGGCGCGTGCCCAGCCGCTTTTCCAGGCGCTGGACGGCCTTGCCGACGTTCGACTTGCTGGTGCCGAGATCCTCGGCCGCGCGCGTGAAACTGCCAGTCTTGGCCACCGCCAGGAATGACTCGATGTCCTGAACCTGCGCTTCCACCCGATCCACCATTGTTTCCCTCTTGGCGACAAAGAAAATCAATTTGCGCAGTTTATCAGCCACGATGCAGCAACCACAATATCAGCACGCCCCCTCTTTCCTCCCACGCGCATGCTGACAAGAGAATCGCTCCAGTCCGGGCATTACCTCGACAACATCGAACTGCCCGCCGAGTTCCGCTGGACCCAGGACCGCATCGACGCCTCCCTGACGGACACCCTCGCGGACCGGCCCGACGACGGGGAGGATGTCTGGATCTTTGCCTACGGCTCGCTGATGTGGAATCCGCTGCTCGATTTCGACCGGCGGTCGGTCGCCACCCTGCACGGCTGGCATCGCAGCTTCTGCATGCGGAGCATCGCGGGCCGGGGCAGCCCGGAACGCCCGGGCCGCATGCTCGGTCTGGAGGCCGGCGGTTCGACGCAAGGCGTGGCCCTGCGGCTGGCGGCGGCGCGCCGCGACGAGGAGCTTGGCGTGGTATGGCGACGCGAGATGGTCGGCGGCTCGTACCGCCCGACCTGGGCAGCGGTCACGCTCGACGACGGCACGCAGACACAGGCCATCGCCTTCGTCGTCGACGCCGGCCGCCCGCTCTTCGAGCGCGACGCCTCGATCGCCACCGTGGCCCCGGTCATCGCGCGCGCGGCGGGTTCCTTCGGCAGCAATGCCGACTATGTCTTCAGGCTGGAAGACGCCCTGCGCGACAGCGGGCTGCGCGACGTCTATATCGAATCCCTTGCCGCCGAACTGCGGCGCCTGTTGCCAGAGGCATGACATGGACAAGTTTCATGCAATGCACGTGTTCACACGTGTCGTCGATACGAACAGCTTCTCGCGCGCGGCCGATACGCTGGGCGTGCCGCGCGGATCGGTCACGCGGGTCATCCAGGAACTGGAAGCCTTCCTGCGCGTCAGGCTGCTGAACCGCACCACCCGTAGCCTGAGCGTGACGTCAGAAGGCGCCGCCTACTACGAGAAATGCGTGCGCATTCTTGGCGAGGTGGATGCCGCGGAAGCCGAATTCGCCGCCATTACGCGCGCGCCGCGCGGGAAGCTGCGCGTGGACATGTCCGGCACGCTGGGCAAGCTGATCGTCGTGCCTGCGCTCAATGAGTTCCATACGCGCTACCCCGACATCGATCTCACGCTCGGCTTTGGCGACCGGCTGGTCGACCTGATCCAGGAAGGCATTGACTGCGTGATCCGGATCGGCGAACTGAACGACTCGACGATGATCGCCCGGCGCCTCGGCGTCTTCCAGCTCGTGACCGCGGCGAGTCCCGTCTACCTGGAGCAATACGGCAAGCCGGCCGACCTCGACGCGCTGCAGGACCATCTCGCCGTCAACTACTTCTCCACGCGCACGGGCCGCATGGTCAACCTCAATTTCCAGGTCGAGGGCAAGGCGGTCAATGTGAGGACGCGCTCGCGCCTGTCCGCCAACGATGGCGACGCACATCTGCAGTGCGGCGTGATGGGCCTGGGCCTGATCCAGGTGCCCCGCGTCATCGCCCAGCCCTTCCTCGACAGCGGCGCGCTCGTCGAGGTGCTGCCGGGCTTCCGTCCCGCCCCGCTGCCCATCTCCGCCGTCTACCCGCAGAACAAGCATCTGTCTCCGCAGGTGCGGGCGTTCGTCGACTGGACCGCCGAACTGTTCGCGCGCTGCCCCGCCGTGCAACCGAACTTCAGCGGCATCGGCCGCGCCAGGAAGGGGGCCGGGGAGGCGATTGCTCCAATTGCCGCATAAAAAGCGCGCTGCCTCGCCGATTTTTCCATTTACATGAATTCTCTTCCCTGCCAAAAGCGGCTGATCTTGAACGCGGCAAGCCGTACAGTGCGGGCATCCAAGTTCTCACTCCCTCCGCCTTGAAGCAGGGGCAAGGCGTCACCATGAACCCGAAGCTGGAAATCCAGGACGTACCGATTTCAGGACACGCGCAGCACATCGTGCTGCGCCACTATCGTCCTACGTTCGAGAAGCGGATGCTGCCGATCATCCTGTACTTCCACGGCGGCGGGTTCACGGATGGCGACCTCGACGAAGCCCACCAGCAGGCATCCGCGCTGGCCGAGGCCACCCCGGCATGGGTCATCTCGGTGGGATACTCGCTCGCCCCATCGCATCCCTTTCCGGCCGCGACGGAAGACGCCTACCTGGCCCTGGCATGGGCCGTGGACAACGCCCGGCACTTCAAGGCCGATGCGCGCCGCGTCGCCGTGGCGGGCCACGAGGCCGGCGGGAACATTGCCAACGGCCTGGCCGCGATGTGCCGGGACCGCAGCCGGGGGCCCCGCGACGCAACCGTGGGTGCGCTGGCGCTGGTCGCCCCGCTGCTCGATCCCAGCCTGACACGCATCGCGACGGCATCCGGCACGGACGCCATGCACCTCGATGCGGTGGCCGCCGCGCGCCGCTATCGGCAATGGCTGCCCCGCTCCGCCCTGCTGGTCCATCCCTATGCCGCCCCGCTGGAATCGTGCCGCCTGGGCGGCATGCCCCCGACGCTGATCGTCACGGCCGGCAACGACCCCTTCCGTGTAGAAGGTGAAAGCTATGCCGGCAAGCTGATCGCCGCCGGGGTGCGCACGGAAGCCACCCGGCACCACGGCATGTGCCATCGCGACCTTATCCGCCATCCGCAGGCCGTCGACGAAGTCGCCGACTTTTTCCGACGACTCCTCTGATCCATCCCTGCGGCCGCGCGGCCAACGCCAGGCGTCGCCATCGAGTACCCGTCACATCGCGACCTCAATTGTCTCCCCAATGGACACAGTGAATCCACATCTCGATCCTTTATCCGCAAAACAATGACAACCATACTGATTTCAAAGGCGAGCCACAGCGAATCTTCGCCCTCGACTCTGTGAACAATTGATTGGAGCTTTTGACATGAACGCCAACCGCAAACGGCTTTCCGTCGCACTGGGCACGCTGTTAGTCCTGGGTGCCATCGGTGCCGCCACCCATCACTTCGGCATCGACGCCAGCCCCGTCGCCACGGCGCAAGCCGACGCCAGCACGCCACCGGCCGCCGACGTGGACGTCGCCAGCGTGGTCGCCCGCCAGATCACCGAGTGGCAGAGCTACTCGGGCCGGCTGGAAGCCATCGACAAGGTCGACATCCGTCCGCTGGTACCGGGCAAGATCGTTGCCGTGCACTTCAAGGACGGCCAGCTCGTGAAGAAGGGCGAACCGCTCTTCACGATCGACCCGCGCCCGTATCAGGCGGAAGTCGACCGCGCCGCCGCGCAACTGGCCGCTGCCGAAGCACGCGCCGCCTACGCATCGAGCGACGCCGCGCGTGCGGACCGCCTGATCGGCAGCAACGCCATCGCGAAGCGCGACTACGACGAGAAGCAGAACGCCTCCCGCGAAGCGTCGGCCAGCGTCAAGGCCGCCCGCGCCGCGCTGGACGCCGCCCGCGTGAACCTCTCCTACACCGACGTCGTCGCCCCGGTCGCGGGCCGCGTGTCGCGCGCCGAACTCACCGTCGGCAACATCGTCTCGACGGGCGCCAGCGCCCCGCTGCTGACCACGCTGGTGTCCGTGTCGCCGATGTACGCCTCGTTCGAGGTCGACGAACAGACCTACCTGCGCTACCTGCGCGGCACCGGCAAGAAGGACGTGCCGGTGGAACTGGGCCTGGCCGACGAAAGCGGCTACTCGCGCACGGGCGCCATCGTCTCGGTCGACAACCGTCTCGATGTCTCGTCCGGCACGATCCGCGTGCGTGCGCGCTTCGACAACGCCGATGGCGCGCTCGTGCCGGGCCTCTATGCCCGCGTGAAGGTCGGCGGCGGCCAGCCGCGCGACGCCGTGATGATCTACGACGCCGCCGTGGGCACCGACCAGGCCAAGAAGTACGTGCTGGTGGTGGGCAAGGACAACCGCGTCCAGTACCGCGAAGTCAAGATCGGCAACCTCCACGACGGCCTGCGCATCGTCGAGAAGGGCTTGCAGGCAGGCGACCAGATCGTGGTCGGCGGCATGCAGCGCGTGCGTCCCAATGACGCCGTGAAGCCCCGCGCCGTGAACATGGTTGACGTTGCGCGCGTCACGAAGCCGGCGGCCTGATCGGGCCAGCCCACGGAGTTCATCATGAACATCTCCAAGTTCTTCATCGACCGCCCGATCTTTGCGGGCGTCCTGTCGGTGGTGGTGTTGCTGGCCGGCCTGATCGCGCTGGTGCAGTTGCCCAGCGCCGAATATCCGGAGGTGGTCCCGCCTTCCGTAATGGTCCGCGCCCAGTATCCGGGCGCCAACCCGAAGGTCATCGCCGAGACGGTGGCGTCGCCGCTGGAAGAGAAGATCAACGGCGTCGAGGACATGCTCTACATGCAGTCGCAGGCCAACAGCGACGGCAACATGACCACGACGGTGACCTTCAAGCTCGGCACCGATCCGGACAAGGCGGCGCAGCTCGTGCAGAACCGCGTCAACCAGGCGCTGCCGCGCCTGCCGGAAGACGTGCAGCGGCTGGGCGTGACCACCGTGAAGTCGTCGCCGACGCTGACCATGGGCGTCAACCTGGTCTCGCCGAACGGCAAGTACGATCTGACCTACCTGCGCAACTACGCGCTCATCAACATCAAGGACCGACTGGCAGGGGTGCCGGGCGTCGGCGAAGTGGTGCTGTGGGGCGCGGGTGACTACTCGATGCGCGTCTGGCTCGATCCGCAGAAGGTGGCCCGTCAGAACATGACGGCCAGCGACGTGGTCAAGGCGATCCGCGAGCAGAACGTGCAGGTGGCCGCCGGTATCGTCGGCGGCGCGCCGATGGCGACCAATGTGCCGATGCAGCTCTCGATCAACGCACAGGGCCGCCTGAAGACAGAGGACCAGTTCCGCCACATCATCCTGAAGACGAATCCGGATGGCGGCGTGGTGCGTCTTTCCGATGTCGCCCGTGTCGAGCTGTCGTCGGCGGAATTCGCGCTGCGTGCACTGCTCAGCAACAAGGAAGCCGTCCAGATCATCATCTTCCAGCAGCCGAATGCGAACTCGCTGCAGATTTCCGACGATGTGCGCGCCATCATGGCCGACCTCCAGAAGGAAATGCCCGAGGACGTGCGCGCCGATATCGTGTACGACCCCACGCAGTTCGTGAAGGAGTCCATCGACGCCGTCATCCACACGCTGTTCGAGGCCATCGCGCTCGTGGTGCTGGTGGTGATCGTGTTCCTGCAGACCTGGCGCGCGTCGCTGATTCCGCTGCTGGCCGTGCCCGTGTCGATCGTCGGCACCTTCGCCCTGCTGCTCGGCTTCGGCTTCACGATCAATGCGCTGTCCCTGTTCGGCCTGGTGCTCGCCATCGGGATCGTGGTGGACGATGCAATCGTGGTGGTGGAAAACGTCGAACGCAACATCTCGGAAGGGCTGACGCCGCGCGAGGCCACGTACAAGGCCATGCAGGAAGTGAGCGGCCCGATTGTCGCCATCGCGCTGACGCTGGTGGCCGTGTTCGTGCCGCTGGCCTTCATGAAGGGCCTGAGCGGCCAGTTCTACCAGCAGTTCGCGATGACCATCGCGATCTCGACGGTGATCTCGGCCTTCAACTCGCTGACGCTGTCCCCCGCACTGGCCGCGCTGCTGCTGAAGGATCACCACGCACCGAAGGACGCGCTGACACGCGGCATGAACAAGGCGTTCGGCCCGTTCTTCGCGTGGTTCAACAAGGCGTTCAACCGTGGCTCGGATTCGTACGGCAAGGGCGTGGGCGGGGCCATCAAGCGCAAGACGGTGATGTTCGCCATCTACGGCGTCCTGCTGGCCGGCGCCATCCTGATGGGCAAGGTCGTGCCAGGCGGCTTCATTCCCGCCCAGGACAAGGACTATCTCGTCAGCATCGCCCAGCTTCCGCCGGGTTCGTCGCTGGAACGCACCGAGGAAGTGGTGCGCAAGATGACCGAGATCGCGCTGAAGCAGCCGGGCGTGGTCGGTGTGCCGGCCTTCCCGGGCCTGTCGGTGAACGGCCTCAGCAATTCGTCGAGCAGCGGCCTCGTCTTCTCGGTGCTCAAGCCGTCGAAGGAACGCGCTCCGGGCGAATCCGCCGACGAAATCGCCGCCGCACTGAACGCTAAATTTGCCGAAGCCATCAAGGACGCCGTGACCGGCACATTCCCGCCCCCGCCGGTGCAGGGTATGGGGACTGTCGGCGGCTTCAAGCTGCAACTGGAAGACCGTGGGGCGCTCGGTTACGAGGCGCTCAACGATGCGGCGCAGGCGTTCATGAAGGCCGCCGCCAAGGCGCCTGAACTGGGCCCGATGTTCTCGAGCTACCAGATCAACGTTCCGCAGCTCGACGTCGACCTGGACCGCACCAAGGCCAAGCAGCTCGGCGTGAACGTGACCGATGTGTTCGACACGATGCAGATCTACCTGGGGTCGCTGTATGTGAACGACTTCAACCAGTTCGGCCGCGTGTATCAGGTGCGTGCCCAGGCGGATTCGCAGTTCCGCGCCACGGCCGCCGACATCCTGCAACTGAAGACGCGCAACGCCGCCGGCGAGATGGTGCCGCTGTCGTCGCTCGTCACGGTGTCGCCGACGTACGGCCCGGAAATGGTGGTCCGCTACAACGGCTTCACCGCCGCCGACATCAACGGCGGTCCGGCACCGGGCTACTCGTCGGGCCAGGCCAAGGCCGCCATCGAGCGCATCGCGGCCGAAACCCTGCCGCGCGGCATCGCCATGGAGTGGACGGACCTGACCTATCAGGAAGTGCTGGCCGGCAACGCCGCGTTCTGGGTGTTCCCGATCAGCGTGCTGCTGGTGTTCCTGGTGCTGGCCGCGCAGTACGAAAGCCTGACGCTGCCGCTGGCCATCCTGCTGATCGTGCCGATGTCGATCCTGTCCGCGCTGCTTGGCGTCTGGGTCACGCGGGGCGACAACAACATCTTCACGCAGATCGGCCTGATGGTGCTGGTGGGGCTATCGGCGAAGAACGCGATCCTGATCGTGGAATTCGCCCGGGAACTGGAAATGCAAGGCCGCAGCATCGTGCAGGCCGCCATCGAGGCCAGCCGCCTGCGTCTGCGCCCGATCCTGATGACGTCGATCGCTTTCATCATGGGCGTGGTGCCGCTGGTGATGTCGACCGGTGCCGGTGCCGAGATGCGGCGCGCCATGGGTATCGCGGTGTTCTTCGGGATGCTCGGCGTGACGCTGTTCGGCCTGCTGCTGACCCCGGTCTTCTACGTGGCGCTGCGCAAGCTGACTGGCGGCAAGCCGATCGTCGACAAGCATCACACCCATACGCAGCCGTTGCACGGCGCGGCCCCCGCCGCCCCGTCGGCCGAGTAAGCCTGGACGCAAGGAGAACATGATGAACAAGATCGCTTTCAAGCCCGGCACACGGTGGCTGGCAAAGGGTTCGATGCTGATGGCATCCCTGCTCGTCCTGGCCGGGTGCTCGCTGGCCCCCACCTACGAGGTGCCGGAAGACCAGGGCCAATCGGTGGCCTTCAAGGAAGCCTCGCCGGACTGGTCGCGCGCCGAACTGAAGAAGGAGGAAGCCGGCGCATGGCAGGTTGCCAGCCCGTCGGAAGCCCTGTCCCGTGGCGAATGGTGGACGATCTTCGGCGACGACAAGCTCAACGCGCTGGAACAGCAGGCGCTGGAGGCGAACCAGAATCTCAAGGCCGCCGCCGCGCGGCTGAAGGAAGCCCGCGCCATGGTGCAGGCGGCCAAGGCGGGCTGGTTCCCGACGCTGGATGCGGGCTTCGGCCCCACCCGGCAACAGACCTCGGCCGCATCCCAGTTCCAGCCGGACGGCACGAATATTCCGCAGCAGACGCTGTGGCGCGCGCAGGCCAGCGCTTCGTATGAAGTGGACCTGTTCGGCCGCGTGGCGTCGACGGTGGATGCCTCGAAGGCCGATGCGCAGCAAAGCGACGCCCTGTTCCGCTCCGTCCAGCTCGCCTTGCAGGCGGATGTGGCGCAGAACTACTTCGCGCTGCGGGGTCTGGATGCCGAAGCCGAAGTCTTCACGACCACCGTGAAGCTGCGCGAGGAAGCGCTGAAGCTCGTCGAACGGCGCTTTGCCGAAGGCGATATCAGCGAGCTGGACGTCTCCCGCGCGCGCGCCGAACTGGCCACGGCCCGGTCGGATGCGATGACGGTGCAGCGCCTGCGTGCCGCGTCCGAGCACAGCCTTGCGGTGCTGCTCGGCAAGGCCCCGGCCGAGTTCTCGATGCCTGCCACGCCACTGCAGGCCGTGAATGTGCGGATTCCGGCCGGTCTGCCTTCGTCGCTGCTGGAACGTCGCCCCGACGTCGCCGCAGCCGAGCGCGCCATGGCGGCCGCCAACGCCCGCATCGGGATCGCCAAGGCGGCGTTCTTCCCGTCGCTGACGCTGACCGGCATGGGCGGCTTCGAGTCGGCCACGCTGGGCGACCTGTTCAAGTGGAGCAGCCGCGCGTTCCTGTTGGGGCCGCTGGCCGGCACGGCGCTGAATATCCCGATCTTCGATGGCGGCCGGCGCACGGCCAACCTGGACAACGCCCGGGCTCGCCACGAGGAGGAAGTCGCCAAGTACCGCCAGCAGGTGCTGACGGCGTTCCGGGAAGTCGAGGACAGCCTGTCCGACCTGCGCATCCTGGAAGCCCAGACGGGCACGCAGTCGGACGCGGTGGCCGCGGCATCCCGCGCGGCGGACATCTCGCGCACGCAGTACACCGAAGGCGCCGTGAACTACCTCGACGTCATCGACGCAGAGCGCACGGCGCTGCAGACGCGCCAGAGTGCGGTGCAACTGCAAAGCGTGCAGGCCGCCGCCACCGTCAACCTGATCCGCGCGCTCGGTGGCGGCTGGGATGGGCTGGACAAGCCCGCCCCGGCCGCCGCAGACGCACCCGTCGCCCAACGCTAGCCGCCACGGCAGCACATTCGCCCACTCACTCGTCCGTCCTTGTCCTGCCGCTGCCATCCGAGGCACCGGCAGGCGGGAGGGGCGTTCCTTCACGTCATTCCGATCTACTCATGACTACCCACCATCGCCATGCCGAAGGGCATGGCAAGTCGCTAATCCTGGCCTCGGTATGCCTGGCGGCCATCGTCCTGCCGCTGTCGTTCTCGGGCGGCGCGGTTTCCACGCCCGCCATCGGCCGCGAACTCGGCGGCAGCGCCACCTCGCTGACCTGGATCACCAACGCGTTCATGCTGAGCTTCGGCAGCCTGCTGATGGCCGCGGGCGCACTGGCCGACGTCTTCGGCCGCAAGCGCATGTTCTCGACCGGTATCGGTCTGTTCGCACTGTTCTCGCTGGCCCTGGCCGCCGCGCCGTCGGTCTTCTGGATCGACGTATTGCGCGCGCTGCAAGGCATCGCCGCCGCCGCCGCACTCTCGGGCGGCTCGGCCGCGCTGGCCCAGGAATTCGAAGGCCATGCGCGCACCCGCGCGTTCAGCATGCTGGGCACGAGCTTCGGCATCGGCCTGGCATTCGGCCCCCTGCTGGCCGGCACGCTCATCAGCACGCTCGGCTGGCGTGCCGTGTTCCTGTCGACGGCCATCACCGGCCTCATCGCGCTGATCTTCGGCGCGCCGCGCATGCGCGAGACAAAGGACCCGAACGCGCAGGGCGTGGACTGGCCCGGCACGATCACCTTCACGGCCACACTGGTGCTCTTCACGTATGGCGTGATCGAGGCACCGGAACTGGGCTGGACTGACCCGCTGGTCATCACGCTGTTGGCCGCCTCGGCGCTGATGCTGCTGGTCTTCGTCGTGGTCGAGACGCGCGTGAAGCGTCCGATGCTGGACCTGTCCCTGTTCAAGTACGCGCGCTTCATCGGCGTGCAGATGCTGCCGGTGGGCACCTGCTACTGCTACATCGTGCTCATCATCATGCTGCCGCTGCGCTTTATCGGCGTGGTCGGCCTGAGCGAAATCGACGCGGGCATCCTGATGATCGCGCTGTCGCTGCCGATGCTGGTGGTGCCGGCGGTGGTGGCCACGCTGACGCGCTGGGTGTCGCCCGGTGTGCTGTCGGGTATCGGATTCCTGATCGCGGCGGCCGGCCTGCACTGGCTCAGCACGGTTGACGTCCGCGCCACCGGCATGACGGTGGCCCTGCCGATGCTGCTGATCGGCGTGGGCGCCGGCATGCCGTGGGGCCTGATGGACGGCCTTTCCGTCAGCGTCGTGCCGAAGGAGCGCGCCGGCATGGCCGCGGGCATCTTCAATACGACGCGCGTGGCCGGCGAAGGCATCGCCCTGGCCATCGTCAGCGCCATTCTGGCCGCGCTCGCCTACACGAGCCTGACGGCCGTGGCCGGTGACACGGCGGGCATCAGCGCCGCACGCCTTGCCGAAGGCGCCCAGCGCCTGGCGACGGGCGACCTCGCCCACGCCGTGTCCGCGCTGCCGGAAATCGGCGCGGACCGTCTGCTGGCGGGCTACGGCGATGCGTTCGAGAGCCTGCTGCACATCATGACGGTGATTACCGTGCTGTCGGCCGGCGCCGTCTTCGGCTTCCTGAGCCGCACTGGCGACAGCAACGACGACGACGCACTCGGCGCCGCCGAGCAAACCGGCGTCTGACGCCTCAATGGAGAACATCATGTCCGTGAATCTGGAAAACAAGGTGGTGGTCATCGCCGGCGGTAGCAGCGGCATCGGCCTGGAACTGACGAAGCAGGCCGTCGCACTCGGCGCGCATGTCCACGTCGTGGGCCGCTCGGCCGAGCGGCTGGCGCTCGTGCAAGCAAGCCTGGGCGCCAGCGTGACCACGCATTGCGCCGATATCGGCGTGGAAGCCGAAGTGGAAGCGCTGGCCCGCGCGATCCCGAAGGTCGACCATCTGGTCACCACGGCCGCCGCGCTGGTCTTCAAGCCCTTCCTGGAAACGACGCGCGCCGAGATCGACGCGATGCTGGGCTCCAAGCTGCTGGGGCCGATCCATCTGGTCCGGCATCTGGCGCCGCGCCTCGCCAGCGACGGTTCGATCACGTTCTACAGCGGCCTGGCCGCCTACAAGGCCAACGCGGGTGCCAGCATCGTGGCGGCGGTCAACGCCGCGCTCGACGGCCTGGCGCGCACGCTGGCCGTCGAGCTGGCGCCGATCCGCGTCAACGTCGTGTCGCCGGGCGTGGTCGATTCCCCGACCTGGGACTTCCTGCCGTCCGACGCCCGTGCCGGCGTGCTGCAAGGCATCGGCGAGGGCCTGCCGGTCGGCCGCGTGGGCACGGCATCGGAACTCGCGCAGGCTGGCCTCTTCCTGATGGCCAACGGCTTCGCGACGGGAACTGTGCTGCAGATCGACGGCGGTGCCAACGCCTGATGCGCTGTTGAGTAAATCTGAAAACTGTTGCCCACGGCAGGCACTTCAATCGCCGGGGCGGAGCCGCTACAGTAGGTTCCGGGTACCGTTCTCTCTCCCGGTGCCCGGAGCGCGTGCAAGGGCGCTCGTTTTCTCCTCCGGATGGGCCACGCATGAGTCCAGATGCGTGGCCGCATGGGTCAGCGCAGCGCGAGCTGCGCTTTTTTTGCCCGCCAACGATACCGGGTCGTAGCCCTCCAAGCCTGCCATCAATTTGCTTTAATCCACGCCGCTTTCCGCGCCAGTCGGCCGTTTCACCATTGGCCGGCCGGTTCATATTGCCGCATTCTGATCTGCACGGGAAACGGCGTCTCGGGCGTATATCGATACATCGTGCCCAGCCAAAACGGAGATTCTTAGGGGAGATGCGCATCGGCCTCGATATGAAGCTCGAATTACTAGATCATGGAGGCAGAAGCACAGTCAGCATTCCCTCCAGTCCGGCTCGCAGCGACCGAACTGCACCACTCTACGGTCATTGAAGGATGTCAGTACGAACGCCTGCTTTGGGTCGGAAGTCGCCGCTGGCGCCGGCGAGCCCCGTCCCAGCTAGCCCGGCGGCCGAGTCCGGCCAGATGCAGACATCTATCGCCCAAACATCGATGTCCGGTTCGCTCCGAGAAGCGGACATCGATCCTGCACAGTAATGCAGCCGAGCCTTAGAACTTGTGTCGCAGGCCGACCGACACACCCAACATCGACGACTTGCCATTGGCCAGGACGTAACTGTTCCCCAGTGCGAGACTGTTCGCGTAGGCAATGGCGGCAGAATCGAACATCAGGCCGGCATTCTTCGCATAGGCCGCCGACAGATACATATCGGTTCGCTTCGAAAAGTTATAGTCGGCAATCAGATTGACTTGCCACGGATTAGAGACGTTCGTATTGCCGAAGACGTTTTTCACCCTGTCGTAGTCATATTCGAGGGTCAGGCTGAATGCGGGTGTCACTTGGTAGATTCCGCCCACCCAGAAAAAGTCATCCCGACCTATAGTGGCGCCTGCGGGGTTCTTGTTCTGGCCCCATCGGTAGCCGCCCATGACGCGACCCCAAGGCAAGCTGTAGCTGAGCGCCGCCGTAGCTTTCCTGAAGGTGCCGCTACTGACGCTTGTCGCGGTGCCCATCGTCGGATTGAACTGGTCGTACGCGATAACCGCCCAGACTGATCCGCCTGTGTAGGCCAACGACGCACCATAGGCGCTATCGCGACGCGCCTGGCCCGGAATCTCGCCGTTGCCACCCAGTGCCAGCCCGGCCGCAGCCACCTGCGGCAGCGCCACGCCGGTGCCGAATGAATAATGTGCGATGCCGGTGAACGCTCCGTATGTCCCGCTGTACTTGATCGTATTGTCTTCGCGGAAGTTCGCCCCGGTAAACAGCGTGATCGGTTCATACTGCGTGGCAAAGTACGCTGGCACAAAATTTACGATGCCATCAAACAGCGACGTATATTGGCGTCCGAGACTCAACTGACCATACCGGGCGCTTTTCAGGCCAACGAACGCCTGACGCCCGAACAATCGGCCAGATTGCTGCATGGTTCCGGTATCCCCATTGAAACCATTCTCGAGTACGAACACGGCCTGGGTGCCATTGCCCAGGTCTTCGACCCCGCGAATCCCCCAGCGCGATCCGGACAGCCCGCCCGAATTCATACGCACCACATCGTGCGCCTGGCCGCCGTTGAAACCATTGGCGGCGTTCGGCACCACGCCGACGTTGTTCACGTACTCGATACTGGCATCCACCACCCCGTAAAGCGTCACGCTCGACTGCGCCCACGCGGAGCAAGAACAAGCGAGTAACGCCACTGCAGCAAATCGACTCAGTTTCACCACTGTCTCCTTTGTTGTTGTACACATCTGGCTGCGTGAATCGACAACACGTCTTTCGTACGGACGAACGGCGGCACGCCCTCTCGGGCGCGCGGTATGCGGAAATGGGATAGAGGTGCCGCTAGCGGATGGGGATGACTTGCGACGGATCGGACGTGGGCCGCTCTCGCCCCACCGGAATCCACGCCAGGTCGCGACCGACGATGACTTTTCCGGAAAACCCGCGACTCGCGGCAGTCCATCTTGCCGAATCGCTATCCGCCGGCGCCAGATGCGACAGCACCAGCGTCTTCACGTGCGCGGCCTCGGCAATCGCACCGACCTCTTCGGCGGCCGTGTGCGAATGAACAAGGTGGTGCGCCTTCGCCTCCTGCGCGGCGTTGCGTGGCGGTGGATAGAGCGAATCGACCCACGCTGTGTCGATGACTTCATGCACCAACACGTCAGCGCCCTGAGCCAGGCGAATCAGGTTGTCGTTACGATTTGTGTCGCCAGAGAACACCACAGATCCGTCCCGGGTATCGAATCGGAATGCAAAGGCAGGGAAAACCGGAGCATGGTTCACCAGGGTCGCCGTCACCTTCACGTTCTCGTCACGATAGATTTCCACAGGCTCCATCGGCGGTGCCGGGTCGCGATTGGGGTCTTTTACAAGCCCGGGAGGCAGCGCGATGTCCGCCACTTCCACCCGGGTGTATGGATTCGGCTTGCGGCTGTCGAGGATGTTGTCGTTGATGTCGGCAGCGAAGGCCCGGTACATGGCATCGGTCATTTCCCGGGTGCCAGGCATCGGCCGATCCGGTGCAACGACCTCACCAATGCCTGCCTTACCACCACTGGCAGGCGGCAGCACACCCCGCGGCCCGGGTCCAAAGACCTTGAGCGTCTGTTTGCGCTCCGCGAGTCCGTCCGACGCCCCGAACAGGACCAGGGCCGGGTAGTCGACGATATGGTCCGCATGCAAATGGGTGACGAAGGCCGCGCGCAACGACTCGAGACCACGCGCCGGGGCCGGAGCGCCAAGCCCGGCCTGGAAATAACGACGCAGCCACCCTTCCCCAAAATCGACCAGATACACCTGTCCATCCACGACCACCGCTGACGAAATGCCCGCCGACTGCACGCCACGCCAGGACGTTCTACCGCCCGCCGTACCCAGCAATACCAGGCTGGTGCCAGGCCGTTTCAGGGTTGGCGCCATGGTTTCCGCCACGGGCTGTCCGCCGGCGGACTGCCCCGTCATCGCAAGCGCCACCCCCAAACCGATACCCACATGCCAACGAACCCACGCGCGCCAGGCATTCGACCGGCAGAAAATCTTGAGCATTATTTGTCTCCATACAGGAAGAGTCAGCGGGTCACTCGGGCTTCACGCCCGCTTCTGCAATGACCTTTTCCCAGCGGAGCTTTTCCGACTCGATAAACTTCGCACCTTCCGTGCGAGACATCGGCATCGGATATGTACCCAGATCCTTCAGGCGGTCCACGAACGGTTGCTGGCCCAGGCTCTGGTTGACGGCCACATTGATCTGGTCCAGCACTGGCCCCGGCGTTCCCTTCGGCGCAAACACGGCGAACCAGCCTTTCGCCACCAGCCCCGGCGCCACATCCTTGGCCAGCGGTATGCCCTCCAAGCCCGGCAAGGTCCCGTCCGATGTCACGGCCAGTGCCTTGAGCCGCCCAGCCTTGACCAGTGGCACAAGCGGCGCAATGCCATCCACATACACCGATACGTCACCCTTCACGACGGCCTGGATGGCCTGCGTGGTACCGCTGAAGCTGATCTGACGGAACTTCGTTGTTTGCAACTGCCCCATCATCTCGGCCGTGAGATGCGGCACCGAGCCCCGTGTGGGACTGCCGATGGCGACATCGTCCGGTCGCGCCTTTCCGTCTTTGAGAAGATCGGACAGCGTCTTGTATGGGGTCGATGGCCCGGCCACGAACATCATCGGCGTATAGGCAAGCGTGGCCGCCACCTCTGTATCGCGCTGGATATCGAACTTCGCTTCCTTGTACATCACCGGCGTGGTAACTGCAGCGGCCGCGTGGAAGATCGCAAGCGTGTAGCCGTCGGCGGGCGCCTGCTTGAGCGCGCCCATGGCAACGATGCCATTGCCGCCAGGCTTGTTCTCGACGATGACTTGCTGCTTCCAGGCGTTGGTCAGGCGTTCGGCCACCTGTCGCGCAATGATGTCCGGCGCACTACCTGCAATCGATGGCACCAGGATGCGCACCATCTTGTCGGGATACGACGCGGCCTGTGCTGACGTGCCGACGAGCGATGCGGCAAGTGCGATGAGGGTGAACAAGGGGCGCTTCATGTTGTCTCCGTTCTGTGGAGCCGGCGTGTCGCCGGACATTATTTGATATATCGTCAATTAGCGATTGTAGTTTTATTGACTGCATCTCAAATAAGTACATACCACTAGCGCCGCGGACTTGGGAGCGACGAGCCGAAAGCGCGCGTCCTATGCAGCGCGCGCGCTCTTCTTCTTTGCCGGCTTCGCATCGCGCTGCCATCCCGCGATGCCATCGAGCGTAATGCGCAGCCCTTCCTCGAACGCCGTGTCGGAAGAGAGATGGGAGAACGACTTGCTCACGAAGCGGGCGCCGGGATATTGCTCGGCCGACACGGATTCGAGCTTATTCTGGATGAATGACTGGTGATAGGCGGGCAACTGGCGGGATGCTTCCGCCATGCTGGCCGCGACGAGATATTGCGCCAGCAAGTGATAGCCGAGCGCCACCTGTTCCGCGCTGAAGCCGCCCTGCATGATGGCGGACGTCATGCGATTGAAAAATTCGAGGCCGTAGTCGATCTCGCCCGGTTGCACGTCCTGGAACAGGCGATACCGGTTATGCGAAGCCACATAGTTGCTAACGCCCGGGTTCTCCACCGCAACCTGGAAGCTGAGCCGGGCAATTCGCTCCACATCGCCACGCCAGTCGCCGGTCAAGGCCGGAACCCGCAGCAGACGTTGCCGGTAGTAGTCGTTCAGAACTCCCGAGACCAGTTGGTCCCGCCCGCCCAGGTAGTAGTGAATCAGGCCTGGCGCCACCCCGAAGTCCTTGGCGAGCTGAACCATCGATATCTGGTCTAGCGGCATCTTCTTGGTCAGTTCGATCGCATGCTGAAGAATCGTCACACGGCTCAGCGTCGGCTCGGCGCCAATCGGCGATTCCGTCTTGGGCGGTCGCCCGCGGCGACGTGCCACGGGATTGGTCGGTGGCTCGGTGGCGGACTTGGCGGCTGGCGTTTTGCGGGGGGCAGGCATGGTCGAGGCAAGCGGGCAGGCCCGGCCGGCCCGCTCGAAATTGGTGGTGTGCCAATTCTATCCGGGATCTTCCCGCTTGCCACGCTTCATGCCGACGCTGTGGCGGGCATTGTTTCCGCGTGGCCCGCGGCCCGATAGCGCCCCAACGACAGCACCAATGCCGCGGCCGCCAGTAGCATCGCCGGCAACACGAGCAGCGGCACGTCATAGCTGCCATGGCGGTCGAACCACGCTCCCAGGCCAATCGGACCGATCACAGCCCCAAGTGCATACCCGGAAAAGGCCATGCCGAACAACGCGCCGAACGACGTCAGGCCGAAGTACGAACGGACCAGGAAGGAGATGAGGTCCCCTTCGGCACCGATGGTGAGGCCGATCAGCGCGGTCGCAATCAGCAACGTGCCGTAGTCGTGTGTGCCGCGCAGCAGGAATACGCCGATGGCTCCGCCGACGAAGAACACGCTGGCAACGAACGGCGCGTGGATGCGGTCGATCAACAGCCCGGTGGCCAGGCGCCCGACCAGCAGGCCGATGCCGACCATCGAGGCGCTGCGCGCCGCCATGGCGGCATCGAAGCCCCGGTCCGCGAATAGCGAAGGCAGGTGCGGCCCCAGGGACAGCGTCGCGGCCGAACTGAGCACGAATACGAACCAGATAGCCCAGAGCCTGTAACTGCGCAGCGCGCCACGGAGTGCTACACCCGGGGGCAGCGCCGAGACACGTGACGCGCGGGCGCCCGCGCTGATGCGCTCCCTCAGGAGGCCGCAGGCGACCAGCGAGAGCACAATCGAGCCGACTCCCAACCCAATGTACGCCATGCGCCAGCCGAACGCTGTCACAAGATACTGGGCCGTCATGGGAAGGACTACCGTGCCCGCGCCGAGGCCACACATGGCAATGCCTAACGCCAGGCCAAGCCGCCGGTCGAACCACTGCGGCAAGACCGCGAGATAGCCCAGCACCGACGTGGCCGCACCCGATACGCCAACCACCACCGACAAGGTCACCCAGAGAATCAGGCTACCGTTCTGGAGTGACATTGCGGCCGTGGCCAACCCGAACACAATGGCCGAACATACAATCACGCGACGGATGCCAAAGCGATCCATCATTGCCCCGACGATGGGACTGACGACGGCCAGCCCGAACATCGACGCCGCGTAGGAAAGCGAAGCCTGCGAACGTCCCCACCCAAACTCGCTGGCGAGCGGCCGGACAAACACGCCCGCCGTGGCATTGAACAACGGCGCATAGCCGGCGAGCATGCCGAGCGCAGCGCCCAGAATCACACCGGCATAGATCCAGGCAGATACGCGCGACGGCGCGACGGGGGCGGTTTGCATGAAGCTGTCTCCTTCTTTGTCTCGGACCCGCCTGCCATAGGCGGCCGCTGTTCTCGGTTCGCTGGTGCTCAGTTCAGGCCCGTCTGGCTGCCAAGGTACGCCCCGGCACCCGGAGCCTGCGGCGCGAGACCGAGCGTGCGCAGCATCTGGCGCGCCGTGCAGATCGCCGTGGATGTCACCGGAATGCCAAGTGCTTGCTGCGCCTGCTCGATGGCAGCCAGCGACGGCATCTGCACGCACGCGGACAGCACCACGGTGTCCACGCCCTTCACGTCAAGCCGCTTGACGTCCTCCAGCAACTGGAGCGGATCACGTTCCCCGACTTCCAGGTTGTCGAGAATCGAAAAATTGATCACGTCCTTGACTTCGATGCCTTCGTGCTCGATGTAGTCCACCACAGTCTTGGTCAGGGCGTCGCTGTATGGCGCCATCAACGAGATACGGCGGGCGCCGAAGTCCTTCAGTTCATCGACAAGGGCGCCGGCCGACGTCATGATCTGCGGCCGATACGGTGCATCGGCAATCGCGCTGCCAAGGTCGTCGATGACTTGCCTGTGATACCCCATGCCCATGCACATCGTGGCCACCAGGCACGCGGTACTCATCACATCCACGCGTGCGTCGGCCAGCTCCGCGGCGCAGCGGCCCATATCGCGATTCATCCTTTCAAGTTCCTCCGCCACCACGCGGTGCATGCGAACGCGGCTCGAATGAAAGCTGAACCGCTCCGGCAACACCTGCATGCGGCCGGCGAAGATGGTAGGCACCTCGCGCTCCATGGTGATGTTGGAGCTGGGCACGATTTGTCCGATTCGATACTTCATGATGGGTGATTCCAGAGTGTTCAGAGGGCGGGAGGCAAGAAACGGCTTAACACGGCGCGCATCGAGTCGGGAATTGGCGTGCCTTCACGCCGGTCTAACCGTACGCAGATCGGCGAGAACATGGCATCGAAGACCGGCGCGCCATCAGGACGGCGCGCGACGCAGCGAATATCGAACGAGCGCGTACGGATAGCCTCCACTACGCAGGTGATATCGATGACATCATCGGGCCAGAGCGTGCCGATGAATTCGAAGCGCATGGCCTTGCACGGTGTGCCGACGCCGTGCGCCTCGCCGAGCCGGCCTTCTCCACCGGCCATGTGCGCGGTATAGAGGCCAACCGCGCCGAGAAGGTAGTCCGTGAAGCGGCCCGTGTAGACCACGCCGGCCGGATCGCAATCGCCCCAGCGCACGGCGCGCCGAACGACGAACGGGCTTTCGCTCAGCACATACTCCGTGGCCTGGATCATGGTTGGCCTGCCGTGGATACACCGGTCACACCACCCGCGGCAAGCTCCGCCATCAGGGCGGGGAACTGGGCGCGCAACCGTTCCGCGTCCACGCGACCGGTTCGGGTCATGAAGCGGAACACGAACTCATACGGCGTCGGCAGATCCATCCACTCCCGGATACGCTCGTACCAGTTGTATGAGGCTTCCGACGCGCTGATGAGCTTGGCCTTTTCCGGTTTGCGCACATCCTCGTACTGTTGCAACGCGGCGGCCACGTCGTCGGGATGGGCGACGATGGCATCGGCCAACGCCATTGCGTCTTCCATGGCGATACGCGTGCCGGAGCCAATCGAAAAATGCGCGCTCGTCAGCGCATCGCCGATCAGAACCTGCTTGCCAACGTGCCAGTTGGCATTGAGGATGACAGGGAACTGCCGCCAGATCGAGTTGTTCGACACCAGCCCGTATCCCGCCAGTTCCGGTGCGAAGACCGTCTCGAACAGCGCCTGACGCGCTTCAGCGCTCATCGCTTCCATGCCAAAATCGACCCACGTCTGGTGATCGCACTCGGCCACGAAGGTGCTCATCGAGTCGGAGTATGGATAGTAGTGCGCGACAAAGTATCCGCCCTGGTACTTGCGGAATACCAGCGCCGGGCTTGGAAATGGCTTCTCCACGCCGAACCACGCAAAATGGTTGGTCAGCGTGCGGCGCGTTGTTGCGAATCCGGTTTCGTTGGCGGCGCGCAGTTGCGAGTTGATGCCGTCGGCCCCGACTACGAGGTCGGCGTCGATCGCGTCGAAATCCGCAATGCGCGTGTTGTACGTCACCCTCACGCCAAGCTCGCGCGCACGCTCCTGTAGCACGGACAACAGACTGATGCGGGGTATCGCCCCCCCGCCCGCGCCGGGCTTCTTCATTATGATCGGATGTTCGTGGCTCACGATCGAATGCTGGTCGTTGAATCGCATGACCTTCGCGAGGCGGTCCACGACGACTTGGGACGCCGAGCGCAGGTTGGTCAGTCCGGTGTCGGCCAGGACCACGCCAAAACCAAACGTGGCATCTTCCGGGTTCTGCTCGTAGACGTCGATGTCCACGTCCAGCATTCTTTCCTTCAGCAAGATCGCCAGGAACAAGCCAGACGGTCCGCCGCCAATAATGGCTACCTTCATTGCGCGCCTCCCGGACCAATGATCAGCGCATCCATATCGAACTGACGAATCTGGCCTGCGAGCCCCCCCGTCAAGGCGCCGTACCAGACCGCGGGCTTGAAGCCGAGTGCCTTGCGGCGAAATTCAAGCGTCGGGTTTCCGTCGATGCGTACATAGCCGTTTCCGAGCGCAGTGGCCTGGTATCCCTCCGTCGTGCGGGCCGCATCAATCAGCGCGGCGAACTCCGGGACATCAAGTACATAGACCGAGGCTTTGTCCATGGCCGGCGCCGCCTGCTCGATTCGCTCCGCCTTGCGCTGCCACACCGGTTCGATAGAGGTGAATGCGGCGCCTCCTTCGCGCGCGCGCTCCAGCTCGATAGCCGAATCGATCGTGAACGCGGCGTCCAGCTTGTCGGCATCGCTGAACGGGCGGATCTGCCACGTAATCTCGATCGGGTAGCCGTTGGGGTCGTTGAAGTAAATCGATTCGATAACTTCATGGCGAATCTGGTAGCGCAGCGGAATGCCTACCGCTTCCACGCGCTGACGCCACTGCAGAAGTTCTGCCTCATCCCGCACACGCCACGCGGTGTGCGTGGCCCGGTCCTGATAGTGCTCACGGACAGTCAACCATTCAGGGCGCTCCGTACCGATGTAGTAGAAGAACGCGATGGTGCTTCCGTTGCCGCTATCGAAGAAGAAGTGCAGGAAGTCGGCGTGGTTGTCGGGCCCCCACCCCTTGGCGGAGATGGCATGTACGAGCCGCAGGCCCAGCAGATCGCGATAGAAATGCACGGTCTCCTCTAGCTTCCAGGTAGGACGTGCCGTGTGATGGACGCCGTGCAGGGCAACAGCGGGAATGTTGGCTTGGGTCGAAGAGTTCATGTCGCTTTCCAATGTCACTGGCTCTGCTGGATGGTGGCGGTGCCTGTTTCCGCCTGGAGAAGTTGTACGATGCGGTCGCGCAGCAAGACCTTGCTGAGCTTGCCGGAGGCGGTGATGGGAAACTCAGGGATGATTTCCAGGCGCTCGGGCCACTTGAACTTGGCCAGCCCCGCTTCCTGTAGGTATTGCGTCAGCGCCGCCAGCGTCAGCCCATCGGAAACAGCAACCGGCTTGAGCAGCACGAACGCGCAGACGCGCTCGCCATAGACCTTGTCCGGCATGCCGACGACTGCCGAAGCCAGGATCGCCGGATGCTGATTGATGACGTTTTCGAGTTCCTCGGCGTTGATCTTCTCGCCGCCACGATCGACGACATCCTTGATGCGACCGCGGAAGAAGTAGTAGCGCTTTCCTTCAACCACGCTGCACGACATGAGGTCGCCCGATCGGTAGAAGCCGTCGGCGGTGAAGCGCGTGACGTCCTCCTTCTCGGACTTGTAATAGCCGCGGATCGTATAGGGGCCCCGAAACAGGGCCTCGCCGACTTCGCCGTTCGGCACGTCGTCCTCCGTGCCGGGAAAGACGACGCGGACCTCGTCGGCGGGCGAAACGGGATAGCCGACCGACTGATCGCGAATCTCGGCAGGATCCTCCGGCCGCGTGAACATGATCACGCCCTCAGTCATGCCGAAGATGTGCTGCGTTGGCGAGCCTGTCATACGCGCGAGATTCGCCGCGTTCTTGGGAGCGATGAAATTGCGGCGTGCCTTGTCCGAAGGCGTGCCGCGCAGCAACTCAGGCGCAATGCGATTCAGGATCGGGCCGGCCACGCCAAACCACGTGGGCTCGTAGTCACGCACCAACGCCTGAAGCGTGCCTTCCGAGATATCGGGCGCCACAGTCACCTTGGCGCCGCTCAACAGGAACGGGCCGAAGAAGCAACCCATATTGAGGTTGTGCATGTACGGCGTGGGGAAGAACAACACGTCTTCCGCGGTGTAGCGGTTGCAGGCCGCCACGGCGCGCATGTTGTACAGGTACTCGTTCTGAAAGCGCGGGATAATCTTGGGCACGCCCGTCGTGCCCCCGGACAACTGGAACACTGCCGCCTGGAACGGCTCGTGCGTGACCGCGGCCAGCAAGGCCTGCGCCTTGTCCAGCGGCATATCCCGAATCAGGTCTGCCAGCAGCACAGCGCGGCCTCGACGTTCACCACGCGCCTGCAGGACGAACCGGAGGCTCGGCACCTCAGCTTGCATCTCTTCGGCAAACGCCACGTCATCGAACTTGGGGTCGTCGCCCTGCACGAAGTGCAATCGCGCTCCGCAAAGATTGCCCAGGTAGCCGATCTCGAGCTTGCGGAATGCCTGTAGCGAACACAACGGGATGATGCCTGCCTTCAGGCAGCCGAAAAATGCCAGCAGCAGTTCATTGCTGTTGCCACACTGGAAGACTGCTCGGTCAAGGGGCTTCAGTCCCAGGGTCAGCAGCGCGGCGCCGAGCCGATCCGTCTGCGCATCGAGTTGCTGGTACGTGATCTCGCCTTCGGGACCGACCAGCGCCAGGCGATCCTTGTGGTCGCGAAACGACTGGCGGAACGCGCCGACCAGGGTCTCGTCGGTCAGGTGGCCATCCGTCAGGTAGCGACGCAGGCGGTCTTCGTCGGGATAGCGTACGCCGTCAAGCAAGACTGACGGACGCACGGGGGAGGGTTGGAGCATGTCTGTCTACCTGTGTTTCTATCGTTGTTATCGCACTCACACCATCGTTTCGCGGAGCCACTCGACGATGTGCTGGCCGGCAACATGCTGGCCCGGCTCTTCGTCGCGGCTAAGAGCCATGCCATGATGGTTTCCGCGCACTCGAATGTGGCGCTTGTGCTGCGCCGGTATCTGGGCGTAGATCTGGCGAATGTCTGCCGGGAACGTGCACTGGTCGCCCGTGTATTCGAGCAGCAACGTGGGCTGGTGCAGGGCGCTAAGGGTCTTGTCGAGCGCCGCATTCGACGATATCCCCGACCATGTGGACAGCCACGATTCCGGCGTGACGACGCGGCCGAATCCGACGCTGCCCCAGTTCGAGACGAAGGGATCTTTTCCCCATAGCGATCCGGTCTTTCGGTCCGAAGGATCCAGGGTGATATCCCACGACCGCAAGTCGGCATCTGTGCGCCAGACTTGGAAGATCGGCGCGTGCGCGGCAACGCGGCGGTCCGCGTCCGTACCGTTGCCTGCCTTCACCTGCTTCCGGGCTTCGTGCTTGGCCCACAGCATCGCCTTCGCGCGATCGTCGATGCGGGCCACGCGGGCAGTTTGCGCGGTGCGGTAGCGCTCGATGAATTCGGGTCCATAGTGGCCCTTGCCTGCCTCCGCATCGAATCCATTGGCTTTCGAGAACGGGTCCAGCGTCGGATCGGTCTGCATGGGATCGTTCTCATCGATCACGGACGGGTCGATGCCGGTCATCAGCAGCTTGCCCTGTCCCGGATGCGGAGACACCAGGATGAAAGCGTCAACCTCCGGCATGTGCAGCTCGCCGAGATTCGTCGGACGGCCACCGGGGGTACGCGCAATGCGCATCTCCCGTGGCGTCAGCGCCTGCTGGTTGTAGAACGTGTAGAGCCCCGCGCCTCCCGAGTTGCCGAGCATCACAATCTTCTCAAAGCCCAGGTCGCGCAGATGGGCCATGCCGGCTGCCACGTCAAACAGCGCAATCTCATGCTCGAGACGCAGATCGTTTCCGATCGAGCGCGGTCCCTGCACCCAGCATGCGCAGCCCGCGTCGAGCACGAACGGCACCAGATAGTGCGTGATCGCCATCTCGCGAGGATGCATCAGCGAGACGACGGTCTTCTCCTTTCCGGTCATGCTGAACAGGAAGCCGAGCGTGCGCTGTCCGTCCGCGGTGCCCAACGCGTAGGGCACCATCTGATACGGGCGATTCATCAGGCGAGCGTCCCAAGAGGCGCCTCGCATGCCAGCCGTCACCTGCGGCTTGTCTTGTTCAGTCACGATGTCTCCTTCATAAATGCTACTGTCTCAATAATCTAGTGACTATTTGATATACTGTCAAATAATTTCAGCGTGGCGCATTTGCGTGAAAAAAGGGCATGCCGCAAACGCGGCACGCCAGCGAAGACGCGACCCAGCAGGCGCGCCAGTTGACAACAAGGATCAGAAATTGTGGCGCAGGCCGATCACGGCGCCAAACTGGTTTGCGCCCGCAATCACGGAACCGTCGTAGCCATTCGCGCTCAGGGCAGATCCGCCTTTGTTGAGCGTGTACGACGCTGTCAGATAGGCGTCCGTGCGCTTCGAGAAGCGGTAGTCGGCCGACAGTACGATCGACAACGGGTCTTTCGCCGAAGTGCGGTCATTGGTCTTATAGGCGGCACCGGTCAGCGCAAATGCCTGCGTGAAGTTGTAGTTGGCACCGAGCCAGAACAGGTCAGTGCGGGTCATCGAGGCCAGCAGTTGGCTCACCAGGCGACGGTATCCAAAGTACGCGGTAACCGGCCCGAAGTCGCCTGCCATGGAAGCCACGTAGCGGCGCTCCGTGTTGCCAGCCGTTGCAGCCGATCGGCCGTTCAATTGGTCGTAGACGCCACCGAATCGAATGTTGCCCATGCTGTAGGAGAAGCCGGCGCTCATTTCGCGCCCGACTCGGCTGTTGCCCGGTACTTCGGAACCATTCGGTACCGTCGAGTCGACGCCAAAGCTATACAGCGCGGCGGCAGTCAGCCCCCCGAACTTGCCTGTGTACTTCACGGCATTGTCCGTGCGACCTGCCAGCCAGGTATCGTGCGAGTACGACGAGTATTTCGGTGCGAAGTACATCGGATCGAACGGGATGATCAGGTCGAAGGTCAGGTTGTGATGCCGGCCCATGGTCAACTGGCCATACGGGCTGTCCAGACCCACGTAAGCGCGGCGGCCGAACAAGCGACCGCCCTGCGCGGCTGCGCCGCTATCGAGCACCATGCCGCCCTCGAGAAGGAACACACCCTTCAGGCCACCACCCAGGTCTTCTACACCGCGCATCCCCCAGCGGCTGCCAGCGATGTTCCCCGAGGTCATCCGTACCAGGCTCGAGCTTCGCCCAGCCGAATTCGGCACGTGGTTCAGGTACTCGATCCCTGCATCGGCCACGCCGTATAGCGTCACCGAACTCTGGGCGTGCGCTGTCACACCGATGGCAAGTAGCGCACCGGCGATTGCCAGGCTCCGTTTCATGTCTCTCTCCGTATTGGTCTTGGGTCGCGGCCGGATATCGGCCCGGCGACGTGCTGTCTTGCGCTGGCGGTCTTGGCGCCCTGCCGGCCGCGCCCACGCCAGTAATTGACATACACACAATTAACGTTACGGATTTTTTGACACCCAGTCAAATAATGGTTTTCCCTACGAGACGGGGACTGGTTCTTCGGGCGGCACGGGGGGTCGTTACTGTCCTGAGCGAACGGCTGGAGCGGGGTTGGCTTCGGTCATCCAACCGCTTTCCCTCAACGACCGTGATGGGTCGTTCTGCGACAGTCTCAGCTTCCGCCCGTTCGCCCGTTAGACGCTGGTGCTACCACTCTGTATGCCGCATTCGGGCGCTACCCGACAGCGCCACTTCTGACAAATACCGCAGCACACTTTCCACTCTTTGCCACTATCGATTGACTGGCGGGCCTGGCTGGCGTTTTCTTCCTTGATCACGTTGTTCACGAGTGTGCTGCTAAATGACGATGGGGCCTACAGCCCGCCAACGTCTTCGCATACCATCGGCTACCACGCCATCATGCACAACACAACTTCCTGCCATGAAGCCGCCGCCCCTTTCTCCATATCGAACCTACGCGTGGCCTTGCCATGTTACTCACGAGCGTTCGCGACGAATGCGCGCTGGCGTATTGCCGGCGATGCGCCGGAAGCACGTAGTCATGTGCGAGCGGTCCGCGAAGCCGCAGACATTCGCAATAGTGGCCAGCGGCCTACTAGTTTCTAACAGTAGCCGCGTGGCATGGGCTACCCGTCGCCGCATGATGAAGCGCAACGGCGCTTCGCCTGTGGAGGCGCGGAAGGCCCGCATAAAATGCGGGAGGCTGACTTCCGCCATCGCCGCCAGTTCCGTGATGGCGATACTGTCGCCAAGATGGTCTTCGATGTAGTCGAGGATGCGGCGCAACCTGAACGGCGCGAGTCCGCCCTTGCAGCTCAGCAGCGGCGCGGTGGTCCCCAGTCCTGCAATTTCCACGGCAAGCATGCCGACGAGGCTTTCGCAGTAGAGCTGTTGCCCGTTGCGTGGCGTGACGCACGCCAGTGCCAGACGGTCGGCCATGGCCCAGATCGGCTTGTTCTCGAACATCAGGCGCGACGGGAAATTGGCCGCCGCGCTGGCGACGCCGCAAGCCTCGCCCAGCAGCGCATCGTCGAAATGGATCGCCACACAGCGAAAGCCGCGAATGAACCGGGTATAGCCGTACGCCTCGCCGCCCTGCTCGATGAGGCTGAGGTGGTCGCTGCCGCGATAGTAGTCGGCAAGCGACTGCGATGGCTTGTAGCGCGCCTCGATACGACCGCCGGTCTCACGCAAGGCTGCGCGCAGGCTCACGCGCCGCGATCCGATCGGGCGGGCAACGTCCTGCAGCTCGCCGTATTCGAAGACTTCCACCTCGGTGTTCGCCCAAGTACTGGTGATTCGGCTCTGATGCACGTCCGTGACGATACGTACCACTTTCCGTCTCCTGCCAACTTTCAACTACCTTGTGTACTGACAATATGGATTCGAGGCTGCAAATTCGTCTCGACCGGAATGCCAAGCTTCCGCTGTCGGAGCAGATTCGCCTGAGCATTGCTAGGGCGATAGACTCGGGCGTGCTCACCCCTGGCACCCGGCTGCCCTCATGGCAAGACCTGGCCGCGCGTCTCGGTGTAGCGCGCGGCACGGTACAAGCGGCGTACGAGCGTTTGTCCGACGCGCGGATCATCGAAACCTTCGGTGCACGGGGCACCCGCGTCGCGCCTAGGCCACGCGTACCGGTGGCCCAGCCAAAAGCGCCGCGGCCCGGGTCATTCATGAGTACCTATCTCCAGATGAACACGGGACCGGCTATCTTCCAGATCGGCATACCGGCGCTGGAAGGGCTACCTGACCGGCTCTTTGCACGCGCGCGTTCTTCGAATCTACTGAAAACGGGCACGTTCTCGTCATTGATATATCCCGATCCCCGTGGCGAGCTCGCACTGCGTCGGGAGATTGCAGGCTATCTCGCCATTTCCAGAAACCTGCACTGCCTGCCTGATCAGGTCTTCATCACTTCTGGCTACATCTCTGGCCTGGGTCTCGCACTGCGGGTGCTGGGGCTGGACGGCAAAAAGGCCTGGATGGAAGAACCCGGCTTCATGGTCACCCGCAAGGCCCTCGAGCTTGCACGCCTGACCACCGTTCCGGTACCCGTGGACGCCGAGGGCATCAACGTCGAATATGGCATCGAGCGTGCGCCGCATGCCGCGTTGGCCGTCGTGACGCCCGGGCAGCAAGCGCCGTTGGGCTCGACGCTGTCGTTGACGCGACGGCGGCACCTACTTGAATGGGCGGCTGCCAGCGACGCCTGGATTATCGAAGACGACTACCTCAGCGAACTGCAGCTCGATGGCCGGGCGGCTCCCGCCTTGGCATCGCTGAGCGGAGCCGGCCGGGTCATTCATATCGGCACATTTAGCAAGACCATCAGCCCGGCTCTGCGGCTCGGATTTGTCGTGGCGCCGCCCGAACTGATCACCCCGCTCTCAGAAGTCGCCGCAACGCTTGCGCCTGCGCCCACACCGATCATCCAACTCGCCACGGCTCAGTTCATGCGCGATGGCCACTACATCCGTCGCATCCGCCGTCTCAAGCGGCTTTACTCCACGCAACGTGAAGCGCTGTGCGAGCAGTTGCGTCTCCGCGATGCCGCGTGGACAGCCGCGGGCCTGGCGATACTGCTCAGGCTCCCGGACGGCGCGCCCGATACCCGGATCGTCCGGGAGGCGATGGATTTCGGCATGGCGCCGTCGCCGCTATCGAAGTGGTTCGCCACGCCATCCCCCGCAGCGTCGGGCCTCCTGCTGGGGGTTGCAACCGCGCCGGAAGCCGAGGTCAGTGCATCATGCCGTCGTCTGTTCGAGATCATCGACCGGTCTTGCCACTCTCCCATGGCCCGCGACCGACGCCAGAAGCAGGGAAACCGAGGCACCGAGCAAGACAAGATCCTTGAGCAGGAACTGACCCGGCATCGCTGAGATGGCTGGAAATCCCCCTGCCGTCCCTTCCGCCACGCCCGGAGTGCTCAAGAAGAACGTGAGCGTGATCAGGTAGGTTGCCGCCGACATGGCAGCGCCCAATGCCGAGAATATGGGCCGGAACGCGCCAAGAATCAGCGCCACCGAGGTCGACAGTTCGAGTATCCCAATTGCGTAACTCGCCCCTTGCACGCCAAGCAGCATGTGCATCCAGCTCATGATCGGGCTGTTGGCGATAAAAGGCGCGATGCCACTGGCCTCGTAGGCAGTGAACTTCATGCCGCCGAACCAGAGGAACACGATGACGAGCGTCCATCTAAGGGGAGCCAGAAGAGACAGCGATTCAACGCCCTTTTCGGCGATCTGCAGCCGAAGCTGGTGTGCAAGAGTTCTCATTTGATTTTCCATTCAGATTGCTCGGATGCTTGAGCTTTCAATCTAGCTCTACGCAATACCGATTTCGAGACTGCATCGGCGCAATAAGCTGCGCAAAAGGATCAACACGGCGCGCATCACGTTCCCTGGCGTGCCAGGCGGCGCCATTGCCCTGGGGTCATGCTCATTTTCTCGGTGAACACGCGCCGGAATGCCGCCACGGACCGGTAGCCGACCGAGTCAGCCACTGCTTCGGTGGTCGCTCCGGGCTTTCTCAGCGCGTTGGCCGCCAGGCTCATCCGGATATCGGTCAGCAGGTCATTGGCCGACCGCCCAAGACTTGACTGGAAATGCCGCATGAATGTAGCGCGAGACATGCTGCACAGCTCGGCGAGCTCCGCCAGGTTCCAGGGTCGGGCCGGATCCGCGAACATGGCCGAAATCGCCGGGGCCAGTCGTGGATGGCCGGCAAGCGCCAGCAAGCCTGCCGGGGACTGTTGCGATTCACTCGCCGCGCGCAGCACCAGTGTGAACAGTGCAAAACTCAACGCGTTGAGCATGGCGTATCCGCCCGGCTTGTCGGTGGCGCATTCCATGCGCATGAGCCCCATCAGCCTTGCCAGATCCTTGGTGGCGGACAAGACATTGTCTGCACCCCCGCCGTCGGTTGCCCGCACCACGAACGTTGCGGGCAGGTAATCACGAATCATCCGGTCGTGCGGGGGACCGATGAAAAACCGTCCGCAGAGCATGTCCAGGGGCTCGCCATTGCCGTCATTCTCGCTAAGCGTCCAGCCTGCGGAGCCCTGGCGATTGGAAGTGGCCCCGGGTACATGCCCGCTACCATCGTGGAGCACATGCGCCGCGCCGTGAGGCAGCAACAGGATATCGCCAGCCAACAGCTCCGTGACCGTGCGCGTCTGCGGATCTTCAAGTACGGCCCGTCCCTTCAGCACCATGTGATAGGGAATCTCGTGCGCGGCGGACTCGTCCCAGGCCACGCGCCATGGCGCGCCGTACACGCAGCGCACCTGCAGTTGCCCGGTGATGTCGATCATCTGCAGGAGCTGGCTCAGCCAGTCAATCCGGGACACTTTACCGTCGGAATATTGATCCACTTGAACGCCTCATCGCTATCGCACACGGGACGTAGCCGCTACACAGCACAGGCTACGTCCCTGCTGGCTTCAGATCGAGCCGGCCGGCGCCACCGCCGGGAAGTCCTTGTCCGGATCGAACACGTTGTTGAAGAAGTTGGTCAGCGAGTACATGGCCACGAGCGCAACAATCTCGATGACGTTTGGTTCGGTGTAGCCCGCATCGCGCACTGCTTTCAGGTCTGCGTCGCTCACCTGGCCGCGCGTCTCGATTACCTTGCGCGCAAACTGCAGCGCCGCGTCGCGCTTCGGATCACTGGCGTGGCCCTTTCGGGCAAGGATAATCTCATCGGCCGGCAGTTTGGCCAGATGCTCGGCCGTAAAGCTGTGAACGGTCAGGCAGTAGTTGCAGCCATTCACTTCGGACACAGCCAGGCCGATCCCGTCGCGCGTCTTCACATCGAGCGCCTTGCTCAGGCCGCCCAGCAGCGTGGCCCATGCGTTGAACGCAATCGGGCTCTGCGCGAAGCTTGCCATCATGTTCGGCGTGAAGCCGATGTTCTTCGTGAATGCATCGAGCGTCGCCTTCGATTCGGCGGGTACCTGTTCCTGGTTCAGCACTGCGGTTCTTGCCATTGTGGACTCCTTGGATAAATTGACTGGGATTGACGGTTAAACGAGATCCAGCACATCGGCCACGGGCACGCGTGGCTTCTGCGCCCAGTTTCCCGGACGCTCGGGGCCCACGGAAAGCAGCATGACCGGCACCTCGTTGGCCGCCAGTCCAAATTCACCGTGCACCGCCTCGGCATCGAAGCCGATCATCGGGGTCGACCCCATGCCCAGCGAACGGGCCGCGTAAATCATTGCCGCCGCGCCAAACGTGCCGGTGCGCACGGCTTCATCCCGCTGGCGTTGCGGATAGTCCTGGTACAGATTGCGTGCGGGGTTTTCCCACTCGGGCACCATCGCCGCCGGCATGACGCCAGCCGCCACCAGCGGCGCCAGGCGTTCCGGAATCACGCTGGCGTCGGCCAGTTGGCCGATGATGATGAAGGTCACGGCGGCATCGGTGATTGCCGGCTGGCTCCAGGCAATCGGGCTAAGCTTGGCCTTGGCGGCCGCCGTGCGCACGGCGATAAATCGCCAGTTCTGCATGTGGAACGACGTCGGCGCGGATGTGCCGATGCGGACCAGCTCGCGGATCTGGTCGTCGCTCAAGGTGGCGGCCGGATCGTAGTACTTGGCCGCGCTGCGATTCAGGATGCATTCGATAACGGCGTTGGTCATGTTGATTGCGGTAGTCATGTTGATCTTCGAGGTTGAAGCCATACGCCGAAGGGCACTCGGCAAGGCGGCGCGCACTTCTGGCGCGGACGTTTCATTGGTTGGTTGTGAGCCTCCACTTTAGCGGTGTCAGATAGCGATTTCGAGGCTGTTTTTGCTCAAATCAGTGCCCGAAAGGATCAGTTTGAAGTAGGTTGAATGCTGCACTTGCCACAGAAGGCCACGGCGCCTCGGGTGTGCGCCGCGCGTGACATGCGAGGTTGGGTAACGCGTTGGTATGTGCCCGGATCAGGCCGCGAGCTTCGGCGCCTCGGCACCGAAATGCGGATGCCGGGAAAAAATGTCGGCAGCCCAGTTCACGAACACCCGCACCTTTGCCGACAGGTGCCGGTTCTGCGGATACATCGCGGAGATCGGTATTGGGTCGCTCTGCCAGCCGGACATGATTTCCACCAGCCGGCCACTGTCGACATAGGGCGCGGCTGTCGCCCGTGACATGCATGCAATGCCGTGGCCGTCCAACGCGCAGCCCAGATGGACATCGGTATCGTTCGTGGCAATTACGGAGGGCAGCAGCACTTCGCCGCGTTCGCCGCCGCGAGCGAGCGACCACGGCGTCGCGCGTCCGGTGCGGTTAGACAGAAGACTCACCGCCTTGTGCTGCGCCAGCTCCGTAAGATCCTGGGGCGTGCCGAAGCGGCGCAAATAGATCGGCGACGCGTAGAGCGCCAGCCGTAGCCAGCCGATGCTGCGCGCCACCATGGCTTCTTCCAGCGCGCCCACGCGCAGCACCACGTCCACGCCTTCTTTTAGCAGGTCAATCGGCTTGCCGTTGCTGGTCAGTTCGAGCCTGATCTCCGGATACGCATTGCAGAAGTCATGCAGTTGCGGCATAAGGACCATTTTCGCGATCCCGCTCGTGGTGTCCACGTTCAGCGTGCCGCGCGGCGAGTTGTTATGGCTTGTCAGCAGGTACTCCGCTTCGTCGATGTCGGCCAGGATGCGTACGCAGCGTTCGTAGTAGGCGGCGCCCTCGGTGGTCACGCTGATGCGGCGCGTGGTCCGGTGCAGCAGCTTGACCGCAAGATGCGTCTCCAGCTTTTGGATCAGTCGGGTAAGCGTGGCCTTGGGAAGATTCAGAGATTCCGCGGCGCCTGCAAAGCTGCCGACATCCACCACTCGCGTGAAAGCCTGCATCGAGACGAGACGATCCATGACGACAGCTCTCCAAAGGCGTAGGGCTTAGAGACCGTCTCACTTGGCGCTGGCTGAGTGACTGGGAGACCGTCTTGATGTCCGCATTCTGTACGCTCGACCGCGCGAATTGAAGAACCAAGATCTTCGCTTTCGTGTGTACCAAGAATGGGATGCACGGAAGTGCGTTGACCGAACCGGAGGGCAGGCACGCTATAAGTCGGGACGATATCCTTGCGCCGCCTCGACTTCGCGGATGCGTCGAACGACGCTGATGGGCGGTACTTGCTTGGCGCCTGCCAAGCCCTTGCTAAGGGGCGTCTATGGCAGCGAGCGGCCAGGAGCGGTCGGTGACTTGCTCCGTGGCCATGGCCGGATAGCAGCAAGCAGCGGTCTTGGGACAAATGGCCCATCAACGGTGCTGCGTAATCGTACCCTGTTGCCCGCGTGGAAACTTGGCGACCGCCTGCTCAGGACGGCGTCCATGACCGATTCGTCGAAGCGGTCGCCGAACGGGTCGCCCGAATTCGCGTGGATCAGGGTCTTCAAGAGGAGTCCGTCGTCGGGCCGTTGATCAACCAAGCTGCGCTGGATAAGCTCGCCGCCTTGGTCGAGGATGCGAAGCAAGCCGGGGCCAGGGTTGTCTTGGGTGGAAAGCCCCATGCGAAGGGCAGTCTGTTCTATGAGCCGACCAGTCTCTCAGATCTCAACGATCAGATCACAGTGGCCAACACTGAAATCGTCAAGTACGTGCTAATGAGCGGGCTTGATAAGTAAGGCTGTCGCGTCCGGGCAGCGCGCTACCGCACGCAACGCAGATTCGATCCGGCAGCAACGTCTTGAAGTGCGACCCATTCCCCCGAAACAAAAAGTCAACGCAGCGTTCCATAAAGTCGATTGGAGGCATGGTGGCATGGCTCTAAGCTCCAGCAATAGAAGACCTATTCATGGAGACGAGCATGCTCGGAGACAGCTTGACGGGACTGAAGGTCCTTGATTTTTCCCACGTGCTTGCAGGACCTGTCGCGTCGATGACGCTCGCCGACCTCGGCGCGCACGTCGTCAAGATCGAACCGCTCGATGGCGAAATTGGGCGTTGCATCGGACCGCCATGGCTGAACGGCGAGAGCCCGACCTTCATGAGCGTCAATCGCAACAAGCGTAGTCTCGCGGTCGATCTCAAGTCACCCGAGGGACGCGCGGCGATTCAKAAAATGGCCCGCAGCGCTGACGTCATTATCGAGAACTTCCGACCCGGCGTCATGGATAAACTGGGACTGGGATTCGCATCGCTGTCGGAGCAGAATCCGCGGCTCGTCTACTGTTCGATCTCGGCATTCGGGCAGGAAGGACCGCTAAGCTCGCGGCCCGGTGTTGACGGCATTATCCAGGCGGTGAGCGGGCTCATGAGTACGCTTGGCGAGCAGGGCTCCCCTCCCGCCAAAGTCCCGACCCCCATCGCCGACATGGTGACGGGATACCTTGCAACGATCGCCGTTCTCGCTGCCCTGCGGCGTGCCCGGACCGAGCGCGGCGGGCAACATCTGGACGTCAGCCTGTACAACGCAACCATCATGCTGCAACAGGCCAGCTTTGCCGCCTACTTCGCTTCAGGCAAGGAGCCCGAGAGATCCGGCAGTGCCGCCCCTTACGCGTGCCCCAACGAAGCGTATCCCACCGCCGACGGGTGGATCATGGTCGTCGCCTATCATCCGGCACGATGGCGCGCGCTCTGCGAACTCTTGGCGCTTGCCGATGATGTGTCGGATGACCGATTCTCGACCAACGATGGACGGGTAGCCAATCGCGACGCGCTGCGGGAGATTCTTTCGGAGAGATTCCGTGCCCGCACTACCGCGGAGTGGGTCGATAGCCTCACCGCGAGGGACATCATCTGCGCTCCGGTGCTGAGCTACGACCAGGTCATGGCCTCACCTGAGTACGCCTCCAGCCACCTGTCGTGCGAGGTCGAGCATCCGGTCGCAGGACGCCTCCGCACGCATCGGTTCGCACTGGGCCCGCAGCATGAATCGAACGAAGTGGATGAATGGCCTACGCCTGCTCCTGTGACAGGGCAGCACACAGCCGAGGTGCTGAGCCTCTACGGCATGAGGGACGATGAGATCGAAGAGCTCATCCGATGCGGAGCCGTCCTTGACACATCCACACGGGTCGCCCCGCCCTACCAGATGGAAATGGATTCCCTATGAGTGCGCCTATTTTCAGGCAACTTGCGCATGATCGCGTCGTGCTGCTTCGCCTTGCTTCCAGCAATACGCTTAACCCGCTTACCGATGGACTGATCGATGCATTGGTCGAAGCGCTGCTCGCAAACGAGGCCGATCCGGACGTGGCGGTCACCGTCATCACGGGAAGCGAGCGCGCCTTCGCTGCCGGCGCGGACATCGCAGCGATGCGGCAACTGGACTATCCGACAGCATTCCAGCGGGACTACATCGGCCGCAACTGGGACACTCTCCGCACACTGAGAAAGCCTGTGATTGCCGCGGTCAACGGCTATGCATTCGGCGGCGGATGCGAGCTTGCGATGATATGCGACATCGTCATCGCCGCGGAGGATGCGAAATTCGGCCAACCTGAGATCAAGCTTGGCATCGTGCCCGGCGCTGGCGGCACTCAACGACTTCCGCGTGCCATTGGAAAGTCCTCGGCGATGCTCATGTGTCTCTCTGGCGAACCGATATCTGCGCATGAAGCGCTGAGCATGGGGCTTGTTTCCAAGCTCACATCACGAGAGGAATTAGTGCCGGTGGCCATCGAAGTCGCGAAATCCATTGCGAGACACTCGTTGCCTGTCGTGATGGCTATCAAGGAAGCCGTGAACAGATCGTTCGAAAACTCGCTGTCAGAGGGCCTCCTGTTCGAGCGAAGAACCTTTCAGGCGGGCTTTTCCCTCAGTGACCAGAAGGAAGGGATGTCAGCCTTCCTCGAACGGCGGCCGGCCAATTTCGTCGGACGTTAACCCAATCCCATGCACCAGGAGAAAACATGATCGCTAGCAATGCGCCGGAGAATGGGCGGGTCCTCAGCACGCTGGAGTCCGGCGTCCTGACGTTGACGCTGAATAGCCCTTTGGATGGCAATGCCCTTGACCTTGCGATGACGGCAAGTCTATCCGAGGCACTGGAAAGCATCAATGGGATGGCGGATGTCCATTGCGTCCTGATCCGCTCGTCCGGCCGCCACTTCTGTACGGGTGGCAACGTCAAGGACATGAAGCAGGGCAGTGATCTGATGGCAGGAAGCGTGAGCGAGGTGAAAGACCGGCTTCGTCGCGAGTTACATCGCATCACGCGTGCGCTGGTTGGCCTCGAAGTCCCGTCCATCTGCGCGGTCAATGGTGCGGCCGTCGGCGCCGGATGCGATCTGGCGTTGATGTGCGACATCCGCATTGCCGGGATAAGCGCGAGTTTTGCCGAAAGCTTCCTGCGCCTCGGCCTGGTGTCGGGCATCGGTGGCGCATGGTTCCTCACGCGGATCGTCGGTCCCGCCAAGGCGTTGGAACTGACGCTGACCAGTGAATTCATCGATGCGGGAGAAGCCCACCGGCTCGGGATCGTGTCGCGAGTGGTGGCCGATGCCGATCTGGATGCGAGCGCGTTTGCCTTGGCTGCGGAAATCGCGCGCAAGCCCCCTATTTCGCTGAGAATGGCAAAGAGCCTGGTTAGAGAGTCTGCCGGCATGTCGCTACCGGCGGCGCTGGAGATGGCCGCCTCGATGCAGGCCATCCTGCTTTGTGGCGACGAGCACAAGCGGGCGGTGCATCGGCTTCTGGAGCGGCAAGCCGAAGCGAAGGCCGAGGGAGCGCGGTAGGGTCGAGGGCTGACTTGTGGGATAGACTTGGAGCATTCGAGATTCTCGGATCGTTTTCCAGCTATGGCGCGCCGTAATCTACTTCCCCCGCTGAATCCCGCGCGAGCATTCGAAGCGACGGGTCGACTACTGAGTGTGACGAAGGCCGCGGAAGAACTCAGCGTGACGCCTGCGGCCGTCAGCCGCCAGGTCAGGACGCTGGAAAGCTATCTCGGCACCGCACTGCTCGATCGGGCGCCGGGCGGTCGCATGCAGTTGACCCCCGCCGGCGCCCGCTATCTTTCCGAGCTCATGCCTCTCTTTGCTGGCTTGCGAGAGGCAACGCTGGCCGTCACCGGCAGCCGATACGGCGGCAACACGCTCCGCATCCGCTCACCCGCGACATTCGCGGTGCGCTGGTTGATACCTCGCCTGGCGAGCTTTCATCAGCAGCACAAGGATATCGACGTTCAATTAACGACTTCCTTCCAGCCATTGGATTTCCAGCGCGAGGACATCGATGCCGGTGTCCAGCTCGGAAATGGCCATTGGGGAGGACTCAGCGCGCTTCGCTTGATCCCGAACGTGCTCGTTGTCGTCGCAGCGCCCTCCCTGCAGATTCGCTCCAGGCGCGACCTGGCCAGGCACAGCCTGCTTCATTCCCTTGCTCGCCCCGAAGACTGGATGCTTTGGCTCGACGCGGCAGGTGTGAGGAACCTCGATCCGTCCCGTGGCATGAAGTATGAAACCTCGCTGCTTGCCTATCAGGCTGCGGTCGAGGGACACGGCATCGCGATCGCCCAGCGAGACCTGGTTGCCAAAGAGCTCGCGGATGGCACGTTGGTGACGCCAGTTGATTTTTCACTCGACCGGGGCGAGCACACCTACTACTTCGCGTGGGCGACCGACAGGCCCGAGTCCAGCGCACTGAGGGCCTTCCGCCAGTGGCTCTCTTCCACTGTCGCGAGCTGAGGCGCTTTTACAAAAGGTCAACAGCAGGCCGCGAGAAATTCGATGGTGCGCGTGTCGTCCGGTTCGTATCCTGATCTCATGAAAACGGCAAGGCAGCCCGTGCCCTTGCCAGAAAGGAGACGACATGAGGATCACACACGCGGTTGCGGCCGCCATGGCTTTGGTATCGCTCAGCACCACGGCTGCGCTCGCAGCCGAATATCCGTCAAAGCCCGTCAGCTTCGTCGTGCCGTTTGGCGCGGGGAGTGCCACCGACCAGTTGGCCCGTGCCTTGGGCGCCGCCATCATGGGGAAAACCGGCCAGGCGATCGTGGTCGAGAACAAGCCAGGCGCCTCGGGCATCATCGCGGCACAGCACGTTGCGCGTGCCGTGCCTGACGGATATACCGTCCTCATTACCACCAACACAACGCAGACAGCGAATCCTCATCTGTTCAGAAAGCTTCCGTACAACCCCTTGACCGACTTCCAGCCGGTGACCGCGCTCGGACGCGGCGGACAGGTGCTCGTTGTGCGTGCGGACGCCAAATACAGGGATCTTGGCGAGCTTATCCGGCAGGCGCGATCGATCCCCGGGAAGCTGACGTTTGGCAGCGGAAACTCATCGAGCCGCGTTGCAGGCGAGATGCTGAAACAATTGGCGAGGATTGACCTCACGTGGGTTGGCTACAACAGTAATCCCAACGCCATGAACGATTTGCTGGKCGGCCACATCGACATGATGCTTGTCGACACGATCGTTGGTCTGCCGCAGATCACAGCGGGGAAACTGAGACCGCTGACCGCGACGACTGCCACCCGTATTCCCCAACTGCCCAATGTGCCAACCATGCAGGAGGCTGGCATCAAGGATTTTGAGATGGGTTACTGGTTTGCCGCTTATCTGCCAGCGAATACGCCTGCCTCGATCTCCCAGAAACTCAGGGACATACTCGTACAGGCTGTCACAGATAAGCAACCGAAGGCTTTCTTTCAGTTGACCGGAACACAAGCCTGGACGACAACGCCTGCCGAACTCTCCGCCTTTCAGCGTATTGAGTCTGACAAGTGGGGACGCGTGATAAAGGCTGCCGGGATCGAGCCCGAATAGCGTGGCGTTGAGTCGTTTGACAACTTTATGGTCCCGACGAACCGCGACGACTTGACACGACTACCAACCAACTAGTAGGATGGTTCATCGAATCGAAGACGAAGACCCCTTATTTCATGATTGTGGAACTCTCACCCCGGGCCACCGAAATCGCCGAGCATGCCCGGCAGTTGCTCGCCGCAGGCGGCTATAACGGCTTCAGCTATGCGGACCTATCCGAGCGGGTGCGTATCGGCAAAGCCAGCATCCATCATCACTTCCCGAGCAAGGTCGATCTCGTTCTGACTGTCGTCATGCGCCACCGTCAGCAGTCAGTGGAAGGTCTGGCTGCATTGCAGCGCCACGTCGGTGATGATCCATTGGCGCAATTGAAGGCCTACGCAGATTACTGGGCTCGATGCATACGCGACGGTTCCTCGACGATGTGCATCTGCGCCATGCTGGCCGCCGAATCACCCATGATTCCGCCTGAAATTGCATTCGAGGTGCAAGGCTATTTCCAGGACCTGACTGCCTGGATCGCAGGGGTTCTGGAACGGGGCGAAGGCAAGGGGCAGTTGCGCTTGCAGGGCAACAACGCGCTCGTTGAAGCGCAGACTTTCATGTCCACGGTACATGGCGCGATGCTGACGGCTCGCGCACTCGGCGATCCCGAGTCCTTTCAAACCATCGCACATGCAGCCATAGGCCATTTGAGTAACTGAAACGGATCGTTTGGCCTGCTCAACAGCGCCAAGCGATTTTTTTAATCCCAACAACCAACCAACTAGTTGGCTGATTGTTGATTGAACTGAGATCCCATGCCACATCCCCTTTCCACCCTTGGCGCTGTTCATACCGCTATCAGTCTGGTGCCGTTTGCTGCCGGCCTGTACAGTTTTGTGCGCTATCGCTCCATCGACCCAGCCCGGCGCTCGGGCCGGATTTATCTGGGCGGTTTGGCACTGTCCGTGCTCACGTCGTTCGGCTTGTCCAGCACCGGTGGCTTCAATGCCGGCCACGCCCTGGGCATCCTTGCGTTGTTGACAATGACTGGCGCGTTGCTCGTTCCACGACTGTCCTTTTTGAGCCGTGCGCGTAGATACCTGGCTCAACTCGGCTTTTCATTCACCTTCTTCCTTTTGCTGGTGCCGGGCATCAACGAGACGTTGACCCGCCTGCCTGTCGCACATCCACTGGCCACCGGCCCTACTTCCCCCATCGTGCGTGGTGCCCTAGCGGCGTGGTCAGGAATCTTTATCGTGGGGGCCGTGCTGCAGTTGTTGTGGATGCTGCGTTCGCCGCGCCGGGCCTAGGTAGGGAGCATCTATGACTAGCGTTCGCGCCCTGCCCCCGGTTCTCTACGTGTTGCCGAATTCTGTGAGCGTCCCACGCGGCAATCACAACCCGCATGGGATTACCTCAAGTCAGAATTTTCAGGCCCTCCTGAAGGCACAGATCAAGCCATCGCTGGCATCGCGTGACCCAGCAAACTCGCTAACTCAAGCCGAACAGGCCAACGACCTGCCGCACGGGCCGAACATCGAGGCAATGCTTCAACAGTTGTACGCATGCCGAAAAATGCGGCTACATGGTGCGCTCGACGCGGGCGATGCAGTGGAATGTGCGCCGCAGCTCCCAACAACGGTCCCGACGCTGCCGGCAAACATCGTCATATGGATACCGGTGGACATCCGGACGCCGAGACATTTTAGCGGCGCCCGGCGTAGGCGCCGGCGCAGGCCGCGCTCGCCCGACGGGTATCGTTCTCGCGGCTATCCGTCCGAGCTTCAATGGGATGACACATAGGTCGCATCGGCAAACGCCGGCAAGGCAAAGTTCCCGCGCATTGCGCCTGGTCTCTGCCGCCGGCGTCAAAATGGCCGACGGCCGGAAACGCGGGCCATAGCGCGCTTGCTTGCACCGAATCTTCCGTTGAATTCGGGCGGAATCGCTCATCGAATTCGCTTGGCCGCACTCACACGGTCAACTCAGCGCTGCGGAAGTCGTTTTGAACACCATCCCCAAAGTAATGTCTCATTTCTCTGGAGGCTTTAATGAACGACAAGGACATTCCACTCGCGAACAGCAAGGTACTATATAAAGCGCTGCTGGTAGAAGACGATTACGCCGTGTCCCAGACCACGGTCCTTCCCGGCGGCGAAACCGAATGGCATCACCATACAAATGTGAAAGACCGCTTCCTCGTCGTTCTAGGCGTGCTCACTGTTGAAACGCAGGTAGGAGCATTGGTCGACAAAAGGCGCGTCGATGACCATTGCACGATCGAACCCGGTGTCATCCATCACGTCAAAAATGAGACGTTTGACGAAGTGGTATACATCAACATCCAGTCTGGAGGGGAGCGCGACATCGTCCTCGCAAAATAGCGCGAGGAGATGCAAGGCAAGACCGCGAAGCGGCAGGATGAACCGCCCCGGGAGCCGTGGAGGCTGGTTGGTTTAAGTTAATAGCGGTTTCCGCAACAGCGGTTTGCTAGCAGGCGGAGCGTGGTCGCCACTGCAGCATCAGTTTGGCGGCGACCACCTGCGCCAGCGTTCGGTTTCTAACGAAGGCTCAGACCCGGAGCATTCCACTTCTCTGACTGTCCGAATTTGCGCTGCGACCTACTTTCCGCAGCTTGCTAGCGAGGGTCTAACACAAAATCTCTCGATCCTCCTGACTGGACCGTAACGTACACAACATCATTGTCGGTTTCATTTGTGACGCGATGACTCACGCCAGGCTCGACAACATAATAGTCGCACACTTCCGTTTTGGTTACGACGTCGTCAACTTTGAGCTCGACTGTCAACACACCGCTCACTACAGTGAATCGGTCGTACACACTCGTATGGCGGTGCCACAGCGTTACGCCGCCAGCCAGCACTGTTGTAGTCGCGACGTGATAGGTTGCTTCTTGCAGTAGGGCTTTGTAAATAACCTTACTATTTATAAGTGGGCTGTCATTATCAAGCATTTGATTACTCCATTTTTATAAGATTTTTGAGAAATGGCTTTCGATTACCGCGGCAGTGCCGTGGTCGCCGTCGCAGAGACCTCGGCTGCGCCATAGGCATCTAGCCGGCGAATGGTTTCTCGCATATCCGTCTCAGTCGCATCCGGGTGAATGGAGCAGATGCGCAGGACCGTGCGGCCTCTTAACTGGGTGGTCAATACCGCGGCGAAACCATCGTCAAGTGCGCGCCGTGAAATTGCGCGATTCAACGCGTCGGCGGCCTCCGACGACATGCCTGGATACGTCATCCGGAAGGTCAGAATGGCTAGTTGGGCGGGCGATACGACTTCCCAGTTGGAACGCCCGTGTAGTTCGTCCTCGGCCCATTGCGCCAACTGACAACCTCTCGCAATCGCGTCACCAACCGCCTGTGAACCCAGCACCTGCAGCGTCAGCCAGAGCTTCATCGCACGCGCCGGCCTTGTAAGCTCTCCGCCCAAGTCCCAGTAGTTGATCTGATCGGCGTCGGCCTGTGCGTCCCAAAGGTATTCCGGTCGGGTGTTAAATGTCTGCGTGAGATGCGTGCGATTGCGCATCAGCACCATTCCGCAACCGTACGTCTGAAACAGCCATTTGTGGGCATCCCAGCTCAAGCTGTCGGCCTCGCCGATCCCATCAAGAAGACCCTGGTGGGCCGGCGACAGTGCTGCCGATGCACCGTAAGCGCCATCGACATGCATCCACATGCCATGCAGATCGCAGAGCGCACGAATGGGCCGGAGCGGGTCAATGCTGCCAGTGTTGGTGGTGCCCGCACTGGCACTGACTGCGAAAGGCTTCAGCCCGATGGCGCGATCTTGCTCGATGGCGCTAGCCAGTGCGGTCATGTCCATACGGAACGCTATGTCGGTCGGCACCCGTCGGATCTGATCGGGCAGGAAACCGATGATCTTCAGGCCCTTGGCGACGGAGGAATGCGTCTGCTCCGAAACGTATGCCACGGCAGACGGTCTCTCATGCGGCGCGAGTTTCTGGTCACGTGCCACAGTGAGCGCTGTGAGATTCGCCATCGAGCCGCCAGATACGAATAGTCCGCCTGCCGATGCCGGCATACCCACACGAGAGGCAAGCCAGTCGATGAGTCCCGCCTCGATCGCACTGGGTCCCGAACTTTGAAGCCAACTACCAGCGTGAACGTTGTGCATGGCAGTAGCCAAATCACCTAGCGCCGATAGCGGCGATGCGGGGCCGGGAATGAAGGCGAAGAAGCGAGGGTGGTCCATCTTTGCTCGCCAGGGGTTGATGTTTTGCAACAGTTGGGCGACCACATCGTTCAACGGGCGCCCCGTAGATGGGATACCCATGTTGCGCAAGACTGCCGCGCCTGCAGCGTCGATGACCTGCACGGCCCGCTGCATGGGTACTTGCTGTCTTTGATCGCCGACACGGCTCACAGCCTCGGCGAACGCCTGCGGTGTGACGTCACCAAGGAGGCGACTTGTCGGGATAGCGTCGAATGGGACGGTTAGGTCCGGGGGGCTCAATCGGTTGATCATTTGAATAATGTTCGGTCTATTTGCTATTTTATTGAACGTCATTCAGACATCACAGTGCTCCGGACAACATGGACAAAAATACGAATGGGCTTCGGCGGGAAGGCATCGCAGCGATACGCTTGGACGCCGTTGACCGAACACTATTAGGGCTGCTGGCGGATGACAGCACTCTGAGTTACAGCGAACTGGGAAATGCCCTGCACCTGTCAGCCCCTGCCGTGCATGAGCGAGTGAAGCGGCTCAAACGGGACCGCGTCATCCTTGGGACCGTGGCGAAGCTCGACGGCGCAAAGCTGGGGCGCCCGCTATTGTGCTTCGTGCAAGTTATCACCAGTACCGTGAAGCGCGCCCGTCAGGTTGCAGCGTTGTCATCGCTGGACGACATCGAAGAAATCCATACCGTTACTGGAGAGAGTGGCATTTTGCTCAAGGTGCGTACGCGTGATACGCAAGCACTGGAGGCTCTGCTCTCGAAGATTCACGGGGTCGAGGGCGTGGAAGGGACGCGCACGCAGTTGGCCCTGTCAACTTTGCTCGAACGCGGGCCCAGTCCCAATATGGTGGACTGATTTGCGAATCATAGACAGCCGTAATCGTCATTCCGCTGAGTCAACCATACCTGTCATAGGTTGCTCAACGATCTTCGGGCCATCAGGCGGTGCGCCTCGACCTGGGCATCGCCTTCGCTAGGGATGGTGCTCAAAACTCATGCGCCTCCGGGTACGCATGAACATCGCGCTTCACGCAGGCGGATGCAGTCCGTTTAGACCGCGAAAGCGGCCACTGGCCGGTAGCGAGCGACTGTCGCAGAAGGGTCGGCTGCCGCCGGCGACGATCAAGTCGAAAACTTGCTACGCGTTCGGGCATTTCCCGGGCAGAAGGCGTCGTCCTTCGCTGATCCACCGTTCCCCCGGCCGAGACTGGTCTCAGGCCCGACCCCCGCTCGTGACAACGCCATCGCATGGCGTCTCCCCACCAAAGCAGGGTACAACACTCGTTTCAAGTGCCGTCAAAGAGGACGTACGGCACAACTTTTCCTCCCGATGCACACGTCATTGGACATGTGTGGCTCTGCGACATTCGAGCCCCGGCCAACTCCGTGTGTGCCGGGTCGCACCTTAAGCGCAGCAGCGCAACAAAAAAAAATCCATGAATCGCGTCCCCTATTTCCTGCGGCACCGTGCCAGACTCTGGCAAGTCACTACCACCGTCTTCTTGTGTGGCATGCTTGCTGCTTGCGGTGGCGATTCGCCAGATGCGGCGACAGCACCAATGGATGCCCCGCCGCCAATAGTTGCGCCCACACCAGTGACACCGTCAGCCTTCTCCATCGGTGGCACCGTCAGCGGCCTTTCCGGTACAGGTCTTGTCTTGCAAGACAACGCCGGTGACGACCTTTCTGTTTCGGCCAGCGGCAGCTTTACTTTCGCCACGCAGGTTGCCCGTGGAAACAGCTACGCCGTGACGATCAAGAGCCAACCGACAAGGCCAAGACAGGTTTGTACCGTCACAAATGGCAGCGGTACGGCATCGGCATCGGTGGACAACGTTGCTGTGACATGCGTCACGCAGAAGTTGGCCTATGTCGTCAATAACAACGACGGCACGATATGGATGTACTCCATCAAGGCCGACGGCACGCTCACGGCAAACAGCGCCAACACGGCCGTTACCGGGACCTTTCCCATGTCCTTGGCCGTGGATCCTGGCGGCAAGTTTCTTTACATGTTGAATGGTAGTTATGCATACATGTACACGATCAACCTTGATGGTTCGCTCACCGCTAACGGGAGTCCCAACACGGTCACTGGTGGTTTTTCCATAAGCATCGATTCCAGCGGAAGATTTGCCTATATGGCCGGAGGTAGTTCGCTGGTGATGGACAGAATCGATGCAAACGGCCAGTTGACAGCCAATGGCACGCTCTCTCTCAGTGCAACGAGTCACCGCATCGCGTTGGCACCAAGCAGCAAGTTCGCCTACATATCCAACTATGGCGACGGCACGGTTTCGGCTTACATCATCAACGCTGATGGCACGCTCACGGCCAACGGCAGTCCGATCGCTGCGGGAGCATTTCCCCAGCCCGTGACAGTCGATCCCAGCGGCAAGTTTGTTTATGTCGTCAATGGGAACGGTGCCAACCAAGTGTCAATGTTCACCGTCAATACCGATGGCACACTCGCGGCCAACGGTACCGTTAGTGCCGGATTATCCTGGCCCGGTGCTGTAGTCGTTGCTCCCGATGGCAAGTCCGCCTATATCCCTTCGGGGAGCACTATCCTGCTCTACGCCATCAACGCCGATGGCACACTCACGGCCAATGGCACCGCAGCTTCGGTCTCCGGCCCCGTTGTTATCGACTCCAGCGGCAAGTTCGCCTACATCACGAATATGAGCAGCAACAGCGTATCGACATTCACAATCAACGCTGATGGCACATTCGCGCCTACTGGCACTGTGGCTACGGGACCTAGCCCGATCGGCTTTGCCATTGCCGAGTAGAGGCGTCCTGTCAAGGTTACTGGCGGACGATGGGCGTAGGGCAAGTCCGCCGCTTCCATCATGATCAGCTCGAACAACCGGTACGCCCCTCGTTGTCTGTTGAAAAACATGGCAGACTGCAACAGTCACTGAACCTGGAAGGCAACCATCATCATGTGACCGTCACCGAAGCTAACCACGGAACCGGCGTACATGTCCTCGTAGTAGTGCGAGCTCGAACCGTCGGCCGTCGAGGACCAGTAGGCGGCGCCGACTGTCCAGCCCGCCGGCGTCCCACCTGTACCGCTGTTAGCCGTGCGGATATTTCCCAGTTGAGTGATCGTCGGAATCGCTAGCGTCACGGTTCCGACATTCACCGTCTGCAAGGTCGTCACGTTCATCGCGCAAGTCGCAGCCGGACATACCGGAGTCGACGTGGCCGTTTGACGTGTTGCGGGGTCGCTCACAACCCCCATTGGCGGGATGCTGCTACCGTTGAATAGCGTCTGTAGCGTGCCCATATCGTCTAACAGGTAATTGCCGCTGAACGGGCCCTGATCAGCCTTCACTTCGTAGTACAGCTGCCCGTTGACCACCGTCGGGTACTGCAACGACCAGCCCCCATATGTCACGCCGTTCTGTGTGGTCGTCGGGTCGGCCCCGAGATTGATCTGGCTCGGGGCAGTCGTGCACGTAATGCTAATGTTGCTAACATTCCCACTGGCCGTGCCGGTCCCGCTCTGCACCGAGCAATATCTGCCCGTTGCGATATCACTGCCATACCACCCGGCCTTCAGCGTTACAGCATAACTGCTGCCTGCCGTGACCGAGCCCAGGCTGAAGCTGCCAGCCGTCGTCACGGTTGCCTGCGTGCTGCCGTTCACCTGCACAGTCAGGCTCTGGCCGCTCGCCAGACCGGTTGCTGTGCCGCTCAGAGTGTACGTATTCGTCGAACACGTCACGTCGATATTGGTCACATTGCTTGCGGCTACCGTGCCGGATCCATTGGCCACGGTGCAGGTCTGGCCGGCAGGCTGGGCCGCCATGGTCACCGCATAGGATGTCGCGCCCAGTCGCGGCGTCGGCATGGTGAATCCGCCGTTCGTGCTGACCACCTGTGTGTCGCCATTGGTGTCGGCCAACTGCAGGCTCGCGCCGGTGGCCAGGCCCAACACCGTGCCGCCCACKGTATAGGTGGGTGGCAGCGACGCGTTGCGCGCGAGCGCCGCATTGGCGCACAGGCGGCTTCCGGCCGGGGCATCGGTACAGGCGGTCAGCGTCGCCGCACCGGCGGCAGCGGCCGAGGCGGGGCTGGCGACCTGGGCGCTGCGGCCGTCTGCGGCCGGGGTTGCGACGAAGCTCGCGTCATCGCTCGTCCACGACCAATTGGTGAGATCCCCGATTCCGTCCGCGCCATCCGAACGGCGAACCGCAACCAACACGGTTTGCGCGGCGCCACCGGCCGTCACGGCCACCGTCGACGGTGTCAGGGCCAGCATGTACGACTTGGCGGGCGCGGCCTGCACCACCAGGTGGGCGAGGCTAGTGATGCGGCTGCCGTCTGGCAGCGTCGCCGTGGCTATGATGTCAGCGATGCCTGCAGCGATCGTCCGCACCGTGGCGTAGGTGCCAACAGGGTCGATCACTTCGCCCGCTGGCGCCTTGTCCGAAGCGGACACCACGGTAGCCACGCTCGGTTCGGACGAGGTCCAGGCAAAGCTCGCGCCCTTCACCTCGGTGCCGTCGGCCGCGAGCAGCGTCGCCTTGAGCGTCAGCGTGCCGCCAGCCACTGGAGCGGCACTGCCGGTGTCGACCACCAGGCGCGATGCCGCCGGCGTCGCGGCCGGGGTCGATGCACTATCGTCGGAACCGCAGGCAGCGAGCAGCGCCGCGGTAAGCAAGGCGAGGCCGGCAGCGCGCGCGCCGGCCAGAGCGTGTGGAAACATGGACCCAACCCGAATTGATATGAAGGAGGGCCGCGCCCTTCCGGACCGACGGCCATTGGCACGCTCTAATGGCGTGCACTGCGCGCGACTTTAGCAGCACAGGACATTCACCACTTCCCCCCACTGGGGGGTGACCAGTCAACTATGTGGATTAAATATCACTTATGATCCGGGTGAGGGGCTCTATTCCTTCTCATCAAAGAGGAAGAAAATCGAATCCCGGCCGATTGCTCCCTGCTATTTGTTGGGCCGAAGCTCCCGTACGTTGGCATTGCAGCCGCTCGCGGCTTCGGTGGATACGCAAGTCTCCCGCTGCACCCGGTCCTGGTGTCCGCCGGACTTCCGAGTCCGGCCAATAACGGCCATTGGGAGCTGTTCGCTGTAAGTGCTTCTTGTGTCACTCCAGCCGCCACCTGCGCCAGACGCTGCTATCGTGTCCAACGCCCAACCCCGCACTTCACAGAACATCGTCGCTGAACGGCTTCTGCTAGGCTCGCTTCAATGGAGAAAGCCTGCCGTATTATTTGAAGCATCCCGTTGCAGTACCCCACGACCGCCGAAATAAATGGCCACAGAAGCAGAGCTCCAACTACTTAAGAAGAAGGTCCTTGAGGATATGGCGCAATTCCTGGCAGTGTATAGTGCGCCGCGCAAGGCAAACACAATCGGTGCTCTATGGGATTTAGAGAGAGTCGCACGAGAGCTCGACACGATGCGTAATTTGCTGGTCGAGCCGTATGAGACCGAATACGACTGCGATGATGCTCTCATACCTGTTGACCTCCGTCTTCCGCAAGGCAAGCGGAGAGCCTATGCTGTTGCCGAAGACGATTGTTATCGACTCTTGTTCGACGAGGATGCCGGTGACTTTGTCCTTGTTGAGCAATCCGCAGACGGGACGTGGTTTTCATGGGGTATCCGCGGCGATGCTTCGACCTCCTTCCTTGCTCGATAGCACATTCGTCTATCTGAATACAGCGCCTCCGAAAAGACGCCATCGAGATTCTTCCCATTCGCGGACTGGTGCAACTGGTTTCCAGCAAGGTTGGGAACGCCGCGACGCGATAGGCCGGCTACTTCGTTCCAACAGAGTGCAAACGACGGCTTTTGCATAATGTTGGCGCTTCTGCCTTCGAACGGCCGAAGGACGCATAGGGATCGGCAGCCGCTTCCGTGCACACTCGCTCAGCAGCGGCATCGACCGATTGAATCCGCAACCCAGAATCGGTCATTGAACTGATGCCTCACGTGAGCAATAATCCCTGGCGCACCGAACTTCATGTATTACGGAAATGGCTCAATTGCACGAATCTGCTGTGGGGCTCCGGATTATAGGAGACGATCTTGCTCCCGATGAAATCAGCCGACAGCTCGGCTGCCTTCCGACGTTTGCCCAGCTTAAGGGCGAAGCAATTGTCGGAGAGAGATCAGGACAAACGCGTGTCGCCAAGTGTGGAATGTGGCGGCTGCGAGCACAGCCGCGCGAGCCAGAAGACCTCAACGGTCAGATCGCCGAAATTCTTGGGCAACTATCTGACGACCTCGACGTTTGGAAGGCGATATCTGATCGCTACTCAGTTGACCTGTTTTGTGGTCTCTTCATGGACGGTAGCAACGAAGGCTTGTCGGTCTCAGCAAGCTCACTCTTCGCATTAGGTGCTCGCGGTATCCAACTTTCTCTCGATCTCTATGGCCCCGGCAGCAGCGCGAGTGCTTGAGGCGATCGCCGAGACTCCACAGTCCGCTAAGGGTCGAGGCCGTGTGGAAACTCCGCTGGAACTGCATAGCGCGCCCTTGTAGACGTCCATAATCGCTCAAACGGCGATATCAGACGATGGGGCTGGCAGCGTAACAGAGCGCGCAATTATGGCGAGCGGCTTGGAGAGCCGAAT